>NZ_CP061205.1:1137500-1744166 GCF_015240255.1 Kordiimonas pumila
GATGTACCGGGGCTAAAGACAAGTACCGAAGCTGTGGATTTGATCTTATGATCAAGTGGTAGCGGAGCGTTCTGTAAGTCTGTGAAGGTGTGGCGTGAGCCATGCTGGAGATATCAGAAGTGAGAATGCTGACATGAGTAGCGATAAAGAGTGTGAGAGACACTCTCGCCGAAATCCCAAGGGTTCCTGTGCAAGGCTAATCCGCGCAGGGTGAGTCGGCCCCTAAGGCGAGGCTGAAAAGCGTAGTCGATGGGAAACAGGTTAATATTCCTGTACCTGGTGGAATGTGACGGATACTGTAAGTTGTTCTTCCTTATTGGATTGGAAGGGCCGCGAAGGTGTCCCAGGAAATAGCACCACCATATAGACCGTACCCTAAACCGACACAGGTGGGATGGTAGAGCATACCAAGGCGCTTGAGAGAACTGTGCTGAAGGAACTCGGCAAATTGCCTCCGTAACTTCGGGATAAGGAGGCCCACCATTGAGGCAACTCATTGGTGGGGGCACAAAAGAGGGGGTGGCGACTGTTTACTAAAAACACAGGGCTCTGCGAAGTGGTGAACACGACGTATAGGGTCTGACGCCTGCCCGGTGCCGGAAGGTTAAGAGGAGCGGTGAGAGCTGCGAATTGAAGCCCCGGTAAACGGCGGCCGTAACTATAACGGTCCTAAGGTAGCGAAATTCCTTGTCGGGTAAGTTCCGACCTGCACGAATGGCGTAACGACTTCCCCACTGTCTCCAGCACAGACTCAGCGAAATTGAATTCTCCGTGAAGATGCGGAGTACCCGCGGTTAGACGGAAAGACCCCGTGCACCTTTACTACAGCTTCAGTGTGGTATTAGGGACAACATGTGTAGCATAGGTGGGAGGCTTTGAAGCAGGGACGCCAGTCCTTGTGGAGCCGACCCTTGAAATACCACCCTTGTTGTTCCTGATGCCTAACGACGATCCATGAAACTGGATCTCGGACCCACTGTGGCGGGTAGTTTGACTGGGGCGGTCGCCTCCCAAATGGTAACGGAGGCGCGCGAAGGTAGGCTCAGACCGGTTGGAAATCGGTTGTTGAGTGCAATGGCATAAGCCTGCCTGACTGTGAGACTGACAAGTCGAACAGATACGAAAGTAGGTCATAGTGATCCGGTGGTTCTGAGTGGAAGGGCCATCGCTCAACGGATAAAAGGTACGCCGGGGATAACAGGCTGATACTGCCCAAGAGCTCATATCGACGGCAGTGTTTGGCACCTCGATGTCGGCTCATCTCATCCTGGGGCTGGAGCAGGTCCCAAGGGTTTGGCTGTTCGCCAATTAAAGAGGTACGTGAGCTGGGTTTAGAACGTCGTGAGACAGTTCGGTCCCTATCTGCCGTGGGCGCAAGAGACTTGAGAGGAGCTGCCCCTAGTACGAGAGGACCGGGGTGGACGGACCTCTGGTGGACCTGTTGTGGCGCCAGCCGCATTGCAGGGTAGCTATGTCCGGAAGGGATAACCGCTGAAAGCATCTAAGCGGGAAGCCCCCCTCAAGATTAGGTCTCTCTGAGAGCCGTGGAAGACCACCACGTTGATAGGTCAGGTGTGGAAGCGCAGTAATGTGTGGAGCTAACTGATACTAATTGCTCGATAGGCTTGTAGAGCCTCTCCATAGACAGAGATAAAATATCTTTGAATATAAAGGTTAAACAGCATGCAGCAGCTGAAAAGCTGCAAAACAAAACGCAAAGAACACTCTTTTGTTGATCTGGTGGTTATAGCAAGGTTGTCCCACCCGGTCCCATCTCGAACCCGGAAGTGAAAAGCCTTTGCGCCGATGGTACTTCGTCTTAAGGCGCGGAAGAGTAGGTCATCGCCAGATCTACAAAAGAGTGTTCAAAAACATCATCACAGTTCCAAACAGTTTATGAAACCGGCTCATTGCCGGTTTTTTAATTTAAGGCTTTATGCCTGATCATACGCGCGGGACCGAGCAGCCCGCCTCTTCAAAAGCATCGCTTCTGAAGATACTGTGTCGCCGTAAGGCATCAGAAAATCGCTACCGGCTTAAATACCGGATCACTTTCTTGACGCGGGATGGAGCAGCCCGGTAGCTCGTCAGGCTCATAACCTGAAGGTCGTAGGTTCAAATCCTACTCCCGCAACCATTAAAAAGCCCACTAACTCAATGAGTTAGTGGGCTTTCTCGTTCTGAAACGCAACGTGCTTAAACCCAAAAAGGAGCACAAAAGGAGCACCAAAAACGCAAATAAGGCGTAATCAAAGAGAAAGTAAACACAATAGAGGTGCTCTGACGTGATCAGAATCGATTAGAAGGCAGGGGTAGCCAGTTGCCGATATGTTCAGCTATGTGACGCGTGACAAGTGCGACAAGAGAGAGACGCGAGCAAGATTACGAGTTTATCCCCGAGTGTGCAGGAGAAGCATCGGGAGGGGCTTTGTAATCATCAGGCCGCGAGTTCACTTCTTACTGCGGCCACAATTTCTTACCGACACTTTTAATCACTTAGGCGCTTCGCTTCACCGTTAAACCTTACGGTATTTTCCACGGAAGGAATAAGATTGATGATTTGTAAGGTTATCTAACAATATCCATGTTATCCCATCATTAAGCGAACTAAAATTTCATTTCCTACAAGCGAAATGTATAGTCTAGTCCCTTCAACTGGGCCTTCTACGATTACACTAGTACAGAAGAAATTTAAAAAGATGTATGAGCAAGACAACGATATAGTTGTCGTACTAACCCGTTTCAAATAATCTACTAGGCTGTGGATAAACTACATTTTTTGATTCAAGGCGTTAGTTACACCGAGCACCGGTGTATTTCTGTTCCATTTCAATTGATGAAGAGTTGCTGAACCCATGCCTTGCTTCAAATAGATCGTTAAGGTTCTACCATTTTCATATTCGAGAGTAAGGGGTGGACTTGTATTGAGAGATTGGACAGGACGTTTGAAAAAGTTAATGGCTGATAAGGGGTTTGATCTTCTCTCTGTAGAACTTTCTTATATGATGACGTAAGAGCATGGGAGGTTCTGAGCTCATGCCAGAGAGGCTGTTTCTTTACAGTTAATTATCAAAATACCCCCACATTTCTTCTATTAGACCATTGTCTGCGTGCTTAATGATATCAATACCTTCAATGACAACTTGTTGGCCTTCTCCTGTGATGCCGTTAGCAGTCCATTTACTGGCAGTATAATCGCCACAAGGTGTCATAAAGTTTATATCGATAGTCAGCTTTTCAAAATTACTTAGTAATGCGCTGATATAAACGCGGCGCTGTTTATCTGTCTCCAGAGACGGCTTATTTGCAGGGTCATGAGCAATCGCTTCTTTTGTAAATAGCCTTGAGTAAGCGTCAATGTTGCGAGTGCGGATGCTATCCCAAAAAGCTTTTGCGATAGACAAATTTTTCTCTACATTTGCCATGTTTAGTAATCCCTTTATACCATAGAAAGATGGGGGCTGCCCTTCAAATCACATATGCTGAAGGGCAGGTGTTTAATTAACGAATAAAGTCTGCAGAAGGGTGTGCCCGAGGGAACGCTCGCAAATAATCGAAAAAGCGAGATAAAGTGAGGTCACTTCTTGTCAAAGTTCCTGGCTTAAGATGTATTGTTTGCATATTCATCAGATCGTCGATTACAACACGCTTTTCTAATTCAACAATTTCTTCCAGATACTGATCGACTTCCTCAGGTGTTCCCATATCTTTGCGTGCGCACACAGTAATGAAAGCTGTTGAACGACCTGGACGATTTAGTGTGAAAGGAGAAACAAAACCAAACCATTTACCAGCAAACTCTGTACTCTGATAATACATACTGGTACCAACAATACCCAAACGGTGTTTGACAGGATCACCGGTGACATGTGTTCCCTCAAATTCATAAAACATTGAGTGGTCAGTCCATTCAACAATATCATGGGGGTTATCACCATTGATATTAATACCGTGTAAGTACCTAATATGTTGCATATCGGGTGTATTCGCACATAAAATCCAAGGATCAGTTGGGATTTCATTCCCAAATATTCTGGTTTTAAAAACAAGGTCTTCATCAGGGTAGGGGAAGTCGGGCAATTCATAATGAGGTTCAAGACCATTATATGCCCATATTGTCCCGTATTTTTCACATACAGGAAACTTAAATAATCTTGCATTAGTAGGAATAGGATCTTTACTGGGCATTCCACTGCAACGTCCATCAGCACCATATTTCCAATGATGAAATACACAGCGCACGTTTCCGTCAACCATATCACCTATTGATAGATCTGCCCCCAAATGTGGGCAATATGCGCTCATGACATGCGCTTGCCCATCCTTGTCACGAAATACAATTACTCTGCCATCTAAAAAGTCAAACCCACGAACAAAGTCTGGTGTTGCGGCGCTTGATAAACATATAGGAAACCAGCTTTGCGTAAATGTACCGTTTTCTCCTTCAAATGGGACAGGCTTTCCTAAGGCCCTTTTAATTATTTCAGGTCCTGAAGTTCTGTTGGAAAATTGATGTTGTGTTTCGACCGACATAGGGCCCTCCTGCTCATGTAGCTACGTCTCAAATGATTTGAAACTTATCGAAGTAATCAGGCAGGAATACTACCCACTAATTAGGACAGTGATATGCAGCATTAGCTTAACAGGTTCGCTATAGTCCTATCCTAAAAGCTAGGCTTTCTATCCAATCGGACGAGTAGGCATACTGGATAAAAAAAGTAAAAATAGACACTTCAATTAATAAGATTATAGGAGTGTTTTATGACGAAAAAAATATTGTTCGTTGTTTCGTCACATGCCGACCTCGGTAATAGTGGAGATAAAGCGGGTAGCTGGCTTGAAGAGTTGGCAAGCCCATATTGGCAACTTGAAGATGCGGGCTATCAAGTCATACTTGCGTCCCCTAAGGGCGGAAAAGCTCCACTGGATCCGATTAGTATACAGGACCAATGGCTTAGTGATGCAGGTCGACGTTTTCTTGATGATGATGAAGCTTCTGAAAAATTATCCAACACAATATTACTTGATGAAATTAATCCCAGTGATTTTATTGGTATTTACTTAGTAGGCGGGGCTGCTACTACATGGGATTTTCCAAATAATGCAGCTATCAAGAAGATTGTTGAGGCATACTATAGTGATAGTAAAATAATCGGCGGAGTTTGTCACGGCGTAGTAGGGCTGGTTCAGGCCGTTGACAAAAGCGGTGAGCCAATTGTTAAAAATAAGCAGGTCACATCTGTTAGTATTGCAGAAGATGTAATGTTTGGGCTTGATCGCATTGTACCTGTTTTACCTGAAGAGATGTTGCGCAAACTCCGTGCGATATATTCATCAGCAGAACCTTTAGTCGAACATGTGGTTGTTGATCCACCGTTTTTTACCGGTCAAAACCCTGCATCAGCAGAACCCCTAGGTAAAGCGATTGTTGACCACTTAAATCGCCATTCATAGACTGTGCTAATATAATGGTGGGAGTTTAAGGCCCGCCATTATCAAATCATGTATTAACTTCTTTAACTAACTGTTATTTTCCGGTAACGTGCTAAGGCTTGTGTTCGATTGTTAGCTTGTAGCTTACGATATATGTTCCGCAGGTGAAACTTAACTGTAGCTTCACTTAAACCTAGGTGGTACGCGGCGTTTTTATTTTGATGACCTTCGCCAATATAAAGAAGTATTTGGCGTTCTCTTGGTGTCAGAGGATCATCTGGATACTCCATATCTTCTGTATTTGCGTTAGCTAAGCCGCTAGCGTTGTTTTTAGTCTTAAATAACTTTATAGATGCTTGCCATTTCGCTACCTGACCGCCTTGAAACAACCATGCCGGTAACACGGATGGGCACATGCTCTTTGCTTCGTCATAATATTTTTCATGTTGATCTGGCTGATCTAATAATTGGTATAATTTTGATTTTGCTACTTTTAGTTCTACCACAAAACGCGTGACTGTTGTTTGGTCTACTAGTTCTTGTGTTTGATTAATTAAGTTATTAGCGAGTTCTACCATATTCTTTTTTATGGCAAGACGGATAGCGACCAACATCCCACCAATACGTTCTTGCCATGTATGATACTCCGAAAAAGATTGCAAAAATTCACCATTAGTTATGGATAAGGCTTCAGCCTCTTGTGACGCGCGGTCAATTTCTCCCAAATTAAGTGAAGCATCGATATGTGCTAACCTCATATTCCATTCTAACCGTGGTGCATCCATCCGTTCAGCAACTTCCAAGCCAAAAGATAAAATGCCTCTTGCTTCATTCATTCGCCCATATAGCATTGCAGCTCGAGCACTCTGAAGGTGAGCCCATATTTGAACTTCAGTCCAGCTTTCTAAAGCGCCCAGCGTCCCGATTAGAGACATAAGGTCAGTAAGTGGATCACATCTCCCTGTCTCAAAAAACAATCCAGTACGCAGTATACTTACTAGAGCGCATAAACGCTGGTCATCAGGGAAAAAAACCTTTGTCATACGCTCTGCAATCACTGCGTCTTCAAGTGCGGATTTTAAGTCGTTGAGCCAAAAGCATGCTAGTGCTCTATGAATATGCATAAAAATACTACCATATACGGCTTCTGTTTCAGCGTATTCATCAGCAGCTTTATCTGCGAGTTCTTTAGCCGCCTTTACGTCCCCATGACAAAAGCTATCATATGATAAAAAAGTGTAGGCCTGAGCTCTATTTTCATATTCAGCTAAAGTATCGACATTCTCTAAGTAACGCCTTAGGGCTGGTGCCGTATCTTTATGAAGTGTTTTATCAGAAATTCCGGCAATAAGTGCCTCAGCTAATACAAATTGGTCAGGCAGAGAAAGGTCAACTTCACCTTTTTGATCATCAATGCAACCACGTGCGCCCTCTAATCTTGCTAGGGCTAGTTCAGTATCACCTTCGTGAGCATGTATAATTGCTAAAGACAATAGGGTTTTAGCTGACGCTTCATCTGGTGTAACATCAATTTCATCCAATAACCGGTGTGCAGCTGTAATCCCTTGTTGAGCTAGGAGGTTTGCATATCCAACACTGTCTAATATTGCTAGGGCTTTTTCTCTGTCTTGCGCAGCTACAGCGTGTCGCAAAGCTTCCGCTGTGCGTCCTTTATTGATAAACCATGACACAGCTCTGCGATGCAAATCAACATATTCCGTATTTTCTAGCCAGACTAAGCGCTGCTCTAAAAAACGACGCAGCATCTCTGAAAAATAAAAGTCTTGTGTTCCTCTATGTCGAAGCAATAAGCCGTCTATATGGTATAATCTTTCAATCAAGGGAGCGGCATTACTGCCTATCAGTGCGCTTGCAAGTGATTTATCAAACCTCTCAACGATAACGAGTTGAGCAATTGCTTTTTTTAGCTCTTCGGGTAACGTATTTAAAACTTCAATGCGGTAGTATTCGTGTAAATGTTCATGCCAGTTTTCAGTGGATACCATAGATCGCGAATGAATATCAGCAAAACGGCGTGCAAAACCGACGGCGACAGCCTCGCCACTGGTTTCATAATGTAGTCTCCTAGTATATAATTCGGGAACATTATCTTCAAAAATCTCATGTATTTCTTCATGACTTAGATTAAGGTCTGATGGGCCAATTTCAAATAGTTGGTCTCTAGCCATAATGTTTCCAAGAGGCATTGTAGGGCGAACGCGACTGCCCAAAACGATACGAATATGTATAGCATGCATGAGCAAACTATTGAGCATTTCGCCAATTTCTTGACTATCCATATGCTCATATTGGTCTAGAATAAGAACAAAACGTTCCCCCAGGCTGTTGAATAAATTTGCCAGTGCCCTAGCCAAACCAATAGGTCTATCATTTTGATTTAATAATTTACGAACTCCGTAAGCTGCATCATTATGACCGGCATACTCCAAAGCGTCTGATAGCCCATAAACAAAGTATGTGAGATTTATATCTGCTTGATCAATGGTTAGCCAAATCACAGGACAGTCCATTTCCCTACAAATCACTCTCCACTGGGATAATAGTGTAGTTTTCCCAGACCCTGCAGGTCCTCGAACGATTGATACCTTTTTAATGAGGCTTGCTTCTGTTAGATGCCTTAATAAATTATGTCGTGTAACGATATAGTCACTTTGAGGGTGAGGTGAAGCATATCGATATGGTAGGTTTGTTTTTTGCACGGAGTAATCTTCGCTGGACACTCTGCACGTACTCCTATTCTTCTCTTCAGATATATCTTGTGCTTTATCGATCATGACTAACTATGAGATATGGCAAACACTTTGAACGTTTAAATTATAGTCTATTTTACAGTCTAAGATATCCACCCATTCTTTCGGATAGGTTAATTGGGTGAAATGCTTTTTGCCTGCACTTTATGCCTATACCAATTATCGGGTATAATTTAACGCCCCTTCTAAATACTGTTTATCATCTTTAGGTGTCTAAAAACTTAAAAACATGAAATATTTAAACATTAGGGAGGACGTGAATAATGTCGTGGGGAAATCACCTATCAAGGTTATGCTTGTCAGTATCGTTGCTAGGACTAACTGTGCCTTATAATCCAGCTACAGCAGAAGGAAATGAAGATGCAGAGTCCGTAGGTGTCTTTGATGAAATTATTGTCACCGCACGGCGACGCAGTGAAAGTTTACAGGATGTACCAATTGCTGTTACGGCCTTGACAGAACGCGATATTGCTCGTGCTGGCCTCGAAGGCGTTAGCGATTTTGCTAATTTGGTTCCAAACGTTACCTTTAGTAATTCGTTGAATGCTGGAACTAACTACCTTACTATTCGGGGGCAAACGCAATCACAGTATGCAGCCCCTCCTGCAGCAATTGTAGTGGATGGGGTTTTAACGATTTCTCCGCTGCAGTTCAATGTTGATGAGTTTGATCTCCAGCAAATAGAAGTATTGAAAGGTCCGCAAGGGGCCATCTATGGCCGCAATGCAATTGCAGGAGCAATTAATCTTGCCACTCTGAAGCCAAGTGATGAATTTAATGCTCATTTTCTAGCTGGCTATGCTCGGGGTGATGAATGGAAAGGTAAAGCATCAATTAGTGGTGCGATTGTTCCAGGCTTGTTATATGCCCTTGGGGGGGTGTCTTACACTGATCGACGAGGTCAAGTGCGTAATATAACAACGGGGACGTATTCTGATAAAGTTGAAGACCTAACGGCGCGACTGCGTTTTGTTGTTACGCCTTCAGATGATCTGGAACTTGATTTAAAATATACTTACTCGGACACGGATGGACGGGACCCAAGCTTTATTAGTAGTGCTTCTGGAGATCCAGCAATTAGTTCCGACCCCTTGGTGAGTAACAGAATAGGCTATAACCCACGAAAGCTTCATGATCTATCAGGAAAATTCAGTCTTGATACTAGTTTTGCAACAACAACACTTACTCTCGCATATGTTGATATAGCAGAGGATATTGACGAAGACCTAGATTATACAACAGCGGACTTTCTTGCGGCAAGGCAGACACAAGATGTTGATGGCTTCTCTCAAGAATTGCGTTTTGCATCAAATGGAGATGATAAATTGGATTGGCTTGTGGGGGGGTATCATGTTCGCTCCACAGAAATGCGTGCCACTGAAATATATATTGACCTGTTTTATCTAGGTTTGGCACCAGAACCAACGCAGGCTGACTTTGTATTAGGGTCAGCAAGTGATGAATATTACTATGAAACATGGTCCGGATTTGGCCAAGTCAACTATGAGTTCCTCCCAGAGCTAAGTGTTTCCTTTGAGTTGCGCTATGATGATGATAGCGTTCGTCAAGTTTCTCTTGCTGAAGGCGAAAAACAAGCCAGTTTTTCTAAATGGCAACCAAAAGGCACTATTACTTACAAACCGTCTTCTGGCGATTTAACACTCTATGCTTCCATTGGGAAAGGGTATCGTAGTGGTGATTTTAACTCAAGTGGGGCCAGTTATGGAAACCCTTTGATAAAAGCAGAATCTGCTACTAACTATGAAGTGGGCGCAAAATCGATACTATTCAATGGTAAAGTAATGCTGAATATGGCAGTCTTTCAAACTGATTTAGCCGATGGGCAATTCAAACTCTTTGACTCTATTGGAGCCACGAATGTGGGGGTGAATATTGATAAAACTCGCATTCGAGGGTTCGAAGCAGAATCAGCAGTACAAGTTACTGAAAACGTTCGTTTAAATGCATCCATTGGTTATACAGACCCGAAAGTTACTGCTTTCACGCCGCCCACAGGTTTTACAGGTATAGCATCGGATTATATTGGTAATCGACCACCTCGCACGGCTAAAGTTACATTCAACTTTGGATTGGATATTGATATACCAGTGACAGATAATACATACATTTTCTTTCGACCTGATTACCGTTACATAGGGGGATATTACTGGGATCCTGAAAATGATTATAAACGTCCGGCTGAAAATGTTTTAAATTTTCGGCTAGGTCTGCGCGATTTAGATGAACAATGGTCTATCACGGGCTACGTGCAAAATGCATTGAATGAGAAAATCACTAGTGATTTTCAGCCTTTTAGCAATACAGGCTTACCAACAGGTGCAGATGTTTATTATCCCCCAGTCGGTGCGGTTTATGGCTTAGAACTGAGGTATCAGTTCTAATATAATCCTCCATTCCGGAAAGGTATTTTACCTTTCCGGTAAATGCAATCCACTCCAATATTCCGAGGTTCTTATAATGAAAGATACTGACCCGTATAAGGTTGATACTCTTGAAAAATTACGTGATATTTATGATCAACCCAATCCTATAGTTGTCAAAACGAAACTGGATTTTCTTCATAACTACATGGTTGACTACGTTGGTCGGTGTCCATTTGTTGCTATTTCTTCATATTCGGAAACCGGCTTGGATGTTTCACCAAGAGGAGGGCAGCCTGGGTTTGTTAAAGTATTTGATCGGAAGACGCTTCTTCTTGGTGATTGGCCCGGAAATAATAAACTGGAATCTATGACTAATATCATCCAGACAGGCCGGTGCGGAATGCTCTTCTTGATCCCGACCATGGACCTTTTTTTTCGTATAAACGGCGCGGCCAGTATTACGCAGGATCCTGATGTTTTGAAGCTCTTAATAGAGCACAATAAAGAGCCTAAAACTGCAATAAAAGTAATCGTTAATGAAGCGTATTTCCACTGCGGAAAAGCTTTTAAACGCTCCTCCTTATGGAAGCCAGATAGCTGGCAAGAAGTAACAGGTTTCCCTATGGTCGGGAAAGTTATTAGCGATCTTTCGAAAGTGGCAGAGTATACACCAGACCAACTGGAAGAATTATACCAGCATGCCCTGAAAGAAGAATTGTATTAACTTGGTAGGGCCTAGCACTTATTAAAAACCATCTCCATGATTGGTTCCATAGTAATAACACGGTGGTTAACACAAAGGTTCAAAGAGTAGTTATGATTAGTAATATTACCAATGCCATCTCACTTAATATTGTTGAGTCCGATATAGAAAAAACTGTCCTTGGTGAAAAGGATGAAAGTTTGTTGGAGGCTCTGCAACGCGCTAATGTTCCAGTTGCTGCTATATGTGGGGGGCAAATGAGTTGTGGTACATGCCATGTTTTACTTCAGCCTTATAATACAAAGGAGGAGTTTAAAAGCCCAGACGCTGAAGAGGAAATGCTCCTAGAAGATAGCTGTTATTATATGCAAGGACAGTCACGGCTAGCTTGTCAAATAAAAGTAGATAAGCAATTAAGTAAGTATAAGATAGTTATAGTGCAGGAATAAATTGAGCTTAC
This sequence comes from Kordiimonas pumila, assembly GCF_015240255.1. Lineage (NCBI taxonomy): Bacteria > Pseudomonadati > Pseudomonadota > Alphaproteobacteria > Kordiimonadales > Kordiimonadaceae > Kordiimonas > Kordiimonas pumila. The sequence goes on from NZ_CP061205.1 coordinate 1,149,252, forward strand.
AAAGGGAATAGCCACTTTTATAATAATTGAGGCTGCATTTAATCTGGTAGATACTTTTGTGCTCCAAATTTTATGAATTGAAGCCATCATGCTAAGAAAGTGATATCACCTCAATCTAGAGCAGTGTTCCCTGTCAGGCCCTCTGGAACCAAAGTTTAGCCGCTTGGTGTGTGAGCGGTATGGTGCGCGCCATAAAGCTGCCGCTCTCATCTACATCAGGGCTCAAAGCGTCTAACTTACAGATAAGCCGCTCTAAAAACCGGTCATCCGCACTGTGGACCGGTCTTTCCCGGTGGGCTGGCTGGGGGTAAAAATAGAGGAACTGAGAACTAGAGCATACCAGTTTTGATGTGAATCGATTTGGGATTCCCACAGTGATGTTTTTCTGATTCAGTATAGGCTGAAGATGCAGGACAGTATTGATGCGCAAAGGTAAAGCCTATCCAAAGGAATTAAGGGAGCGAGTTGTAGCAGCAGTTGGATCAGGGATGAGCCGGCGTGCAGCAGCGGCTCGATTTGATGTTGGGGTGTCGACGGCGATCAATTGGTGTGCCCGGTATCAGTCAGCGGGTCACTTTGAACCGAAACCCCGAGGTGGTAACCGCAAGCGTGCTCTTGAAGCGTACGATGACTGGATACGGTCTCAGCTTTAAGCCACACCGCACCTGACCATAGTAAAGTTACAGCAGGCGCTTGCCGAGCAGGATATTCAGGTAAGCCATGATACGGTTTGGCGTACTGTGCGCCATCTTGGGCAAAGCTTCAAAAAAAAGCCTGTTCGCTCTTCAGCAACAACGCTTTGACGTTGCGGTCAGGCGGTTCTGGTGGCAAGCTTATCAGGGCCGGCTCGATCCCGAACGGCTTGTCTTTCTGGGCGAGGCATGGATTAAAACCAATATGGCCCCAACACGAGGCTGGTGCCAGAAGGGAAAGCGCCTTCGTTCCTATGCGCCACATGGACACTGGAAAACCATGACCTTTCTTGCAGCCCTTCGGCATGATGGCATTAAGGCCCCCTGTGTCTTTGACGGCCCAATTAATGGTGAGCGTTTCCAAGCATGGGTGAAACAGATGTTATGTCCAACCCTCAAACACGGAGATATCATTATCATGGATAACCTCAGCTCACACAAAAGCCCCGCTGTTCGGGACGCTATCAGAGCAACAGGCGCAAGGCTCCTGTTCCTGCCACCTTATAGCCCTGACCTCAACCCTATTGAACTGGCATTCTCTAAAATCAAACACTGGATGCGTATGGCTCAGGAAAGATCGGTAGATGCCGTCAACAAAGCCCTTGCTCAGATCATCAACACCATAACTCCGTCAGAATGTGGTAACTATTTTAGAAATGCTGGATATGATCACTCTTAAACCTGATAAGGTCTAAGGCCGTCATCATCGCCTTTAAGCAGGCAAGATTGCAGCCTATCTGGCTGAATGCCGCCAATCACGGCGATCGCAAGGCTTGGTATATGGAAGGGCGTACCGCCATTCTTAACCCTATCAAGTGTATAAGGCCTGCCGCCATATGCCTCTAACCATAAAGCCCGGTCCCCGCCTTTGCTGCCTGAATAGCGGTCAAAACTTGCAAACCAGCCCGCGAGCTCGTCGCGTACCATGAGCAAGCCCTTTGGCTGGCCCTTAAGAGCTGCCAGCAAGGCCTCAATAGTAGCATCCCGCACTGTCAGTCGCTTTCTAACCGGCATATCGGGTGCTTTTGCCGCAACCGGTAATATTGGTGGACTTCCGCCTGCATCTACGGCGTCTTTTGCCTTCCGCTCCCATGCGGAGCGTACAAGGTCTGCTTCCATCTTGTTGGTTTCATAAAGGCGAAGCGCCTCGGCGTGGTCTGTAAGACTATCGCCTTCAATTGTGCATAGGACCGAGAGAACCGGGTCCATGGCCGGGCTTTTTCCTGCTGAAGGGCTGCCAACCAGCATGGACCATAAAATAATTGGCTCTTTCCAGCCCACCCAAGGGGAGACTCTGCGGCTACTGCCGATCAAAGAGGCGCACCCAGTTAGAACAGTTGCTGCCACATAATCAATAGGAGATGATTTTGACCGGGCGGTTTTGATAACCCAGTCAGCAAGGGCTGGCGGGAATATCTCAAGCGGGAACGCGGGCGGCGGTGCTTCCCTGTCAAGAATGGTCATATCAGGGGCAGGCCAATTGTTATGATCGTTATCATTGGCGCTCACCGGTCCCGACCGGTTTTCATAAGCGGTTGCATACGATAAAAGCGTTTCTATATGCTTTTTTCCCCACCCTTCTACCACAGCATCAGCCGCATCCCAGCCTTTTGTTAGACCGGTATATACCGGTGATGAACGGTCTTCACCGGTCATCACTGCTATAGGGGGGGCAGCATAACCTTCACCTAGGGCTCTTTTTATGGTGGCAGGGCTCAGATCAACAATGGCAAGGCTTGCGGCTCCCGCCTGCAAACAAAGTTCAGCCACACTTGCCGCATACTTTTGGCCCGGTTCATCGTTATCAGGCCAGATAATAATATCTCTACCCCTTAAAGGGCTCCAGTCAGTAAAGTGGGCAGCATTTGAACCACCCATACTGGTGGTGGCAAGGAAGCCAAGCTTGCTTAAAGCATCAACACACTTTTCACCTTCCACCAGTATCACCGGTCGCGACCGGTCGCTACTAATAGTCTCAAGGTCATATAATAACGGTTTTACCGGTCTAACCCAGTCATGAGCGATAAGGCAGTATGGCCTGATTTCTTTCTTACCGTTATTGTGGTTATGGGCACTAATACCCCCCTGAATACCGGTGTTGAACGGTGCATAACGGTCGAGAGCGTTATTACCAGTACCGGTCGCGACTGCTTTTAACGGTGTATACCGTTCAACACCGTTATTAACGCTATTAACGCTATTAACGGTATTAACCGTATCGAACCGGTAAACCGCTGCCACCATGTCACCCTTCTCATTCCGGTACGGGTATATCTTTGATGGCACCCCAAGGGTGGGGTGCCTCTCTGGTACATTACCGGTCATTGGCCACCCCCGCAATTCGGCTTACATATAAAGCGGCTTCATATTGGCTCATGCCGTACAGGTAGCTTGCAAGGCTCACCAGATCACCGCCGTTATCGCCGGTGGCAAAGTCAGCCCATGCACCAGAGGTTAAGTTTATCCTAAAGGAACCAAGGGACCGGTCGGACCGTGTCGGGTTAAGGGCAACCCATTCACGCCCCATACGCCGCCCTTGCGGCAGGATGCTGGGCACTATCTCGCTTAAGCGCATGCAGGTAGCGCGGCGTATATCTGAATATATATTCTTATGCATCGTTCGCTGCCTTCCCGCATACATCGGAAGTGCTACGAACCAGTTTAGCCTCAATCCATGCATTCAGGTCACAGCGGCGGTAGCGGATTGACCGGCCTGAGATTTTAACGAACAGGGGCCCGCCGCCCCGCACCCGCCAGTTCTGCAAGGCACGGACGCTGTGGCCTATATAGTCAGCCGCTTCATGCTCGTTGATGAGTTTAGTTTGGTAGTCTGCTTGTAGTTGCTGGTTCACCTTCGTGACTCCTTGTTAGCAATGCCAGCGCTTGATTGCGCTGTGCCAACAAGGATCACTCCTTTCAGCACACAAAATAGGTCACAGAATCACAAAATGATTTTGTGTTATTTTGTGCCGCGTATTATGCGCCTTATTGTCTCGTCGGAAAGCCCGGTTTCCCTGCGCTCTGGCTTGGGAACACCTTTTAAAATAAATTCTCTCACTTCATGGCCTAAAATAGCTTTTGGAGTGTCCCGTGTAAGCACTCCTTGCGCTTTGAGGGTCTCATATGCCGTTAAAATTTCTTCTTTACGGGATTTTCTACCGGCTTTCATCTGGGCAAAAGGTACCCGAAGAGCAACTTGGGATATATTCTGGATTGTCTCTTCAGGCTCAGGTTCCGGCAATGCCTCAAAATAAGAAGCTACTGATCTTTTAAGGGTGATGTGTACATCAATGATTTTTGTTGATCCTAATTGAAAGCTATTACCGCTCCATGGATCAGATTGATCCCACACATCAAGCGGAACCGGTTTTGGGGCATCACTCATGCCGCGCGGGTATTGATACCCCAGAACTATAAACACACCGTTTTTTATATCCTGAAGCATCTGGTCTTTTAAGTCGGTGTCATACGTCTCAAATTCTGTTTTTTCTATGGATGAATCGAGCAATGGCGGGCTGAATACAACACGGCTGTTCGTTGCGCTTTGTTCCTTAACTGATTTAAATATAGCTTTAGTTCTGAGCCGCTCGGCGGCACGCGCGGCATCCTTCAGAGCAGTATAACGTGCTTGGATGTCTGCATTGCAGTAATTTACATAAGCATATTCTTTGGCAATGCCTTTGCTCCAGATTGCGTAGCGGTCAGCATCAGGTAGGGTGAGTATATCGAACATAAATAATTCTCTTGGATTAAAGCAGGTAATACGGGTTTTATCAGTTTAGATGCCTTTCAGAGCATTGCTGATTGCAAATGATACACGCTCTGCAGCTTCATGCATGGGCGCATCTGCCAAGTGGGCATAACGCTGTGTTGGACTTGCTTCGGTTTAGTGGAGAGCATTTGATATGATCCTAGACTTTGGAGTTATTACATGTCTTCACATCGAGTATTGTTTACAAAAGAATTTAAGGAAGAAGCAGTTCGTCTTGCGTTAACGAGTGATCGTCAGCGACAGGATATTGCCTCAGATTTGGGCATAGGTAAATCCACTCTTTGCCGCTGGGTTAGCCAGCATCGTCATTCAGTCCAGCCGGATGCTGTTTCAGATGACAAGGATAAGGAGCTTGCCCTTCTGCGACGGGAAGTTCAACTTCTGAAGGCAGAACGCGATTTATTAAAAAAGGCTACAGCTCTTTTCGCCCGGGAAAGTCGGTGAGGTTTTCCCTTATTGATGCGAAGAGGGCCTGTCTGCCTGTTGAGCGTGCCTGTTTGTTGCTGAATGTCAGTATGAGTGGTTATTATGCCTGGAAGAAGAGGTCTGTCAGCAAGCGACAGCGCGATGATATGGTGTTGCTTGTCCATATACGCAGCTATTTTCGCCAGTCAAACGATACGTATGGCAGTCCCCGTATGGCAGCAGAGTTGCAAGCATGTGGGTTTTCTGTTGGCCGTCGGCGTGTTGCCCGTCTGATGAAAGAGACTGGCCTGCAAGCCAGACAAAAAAGGCGGTTCAAATGCACAACAGATAGCCATCATGATAATCCCGTGTTTCCTAACTTGCTGGAGCAAGATTTTACAGCTTCTGCGCCAGACAGGAAATGGGGTGTTGATATCAGTTATATCTGGACAATGGAAGGTTGGCTCTATCTGGCAGTTGTCATTGACCTTTATGCCCGTCGTGTTGTTGGCTGGGCCACAAGCAACAGGCTAAAAAAGGAGCTGGCCCTTGAAGCTCTGGACAAGGCTTTCATCCTCAGACAACCGCCTCCCGGCCTGATCCATCACAGCGACAGGGGCAGTCAATATTGCTCATACGAGTATCGCAAGCGTCTGAAAAAATACCGTATGACCGGCTCTATGTCAGCCAAGGGAAATTGCTATGATAATGCCGTGGTGGAGACATTCTTTAAAACCATTAAAACTGAACTTGTCTGGCGCACAAGTTTTGCAACACGAAAGGAAGCTACAAATATGATTGCACACTATATCGATGACTTCTATAATCCCAGACGCCGTCACTCAACTTTGGGATACATAAGCCCCATACAGTTCGAAAGTATGACCGGCTAAAACTTAAACCGCTCTCCACTAAACCGAAGCAAGCCCAAAGTCTCGGATGCAACCATATCTCGCGTATTGAAGCGACACGGTGTCAATCGATTACCGAACAATGTCGGACGCAGAAAGGCCCATACAAAGCGATACGAAAAACAGGTGCCGGGCCACCACATTCAGATGGATGTTAAGTTTCTGGTATTCAAAGGGAAAGATGGCAACAAGATTAAACGATACCAATATACGGCTATTGATGATGCAACGCGTGTTCGAGCCTTGAAGGTCTATACGTGTCACACGCAGAAGAATGCTATCAACTTTGTTAATCACATCATCAACAAGTTTCCATTCAAAATACAGCAAATCAGGACGGATCGAGGGCATGTTCGCGAAGCAGACGTTTACGTCAATTTCAGGCGCAATTCCTGGCATGTTGAGGACCTAGGCATACGACATGTCTATATCAAAGCACGAACACCGCAACTCAACGGTAAAGTCGAGCGATCCCGTAGATCTGATCAGCAGGAGTTTTACCAGCTGATGACCTACAAGGATGATGTCGACCTGGAAGAAAAATTAGCTGAATGGGAAGCCTTTTATAACTTTACAAGACCCCATGGGGCACATGGTGGAAAAACCCCTATGAATCCCTCAGAGAAAAGCTAATATGAAAACACGAGGTGTCCCGCGACTGAGCATATGTTACAGTACTTTCCTACAATACGACAGAACAATAAAGGGTTGCGCTAGCAGGAAGCGTCTAACGGCATTTCTCCAGATACCCCAAACTTGGAATTCTAAGCTTGGCGTTTTAAGATAGAGCCGTACCCTCAAAGGCATAAGGGTTGAGAAACTGACGTTCCCAGAAATAGTCGCGGTCTACTTTTGTCAGGTTCGCCTCGTCACAAACTTCCCCCCAATAGTCCCGAATGGTCTGAACTTGGTGCTGGATGATCTCATGGGCATCTCGGTCTTCCACTAAGAAGCGAGGAGCAGCTTCAATGCAGATGCTCAACTTGCTCAGGTTCTGACCCTCAAGAATGCTCATAGCCTGGGAAGCCTCTCCGCCTGCGCGACTTTGCGGGCAAATGTCATAGGCAGGTGTCAGAGACAGTTCCTTTCCGTCCCAGAAAGCAGCATGGTTTCGTGCATGATCATCTGTATTGCCACACAGAATATTGAAGACAAGCCTGCCAAACATTTCTCTGAGTGTTGGCTTTGGATCGGTAAAGCGTAGCCGGATGATCTCTGCCAGTTGATCATAGCTGGCATAGCGTGCCATCATTTCATCAAGCTCAAAAAGGGTAAGGGCAGAAATGATGGCACGGCGCCTCCAGCCCTCTCCTGTGTGAATGCGGTCAAACCGTTCGATGAGAAGCACGTCCTTGTCGGCAGCAGCCACGAGCTTCACAGGTGCGACTGATAGGCCGGCTAGTGCCGCGAGGCGCATGGCAATATACTCGCCTTTGACCACACTGTAGGTGTCGTTGCTGGCGGAGAATTTTGCGATACATTTGACAGGGTCATTATCAATTAGGGCCTTAGGCCTGGCGCCGCCAAGGGCAGTTCCATGAAACAGGGCCTGATCGAGCTCAGGTGTTAGAGGCACCCCTTCTTCCACCCTCTGGGCCGAGCTTATTAATTTTTCCAGAGTAGCTGCCTGCTTCTCTCGCGGGATATAGTCTTTCGGCGACAGCTGAAAATCCAGTGCGCCAATCCTGTCTGATCCGGATTCGAGGAGATAGGTTAATTCGCTCAGATCAGCAGCGTCGGCTTTTGGCCCTTTAAGACCCATTTTCCTGTTGATGATCACACGGCGGCCCCACGCGTCAGGAGCCGCGTCTCGGATGCAGTTAGCCGCTTTTAACCCTGTCAGTAATGGTAGGGTGCCCGCCCTGAGGGGGAGCTCAGGTTCATAAATGGGGATGGCGTTGTCACGCGCCAAATAGCTTTTACCATATGCGAAGATCAAACGGTCGCCGTCTTGCTCCAGTTTGCCAGCAACAACGGGCTCGGTTGCTTCAGGCAGCCAGATCCAGACATACGCTTCTGTTGGTGCTTCAGAAGTCATCGTCGATCACCTTTGTTTTCTGACGAATGGCTTTAGGAAGTAAGGTCAGCTTTTCCTCTGTCCTTTGTAGTTCACTTGCAAGACGACTAGGCCCCATATCAAAAAGCTGTATACCGAGAACGTGAGCGGCCTCAAAGGCGGACCCTAGCGTGCAAGACATATCGCCTTTTTCCAGCCTCTTGATGAAACTACGGGAAACCCCAGTCCGATCAGCAAGCTCTTGCTCTGTCATTTTTCGCTGTTTGCGTTCGGCACGAATGGTAGCGCCCAGCAGGCGCGTCGCGTCTTTTGTATAAGCTGAGTATGTTTTTTGAGCCATTTTGCACCTGTTTATCGTAGGTACTCTTATGGCATGTCGTTTTCTATAAGTCAATAAAATGGATTATATATAGACCAAATGGCATCTTTATGGTTTATATATGATCTCTTTTTGTTTTTACTGCATTTACTCAGAGAGTGACGCAGGCGGGCCTAATCCCTCCATCTTTTGATTAAAGACCCCGGATTGGCGCCCGTCATGTGATCTCCGGTGTCAACCACCTAAATACTCGCTAGCCATGTTTTTATGAAGGAACGGCAGACGCTCAGGACGTAGGTATTTGTTTAGCAGAGCAGATCAAGGTGGCGTGACAGAAGGCAGCTTCTTTTCCATTGCTGACAGGATCGTTATAGGGGCTGAGGGAACTGCTTCACGTGATCTTCCGCACCAGTGACCGTGAAGACACGGGAACCAGCCCCCTTGGCACGGGCCGCTTTGGCCAGACAGGCAACTTGCCTGACCTTTACCGCACGTACCGGCTTGACGATACCGCCATTATTGATGCAGCTGCTGAACTGTTTTTGGAGAAGTAAGAATGGCTACCGAACTGATAATGCCGCTTTGTCGCCCACAATGGAAAAGGGTAATCTTGCTAAATGGCTGGTTGCTGTGGGCGATACCATCAAAATAAACCAGGCCTGTACGCCAGGATGTTGTTTTTTGAATTTGCATATTGGGTAACTTGGTGGCTTTTTTCTTTCCGAAAGAGCTTGAAGCAAAACAGTGGTGTCTGCACAAACTCCATAATGTAAAAATAATTTCTAACTTTGATTCTATAAGGCCTAACAGCTAGTATATAGGCTTTGTTATTTACGATTGATGTTTTTTGGGAATCGTCATAGGGTTGGCTCCAAATTAACGTCTCATTATTAGAAGGAGTGTATAATGGTTGATAAAGTGGATGATGCTGTAGAAGAAACTCTTTCTGAAGAGAGTGTTGATACCACTCCGATGGAAATTGTGAAAAAAAATATGTTGTGGTCTGGGGGCGCAGGACTTTTGCCTATTCCACTCGTGGAGTTTGTAGCTGTTTCAGGACTTCAGATAAAGCTAATTAAAGAATTGTCTGACCATTACGGCGTGCCATTTCGTCAGGACTTGGCAAAGTCTATTGTGTTCTCATTGGTTGGTTCCCTTGGTGGAATGAAGCTTGCGCAGGTTTTAGCGACGAGTTCTTTGCGCGCCATCCCTGTTGTAGGGCCTGTTATCTCTGCTCTTTCTTTGCCTGCAATGTCTGCTGGTGTTGCTTATGCGATTGGTAAAGTGTTCATCGCACACTATGAAACTGGCGGCACATTATTGACGTTTGATGCAGAAAAGATGAAAAGCCATTTTAAATCCTTTTATGAAGAAGGCGTGAAAAAAGCTGGGGCGCTTAAGGATAAAATGAAATCATCTAAAGCACAGCCTTCAAAAGCCGCTGCTGCCACATAAGTGACAGCAGTTTTTTTGTCAGAGTTTGTGTTTTATTCCATTAGGAACTTCACAATATGATATTTTATTTTCTTCTGCATATTATTGCATCTGTTTTTGTTGCCTATTGGGGACGGGAAAGCCGCCTTGGCTTTTGGGGACTATTGGTCGCAAGCTTTCTTATTACACCGTTACTCGTCTTTATCATCCTTGTGTTATTCGGGCGCCGATTTGGTAGTGAATAAGAAAACGGCTACTTATTATATAATCAATAGGAAAAGTGATTATGTCCAGTGAGGCTCCCGAAGACTTAGAAGGCCAAGATAAAGTTGATGGAGAAAATGCCGACTCTAAGGCTGTGATGAATGAAAAATCCAAGCCGCTGAATAAATTCTTTGATAGGTTTCGTACAGGCCTCGTTTTATCAACATTGTTGATGCTTTTTGTGGTGACATTTTTCTGGCAAACAGTTGTTGTCTTTAATCACCCAGGACAGCAGGGGGTTTATTGGAGCCGGTTCTTTGGTGGTACATCGGACCGCTATCTTGGTGAAGGAGCTCACTTTAAATTTCCATGGGATGAAATTGCCCAATATGATATGCGCCTTCAGGAGGCGGGTGGGGATTTGGTGCTGTTATCCAAAGATGGTATGGAAATGGATGTGAAATGGTCCATTCGTTTTCGCCCCGAACCCAATGAGTTGCCAGAGCTTCATAGAGCTTTGGGGCCTGATTATGCACACAGGGTTGTTATTCCAGAAGCGATTTCATCGCTTCGTCAGGTGCTGGGTAATTACCGCGCCGAGGAAATATTTGCGTATGATGAGGCATCGCTCGTAACGCAATTATCAAAAAATGCTGGCCATAAATTTGATAATTACCCTGTTTTTGTAAAAAATATTCTTTTGCTACAGTTGCAGTTACCTAAAGATATGGCCGAAGGGATTGTGAATAAATTGCTGTTTGAGCAAGAGATGCTTGCTTATGATTACCGCTTACAGGCTGCTCAGCACGAGAAAGACCGCCTGAAAATTGAAGCGGAAGGTCTGAAACAGTTTGAAGAAATCAGTAATATTCCAATGTTGCAATGGAAAGGTATTGACGCGACTGTTGAATTAGCAAAATCGCCGAATTCAAAAATCATTGTCATTGGTACAGACTCCAAAGAACTGCCTTTGCTGTTAAATTCTGGCAAATAAAGTGAGTGCGGCTTTTGGTGTATTGGTTTCCCATCACTTAATAACCGAACAGTTCCATATACCAAAGGGTAGGCTGAATGCATATTCTTCGATTACTTCGACTTAATAAAGTTCGTTTTACATGGAATATGCTCTATGTGACTGTTTTGGCGGGCTTGGCGAGTGCTGTTTTGCTGGCTTTGGTTAACACAGCTGCAGAGAGAACCCATTTGGGTGAACCTGTTAGCGCCCAGCTGGTTATTCTATACCTGATTACCTTTGGTATTTTTTATGTTTCAAATCAGGCATCTCTGTACCGGGCAAACCAGTTCGTGCAAAGTCGCTTGAACGTTCTCAGAAACCGAATTGCCAGTAAAATTCAAAAAGCAGACCTTCGTTCTCTTGAGCAGATTGAACATGGGAATATCTATTCAGTTCTTTCGCAGGAAATGAATCATTTCAGCCATCATTTTACTTTGTTGTCCAGCGCGGCACAAAGTGCGGTTTTATTAGTTCTATGCCTTGGCTACATAGCGTTACTGTCCTTTGCCGCTTTTGTAGTTGTGACGAGTGCCACTGTTTTTGCGTTATTTTATTTTTGGCGCCGCCGGGTTGTCCTGAATGACGCTATGGTTTCAGTGAATATACGAGAAGCTGAAATGCTAGGGTCCCTGCAGCATTATACAGAAGGCTTTCAGGAAATTCGCCTTAACGCCGATAAAAGCGATGCGCTGCACGCACAATTTCAAAAAATCATTAATGAGCTGGAAGAGATTGTGGTTGGTGTTGGGGCTAAGTGGGTTGTGATGCTGTTATTCAGTAACGCCTTCCTTTATGCGCTGGTTGGTGTCGTAATCTTTATTTTACCGCTCTTTTTTCAGGGGTATACCGATACAATCTATAAAATTGTGACAGCGTCTATTTTTCTGGTTGGGCCTGTTTCTGCCATCACTTCGGCGGCGCCTATGTTTGTGAAAGCTAACATTGGATTGGGTCATGTTTTTGAATTGGAAGAAAGCTTGGAAAAGGGCCAAGAATTTGAAGATTACCACGCCGCCCAGTCGCTTCATTTCAATAAGTTTAAATCTATACGCTTGGAAGATATTAAGTTCCGGTACCACAAGGAGAAGGATGGATTTCAAACAGGCCCATGGACATTGGAGATTAATCGGGGCGATTGCATTTTCCTGATGGGAGGAAACGGTAGCGGTAAATCAACAGCCTTTAAGCTAATCTGCGGTTTGTACCAGGTCAGTGATGGTAAGATTTATGTTGATGATGTGGAAGTCATCAAAAAACTTCTGCCCGAATATCGCAGCTTATTTTCGTGCATTTTTCCTGACTTTTATTTGTTTGATGAGCTTTACGGTCTAAGAGGTGTTTCCCCGGAAAAAGTCAACGAAATGATTAAATGGATGCAGCTAGAGGATAAGGTTACTTTCCAGAATAATCGGTTTTCAACACAGGACCTATCTAGCGGGCAGCGCAAGAGGCTTGCGCTTATCGTTAGCATGCTGGAAGACCGCGAAATATATTTGCTGGATGAATGGGCTGCTGATCAGGATGCTCATTTCCGCGAACTGTTTTACGTTGAAATCCTGCCAAAATTAAAAGCGATGGGCAAAACGGTTTTGGTGATAACCCACGACGATAGATACTGGCATGTTGCAGATCGCAGTATTCATCTTGAAACTGGAAAAATGCGAGAAGGTGCGCCCAAAGGGTATTTCCTTGGCAATGGGGGCGACAATGGCAATTAGGCGATTCCTGCAAGAGGCGAACCCCAAAGACATAAAGAAAATGCTCTGGCTTACACTGGTTGCCGGATGCGCGAATGCATTCCTTATTGTTGTTATTAACCAAGTTGCCGTTTTGATAGCGCAAGGTCAGCGCCCTACATGGTTTGAGGTTATCACGTTTCTGACAGCCTTTGTTTTGTATTATGTGTGCAATAAAAAGGCTCTATTGGACGCGAATAACATTATTGAAAATCTGCTTAAAAACTTGCGCATAAATATTGCTGATAAGTTACGGCAGTCTGAGTTGAGAACGGTTAATAAAGTGGGCAGGGGCAGGCTGTATTCTTTGCTTGCGTATGAGACAAACCACCTTTCCGTAACGTTTCCAATTCTAGTGGAAAATTTCCAACAGGCTGTGTTGCTCGCCGTTGCAATGATTTATTTGGGCTACTTATCTCTTGCGGCTTTGGCGGTTTTCTTCATTGCGGTACTTTGCGGAATTTTGATCTATGCGTACATCAATGAAAATTACAGTGAAGTATTAGAAACTGTTGCGCGCCAGCAAGAGAAAGTCCTCGATTTATACGGTGATCTTATTCATGGCAGTAAGGAAATCAGACTAAATCAAAAGCGCAGCAAAGACATCATGAATGTTTTTTTCAATGAGTCTGATAATACAGAGGAATTATTAACAAATTCAGGTAAACAGTGGACCATGATGGTGCTGTTAAGCGCCTTTGTAATGGACCTGATGCTTGGCATTGTGGCTTTTGTCTTCCCTCACTATATTGAGGGGCATAGTGATATTATTTTCCAACTTATACCCACTTTGCTGTTCTGTTTTGCACCTCTGTCTAAAATGGTGGCGCATTCTCCTTTGTTTATTCGTGCGGGTGTTGGGTTATCGAGCATTTACCAAATGGAAAAGGAAATTGAATCCGCGCGAGGCGTTTCTACAGCAGTAGCTAGAAACAAGGGTAAGAAGTTTCAGGACTTTAAGGAAATAAGATTTAAAGACGTTATCTACGAATATACGGACAAACAGGGTGCGGCTGTTTTTACCTCCGGCCCGTGGGACCTAGAAGTAAAACGCGGCGAGCTGACTTTTTTGGTTGGCGGTAATGGCAGTGGCAAATCCACAGCCCTACGGCTTATGTCTGGGCTTTATAACTGGGATGCGGGCCAATTATTTGTCGACGGCGATGAAGTTACTGTAAAGGATGTGGCGGGTTTCAGGGAATTGTTTACAACAATTTTCAGTGACTTCCATCTGTTTGACCGCTTATACGGCCTGGAGCATGTTGATCCTGAGGAAGTTGAAAAACTCTTGAAGATAATGGACCTTGCGGACAAAGTTCAATTTAAAAATGGACGGTTTAGTGACACACACCTGTCAACGGGCCAGCGTAAACGGTTGGCGCTGATCACCGCTATTCTTGAAGACCGTCCAATATATTTGTTAGATGAATGGTCAGCCGAGCAGGATGTTCATTTTAGAGAGTATTTTTATACTTCAATACTAACTGACCTTAGAGCCAGAGGGAAAACGGTTATTGTTGTCACGCATGATGAGCGGTTTTGGCATTTGGCTGATAGGGTTGTGAAATTCGACTTGGGTCAAATTGAATGGGACAGTAAAGGTGACAAGAGTTCATATAATTAATAAATCTGCTCATAGTTTAGTCGATGAATGCTAATTTAGTAAAAGAAGCTCAGTCTATAGATATTCATTCAGATAATAGCGTATGTTTGCTTTTTTCCGGGCAGGGTTCCCAGTACCGGCAAATGGGGCGTGAGCTATATGACCATATCCCTTCATTCCAAAATACTATGCAATTGCTCGATAGTGTTTTTCAGGAAGAAGTCGGTATGTCGGCCCTTGCTGATTTATACGACGACCACCACCTGAAAAGTGATCGGTATGACAAAACACTGCTAACACATCCGGCAATATTCATGGTGCAAGTATCTATTGCCAAAACCTTGATGGCCAACGGTATCAATGTGACAGCCGTTTTGGGGTCAAGTTTGGGGGAATATATCGGTGCAGTTGTGGCTGGTGCCGTAGAGGCAGAAGACATGATGCGTGCTATCGTGCGATCTGCCATGATAATTGAAGAAAATTGTGAAAAAGGTGGGATGCTATCAGTTTTGGGTCCAGCTGGGCTTTATTATGACGATGCTTTCATTAGAGAGCAGACCACATTTGCTGGCAAATATATGGATGCGTTGATAGTGCTTGCGGGGCAGCCGCAGGCACTCAAGGACGTTCAAGGGTATCTTGCCAAGAAAGAGGTGATTTCCGTAATGTTGCCCGTGTCACATGCGTTCCATAGTGCAGCACTTGATGTTTGCAGGGAATCTTTGGCACAGGTGTTTTCAGATTTTGAGGTTCATCCCCTGAAAATGAAATTTTATTCCTCCCTTAAAGGGGGCGAAGTACACAGCCTGTCTGCTTCACATTTTGGCAAAGTTGGGCGAAACCCCATTAACTGTGCTAGTGCTCTCTCAAGTCTTTTATTGGCAAATAATTATGATACGCTTGTTGATGTTGGTCCGTTTGGCTCTTTAGCGGGCATAATTAAAAAAATGCCTGAGGCTAAAAGTAAGGCATGCCATGTGATTTTGTCTCCCTTTAACAGTTCATTTGAGACGACTAAAGGTGTCCTGACTGCTCTTACCGGCGCTCAGAAAATCATTTAACCCGGCCTATGGGACAGCGGTTGACTTGCAGGGCATAAATAATTGTTATAATTATAAAATTTATTGCATGGATAGCAGGAAGCATTGGGGTTTTGTTTATTATGGATAATAAAATTCGCACTTTTATGGAAGAACAATTCCTGATTGAGTTTGATGAAACGTTTCCTGAAAACAGTAACCTGTTTATGGAAGGTGTCCTGGATAGTTTTGGATATGTTGAATTGTGCCATTTTTTAGAGCGTGAATATGACATTAAATTCTCCGAACGCGAAATGACCAGCAATGTTCTTGTGAGCTTAACCCAAATACAGGAGGCGGTTGCGCTGAAGGTTAAGGAAAAAGATAACGCGTCTGCTGTGGAGGGGCGTTAATGTGCGGTATTGTGGGGCTTGTAAGTGCTGACTTCCCTGCTGGTGAATTGCCGCAAATAATCTCTAATGCCTTATCTGCTATTGGCCATAGGGGGCCTGACGGTTCTGGTTATGTTGTGGCGGATGATTTTGTTATGGGAACCGTTCGGCTTGCTATTCTGGACCAGAAAGCTGGGATACAGCCCATATCAGATGAAGAGGGCCGGTACTGGCTGTGTTATAACGGTGAAGTTTATAATTACCGTGAATTGAAGGCAGAGCTGGAAGAAAAAGGCCACATTTTTAAAACCCAGTGTGATACCGAGGTTGTACTGCGGGCTTGGATTGAATGGGGAGAAGGCTGTCTGTCTCGTTTTAATGGGGGCTATGCTTTTGCGCTTTATGATCGCCGTACCAAACGAATGGTTTTGGCGCGGGACAGGTTTGGTAAACGACCGCTATTCTATCACGTTAGGGGGAATGCTCTCTATTTCGCATCCGAAATGAAAGCCTTTTTGGCCATTCCGGGCTTTGCTTTTGAACAGGATCCGGCACAGCTTGGGTCTATTGTTGCGCAGTGGACGCCCTTGCCAGATCAAACAGGTTTTAAGCATGTTCACAGTTTGCCAATGGGTCAGTTTCTATCGTTCCTGAACGGTGAAATAGCATGTCATACATACTATCAGCTTACTTTTGATAGCTCGAGACAAGTTACAAATGAAAAAGACGCGGTTGAACAAATAAGGGCGGAACTTGATAAGAGTGTTTCCCTGCGCCTTAGAAGTGATGTTGAGGTGGGTGTTTATCTCAGCGGTGGCATCGATTCTGCCATTGTTGCGCATTTAGCAAGGCAATATAATAATCATGACCTCTACACGTTTTCTGTAACATTTGAGGACAGTCAGTTTGATGAATCGCTAGAGCAAAACTTGGTCTCTCAGCACATTGGAACCAAACATCTAGCAAAGCATATCACGTATAAAGATATTGTGGATGCGTTTCCGGATGCTGTTTATCACGCTGAAATTCCAGCATTCAGAAGTGCCTTTGTGCCCATGTATTTATTGTCTGAATTAACCGCAGAAAATAATATAAAAGTAATTCTAAGCGGTGAGGGGGCAGATGAAGCATTTTTAGGATATGACCTGTTTAAAGAAACTATCCTGCGAAGTGAATGGGATGATTTATCCGAGGACTTGCGTAGTGAGCGGCTTAGCAGTTTTTACCCGCACCTCGCGCATTACGCAGGCGGCAGTAATGCTGCAGTTGCAGGCCTTTATCAGCAATTTTCCAAAGAAAATATGCCGGGCTTATTTTCACATGAAATTCGCTTCCAAAATGGCCGCTTTTCTGCACGTCTTATGATGCCAGATGGCGCGCAAGATCCTTTTGCAGACATTATGGGCTTAACACAGTCGAGCGGGGAATTCGCTTCTATGTCGGCTGTACAAAAAGCGCAGTGGCTTGAATATAAAACATTACTGTCAGGGTATTTGCTATCGACCCAAGGGGAGCGTATGAGCTTATCACACGGCGTTGAAAACCGGTGCCCTTTTCTTGATCTTGCCGTTATTGACGTAGCGGCTGCAACCAACCTGAAGTTTGATAATGGCTTTCGGGAAAAGCGTTTACTGAGAGAGGCGTTTCGGGCTGATCTGCCAGCTGAGGTGGTGGATAAAAGGAAGTTTCCTTACCGTGCGCCCGATACCGAGGCCTTTATCGCTGAAAAGCCAGATTACCTGGACCTTGTTTTGTCAGATTCTGAACTTTCAAAACTACCGTTTATCAACAAGAAGTTCGCAGGCCTTTTGACGAAAAAATTGATAAATACTGCGCCGGAAAAAATTTCAACAAAAGAACACCAAACTTTCATGTTCTTGTTGGGTATTGCAATGACAAACCACTTTTTTGTGGAGCGCAGTGGGCGCGGTGCATCGGGTAAACTTGGTAATCTGCCGCCCTTGCAGAAGGTCGTTGATCTGCGGACTTAGGCTTCCCAAGGGAATTTCAGTTCATCCACATAGCGTTTAATATTGGCTTGAATTTTGGCGTCTGAGAACATGCTTTGGTTGGCATCTGTGGCAGGCTTTCTTGTTGCCAGCAAGTCATTGCCGTGAATGCCGTTCATGTAGCTTTTGTAGGTAGTGATAGCTTGCTTATCCAGCCGTTGAAGTCGGGTAAGGTGTTGGCGAAGCATAAGCGCGGTATTGTCAGATGTTTGATCAACAAGGTGCCATGAAAGCGCCTCCTGCACATCAATAGTCTTGGTCATTAACGTCATATAATGCGCTTTCTGGCGGCCAACACGGCGTATAAGAAAAGGCAGTACACATGCTGGAAAAAGCCCAAACAACATTTCAGAAAGACCAAAGGTTGCCGATGGCCCGGCAAGCACGACATCTGATGCTGCAATAAAGCCAATCCCACCTGCATTGACCCGGCCTTCAACTAGTGAAATGGAAACAAAAGGGCCAGAAGTCATACGGTGCCATATATCATATAACTGGCCTGCGTCTGGCGCCGCACTACCGCTGGCCGCGGCATTAAAGTCACCACCTGATGAAAAAGCCTCGCTATTCCCTTCTAGAAGCAGGATAGAAATGCCGTTTTGCGCATCTGCGCAGTAACGGGTAACGGCATCAAATTCTTCTACAAGCTGCGCATTTATACTGTTTCCGGCCTCTGGCCTGTTGAACTGAATGCTGCAGATTTTTTCATTCACTGTCACAGCAAGGGTTTCGAAGTTTTGGTGGTCTAACGTCATGGGGTGAACCCTTTATTATTGTGCTGCTGTTAAGACGAGTGCTGTATTAATACCGCCGAACCCAAAGGAAAATTTCAAGGCATTTTTGATAGCATGCTGTTCGGGAACTGTTGAAGTAAACTTTAACCCTGGATCAACGGGTTGATCAAGGTTACGGCACGGGTGAAGTTTGCCGTACTTCATTTGCAGGAACACGGCTGCGGTCTCTATTGCCCCTGCAGCACTCAAGCTATGACCAATAAGAGATTTAGTCGTATTGATCCACGCGTGGTCAAGGCCTAATGCCTGATATGTACTCGCTTCGGTTTTATCACCGAGTGGTGTGCCGGTTGCGTGTCCGTTCACATAGTCGATATCTTTATTTGTCAGGCCCGCTTGCTTTAGGGCAATTTGGGCGGCCTTTTGTTGGCCCATGCTATCAGGCTCCGGCCCGCGGCTGCCATCAGGGACGGCAGCGCCGCCAGCGATAAACCCGTAAGGGCTATGAGTGCCATTGCACCGTTCTATAACAAGTGCCGCGCAAGATTCGCCGTATATAAAACCATCACTGTTCTGAGACATTGGACGACAAGCCTTTTCGGGGCAGTCTGTATTACTTGCGCCTCCCATCGCCCCCATTGAACGCATTGTATAAAGGTTCATGAGGGAAATATCTTGCAGTGCCCCAACCGCAATACACACATCAACACGGTCCTCTTGTATGGCCCGCATGGCTTGCAAGATAGCAGCGGCCCCACTTGCTGAGGCAGCGTTGGTGGTTTCACAAACACCGCGAATAGGGAAGGTTGATGCCAAAACTGCCGCAATTTCGGTGTCGAGGAATATATGCCCCATTCGAGGGGGGATAAAGGAAGTACGGTCTTGATAGGCAGCTATTGCAAGTTCCTGCTCGCGCGCCATTAGGGCCGTGCCGCCAACAACAACACCTATTCTCTCAGGGTCATATTTATCAAGCCCGGCTTCAAGCCATGCTTCCTGTACAACAGACACGGCAACACGGGCAGATAGGGATAATGTGCGCTCAAGCCTAGCCGGTAAATGAGTTTTTTGTATCTCTGGTATTTCAACGCCGATGAAAGGGCTGTGGCCTTCTTGTGTCTCTCTGCCTTCGCGGGATAGATATGAAAAAAGATTGGGAGCTGTATAGAGGGCATCACTAAACGCTTCTTTGCCAAAGCCTGCACCACAAGCAACACCAATACCGATTACTGCCAGCGGGCTTTTATCCTTCGGATTTTTTAGCATGCAATAACTCGGAAAGCTCACCAAGGTTTTTAGGCCCGTGAAGGGATGTCATGGGAACAGTAAGGTCCATAGCCTCCAGCGTTGCTATAAGTATCTCTGCTCGCTCCATTGAGTTGATTCCAATCTCGGTCATGGATGTCTCTGCCGTGATTGGCTGGTCAATCAGTTCTGGAACACATTCATGAATTTCAGAGATTAGAATATTTAAAATGTCTGTTGTGCTCACTGATTTTCCTTTTGGGTGATGTGGTAGATGACGGGCCGTTATACCCAGCGATATTCGCGATGATAGTCTGACACGCCCTCTAATACGAGCCAGTTTTTACCTGTGCCGTTTGATGATACCCCCGGAATGTTATCAAGACTAATATTGGCGTCTTTGGTGCCAAACCGTAAAGTCTGTTCACCACTAAGCAACCATTCATATTCGTCCATGGACAATAGATGACGCTTTTTTAATGCCTGATCAATGTTCATTTTAGCTAAGACTTTTTGGCCATCTGGCGTTACCGTGCCGCTAAAGAACTCTGAGCAACACCCTGAGCCGTATGAAAAAATCCCGATCCTGAGGGGGGCACTGATAGGCGCGTTATCAATAACACCTGTTAAAGCAACAAAAATACCGCCCCCTGCCGTATTGCCAACTCTGCGACCATACGCGAGGCTGGGCATTAGCCGCTCATTAAAATCGCTTTCAATTTCAGGAGAGGGTGTTTTGTATAGTTTGCGCATCAAATGGCGGTGCGCCCCTTTTACCATGCCACCAAAGGGTGTGTGGAAACAGAGGTATTGGAAACTTTTCTTAAAGTCGGCTCCTTCAACACGGCGCGCGTAATCAGTATAGGCACCGTTGCAGCAGTCAAGATAGGCCATCAGTGACAAGTCTGCATCTCCGGCTTCTGTGTCTGGGCCGGGTCTGCATGTGTCCATAACTTCAAAGGCATGATTACCGTATGCCCCGGGGTCAATCCGGAATATATCGGGCTTGTCAGAAACCAGCATGGCAACAGCCCCCGCGCCAGATGTCGGCTCTGAATACGCCCATTCTTGCACTGCATTTTTATCGTCTAGGGCAAATCTTGAAATATCAGTGGTAATAACAAGTGCTTTGGCACCCGGCGATGTTCCCGACAAAAGAAAATTAAGGGCCATTTGCAGGCCAGCAGCCCCTGAGTAACAAGCTTGCTTGATTTCAAACAACCGGCAATTGGATGGCAGATTTAAGAGGTTGTGGATATAAGTGCTGATAGACTTGCCAAAATCGATCCCTGATTCAGTACAGGTGACAACCATTTCTATGCGGCTTTTTTCCTCTTCACTTAAGGCATCAATGATCGGTTTAGCGGCATTAACCGCGAAGCTCACAGGGTCTTCACAGGGAAGGGCAACGGTTTTTTCGTCAATCAACAGATTTTCAAATCTATTGATTTCAAGGTTTCTGTATTCAGCTAACTTATGAACATCCAGCGAAGCACGCCCGCCGTACAGGTTCATGGCTTCAATGCCAACATTTTGGTGCATTAGTTCGCCTCTACTTGAATAGGCAGCGAGGCAAGGCCCCGCGCGTTTAATCTGTCCAGCCGCCATTCTGGTTTACCTGCGAACTCAATTTTTGAAAACTTGTCGAGAATAGAAGAAAAAACGATAGAGGCCTCAAGTCGTGAAAGCGGCGCACCAATACATACATGGGGGCCGCCGCCAAAGGTCTGATGCGGGTTTGGTGTACGGGTAATATCAAAAACAAAGGGATTTTCATAGCGCCGTGGGTCATAATTTGTGGCGCTAATCATCCCCATGACCATAGCTCCTTCAGGGATTTTTGTGCCGCCTATCTCACACTCTTTTGCGGCAATACGCAGGATCATGGTGCCGCTTGGTTCAACCCTTAGCATTTCTTCTATCGCTTTATGCATCAGGCTACGATCAGCATGTAGTTTTTGCCTTTGATCAGGGTTTTTAAGCAGTAGATACATACCACTCCCAAGGAGGGATACGGTGGTTTCATGGCCTGCAAGCACCATTGACATAAGGTTTATCAGCGTTTCTTCTTCTGTCATTGTGCCATTATCTAGTGCTTTAATGGCCATATCCATCAGGCTGTTGCCGTCTTTGTGGCGGCGGATAGCTATTTCTTCTTTTAAATATGCTTTGAAATTATTCTGTGCGTCCAGTGCCTCTTCTTTTTGGGCGTCTGTTAGCAGTATGTCGGCTAACCGGATAATAGCGGCACTCCAGCGGCCAATTTCCTCGTCAAGAGTGGATGGGATATCAAAGAGGTTACACATAACCCGTAAGGGCAGTGGCCCCGCCACCGCTTTGACAAAATCCACAGGTTCACTGACAGGTAGTTGGTTGAGCAACTGGCCACATTCGGCCTCTATCATCGGTGACAGGTTTTTCATCATTTGGGCACGAAAAGCGGGGGTGTAAACATCGCGCATTCTTTTATGATCAGCGCCGTCATTATTGATTATTTGGGGCTGGTTTCCACTTAGAAGCTCAAAGCCCACAGGGTCTTTTGCCCGGTACTCTTCTGTGTTCCAGCCGTCTTTCCATAGCCTTGTATCGCGCCGCATATCAGGAGATTTCATGATCTGCTGAAATTCAGCGTGGCCTAGTATGAAATATATATCCGAATAGGTGTCATGATGTATGGGCCCCTCTTTCAGTAATTCATGTAATGTTGGAAAAGGGGTTGTAATAAAGGCATGATCAGTGATGGTGCCCCACCAATCAGTTGTACTGTTCGTGGGGCTATTGCTTGTTTTAATATTTGAAACACTCATTGCTCTTTTGTCGCCTATTCATCGTCTTTCAAAGGAAATGGGTGCCAATATTCGCCGTTATGTTCCCCCGGTGCGGCTTCGCGTGTTTTATCCCACTCGCGTGTACTTTGAAGGATAGATATTTCCACTTGTGTACGGCGCAAGGCACGCTTGGTTGTTGGGTCAACTAGGCCTCTGCGGTGCATGGTGCCATTGCAGTTCCATATAACCAAATCGCCTTCTTTCCACTCGTGTGAATAAAGGAAAGGTTCGCGGATGGTTTTGCTGAAAACATCTTTAATGAGGGCATCACTTTTAGCACGCTCGTATCCCACTACGCGGTCCATATCATGGAAATTCAGGTACAGGAATTTTTCACCCGTATGAGAGTTTTGTTTCACCAAAGGCTGGCTAACAGGGGCTGTGTTTTCTGGCATGTCGACAAAATCAATTTCAGGAAAAACCATACAGTGCAGCACCCGCAGGCTTTCATATTTTTCCTGTGCCGCTTTATCAAGTGCAGCAAAGGCCGCTGTTGTATTGGCAAACTGTGTGTGGCCTTCACGTTCTGGTACAATGACAGGGCTTAGAATGTTGATAACCTCTACATTCATTTTCTCTGTGTCGCCCGTGTGCCAGCAGGATGTGCCGTGCATTTTATACTGATCTTTCATGTCCAGTATTACGTTTGGATCATGGTCTGTGTCGCACAGTTCTGGCCCATTTATGAAAAACAGTTGGTTGCCCTTATTCAGAATTGGCAATTGGCCAAGCTTGCCCACTCTGCCCACTTGCGCATCTGCTTCTGCGGGCGGTGCCCACGTGTGCAGAGTTTGGTCGCGCTGTTTGCCCAGTGCTGCTGTAATGGCATCCTGCTGTTCGCCGTCGATATGTTGGTCGCGGATTACAAGTACCAAGTGATGGGCGAGCAGTTCTTGCAAGGTATCAATAACAGCGTCACTGATAGTACCTGTGAGGTCCAGCCCCCGAATTTCTAGTACAAATGTTTCACTTAATTTCGCGAGTGTTACATTGGCAAACTCGGCGGGCATTCCCATTGTACTTGTTTCAGTTTGCAACATTTTGGGCACCCCTTTTTGTGCTAATGGAATCTTGGCGTTGAATTTTTAATTCGGATAAAGGCTTGAAGTCAGTATTTACTATACCGAATAGTTTTTGGTTGCGCGGGTCAAGCCAGCGTATCCCGGAGCCTTTTTCAAAATCAATCGTCGTAACATCTATTTGTATCAGGTTTGGCGCTTCCACAGCCGTGAAAAAATACTGCAGGTTTGTCAGGTCTGACAGGGAAATCCACCAAGTCGGGTAGCTAGCACCAGAGGTGTACGGCGCACCAAAAGGCGATGCTGCTGTA
The DNA here is from genome assembly GCF_015240255.1 of Kordiimonas pumila. NCBI lineage: Bacteria > Pseudomonadati > Pseudomonadota > Alphaproteobacteria > Kordiimonadales > Kordiimonadaceae > Kordiimonas > Kordiimonas pumila. The sequence continues at coordinate 1,172,917 of NZ_CP061205.1, forward strand.
CGCATTACGGATAAAAGGTGTGACTGGGGAAAGGTGGAAAAGTTGGTTTCAGGTAAAAATTTTGAATAGTAGCTGAGCCTTACAAAACGATCTTCTGAGGATACGTTTCCGGGTAAAGGTTTGTTGCCCCCGAACGTTTCGTAGTTTTTCAGGTTTTCCACTTGTTCGGTGTAGGGTGGATTATTTGTAAGCACAGTATACTGTGCGCCATGTTTAATGGTTTTAATGCCATTCACAAATTCAATGATGGCAGAATCACCGGAGCTATCTTCCATGGCCATATGGAAACTCATTGGATTGCCGTCTAATATACCGGGCGCAATATGGATATGTTGCATTGCAGCCAAGGCTTCATCAACAGACGCAAAATTATCAAGAATATACCTAACCCATCGCAGCGTGTTGATAGCCGGTAAATCTTTTTCATCGTGTACAAAAACTGATCCCTGTAAGTAAAGGGCATGTGCCGCCAGGCCTTTTTCGTTGATGCCGTCTGTAGCGCCGTCCTCCCAGCTAAAATCCCCTTGCTGCATCAGGTATGTGGAGATGGCGGTTGTGACGCTGCCGTATTTGGATGTCCACGAATAGGGATTTTTTTTCTCGCCGCCGTCCATTTTTGTGCCACGTGGGTTAATATAAATCAAGCTACCGAGGGAATGGTACCAGTCAAAAGTGCGCCCAGACATAACGCGCGTATCGTTGATGTTCCATAGTAGGCGGGAACAGGCCTCAACTGTTGGAATTGATAGGCTAATAACGGTAATAAGCGTCAGTATTATTGTTGAGCGATTGTATTTCATAACAAACCTGAGCGTGATAATGGATCGACAATGTTGGGTGGAGAAAGTTCCTTATTCCTTTCCGGCAGTGGAGCATAAAGCCAAAATGACTTCAATATTTAGTTGTAGTTTTGTTTACAGCGAAAGGGATATGTGGATTATAATAACTGTCTTTTTAGTATAAGGCTTGTTTTGTGAAATTATTTGCTATCAGCGATCTCCACTTATCGAATCCGTCTAACCTTGAGGCTTTTCTCGCTTTGAAAGAGCACGCAGAAGACTGGCTTATTCTTGGGGGTGATATTGCTGAGCGGCCTGAAACTCTGGAAATTGCTTTTCGTCATGCCGTAAAATCTTTTGCCTGTGTGATTTGGGTTCCTGGAAATCATGAGTTATGGGCGCTGCCTGATGAAAACGGAGAACAGATATGCGGAGTCGCGAGATACGAGCATTTGGTTGAATTGGCACGTGCGTACGGTGTGCTGACTCCTGAAGATCCCTTTATTGCATGGCCCGGATCATTAGGGGATCACGGCGCACCGCTTGTCCTTGCGCCACTCTTTTTACTCTATGACTACAGTTTTGGCCCTGAGGGTATGTCTCACGCTGAAATTGTTGCGTGGGCAAGGGAAATGAAATGTGTAGCAGCAGATGAACACTTGTTGGCCTCAGAACCTTATGTGCGGGTAGAAGACTGGTGTGCCGACCGTATTAAAATCAGTGAACAACGCCTCTCGGAAATTGAGGTAGGCAGCCGAACCGTGTTGATTAACCATTTCCCCATGCGCAAAGATTTGATCCACATCCCCAGAGTGCCCCGCTTCATTCCTTGGTGTGGCACCGCCAAGACAGAAAACTGGCACAACAAGTATAATGCCGAAGTGGTTGTGACGGGCCATTTGCACGTTAGGCGCACAGATTGGCGCGACCAAACACGTTTCGAAGAAGTGTCGCTTGGGTACCCAAAGCAGTGGGATCAGGCAAAAGGCGTTGCGCCTTACTTAAGGCAAATATTGCCGTACAGTCAGGAGTAATTTGGTGAAGCGTTACGGGCTGGCCCTAAATTTTTCAATAATAGCCTGCAGCGGTGCTGCTTCGATTTTACAGTCCAGTTTATGTTTGTCTACGCCTTGGGCGGCGATGGCGGCAACATGATCAGGCCCTGGCCTGTAATGCTTCAGGTACCAGCTTTCAGGATCATCAATGTTTTGTCGCTCGTGCTGCTGTTTAAAATGAATTGCCAGTGGGTCAAGGTTGAAATGAAAGTCTGTTAAAGGCAGGGATAGCCCTTTGCCGATCGCTTTTATATAAGCTTCCTTCAAAGTCCAGAAGGTTAGAAAGATTTCTTTTTGCCGATTCGCAGGAGTATTGCCCAAAATAGCCTGTTCTTCATGTGTAAAGACCGTGGGGGCGAGGTCTAGGCAACTATCCTTTCTGCCCAGCCATTCAATATCAATGCCGATGTCATTTTCCTCAGTTAGAGCGACAGCGACCATGTGGCGGGTGTGGGATAAGTTTACCCGCAATCTGGCGGCATGATGCCGGATGATGACCTCTGGTTTGCCAAAATCGCTGGCAGAAAACTCTATTTTGTTTGGTTGAATATCGCTGTAGAAGGCCAGCACTGCGCGGGTTATAGCGTGGGCGGCTATGTAAGATTGACGGTCATGGTCAAAGTAAAACTTATCCGCCCTTTCTTGTTCGCTGAGGCTTAACAAACCGAGTAGTTGAGGCCATTGCAGGCTATCAATGCTTCTGCAATCGAGATGCCAAGCAATCACTTTATGGCGTAATGGTATGCTAATTTCCATGTATTTCAGTGCCTTACGGGAAAACTGCTTGCATTGTAATATTGTTTTACCAATAATCCTTTTATAAGCTACAGATATTTAATTAATAATTGGGGCTAACTGGAATAATGCCAACTGAATCGTTCTAAGAACGCTGATGATAAAAAATACCTGAATTATTATACTCAAAATTAAATGCCCCTGAAAACAGGGCTAGGGACGGGTGGTCACTCCAGACTACCCATTGGAGGACTAGATGCTGGCGGCTATGTTTCCCGGTCAAGGGGCGCAGCGGTTATCGATGGGCAATGGCCTGTTTGAACGATTTCCGCAGCTGTGCAGGGAAGCGGATGACATTCTTGGCTACTCTTTGCGCAGCTTGTGCATGGACGGCCCCATAGAACGACTAACAGAAACGCAGTATACGCAGCCCGCCCTCTATGTTGTTAATGCTCTTGAGTATTTAGCTTTCATGGAAGACGGCGGCGAAAAGCCAGATTACCTGCTTGGTCATAGCGTTTCAGAGTATGTCGCGCTTTTTGCGGCGGGTGTACTTGATTTTGCGAGCGGCTTAAGGCTGGTGCAAAAACGCGGGGCGCTGATGGCTGAGGCCAAAGGCGGCGGCATGGCTGCTGTTCTGGGCCTAACTGCAGAACAGGTAGAAGATATAATTGCCCGCGAAGGCTTAACGGATATCTTTGCCGCCAATTATAATACGCCTAAGCAGATTGTTATCTCCGGTAAAAAAGAGACTATTCTTGCGGCAGAGCTCTTGTTTCAAAACGCAGGGGCCATGCTCTATAAAGTTCTTGCTGTAAGCGGCGCGTTCCATTCGCCGTTCATGAAAGAATCGCAGCAGGCTTTTGCTGAGTTGGCAAAGGGGCTTGAATTTAAGACCCCTCAAACCCCCGTGATTTCGAATGTAACCGCAAGGCCGCATCTGCCAGCTGATATCCGGGCAAAAATGATAGAGCAGATAACAGCGCCTGTGAAATGGAGCGAAAGCATAAGGTATTTGCTGGCCAAGGGGCTTGAGGTTAGTGATTTTAAAGAGATCGGGCCAAAAGGGCCGCCTATCTTGCAGCCTATGGTTAAAAGAACGCAGCTAGAGGCTGGCCCACTTGATGCAGAGACACTGAAACAGGAAGAAGAGGCAAAACGCGCTGGTGCGCAGGCAAAGTCAGCGCCTGCTGATAAAAAAGAAACTGTCACTTCTGCGTCTGTAAAGGCGGCCTCTCCTTTGGTGAACGGTAAATTAAACGGCGTACATAAGCCCGCCACTAAGCCTTCTGTTCGGCTTGGGTCCCAAGAATTTTGTAATAAGTTTGGCCTTAAGTACCCCTATGTTAGTGGCGCCATGTACCGGGGCATTGCATCTGCTGATATGGTTATCAAAATGGCAAATGCTGGCATGCTGGGTTTCTTGGGGGCAGGGGGCATGCCCATTAAGGATGTTGAGGAAAACCTCGCAAAAATACAGGCTTCTGTTGCTGTGGGTCAGCCATACGGGGTGAATTTTATTTCCCACTTCAATAGGCCGCATGCAGAAGAGGCCTTAACAGATGTTTTGTTGAAATATGCTGTACCGGTGATTGAAGCATCGGCCTTTATGGAAGTGTCGCCAGCACTGGTGCGCTACCGCGCCAAAGGGTTATCCCGTACAGGCGACAATATTCATGTGAAAAACAGAATTATTGCCAAAGTATCGCGTCCTGACATTGCGGCAAACTTTTTGTCACCGCCGCCAGATAAAATGCTTGATAAAATGGTGTCTGAGCGCGCACTGACCGCTGAGGAAGCTAGCATGCTTCGCTTGGTGCCCATGGCAGACGCCGTAACGGTTGAGTCTGATTCTGGTGGGCACACGGATCAAGGCAACCCGTTTAACCTTATTCCCGCAGTGCTGTCAGTTCGCAAGAAAGCACAAGAGAGATTTCCCGGTTTTGGACCGATATTTGTTGGTGCAGGTGGCGGTATTGGTACGCCAGAAGCAGCGGCTGCGGTCTTTATGCTGGGGGCTGATTATATTGTCTCTGGGTCCATTAACCAGTGCACCGTTGAAGCGGGCACCAGTGATGCTGTGAAAGATTTACTGGCTGCCGCCAATGTGTACGACACAGGGTATGCGCCGTCTGGTGCCATGTTTGAACTGGGTTCAAAAATTCAGGTTTTGAAAAAGGGCCTCTTTTTTCCGTCGCGGGCAGAAAAGCTTGTGTCTCTCTATAATCAATCTGGAAGTATTGATGAGATCGATACAAAACTCGCTCAGCAGATTCAGGAGCGTTACTTTAAGCGCAGTTTTAACGAGGTTTTAAGTGAGATCAGAGAGCGCAGTAGTGCGGATGATTGGCGCAAAGTTGAAACAAATCCACGCTATAAAATGAGCCAAATTATTCGCTGTTATTACAGTGATACGACGATGTGGGCATTGAGCGGTAATATGGATCATAAAGTGGACTTTCAAATTCACTGTGGGCCCGCAATGGGGGCTGTGAACCAGTGGCTCAAAGACACTGAGCTGGAAGATTGGCGTAAACGCAGTGTTGATGCGCTGGGTAAAAAACTATTAAGCGAAACTGCCGAGCTTTATGGTCGCAGGTTAACGGCTGCGATGCAGGGGGGCGCTATTGGCTAAAGCCCGGAAATATCCGTCCGAACCTGTTGCTATTATTGGCACTGGCGTGCGGCTACCGCAGGCTGATAGCTTGGATGATTTCTGGCAGCATCTTGATGCAGGCCGGTCTTTGATCAGGGAGTTGCCTTCAGGGCGGTTTGACCTTAATGCGTTCCTCAGTGACCCAGCACAGGGTAATAACGCCAAAAATGTTTGGGGTGGCTTCGTTGAAGACGCGGATTGTTTTGATGCGGCCTTTTTCGGGATTTCGCCTAAAGAAGCCTCCTTTATGGACCCGCAGCAACGCTTTGCGCTTGAGATGGCGTGGCATGCCCTTGAAGATGCGGGGCTGAAGGCCAGCGATGTAGCAGGCAGTAATACCGGTGTGTACATGGGGGTGTGTCACTGGGATTATGCGGAGCTTTTAGAAAAGCATTATGCCCATACGGATGCTTACATGCCAACGGGCATTGCGTACTCTATTCTGGCCAACCGGGTTTCGCACTTTTTTGATTTTCACGGCCCTAGCATTACGAACGATACGGCCTGCGCAGCGTCGATGACCTCAATTTATGAGGCTGTGCGCGCTATTCAAAACGGCGAGTGCGACATGGCGCTTGCGGGCGGCGTGAACCTGATATGGTCGCCAAATCACTTCTCAGCTTTTTCAAAAGCAGGCATGCTCTCAAAAGTGGGGAAAAGCCAAGCCTTTGATGCAGGTGCTGATGGTTATGTGCGCGGCGAAGGCGGTGCTGTTTTGCTGTTGAAACCGCTTGCCCAAGCAGAGGCGGACGGTGACAATATTCAAGGGATCATTCGGGGGATTGGGGTGAACCACGGTGGCCGCACCAATTCCCTTACTGTGACGAGCCCCGACGCGCAGGCAGCACTTATTCAGTCCGTCTACAAGGCCGCGGATGTTGAAATTGATAGTATTAATTATATTGAAGCGCACGGCCCTGGCACGCCGCTTGGGGACCCCATTGAAATAACAGGCTTAAAGCAGGCATTCTCAACGCTTTATGCAGAACGGGGCGCTGAAATTGAGCCTGACACATGCGGCATTGGGTCCGTAAAGACCAATATCGGCCACCTTGAAGGGGCGGCGGGTGTAGCTGGTATTATCAAGGTTCTCGCCGCGCTCAAAAATGAAAAAATCCCCGCGAATGTTGGTTTCAAGTCTCTTAATCGTATGGTTGATCTTGAAGGTACGCCGTTTCATGTGCTGGGGGAACCGCGCCTTTGGAAAAGGTCAGATAAACCGCGCCGGGCAGGGGTTAGTTCCTTTGGTTTTGGGGGCAGCAATGCTCATGCACTTATTGAGGGGTATGACCAGGGCGGGGCAGCAACTGGCAGTGATGGTTATGAAGGTCTGCACTATATTCCGCTTTCAGCCAAAAGTAAGGAAAGACTGCATTCATATGCTTCTGCGCTTTTGAAGCATTTGGACAGAGATCACTCAGAATCGCGCAATATTGCCAATATTGCCTATACATACCAAACGGGCCGTGAAGATTTTGAGGAGCGGGTTGTGTTTGCGGTCAAAACGCCTCAAGCCCTGCAAGTTGCCCTTAGGGATTTTATCTCAGGTCAAGAGAATGCAGATATTCTGCTTGCGGGCAGCGAGGGTGTCGAAGACGGCACTGTACGTGACTGGCTCAGTGGTAAATCAATAACATGGGCCTTTCATGCGGACGGCGGTGTAAGGCGCATATCTGTACCAGTGTATCCTTTTGCGCGGGACGTTCACTGGATGGATGTGTTTGCGGCGCGTAAGGATACAGCCGCTGTGCCACATCCTCTTTTGCACCGTAATATATCGACCTTTGATCATATTGCCTTTGAAACGGTGCTGACGGGCGATGAACCCATTTGGTCTGATCATCATGTTGGTGGTGTCCAGATTTTACCGGGCACTGTGTACGCTGAAATGATACATTCCAGTGTTTCCCTGATGATACAGGCTGAGGGCAAGCAGTTAACCCTTCATGATATGGTGATCCTGCGGCCAGTAAGGGCAGAGGGTGAGACAGTCAAGCTGGAGACACGGCTGAAACAGGCTGGTGATAATACGTTTGATGTCAAGATCATCCGCCGCGACAAAACAGGTGGGGAAACATTACTTGTGCAAGCACAAGTGCGGCTTTCTGCCATTCAGGACATAGCACCTGTTGATTTAGGCCAAATGGCTGAACAGATGCCGCGCACTATTGCCGCGGAGGATTGTTATGACATTCTGTTAAAGTCAGGTGTTGACCACGGGCCACTTTTCAGGGTTTTGAAGCAGGTTAAAAGTGACGGGCAGCAGGTTCTGGCACAGTTGAAGCTGTCGCGCCGGATGGCGGCCTCGCATACTAGCCTGCCCTTGCATCCGCATTTGCTTGACGGGGCTATACAGGCTTGGGTTGGCCTTGATGTTGACCTTAACGGGCAGGCCGCCGTGCCGTTTGCTTGCGATGCAGTGGAGGTTTATCACCCTTGTGCCCCTGAAATGTGGGTGCTGGTGCGCTCAAGCGCCGGGCAGCAAAGCGGGGGATCATCCCTACATCTGGATATCACGCTATTTGATAAAAAAGGGGTGGTCTGCGTTCAGCTAAAAAACTTGGTGCTACGGGCCATGTCTGAAAAGGTTGATACGGCTAATCCATTACAGGATACGCTCCTGTCGAAGCTAACGTGGCAAGAGGTGTCGCTGCCTTCTGTGAGCCAGCCCGCTAATACGCATATTAGGCTTTATGCGGCAGGCCAAGTTGCAGACGCTGCTAAGGCAAGTGCGCCTAGGTTAAATGCAACTTACACAGCATTTCCAGCGCCGGGCGCGCAGGAAATTAGCGAAACATCATCACAGTATTTTAGCCTTATGCACCGCGAGATTGCATCTTGGATGCGGGACGGTGCAACGACTGACGCTGATTTTGTTTTAGTGCTGGAAGACGGTTTCGCAGAAGTATTGACGGCACCCGTTACAGCGCTTTTGAAAACAGCGACACTTGAAAACCCTAAACTGCGGGCCTTAGTTATTCGCTGTGCTAAAACGACAGCGTCGGATACTCTGGCGGATATCATCAAGGCGGAAGCTGCCATAGGCGGCGGTTTTCGTGAAGTTCGTTACGGCGAAAGCGGCACGCGGTTTTTACGCAAGTTTGTCCCGAGTGAAAGCTTGCCGAGCCCTAAGGGTTTAAAGCTTGATCCTGAAGCTGTTTACTGGGTAACTGGCGGCGCGGGCGGCCTTGGCCAACATTTTACAGAATGGCTGGTTGCAAACGGTGCGCGCAATATTTTGCTAACAGGCCGTAGTCCAAAAATATCCGAAAAAGCACAGGCATGGCTTGATGAATATACTCAAGCAGGCCTTAACTTGATGTACCGCCCGTGCGATATGACGGGCATCAGTGACCTGCAGGCGACAGTAGAATGGTGCACTAAGAAAGTTGGTGTGCTTAAAGGCATTATCCACGCGGCAGGTGTGCTTGGCGATGGTTATATTTTCAATCAAGATGTTGCCGACATTGAAACTGTTTTTGCCCCAAAAGTGGACGGCCTCGTTCATTTGGATAGGGCAACGTCGGGCTGTGCTCTTGAGTTTATGGTTTTGTGTTCTTCCGTTGCGGCAAGCTTTGGGAATAGCGGTCAAGCCCTATATGCGGGTGCTAACGCCTTTATGGATGCTTTTGTTCATGACCGTAATCAGATGGTCGGCGCTGGTACACGTGCGGGTAAAACCGTTTCTATTGCGTGGCCACTGTGGGCTGACGGCGGCATGCAGGTGGACGGTGCAACACTAACGGCAATGCAAAAACGCTGGGGTATAAAGCCCTTGCCGAAGGAAATCGCAAAGGCAGCATTAAGCACTGTTATTGCTCAAGAAACTGCTGAAAACCATACCGTTATGTACGGCGATATGGGGGATATTACTAAATTTCTTTCAGGCTTTGGTGCAGATCAGCTTCCGAGTAGTGTGGCTGCAACTGTGGACAGCTCGAAAAAAGTTAGCACGGTTGCGGGCACGGCAGATTTAAAGAAAATTGCGATAGAGCATTTGCGTGATGTGTTTGCAGATGTGCTGCAGTTTGAACCTGAAGAGCTTCGGGTAAACCGTAAGCTGGAAGAGTATGGGCTAGAGTCCATCTCTATTGTTGAGGCGACGAACAAACTTGAGGAAAATTTTGGTCCTCTCTCAAAAACACTACTATTTGAGTTTGTTGATATTCAGGGCTTAGCAGCTTATTTCGTAGAAAATCACGCGGACGCGCTCATGCAGCAGTCTTCTGCACCGGAAGCGGATACGGCATCACAAACCACTGAACAGGCGGCGCAAGCACTTAAGGTGGTTGAGGATGCCCCGGTCAAAATCTCTTCAATGGCTAAAGACGCAGACGATAGCCATGATATAGCGATTGTCGGGATGTCCCTGAAAGTTTCCAAGGCGGATGACCAAGACACCTTCTGGCAGATGCTCAAGGACGGCATAGATGGTTTTGAAACGTGGCCGAAATCTCGCTGGGACCATGATGCTATTTTGCATCCAGAACGAGATGTGCTTGGTAAAACCGTGGTGAAAACCGGCGCGTTCCTTGATGATATTGACAAGTTTGACCCGCGTTATTTCCGCATTTCCCAAGCCGAAGCTGAAATTATGTCGCCTGAGGTGCGTTTGTTTTTAGAGGCCAGCGTGCATGCCTTTGAAGATGCGGGCTATTCACGCGAATATATACAGCAGGCATACGGCGGGGATGTTGCGGTGATCATGGGGTCCATGACCAACGAATATCACTTGTACGGTTTCCAAAATATGTTGATGCGCGGGGCGCGGGCCAGCGGTAGTTACACGGGCACGGTTCCAAATATGGTGTCCTATTATTACGGCTTTACCGGGCCGTCATACTTTCTCGATACCATGTGCTCGGCGTCTTCCACATGTGTGCACGAAGCGGTGCATATGCTGCGGGCTGGCCGGTGCAAGATGGCGCTTGCGGGCGGTGTTAGCTTGCTTTTGCACCCACAAAAGTTAATTGCGACCTCGCAGGAACATTTCACCACAAAAACAGCGGATGTTATTCGCGGCTACGGCGTTGGCGCAGATGGCACAATTCTGGGTGAAGGGGTTGGGGCTTTGGTGCTCAAAACCTTAGCTGATGCCGAACGTGACGGTGACCATATTTACGGTGTGATCAAGGGCACTGGTATTTCAAACGCTGGTGTGCGGAATGGTTTTACTGTACCAAGCCCTGCGCAGCAGGCGCGAGCTATCGAAGAAGCCCTTGATGATGCTAAGATAGAGGCTTCATCGATCGGATATATAGAAGGGCATGGTTCAGGTACGGCTCTTGGTGACCCAATTGAGGTTAGGGCGCTGACGCAGGTTTACGGCAAAGCAGGGCTCGCCTTGCAGTCTTGCCCAGTAGGCACAGTAAAAAGTAATGTCGCGCATTTGCTTGCAGCGTCTGGCCTAGCAGGGCTCGCAAAAGTATTGATGCAGTTCAAGTACGGCGCTATTGCACCGTCACTGCATTCCGCTGAATTAAACCCAGATATTCCTTTTGAGAAAACGCCCTTTTATGTGCCTCAAACGCTGTTGCCGTGGAAACCCCAAATAAATCAACACGGGCAGCCTTTACCACGCCGTGCCGGGGTTACTTCAATCGGTGCCGGGGGTATGAACTCTCATATTATTCTGGAAGAATATATTGACGAGAGGCCTGCTACACCCCGCAGGCAAGAGGATGTTCTTCTTGTTCTATCTGCCATGAATGAAGATGCTTTGAGCAGAGTGACTGAGCAATTCTGTGCATATTTGGTGAAAGCGGCTGACGTTCCTTTATCTGATATTGCTTACACCCTTCAGGTAGGTAAAAATGAGCTCCCCTGTCGTTTGGCTGTTACTGCGCGCTCGCATGAAGAAGCCATTCAAAAAATATGGTCGTATCAATCAGGGGCGGATAGGGTTTGGTATGTACGCTCTATCCTTGATCAGGACCCACCCGAGGACGCGGATTACATTGAGCGTGCTGTAGCCGGCAGGCAGCTTGAAACTGTCGCTGATATATGGACTAAAGGTGTCCCCGTTAATTGGCGGCACTATAATGAAGGCCACAGTCTGCGCCGGGTGTCGCTACCCAATTATCCGTTTGAGCGTGTTCACTGTTGGTATCAGGATTATCCTGATGCGCCTTCTGTTATCAATCCGTTGGGGTCAAAATCGAAGCTTCATCCATTTGTTGGCCAGAATGTGTCTGACCTTTCGGGGCTAGCATACGAAACGGCTCTCTATCTTGAAGAGATGCAGGATTATGTGTGCCGCGCGGGCAGGGATATGTATATTAACCCTGTTGTTGCAGCAGACGTGGCGGCAGCACTGGGGCGTGTGGCTGGCCTATCTGGGGATATCGCCCTTGAAGCTTTAAATGTACATAACCCGGCTGATTGGCAGAGTGTTACGGCGCTTAAATATAACCTAGAAACAGATGGGGCTGGTCGTCTGCATATTTCGGCGCTTGTTGTTGCGGGCGATAAGGAAGCAGTCTGGTTTGAAGCGGAAATTAAAGGGCAGGCGGTGCCTTTGCACCAGCCACTTGACCTTAAATCGCTCATTGCTTCTTCTTTTGAAAAAATAGAACATGCTTCCCTTTATTCTGAGTTCTCAAAACGACGGCTTGGGTATGGTCCGTACCTTGAAACGATTGAGAGCGTGTATAAGTTACAGGATGGGCGCTATTTGGCGCAGATTCGCAATAACCCGCCCCAGCAAGATAGCTTTAAAAAGAACATGCAACTGGATGCGGTGGCTTTGGCGGCTGCAAACCAGCTTTTTGAGTATGTATCACCGGGTTGGGGTGCAGGGTTGCAGTGGTCATTAAGCCGTGCGTATGTTGCCGCAAATGATATTACTTATGTGCTTCTCAGCCCGAACGTGCAGTCGAGCTATGATGTTGCCTTCCTGACCGAGACTGGTTTGATTTGCGCCTCCTTTGAAGGTGTGTGCGAGGGGCAGAATATTTTGAGGACGGCGAGCGGCGTAGAGCACAGCCTTTCAACAGAAACCACAACGGAACTGGTGGCCCAAAGCCTGAAGGAAATTGCAGGGGGTATTCTTAAGTTTCCAACCGCTGATATCCCTGACAGAGAGCGTTTCCATGACTTAGGGTTCGATTCCATTACCCTAACCCAATACGCAGAAGAAATTAACAAGGCGCTTGCGGTTGATATTTCACCCGCTATTTTTTTTGACTGTGCTGACATTAAGGCCTTGAGCCAGCATTTAGTGACCCGCTTTAACCCTGTTGTTGGTGAAACCGTTAAGCATCAGCCTGCCCCAGCCCCAAAGGTAGTGCAGGAGAAAACTCAACCTTTAGCCAACAAGGTGCACACTGTTGCAGAAAAGCGGAGAGCTGATGATAGCGGTGATGATGAGATCGCTATTATTGGTATGGCAGGGCGTTTCCCTGGCGCTGATACAGTGGATGCGCTGTTTGCTAGGCTTGTCGCTGGGGAAGATTTAATAAGTGACCTGCCGCTGGAGCGTTACGAGGGGCAGTTACTGAGCCACATAACAGAAGCTGATTTTGTCAAGCGTGGCGGGTTTATTGGCGGTGTTGACTTGTTTGACGCCAGCTACTTTAAGATTTCGCCGTTTGAAGCACAGCGACTTGACCCGCAGCAACGCTTGATGCTGGAAACTGTTATTCATAGCCTTGATGATGCTGGCTATGACAAAACTGAATTGCCGAAAGACACCGGTGTTTTTATCGGCGTAAGCGCCCTAGATTATGAGGCCTTGTTAAAGGCTTCTGGTAACAAAGCTGATGGTTATAGTGCCACTGGTAATTCCCTTGCGATGGTCGCGAACCGGGTGTCGCACTTTCTTGATATTTACGGCCCGAGCATGTCTATCGATACGGCGTGTTCCAGTTCCCTTGTGGCTTTGCATCAGGCAGCAAGCGCCATCAAGCAGGGTTCCTGCCCAGTGGCGATTGTTGGCGGCGTTAACCTTTGCTTGTCCAAAGACGGTTTTGAAGGCCCGCTAGACGCTGGCATGCTCAGCCCCACAGGCTATTGTCACAGTTTCGGCGACAGTGCTGACGGCTATGTGCGCGGCGAAGGTGTGGCAGCGGTTATTTTGAAGAAATACTCTGAAGCCGTGCGTGACGGCGATAATATTTACGGTAAAATCATCGGGACAGCCCAAAACCACGGCGGGCATGCGGGGTCATTAACGGCCCCCAATGTGCAGGCCCAGTCGCAGCTTGTGCAAACGGCTATGCAAGGCATAGACCCTGCGACTATTTCCTATATTGAAGCGCACGGGACGGGCACACAGCTTGGGGACGCTGTTGAGGTTAGTGCCTTGAAACAGGCCTTTGAAACGCAGCTCGGTTCGCAGAAATATGACGCGCCTTTTGTTCACTTGGGTTCGATTAAATCAAATATCGGGCACCTAGAGGCAGCGGCAGGCTTGGCTGGCGTTGTTAAAGTTCTTTTGGCAATGCAGCATAAGACACTGCCGAAAAGTCTGCACTGTGAAACGGTGAACCCGCATTTAGGCTTAGGGGGCTCACCTTTCAAACTTGTGACTGAAACCCGCGCATGGGAGAGCAGTGCTGATGCACCGCGCAGGGCTGGGGTTAGCAGTTTTGGTTTTGGTGGTGGTAACGCTCATGTTGTGCTTGAGCAGGCACCTGACAGCTATGTCGCAACGCGAGCAAAACGCCAAGCCACCGTCTTCAATCGGAAAAGCTACTGGTTACCTGATGCTGATGGCGTTACTCAAAGGCCAACCATTTTAACACCAGAGTGGGTAGAAAAGCCCCTCAGTATTGGCGCTCTGCCACAAGACATGCGGCGAGTTGTGCTGCCGGTTAATATGGAAGTGGCTTTTACCCAAAATGCAGTGCAGCACCCATTCCAGAGCCACAATTCGGATGTGGCGGAAAAATATGCTGGGGCCGTGAAGCATGTGTGGCGGCACTTGAAGGCCCTGATTGAGGACCAATCAGAGACGCAGACACTTGTGCAGCTTTTGGTGCCGGATATGTCGGAGGCTGATGGGTATTTGGCGGGGCTGTCAGCGATGCTTGAAACTGCGGCAATTGAGGCCCCGAAACTTCAAGTACAATATATCCAGTCTGACCGGCGGTATGCACCGCAGGCTTTGGCAGACCTTTTAGAAAACGAGTTTGCCTCAAGCGATAAATCCATCAGGTACCATGCTGGCAGGCGGTATGCGCAAGCGTGGACACAAACAAGCCTTAACGTTAGCCATAGCCAAACCTTATCGGGTGTAACGCTTATTACTGGCGGACTGGGCGGTGTTGGACAAGGTGTTGCGGCGCATATTGCTGAGCAAACTTCAGCTTCAGCCCTTATTTTGACAGGTCGCTCAGAGCTCACCCATGATGATGAGGCTTTTCTCGCGGCATTGCAGGCTCAGGGTGTGCAGGTTGACTATGTCAGAACTGATATTGCGGATGAACATGCCGTTCAGGAATTGGTAACACATATTATCCGTAAATATGGTCAATTAAACCATATAATGCACTGCGCTGGTGTGCTGAGGGATGGTTATATTATCCAAAAACCTGAAACTGACCTTGATATTACCCTAAGTGCAAAAGTTGTGGGAACGGTTGCTCTTGCTAATGCAACGAAAGCCATGAATTTGGATAGTTTTGTGCTGTTCTCGTCGCTTGCTGGTATCACTGGGAACGAGGGCCAGATCGATTATGCCGCAGCGAACGGGTTTATGGACGCTTTTGCCGCCAGTAGTGACGGGCGCATCCTCTCTGTAAACTGGCCGTATTGGCTAAGCGGCGGCATGGTTATGGATCAGCTTTCGCAAGACAGGCTGTATGAGCAAATGGGGCAACGCCCCATGTCCACCAAGCAAGGGTTGGATGCGTTAAAAGTGCTGGCATGCTTTGGGCAGTCACGCGCCGCTGTAATCGCAGGTGAGCCGGATAAGATTAAGCATTATTTCGCGGGTCTTATGCAGCGTAATAAGGTCGCTCTATCCAGTGATGTGAAAGTAACGGCGCACAGTAATGCCCACCAGAAAACAGCATTAATCCCTGCTGTTCGCAAGCATTTGACCAGTTTGTTCGCTAAAGTGAGCGGTGTGGATGCTTATGATATCGACGGTGATGTTCTACTTGAAGAATACGGTATTGATTCCCTGATGATCACCCGGTTAAACCGTGAGCTAGCTGACATCTTCGGGGCGTTATCTAAAACACTGTTTTTCCAGTATAAAACCTTAAATGCGGTTGCTGATTATTTGGTGCAGGGTAAAGCCAGTGAATGTGAAAAATGGGTTGGTTATGTGCTAGATTCTGCCAGTGCCATACCTCAGGCAGATATGGCGCCCCAAACCGCACAAAACCCAAGCCGTTTTGCGCCCAAGGACGCTGACGCCGGTGATGCCGTGGCAATTATCGGGATTTCAGGGCAGTACGCGGGCGGGGACGGTCTGAAAGGTTTTTGGGAAACGTTGGTCAGTGACAGGAATGTCATCAGCGAAATTCCAGAAGACCGCTGGCCGCTTGCAGGCTTCTTTGAAAGTGATCCAGACAAAGCGATTGAGGCAGGGAAAAGCTATGCTAAATGGGGGTCTTTCCTCACTGGTTTTGCTGACTTTGACCCGCTTTTCTTTAAAATTTCACCGCGTGATGCCGCCGCGATGGACCCGCAGGAAAGGCTGTTCTTGGCGTCCAGCTGGCATGCGATGGAAAACGCGGGTTACAGCCCAGAGAGGCTAAAAGACCAGACACAAGGTCAAGTGGGTGTGTTCGCGGGTGTTTGCAAAACCGGCTATGCCCTGCACGGTCCTTATGAAAGTGAAGACGGCGCTATTGTGCGCCCTGCGACATCCTTTGCTAGTGTCGCAAACCGTGTGTCTCATGTGCTGGATCTCTCCGGCCCTAGCATGCCGGTTGATACAATGTGTTCATCTTCCCTAACAGCTATCCATGAGGCTTGTGCTTACTTGCAGAAAAACCCACATGCTATGGCGTTTGCTGGCGGCGTTAATCTTTACCTGCACCCTTCGAATTATACGGAACTGTGTGCGGCGGGTATGCTGTCGCCAGACGGCCTCTGTAAAAGTTTCGGCGCGGGGGCCAATGGGTTTGTGCCGGGTGAGGGTGTTGGGTGCATTTTACTGAAGCCACTTTCAAAAGCCCTTGCGGACGGGGATTATATCCATGCGGTCATTCGCGGTAGTGCAGTGAACCACGGTGGGCACACAAACGGATATACGGTGCCAAACCCGCAGGCACAGCGCGATGTTGTGCGTATGGCCTTGGATGCAGCAGGGGTTAGGGCCGAGCAGCTCAGTTATATTGAAGCACACGGAACTGGCACCTCGCTTGGTGATCCGATTGAAGTGGAGGGTCTAACGCAAGCTTTTGACCGGGATACGGATAGCAAAGGTTTCTGCGCGCTTGGCTCTGTTAAATCTGTGTTTGGTCATTTGGAGGCTGCGGCGGGCATCGCGGGGCTTACGAAAGTTGTGTTGCAGATGCAGCAGGGCCAGTTAGTGCCCACGCGCCATGTTGACAAGGTTAACCCCAATATTGAATTTGATATGACGCCCTTCAAATTGCAGCGCACGCTGGAACCTTGGGGGAATGATACGCCGAAGATTGCGGGTATATCTTCCTTTGGTGCCGGGGGCGCAAACGCCCATATTATTATCGAGGAGGCCCCGAAAAGTGCCTTTACACGGCCTTCCCATAAGACTGACTTTGAAGAAGTTATTATCCTGTCTGCTAAAAGCCGAACCGGCCTTGCAGCGCAAGCAAAACAGCTTTTAGACTTTCTGGGCGACCAGAGTACAGGCAGCGCAGCGGTTGATAAAGTAGCTATTATCGAGGCACTACTCAGTGAGCTTTCTAATATTTTGAAAGTCGATAAAAGCGACCTTCAGGTTGATGATCCGCTTGATACACTGGGCATGGAACCGCATCACTGGATTATGCTGGAGCGGTGGTTAAATCATACCTATGACCACAGCATTCAGGAAACCAGCCTTTCTGCTCAGTCAAGCTTATTGGATATTGCGGCATCTATGGGCGCAAGCGATATACCGGCGGATAAGCGCACTAATGCTTCGCTTGCAGACATAGCTTACACCTTGCAGGTGGGGCGGCAGGATATGGAGTGTCGTTTAGCTTTCACTGCCAGAACGATTGGCGAATTGACAGACAAGTTAGGGCGCTGGCTGAGCGGGGACCGCACAGACAGTCAGATATTCGAATCAGAAGATAAGCCTGTTGCGGCCGCAATGAAAAAGCTACTGGGCGGTGACGCGCTGGATTCCATTGTGTCAGGTTACTGGCAGCAAAAGGATTATGATAAGCTATTACCAATATGGGTTGCGGGCATTTCTGTAGACTGGTTGGCTTTGCCAAGGGCCTGCAAGGCGAAAACAGTGCCGTTGCCGACATATCCCTTTGATCTGCAGAAATACTGGTTGCCAAGATTAGCAGGTTCAAGTGCATACAAAGGGCTGGTAACTGAAATTGCGGCAGCTTCGGGGGACACGGTCCTGCAAGACGCAGATGACAGGCTGGAAGCCCGTATTGCTGTGCTTCTCAAGGCTATTTTGGCAGATATACGCCCCGATGCCATCACGGATGGTTATAAAGCTTGGTATAAGGCGGCCCTTCAGCTAGTTGCAGATGATAGCGATACAAAGCCGTTTGAAAAGGCATGGAATGACTGGAACACTTACATGCCTGTAAGTGCTGTAAACCTGTCTCGCATAGAACTTGCTGAAATTGCCTTTAGGCATTTGCCTGCGGTCTTAACAGGACAGAAAAAAGCAACCGATGTGTTGTTCCCGGATGGGTCATTGAAAGCAGTTGAAGCGGTCTATAAGGAAAACCCGATTGCAGCCCGGTTTAGCAAACATACTGCAAATGGGGTGGCGGCCTTTGTGCGGGATAGGGTAAAAACTGCACCTCAGCAAAAAATCAAAATACTGGAAATTGGTGCAGGAACGGGTGGCACCAGCAAGCTCATTTTTGAAGAATTAATGCCTTACGCGGATCATATCGATAGCTATTGCTACACAGACGTATCTCGCGCTTTTTTAATTCATGCGGAACAGCAGTATTTAAGCGATGTGTCCTATTTAAAAACGGCTATCCTTGATATTGAGAAGCCTACCATCAGTGATGAAGTTGGTGCTGCTGACTATGATCTGGTTGTGGCGGCGAATGTACTGCATGCGACAGCTGATATTGTCAGCACGCTGAAAAACGTTAGGAAGATGCTAAAGCCGGATGGTGTTTTGCTTTTGAATGAAACCAGTAAGGCCACTCTCTTTACGCATCTTACCTTCGGGCTTTTGGATGGGTGGTGGCGCTTCACGGACGCTGAAAGGCGTATTGCTGGCACGCCGTCCCTTACATCTGCGAGCTGGGATGCGGCGCTGCAAGAGGCAGGCTTCGAGGGTATTTCATATTCGGGCACCAAAGAACAGGCGTTAGGCCAGCAAATTATTGCGGCCCGTGCGGTGGGTGAGGTCGTGAACCTGCCTATAAGTACTGCTGTTCAAACGGTGGAAAAGCCTGCACCCAAGCCAGAGGCGCCATCTTATGGCAGCTCGGTTGAAAGTGTTTTGAAGGTGAGCTTAGCGCGCACCTTAAATATGCCTGTGGCGAAAATTACGGCGGGGCAGGCATTTGCGGACTTAGGCCTTGATTCAATTCTGGGTGCTGAATGGGTGCGGCGTATCCGCAGTGATTTGGGCATAAAGCTTGATCAGACTGCCTTATATGACTTTACGAACCTCAAAGAACTGACAATCTTTGTTGAAGAAACTTGGCCCGAAGCATGCCAGAAAACGGACGTTCAACAACCTTCCCAGTCTATTGCAGAGGCAACAGAAACGGGGCCTAAGAAAACTGAGCGAGTAGAAAAGGAAGCTTTTTCCACAATTGGTATGCCCTCAAAAGCACAGCAACAAAGAGAGCCAATTGCCATTGTTGGGATGAGCGGGCGGTTTGCCGGGTCTGAGACAATTGCGGAGCTTTGGGACCACCTGTTTGCAGGGGATGACCTTGTTCAGCCAGTGTCACGTTTTGACCTCAGCGCATATTATAAGGATGCGCCAAAGGGCACTTACGGTGACAAAGGCAGTTTCCTAAGTCGGATTGATACGTTTGATTCTGTCTTTTTTGGGATTTCGGGTGTTGAAGCCACCTATATGGACCCGCAGCAACGGCTGTTCCTTGAAGAAGCGTGGAAAACCCTTGAGCATGCAGGGCACGCCGGCGGTGATATTATCGGCAGCGAGTGCGGTGTGTTTGTTGGGTGCAGCCACGGCGATTATCATGAACTTTTCGGGGGGGATGCACCGGGGCAGGCATTTTGGGGAAACACCAGTTCCTTAATACCAGCACGCATTTCATACTGGCTTGACCTCAAGGGGCCAGCCGTTGCCATTGATACAGCTTGCTCTAGCTCCCTTGTTGCAGTGCACACAGCCTGCCGCAGCATATGGGACGGCGAGTGTAATATGGCCTTGGCAGGCGGTGTTTTTGTCCAGAGCGGACCGCGTTTCTACCGGTCAGCCAATCAGGCGCAGATGCTGTCCCCTAGCGGTAATTGTGCGGCATTCGGTGAGATGGCAGACGGCATTGTACCCGGCGAAGCGGTTGCCTCTGTACTATTGAGGCCGCTATCAGAAGCCCTAGCTGACGGTGACACAGTTTACGGCGTGATTATTGGTTCTGGCACCAATCAGGACGGTGCCACCAACGGCATTACTGCGCCAAGTGCTAAATCGCAAGAAAAGCTGATCCGCAAGGTGCAGACGGAGTATAACATTGATCCTGCCTCTATTGGTATGGTTGAAGCACATGGTACGGGAACGCCGCTTGGTGACCCGATTGAATTTAACGCGTTAAACCGTGTATTTGGTCATAGAGCATCAAATGGTAAATCAATATACCTTGGATCGGTTAAATCAAACATAGGCCATGCAACAACAGCCGCGGGGATATGCGGCCTTATTCGAGGTGTTATGAGCTTGCACCATAAAATGGTGCCGCCAACATTGCATGCCGCAAAGCCCAATCCGTCCATCGCGATTGAGGATAGCCCGTTTGTCTTAAATGATAAGCCAGAAGCTTGGACTGTAGAGAACGGCCAAAAGCGGCGGTTTGCGATTAACTCGTTTGGGTTCAGTGGTACCAACGCCCATTTGGTTGTGGAAGAGCCGCCTGTTGATGACAGCGTGAGCACGGACGAACTGGGGCCATATTTGTTTGTTTTTTCGGCTAGAACACCAGATCAATTACGCTTGCAGGTGGAAAATTGTGTGCGGTGTTTTGAGGCGGATACGGCGCTGAAAGCCAAAGATGTTGCTTATACGCTTATGGCCGGGCGCCGGCACTTCAACCACCGTCTGGCTGTGGTGGCAGGCACCATAGATATATTGGTTCAAAAGCTGTCAGCATGGCTGCAAGATAGCTTGGATGACCATGTGCTTTCATCTGTTTATGACCCGCAGGAAAATCAGAGCAAAGCGGATGACAGCCTGACCGCTCAGCACTTGATTGAAGGTGTGAGAACGTCTGTAGAACAGGCAGAAGATAGCTTGAAGCAATTGGCAGGCCTTTACCTTCGCGGGGCGAATATGCCCATTAAAGACCTGTTTTTGTCTGGGTTTAAGCGCGTTGCTTTGCCTACATATCCGCTGGTCTCCAAGAGCTTCTGGGCGGGGGAATTACCGTTTGAGATCACGGCGTCTGAAGTGGACGTGCCTGCCTTGCCGACAATGAAATCTGCTGATGGTAAAGTCACCTTAATTGATCCAGCAAAGGTAAGGTCAGCACGATCATACGGGGTGCCTGTTAAAGTGTCCCTCGCACCGCTGCGCACAACAGCGCCCTCTGATAACGCAGGCTCTATCATGCCGCTTGCCACTGAAAAGTATGACGGCATTTTTGTTGCCCGCTTTGGTGTCGGGAATTGTATCGACCTGACTGCATTTGAGCGCGCTATTGCTGAGGCTGAAAGCCAACAAGATATTTCTGCAGTTGTGGTTCAGGGGCTTGAGCACTGTCAGTCGGTTCTTGGGCCTAAACAGAAAACCGCTTTGTTGGGCATTTGCAAGCTGCCAGTCGTTGTGGTGATTGAAGAGGATGCCGTTACGGCAGGTTTATCGCTTGCCCTGAACGCAGATTTCCTTGTCATAGCGGACGGCGTTTCCATCAGTTTTGATTCTGAAAACGCACAGGTTGATGCGGGGGTACTGTCGCGCCGATTCTCAAAGGCTGCTTTGCAGATGTTATCACACAGTAAAGACGCTGTTTCTTTACAGAAACTGACCGAAGCCGGGGCCGGTTTTATCACAGCTTCGGCCAGTGATGTGGTGGACCGTGCCATGTCCTTAGCAAAGCAGATAACAGAAGCGCCGCGCATTTCTATTGAGGCATTAAAGCACCATATGCGCCGCACACTGCCAGCGCTTTCCTATGAGGATAGCCAATCCCGCGAGGGGTTGCTGCGCGGCATGCTGGAACAATCCGGGCAGCAAGCTGAAGCTTTCCCTATCAAGGACGAGACAATCCTGCTGAAAACAGACCTGATGTATCTGACAAAATCTTCTGATGGAGTCCTGACGCTTCAGATGAAAGATGCAGAAAGCTCCAACAGTTTTACAAGTAGCTTTATGGACGGTTTTGAGGAAGCCTTTGATACGGTTGCGCGCCAGAGTGATGCCAAGGTGTTGGTATTGACTGGCTTTGACAGTTACTTTGCTGTTGGCGGCACGGCGGACGGCTTGCAAAAATTACAGGAAGGCGCAACCAGCTTTACAGACCGTAAGGTGTATAGCTTGCCGCTTGAGTGTGAACTGCCTGTTATTGCGGCGATGCAAGGGCATGCCGTTGGTGCTGGTTGGTCCATGGGGATGACAGCGGACCTTGTGCTTTTCGCGAATGAGCGGGTTTATCACAGCAATTATATGTGGTTTGGGTTCACGCCGGGTGCGGGTGCCACGCTTGCCTTGCCGCTGCGCTTGGGGGATGATCTTGCCCGTGAAGTTTTGTTTAGTGCGCGTGAATACCGGGGTGCTGACCTGAAGGCGCGCGCGCCTTGGCTTAAGGTGCTGCCCGCAAAAGATGTGTATAATGAAGCGAAAAGAATGGCGCATGCTCTGGTGCACTTTACGCGAGCTGAGCTGATAGCCGCAAAGAAACAGCAATCGCAGTATCACAGGAATGCAATTAGCCGAGTTTTCGAACAAGAACTGGCAATGCACCAGACCACCTTTATCGGTAATAAAAGGGTGGAAGAACGTATTGCCGAGAAGTTTGCGGAGAGTGCGGGGGAAACATTGGAACCTAGCCAGAAACTTACTGGGTCTATGAGCGTTGATGTGCGCCGCCATGTTTTGGAAAGCTTAGCCAAAGAGCTGATGATTTCAGCAGATGAAGTGCGCGAAGACATGAGCTTCCTTGATCTCGGTATGGATTCTATTCTGGCTGTGACATGGATTAGAAGCCTGAATGAAGCCCTTAACACCGACTTGCCAGCCACCACAGTATATTCATCCCCAACGGTTGGGGTGATGATCCAGAAACTGGAAGGGCTCCTTCCTGAAGTTTCTGTTGCTGAGGTGGGAGAAGAATCTTCGCAGCATAGGAATAAAGCCGAGAAGCCTGCACAGCAGAGCACTGGCCTTGATGTTGATTTACGGCAAACCATTGTTTCCAGCCTATCTGAAGAATTGATGATAGATGAAAGCGAAATTCGCGGTGATGTAAGTTTCCTTGAGCTGGGGCTGGATTCTATTCTCGCTGTTACATGGATACGGCGCTTGAATGCGTTGTTGGGCATAGATTTGCCCGCAACTGTTGTCTATTCTTGTCCTAATATTGAGAAGGTGTTGGAAACAGTAGCCAAGGCGATGCCAGAAAAGGTGGTGGCTGAGCCTGTCGCGGTTAAGTCTGTATGTGTACCGGAAGTGACTGAGCCTGCGCAAACAGCGCCAAAAGTGCAGGCGGTGCAAACAGTGCCAGCTCCTGTGTCCAAAAAAGATGTAAGTGCTTCAGGTATAGCAATTATTGGGGCGTCTGGTGCTTTTCCCAAATCCACAACACTGGATGAGTTCTGGCAAAACCTAAGGGACGGCGTGAACTGTATCACCACTGTCCAGCCTGATAGGTTCGACGTTGAAACATATTATCACCCTGATCAGGCTCACCCCGGCACAACCTATTGTAAATGGGTTGGGCGTTTGGATCATGTGGACGAGTTTGATCCAGCCTTCTTTAACATAACGCCGCGTGAAGCAACATTGATGGACCCGCAGCAGCGGTTGTTCTTAAAGCATGCGTGGCATGCTATTGAGAATGCCGCGATAGACCCTCTGTCTATGGCCGGGCAAAAGTGCGGGGTTTATGCCTCTGCCGGGGATAGTGGTTATGGCAATCTTATTCAGGAGAAGAATGCCTATAGCCTCTCTGGTAATTCAGGGTCGATCCTTGCTTCGCGGATATCATACTTTTTAGATTTACGGGGCCCCAGCTTGGCGATTGATACGGCGTGTTCAAGCTCGCTCGTGGGTATTATTGAGGCGTGTGATGCCTTGGCAACCCGCCGGTGCGATACGGCGCTTGTGGGCGGTGTTAGTGTGATGATCGGCCCTGATATGTTTATCGATACAAGTAAGGTCAGCATGCTGTCGAAAACCGGGCAGTGTTATACATTTGATCAGCGGGCAGATGGGTTTGTACCTGGCGAAGGTGTCGGTGTTGTTATGCTCAAACGCTTAGACGACGCCGTTCGTGACGGCGATCCCATTCGTGCGGTTATCAAAGGCTGGGGGACCAATCAAGATGGGCGCACCAATGGAATAACGGCCCCTAACCCTGATGCGCAAGCGGCGTTGATGCGAGATGTTTATGACCGCTTTGATATTGATCCGGCCACTATTGGGCTTGTGGAATGCCACGGCACCGGCACGCCCCTTGGTGACCCCATTGAGGTGGAAGGGCTGACAGAGGCTTTCGCGTCAGTGAAGAAGCACGAAAAAAGCTGCCAATTGGGTTCAGTAAAAAGCAATGTTGGTCATTTGTTGGCGGCAGCGGGTGTTGCCGGGGCGCTAAAAGGCATGCTGGCACTAGAGCATAAGCAAAAACCACCGCTCATTCATTTCAAAAACTGCAATGAGCATATCGACTTCAGCAAAACACCGTTTGATGTGAACACAGATCTTATCGACTGGACAGCCCAGCCTGATGTGCCGCGCCGTGTGGCGGTTAGTTCGTTTGGTTTTAGCGGCACGAATGCACATATCGTTATGGAGGAAGCACCCGTAAAACAGTCATCTGGTGCTGTGGCCCAACCATTCTTGTTTACCTTGTCTGCAAAGACACCTGACCAGTTGCAGGTGGCAATAGACGACATAAGCCGTTTTGTTGAGCGTGAAAGTGGCCTGGGTTTGGCCTCTTTTGCTTATAGCTTACAGGTGGGGCGTAGTGACTTTAAGCACCGTCTTGCGTTTGTCTATCAGAGCCGGGATGACCTTTTGGACAGCCTGTCACGCGCTATGGGGGGCAAGCAGCACGATGATATTTACCGCACAGGTGCGGGCGGCGATAATAAAGCCTTATTCGACAGCGACAGCGGTATGGCTGCTCTCGCTGAAACTTGGCTGAAATCTGACGATGCAAGTGACTTGCACAAGCTGGGGAAAATGTGGGTAGAAGGCTTACAAGTGAACTGGCGGGCGGCACCCAAAACGGCGCGCATGGCAACACCGGGCTACCCATTTGAGCGCAAGCGTTATTGGGTTAAGGCTCGGGAAAAAGCGGCTGTAGTTTCTTCTGTGAAGGAAAAGCCTGCGCAGATGCCCGCACACCGAGACAGCATAGAAAACCTGAGTGTGCCTGTGTTTCTAAACGGTCATAGCTCAACAATCATGAGTTTCCCAGAGGTACAGGCAGATTATATGCCGCCGCTTTTGTTGTCGGAGCTTGCAAGAGAAGCACTGCAACAGACATCCGGTACTCGTGTTGCTGGCCTGAAGCATTTGATGTGGGGTAACCCGGTTCCGTTTAAAGACCATGAAAGTGCGCTGAATATTGTGATATCAGAGGACGATGCGGGACGCTTGTTCCGTGTTGTCTCCGGCGGTGATCAGGCAAGCCCGTACCATCTTGCTGAGGAAATGGCAGATCATGAATTGCCCGCGCACCCGACTGAGATTACTAAAAACAAAGCTGGTGAGGACATAAGGACGGAACTTCTGGACTTTATGGCACCAGATGCTTGGTCGTCTCGCGGTCTGGCGGTTATCTCGGCCCGCAAACATGAAAAGTCTATAAGTCTTCATTTGAAGCGGGCACCGCATACGGCGTCGGCAGGGCTGTTCGACGTGCAGTTTTTATCCATTGTTACCGCGGTGGGTGCGTTTGTGGAAACTGTGGTGAACGGCGAAGACCTGCAGGCGCAGTCTCTGTCTCTTTTCTCGCTTGAGAACCTTGTTAGCTACGGCTTGCTGGATGATGAGATGTGGCTCGAGGTTACGCCCGGTTCACTCAGTGAAGGGTATCCAGCCAGCATGGTTTTTTACGGCACTGACCGAAAAGCGCGGTTACTTTTGAAAAATTTGCACATGGTTCCGGCTGGGGCCAGCACCCCCATAATGTTAAATAGTTAGTTGATAAACTTATGACCGATACCTTAAAAATTGCGATTATTGGTGGTGGCCCAACGGGTCTGGGTGTTAGCCGCGAACTAAAGCAGGCCGGCTTTGATTTTACTATTTATGAAGCTGAATCAGACTTTGGCGGCGTATGGAATGTGGGCGCCACATCAAGCCGCGCTTACCGGTCACTGCATTTGATTTCGCCGAAATTCAACACGCAGGTGCCGGATTTCCCGATGCCTGACGATTACCCCGATTATCCAAACCACAAGCAAATGCTGGCGTACATTCGTTCGTTTGCCCGTGAGTTTGGCCTCTATGACCATGCGCGCTTCGGTGCTGCGGTCACAGAGTTAAAACCAGCCGGGAACCAGTGGTCAGTGTCTACAGTGGGTGGTGAAACAGCGCTGTATGACTTGGTTGTGATCTGTAACGGGCTTCAACGGGTGCCGCTGTACGCAGAATATCCCGGTACTTATGAGGGTGAGGTGCTGCATGCGAGAGATTATAAATCCTCGCAGCAGGTAATGGATAAGCGTGTTCTTGTGATTGGCGGCGGTAATTCCGGCTGTGATTTGGCAGTGGACGCATCGCACACTGCTGACTGTGTGTATCACAGCACCCGCCGGGGGTATTATTATCAGCCTAAGTTTATCGACGGCAAACCAACGCCGCAGTGGATGATGGAACTGGGTAGTAAGTTTGCTACCAAAGAAGAAACACTCGCCTACATTCAGGAAGTGTTCCGTATGGCAGGCTTTGATGGAACCGACTACGGCTTGCCGCAGCCAGACTACCCGCTCGATGGTGCCCATCCGGTTATGAACTCGCAGATTTTATTCCATATTGCGCACCATGATGTCATCCCCAAGGGGGATGTTAAATCTTACAGTGGCAAAACCGTTACCTTTACTGATGACAGCACTGTCGAGGTTGACCTTATTCTTCATGCCACCGGATATAAGCGCGATTTCCCGTTCCTAGAAAGTGATCTTCTTGAGTGGAAGGATAATATCCCTGACTTGTTCCTGCATGCAGTGCCGCGCAATCATGATAATCTCTTATTTATGGGCTATATCAACACGGCAGCTGGGCTGGGTGACGGCATTAAGACCCAAGGAATGTTTGTGAAAAACTATGCCCTAGCATACGCGAAAAAATTACCGGGGCTTGAGAAGTTTTTAGAAGCCAAGAAAACGGATCAGCCTGATTTGGGGCAAACCTATTATATCGACTCTTACCGTCACAAGTGGGAGGCTGACCTCTGGAAGCTGTTGGGGCATTCACGCCGTTACCGTGAAATGCTGGTTGAGGGCTATAATGACTGAGCGCGGACCAAAGGACATAAGGCAGAAAATGGCTGCACTGTTAGACGCAGAGCTGGTCGCGCGTGGCCGTGCGCGTTACGCCGCCGAGCGTGCTACACAGGCCCCAGATGCGCATGAGGCTCAGTCTAATTCAGGCACGATTGCAGATACGCCCGATATGACAAGCCTTTTGCGCAGGGATGTGACGCGGCTTGCTTGTCAGGCGCTGGAAATGCAAGAAGACCAACTGGACCCCACGGAAAATCTGGCTAATTTTGGTGTGGACTCAATCGCTATTACCGAAGTTATGGTTCAGATTTCGCGATTTTACGGCGTTTCTATTGCGCCGACGACCTTCTTTGAAGCGAAGCATTTGAAGCATCTCAGTGATATTTTGGCTGATCGTTATGCCAAACAAATTACGGCGCATTATCAGGCACAAGTATCTGATAAGGCTACTGAGAAAGCAGAGCAACCCAAGGCGGCTAAAACACCAGTTATGCCCGCCGCGTGGCTGGAGCGGCATAAAAAACTGGGCAGCACGCTGACCAATATCAAACCTGTAAAGGTTGAGGCAAAAGCACCAGGCCGGGTTAAGGCTGAAAGGCCAGTACAGCCACAACCTGCTTCTCAAAAAGGTGATGCAGCAGTTGAACCCATCGCCATTATCTCGATGGAAGGCATGTTTCCTAACAGCCCGGATATAGAGAGCCTGCTTGAAAACTTACTGAAGGGTACGGACTGTATTGAAGAGGTGCCAACCAGCCGGTGGGATTGGCGCAAGGTAGAGGGTGACCCGAAAAAAGGGGCGTTTACACAGGTGAAACATGGGGGCTTTGTGCCGGATCATGACCTGTTCGATGCTTCTTTCTTTAACATTTCCCCACGTGAAGCAGAATTGATCGACCCGCAGCACAGATTGTTTATGCTGTCTGTCTGGCGGTTAATTGAAAAGGCAGGATATGCTTCAAGCTCTTTGGCGGGTAAAAAAATCAGCATTTTCCTTGGCATCAATTTGCTGGATCATGTGGACCGTGTAAACAGTGCGGGCCTTATGGAGGCGCAGCAAATGACAGGCCTTGGGCATGCGTTCTGCCCCAACCGCCTTTCATTTATGCTGGATATTCACGGCCCAAGTGAAGTTGTGGATACAGCGTGCTCAAGCTCCCTTGTTGCTCTCCACCGTGCTGTCATGAGCATCCGCCATGAGGGCTGCGAAATGGCGATTGCGGGCGGGTCTAACCTGATGCTTGGCCCCAAGCAGCATATATTGTTTTCCAAAACCGGCATGTTGGCGGCTGATGGACGTTCAAAAACATTCTCCAAGAATGCAGACGGCTATGGCCGCGCTGACGGTGTTGGGGTTGTTCTATTAAAACCGCTCTCAAAGGCTGAGGCGGACGGCGACCAGATTTTAGGACTGATTAAGGGCTCTGCAGAACAACACGGCGGGCAAGGCAGTTCCCTGACGGCGCCCAATTCGGCAGCGCAGGCCCGCATGATTGTTGAGGCACACAGACGCGCGGATGTTGACCCGCGTTCTATCAGCTATGTTGAATGCCACGGTACAGGTACGCCGCTTGGCGACCCAGCGGAAGTTGAGGGACTGAAGCTCGCTTTTGCACAGCGGTATAAAGATTTGGGCATTGAAGCGCCTAAGGGTGCCAAAATTGGACTGGGGTCTATAAAGTCCAACATTGGCCACACGGAAACAGCGGCGGGTGTTGCGGGCATTATTAAAATACTATTGTCCCTGCAACAAAAGAAACTGTTTAAAACCCTGCACTGCGACGATGTTAACCCGCTGCTTACATTGGAAGACAGCCCATTTTACCTGTTGCAGGACGGTGCAGATTGGCAGTCCCCGGAATGTGAGGGGCAATTTGGCCCGCGTACGGCTTGCATCAGTTCTTTTGGGGCGGGCGGTGCTAATGCACATGTCGTGATCGAGGAATACCACGCTGAGCAAAGGGCCGTTACCAATCCAGTATGGTCGGGTGCGCCAGCTGTGGTTCCGCTGTCGGCGAAAAATAAGGCCGGGCTCAGACAAATTGTTGAAAATATTTTGTCGGTGGCAAGCCAGTATGATTTCTCTGATCTGGTTTATACGCTTCAGGTTGGGCGTGATGCCATGCGGGAACGGGCCGCCTTTGTTGCCTCAAATACGGATGAACTGAAAGAAGCTATATTAGACTATCTATCTGGTAACGATAATCCGGCGTATCATCAGGGCACTATCCTACGCGGCGGCGATGATCATATGAATCCGGCAGGCTCGGGGGCAGAGGCTGTGGCAGCCGCGTGGGTCAAAGGCGTGAGTGTTGATTGGGCCAAATATTATGCTGAAAGTCAGCCAAAGCGCCTCTCATTGCCATTATACCCTTACGCGCTAAAAAGGTTCTCTTTACCGATAGAGAAAGGCGACCAGCAAGAAACTGTCCCTCAAGATACACCGAGACCAAAAGCGCCGCTCACACCGAAAGCGGTTAGCACGACAAAATTTGAACTGGAACTGACGGGGGACGAGTTTTTCCTGACCGACCATGTGATTTTGGGGCAGCAGATACTTCCGGGTGTTGCGTACCTTGAAATGGTACAGCAGGCGGCCTCCATGCTGATTAAAGCCCCAATCACTTTGAAGAAAACAGTCTGGCTAAAGCCAATGGTGGTTGAAAGCGTGACGACTATTTCAATTGTCTTTTCACAGCGGGGGGATAGTGATTGGCTAGCGCAGGTTTATGCGAAAACGGCTTCAGGAGAGCAGATAGAATACGCCCAAATTAAAGTCATGCAAGTTGGGGCCTTCAGTGCCGCTTTGGCAGACTTGGATGCTTTGAAAGCACAGGCTGGGAACAGCTATTCAGCGGAAGACATTTACCGTATTTTTGATGATATGAAGCTGTCTTACGGTCCCGGGCACCGGCCGGTTCGCGAAATAAAATGCATGTATGTGAATGGCTTGCCTCAGGTACTCGGTAAGCTGGTGCTGCCTGAAAGCATTGCGGGATCGCTGGATCAGTTCGCTCTGCATCCGGGTTTAATGGATGGTGCTTTTCAGACAGTGGTGGGGCTGGGTTTGCATGCGACCAGCGCGCCTAATGAAACAGCCCTTCCGTTTGCCATTGATAGTGTGGAATATATCAAGCCCTTGCAAGATGACATATGGGTGCATGTGCGGGCTACAGGTGCAGCCGAGGCAGGTAGCCAGGTTCAGCGGTCTGATATTGACCTGATCGCGGGTGATGGGTCCATTTGTGTGCGCCTCAGGGGCTTTATGGCAAGGCTTGTGAAACAACCACAGGCCCAACCGCAAGAAACACATATCTTCAAACCCCACTGGTCAAAAGTGACAGAGGATACGCATTCAAATACGGTATTTGAGAAACAGCATGTGCTTGCCTTCAGCCCGTATATCAAGGAACTCAAAGACAATGCGTATAGCGCAACCTTATATGATTTAGGACCGCTGGAGACAGATAACATAGCCGTACTTTATAAGGACATGGCTTCTCAAATCCTTACGGCTATTCAGAATATCGTGAAGGTCCCTAAATTTGGTCCTCAGCTTGTGCAGGTTGTCTTGCCGGATGATGTTGCGCTAAGTCCCTTAACGGGCATTGTCGGGATGTTACGGACTGTTCGGAAAGAGTATCCAAAGGTGGCGGCACAACTGGTGTCAGTATCTGACCAGTCGCCTAAAGCTGTGTCTGATATCCTTGCCCTTGCAGCAGAAACTTTGGAAGCACCGTGGCTGCGCTTGTCTAGTGAAGGTGATTTAGAACAGCACCAGTGGGACTTGAGGGAAGCTTGTGAGGCTTCCCGTTCAGTTGCGTTTGAGGATGGCAAGGTTTACCTGATCACAGGCGGTAGCGGCGGCATCGCGGGACAACTGACCCGACATATCCTTGCGAGCGCCCCCAACGCCCATGTGGTTCTGACCAGCCGCTCAGCTATTGATGTTGATAAACTTCATTGGCTCAAGGAAGATGAGCGCAGGCAAGTTCAGTATATTTCGGCTGATATTACAGTAGCCGAGAGTACAGTTAGTCTAATTGACAGTATTAAGAAAAAACATGGCCATATAAACGGTGTATTCCATGCAGCCGGCATTCTTGATGATGGTGCTTTATTAAATAAAACAGAGGAAAGCCTACAGGCTGTACTAGCGCCCAAAGTGGATGGTATTGTTCACCTGGATAAGGTGCTTGCAGGGGAGAGGCTGGACTTTATGATCCTCTTCTCGTCGATCGCTTGCGCACTTGGTAATGTTGGACAAACTGACTATGCCGCCGCGAACGGCTTTTTGGATGGTTTTGCCCGCATGCGGGAAATGCGCTGCACGGAAGGTAGCCGATGCGGCAGAACAGTCTCTGTCGCATGGCCATTGTGGCGCGACGGCGGGATGCAGCTTAGCGATGATGCTGTCGCTGGCATGACACGCACAACCGGGTTAACGCTTCTTTCCAGTGACGCGGCTATTGCTGCCATGATGACATTGCTGTCGGGTGAAAGCAGCCATGCACTCGTTACCTCAGGTGATGCAGAAAAAATCACTGCGTTTATAAAAGGGGGTGACCTCTTATCACATGATCAGAAAAGGTCCGTGAACCAGCCGGCACCAAGCCAAAGCGCGGCGATGTACGCGGATACGGGCGATATGTCTGCGGCGCTTATTCTGGCGCTCAAGACAATTGTCAGTGATGAACTGAAAGTGCCGGTGGATGAACTGGATGTTGACGAACAGCTCTCGGAATATGGTTTTGATTCCATTGGTTTTGCGCAGCTTGCCAATGCCATTAATGACCATTTTAATCTCGACATTATACCGACACTCTTTTTTGAATGCCCGAGCCTGGACGAACTGAGCGCGTACTTTATCAGCGAGTATGCTGATCAGATAAGCGAAAAACTTGGTATTTCAGCGCCTGCTGTGCCGACGTCCCAGCAAGAACCGGCTGTGACTGCGCCAGCCGCAGCACCCGTGAAGCAGCCTAAAAGGGTTGAAGACGGTGATGATCCGGTTGTAATTGTTGGGATGAGCTGTCAGTACCCTGAAGCAGAGAGTGTTGAAGAATATTGGCAAAATCTGCTGAATAATGTGGATGCGATCAGTGAAATCCCGGCTGACAGGTGGGATTGGCGCGATTACTGGGGTGACCCTCTCAAAGAAGCGGGCCGTACAAACATTAAGTGGGGTGGCTTTATCAAAAATGCTGGCGGCTTTGACCCTGATTTCTTTGGCATCTCTCGTCCTGAAGCAAGGTTGATAGACCCGCAGCAAAGGCTTCTGTTACAGCAAACATGGCGGCTTTTTGAAGATGCGGGCTATGCGCCGAAAAGCTTCTCTGGGTCAGACATGGGTGTCTTCCTTGGTATTGCGGACTCTGCTTACAGTAATATCGTTGCTAGAGATGTTGAGCAGATCGAAGGTTATACCATGGCGGGCCTTGCGCCGTCGCTTGGGCCAAACCGCATTAGCTATTTTTATAACTTGCACGGCCCTAGTGTGGCGGTTGAAACCGCGTGCTCCAGCGCACTGGTAGCGGTGCACAGAGCCATAGAGTCTATTGTAGCAGGGCGTTGCTCTTCCGCCATTGCAGGTGGCATCAACTTACTGTTAAGCCCCTACACATACATCGGTTTCTCAAAAGCTGGCATGTTGGCCTCAGATGGCCGCTGCAAAACCTTCAGTGCTGACGCGAACGGGTATGCGCGCGGTGAAGGTTTGGGGCTTATTCTGTTAAAGCGTTTATCTGAGGCGGAACGCGCCGGCGATAAGATTTTAGCCATTGTGCGCGCAAGCGGTGAAAACCACGGCGGCTTTGCAACCAGCTTAACAGCGCCGAACCCCAAGGCGCAGGCCAGTTTGCTGCGCGATGTTTACCGCCGGTCTGGCGTTGACCCGCGCACAGTAAGCTATATTGAAGCCCACGGCACAGGCACCCCCATGGGCGACCCGATTGAGGTGG
Source organism: Kordiimonas pumila (assembly GCF_015240255.1). Taxonomy (NCBI): domain Bacteria; kingdom Pseudomonadati; phylum Pseudomonadota; class Alphaproteobacteria; order Kordiimonadales; family Kordiimonadaceae; genus Kordiimonas; species Kordiimonas pumila. The sequence goes on from NZ_CP061205.1 coordinate 1,206,038, forward strand.
AGGCCCTGACGGCGGCCTTTAAAGACCTGCACCGCGAGGCGGAAGTGCAGTACGGCAACAGCATAGAAACACCAGCGCGTGGTTTGGGCTCTGTTAAGTCAAACATGGGCCATTTGGAAATTGCCGCAGGTATTGCGGGTTTGATGAAAGTGGTGCTGCAAATGCAAGCTGGAACGCTTGTTAAATCGCTGCATACAGAAACCTTAAACCCATATTTGAAGCTGGATAAAGGTAACTTCTTTGTTGTTGACAAAAACCGGCCATGGCAGCGGGTGCTAGACGGTGATGGTCATGCACAGCCATTCCGAGCAGGGGTTAGTAGCTTCGGTTTTGGCGGCAGCAATGCCCATGTGGTGCTGGAAGAATATATTGCGCCGTCTTCTTCGGTGGTCAGTTATTCAGAACCCGCCGGAAGTTATTTTGTTCCTATATCCGCGCGTACAGAAAACCAGCTTCAGCAATCTGTTGCACGGCTGAAAGACTATCTCGCTGCAACCGGTGATCAGCTTTCTGATATTGCCTATACGCTGCAGGTCGCACGTCAGGGGATGGACCAGCGCATTGCTATTGTTGCCCATTCTAAGTCGGACCTGGCCGATAAATTGTCGGCATATTTGAAAGGACAGGCGTGCACAGATCTTTATGCCAGCAGCGTAAAAGGTGGCCGTGAAACTGTTGATATCCTTAGAAATGACGATAATTTCCGTAAAGCTGCAGAGCAGTCAGTGGCCTCTGGTAACTATCAAACAGTTGCCTCCCTGTGGGTGCGCGGGTTTGAAGTTGATTGGCAAGTGCTGAACAATCAGCGCATATGCCAGAAAGTTGCGCTGCCGGGTTACCCATTTGAGACAACGTCTTACTGGGGAGCTGCGACTGCGGCGGTGCTACCGAAAGAAAAACCTGCCGCGATAATTGGTGCTACGGAGGCAATGCCTGCCACAAACAGCCCAGATGCAAATGTGGTGGCTAGTGTTGCGGTAGGGGCTGATGCCATTCTGGAAAAACTGGTTGAATTGGCAGCATCTGTTTTGGAAGTGGATACGGATGCTATAGATGTGGATGCAGAGCTTGGTGACTTCGGATTTGATTCCATTGTGATGACAACCTTTGCGGGGCATGTGAATGAAACCCTTGACCTGGATTTGTCACCCGCGGATTTCTTTGAGTTTTCAACGTTAGCGCAGCTCGCTGATCATATTGCTGCAACAGCAGATGTACAGGTAAGCACTGCCCCTGCTGTGCCCGAGCATACTCAGGCTATCAGTGCGGTGGAAGTGCCGAATTCTTCTGAAGGCAATGACCCCGTCGTAATCGTTGGCTATAGCTGTAATTTCCCGGGCGCAAGAGACGCTGATCAGTTCTGGCAAAACCTGAAGAGGGGGACTGAATCCATATCGCGTGTGCCGGAAGAACGCTGGGATTGGCGCGCCTTAGACGGTAACCCGAAAACTGACACTGGTAAAACCAATGTACATTGGGGTGGTTTCTGCGATGGGATGCTGGAATTTGACCCAGCCTTCTTTAATATTTCCCCGCGCGAAGCCTTATTGATGGACCCGCAGCAACGTTTGCTGATGACGTATGTTTGGAAAACTATAGAAGATGCGGGGTATGATCCAACGTCCTTCACGGGCAAGAAACTGGCTATTTTTGCGGGCACTGCGGCGAGCGATTACCGACAATTAATTGGTAGTGCAGGGGGTGATGAGGGCTATGTGGCAACAGGCTCTGTTGCTTCAGTTGGCCCGAACCGCATGAGCTATTTTCTTGATGTGCACGGTCCTAGCGAGCCGATTGAAACGGCTTGTTCCAGTTCGCTCGTTGCGCTGCACAGGGCTATACGATCCTTGAGGGACGGGGAATGTGAAGCCGCAATTGCTGGCGGCGTGAACACAATGTTAACCCCAGATGCACACATTAATTTTTCGAAGGCGGGGATGCTGTCGCCGGACGGGCACTGCAAGACATTTTCCAAGGATGCGAATGGGTATGTGCGCGGCGAAGGTGTTGGTTTTGTACTCTTGAAAACGCTGTCCTCTGCCAAGCGTGACGGCGACCGCATTCTGGCTATTGTGAAGGCAAGCGGTGTGAACCACGGCGGACATGCCAATTCCCTCACTGCTCCTAACACTAATGCGCAAGCTGCTTTGCTGCGTGATACATATGCATCAGCCGGTGTTAATGCCTATGATATCGGATATATCGAAGCACACGGTACAGGGACAGCCCTTGGAGATCCAGTTGAGATTAACGCCTTGAAAGCAGCCTTCGGTGTATCACCGGAGAATGAAGCGCATTATGCATCAAGGCACTGTGCTATTGGGTCTGTTAAAACCAATATTGGCCATTTGGAACTAGCGGCGGGTATCGCGGGTATTATCAAAACCCTGTTGCAGATGGAGCATAAGATGCTTGTTCCGTCGCTACATAGTGCAGACCTAAACCCGCACATTAAACTTGATGGGTCGCCCTTTAGGATAAATCAGACGCTTTGCTCTTGGGAACCATTCAAGGATGCCGAAGGTCATGCTATACCAAGGCTTGCTGGGGTTAGCAGCTTTGGTTTTGGCGGTGTGAATGCCCATATCGTGCTGGAAGAATACATGGAGGCTGCCCATGCCGCCCCGGTGCCCCCAGAGACAGATAGACATGTTTTTATCCTGTCAGCAAAAACTGAATCAGCTTTAAGAGAGCAGGCGAAAACCCTATACGCTTCTCTCTCGAACTTTGAAGCAAAAGATGCCCGCAGTATTGCCTTTACCTTGCAGGTAGGGCGTTATGCCATGATCCAGCGTTTGGCAATCGTAGCTGCCAGCCTGTCTGAGTTGGGCCGGTATCTGCAAGCCTATCTTGCAGGCGAAACACATGATGATATTTTTGTTGGTAGCATACCGGAAAATCACAAAAGCAAAACCAATGGCATATTTGCGAGCGATCTACCGTCTGATATAGCATCAGCTTGGGTTGAAGGTCAGGCTATTGATTGGCATGCCTATTACAAAACGCCGGTGCAAAGGGTGCAGTTACCGACATATTCCTTTGCGCGTGATATATATCACATTGCCCTATCTGCAAAGAAACAAGCGCAAGAAGACAAACCTTATAAGGCCTTCAACGGCGTTATAGAGGCTGACGCCTTCTATCTTCGCGATCATATGGTGATGGGGAAGAAAATCCTGCCGGGGGCAATGGGGTTGGAACTGGTGAGATTTCTCTCGCGTGATGGCTCTTTTACGCCTGTGATGCTTAAAAATGTCAGTTGGCGTCGCCCCTTTGAATTAGCGGAGGGTACTGCAAAGCCGCAGGTTAGTTTTACAAAAACGGCGGTTGGCGGGGTGAACTTTGTATTTGAGGCCGCTGATGGCGGTGATGCCTATATGCGCGGCACGATTGGCAACATTGGTAATGTTATAGATTTAGTTAGGCAGGATATTCACCAGCTTCAGGTTTCGCTGTTACCAGTTGATGCTGCAGTTCTATACGCTAAATACCAGGATTTAGGGATAGTTTACGGCTCCACGTTTCAGGTAATTGAAAACTTGTACGCGGGTGATGGGCGGGTACTTGCCCATTTGAAACTTGGGCAGGAAGCGGCAAAAGCAAAAGAGCTTGCTTTGCATCCGTCCATATTAGACGGCGCTTTCCATGCTGCATTGGCTCTTTTTGGTGATGACACTGATGGTAGTTTGGCCCTGCCCATTGGACTAGAAAGCATAGAGGTTTATCGCCCACTGCAATCTAATATGTGGGCGCATCTTACTGTGCGCTCAGCAGCAGGGGGGCTTATAAAGCTTGATATTGACCTGATGGATGCGGACGGGTTGGTAACGGCCATCATAAAATCATTCACGCTGAAAACCTTACCTAAGGTGAAAAAGCCGACCATTCACGAGCAAGAAAATGCGAGAGGCATTGAAAAGCCTGCTTCACTTGAGCTGTATTTAACATCGATGTTGTCAGGGTTCACTGATATCCCTGCTGAAGACATTGACATGGATGTCCCGCTTGAGCGGTACGGCATGGATTCAATGCTGCTCACCAGAATGACAGAAACGCTTGAGGCGGATTTTGGCGAACTTCCCGCAACACTCTTTTTCGATCATTTAACGCTTGGGTCACTTTTGCAGTATTTTGCAGATAATCACGCGGACAAGCAGGCAGAAATTGTAAGCACCCAAACGCATGTGAAGCCGTTAAACGTGGGTATGAATGATACATCGGTTGCCCGTCCTTATTCTGAATATGATCATCCGGTGGATGATATTGCTATTATCGGGCTGTCTGGGCGCTACCCGCAGGCTGACAATCTGGATGAGTTTTGGAATAATCTTGTTGCAGGCAAAGACTGTATTACAGAGATACCCAAAGCACGGTGGGACCACGCAGTTCTTGTGCAGGCCGCAAAGGATTCAAAGCTGAATATCAAGAGCAAGTGGGGCGGCTTTGTTGATGGGGCCGATAGGTTTGATCCGCTGTTTTTTAATATTTCCCCCGCTGAAGCGCATTATCTGGACCCACAAGAACGCCTGTTTATGCAGTGCGCATGGGAAACAATTGAGGACGCGGGCTATACACGCCAAACACTTGCCCCGATGGAACCACCACTGGGCGGCAGCCATGTGGGTGTGTTTGTGGGTGTGATGTGGCAGGAATACCAGCTGTATGGTGCCGAGCGGTATGCTAGTGGCGGCGCGCCTATTGCTATGTCCGGGAACGGATCATCTGTTGCAAACCGGGTTTCCTATTTCTGTAATTTCCACGGCCCAAGCCTGACGGTGGATACCATGTGTTCATCATCGTTGACGGCTATCCATTTGGCTGTTGAAAGCATCAAAAGTGGTAGTTGCAGTGTTGCTCTTGCGGGCGGTGTTAACCTTTCTTCACATTCGAATAAGTATGTTGGATTAGCACAAGCTAATTTCCTATCCTCTAACGGGAAATGCGAAAGCTTTGGACAAGGGGGCGATGGTTATGTGCCAAGTGAAGGCGTTGGTGCTGTTCTCTTGAAGCCGCTTAATAAAGCGGTGGCTGATAAAGACCAAATTTACGGGGTTATTCGTGGCTCAGAATTAAACCACGGCGGGCAGGTAAATGGCTATACTGTGCCAAACCCACATGCTCAGGCCGCTGTTATAAGCCGGGCCTTGAAACGCGCTGGTGTTGATGCTGGCCAAATTGAGTATGTGGAAGCACACGGCACAGGCACAGCTCTTGGCGATCCTATTGAAATCGCTGCCTTGACACGTGCATACGAAAGCAGAAATCAGGCAGCACAAAAGTGTGCTATCGGGTCTGTGAAAAGCAATATGGGGCATGCAGAAAGCGCAGCGGGGATCGCGGGCCTAAGTAAGATTTTGCTCCAGTTCAAGCATGATCAATTGGTTCCATCCATTCACGCAGATACATTGAACCCTAAAATCAACTTTGATAAAAGCCCGTTCAGGGTTCAGCGCGAAAACGTGGCTTGGAAACGCCGGTATATCAATGGCTTAGTTCAGCCACGCATGGCGGGGCTTTCATCTTTTGGGGCTGGTGGGTCAAACGCGCATTTTGTGGTGGAAGACTATCAGTATGAAACTGAAAGTTTGGCGCATTCAGGCCCTTACATTTTGCCATTTTCGGCCCATGACAAGGATACCTTGAAACAAGTGATTTCACGGTTCCGCGATTTTAGCAAACAGTTACCAGACAACAAGTTGGCCTCTGCTGCATATTGTTTGCAAGTTGGCAGAGAGGCTTTTGATGAACGGATCGTTTTGATTGTTCACTCAGTTGCAGACCTTGCCCATAAGATAGATAAAGCCCTGTCATCGGCGTTTGAGACATTGCAGGGGCCGCATATTTATTACGGTTATGTAACTTTTTCAGGAAAACGGGGTGTCGTGCCAGATGCCTCGCGGCTTTCTGATGTAGCCCGTGCTTGGACCGGCGGCGCGCAAGTGGACTGGTCACTATTGTGGGGTGAAGGGGTTCCTGTAAAAATAAGCCTGCCAACATACCCATTCGCGAGCGATATTTACTGGGTGCCGGGATTAGAGGCCCCTTCCCGTCACGCTGTTTTGATAGAGCAGAAAGAGACGCTGTCATTGCTGTATGCGCCGTGTTGGCACGCAGAAGAGATTGTTAAACCTTCTAAAGCAAATGATGTGCGTAATCTGCTGGTTTTATGTCATGTGCGAGAGGAAGACAGTAAACAGATCAACGGCCTTGTCGCTGATGATGACCTGCATGTTTGGCATACAGGAAAGCCAGCGATTACCGGCAATTGTTATAAGGAATATGCAGCCAACCTTTTGGAATTGCTGAAAAAGGCTACGCAGAATACAAAAGAAAGAATCAATCTCCGTCTTGTTATTGATGCTGATCATGACGGCGCATACCTGCGAGGCCTTGCCGGTATGCTGCGTTCCGCAAGCTTTGAAGCGCCGCATCTGTCCACGCAGCTTATTGAATATAGAGGCTGTAGCCATGAAATGTTGGTTTCCAATATTTCTAAAGAAGTTCAACAGCCTTTAGCGGGCGGCCATATTCGGTACAAAGATAACGAGCGTTTTAAGCAATATTGGCGCGAGATCCCCACAGCTACTGATGGGCAAATGCCATGGAAAGACGGTGGTGTTTATCTTATTACTGGTGGGGCCGGGGGGATTGGCCTTCATATGGCCCGTGAGATTGCTGGGGCAGTTAAGAACGCCTCCTTATGGTTGATTGGACGCTCAACGCTTAGCGAGCAGCAGCAACAGGAACAGCACGCATTGACGGCAAACGTCTATTATAGGCAGGTTGACGTAACCTCTGAAGGCGACATAAGGGATTTAATTCAGGAAATCCAAAATACAGACGGCAAGCTTGACGGTGTTATTCATAGTGCAGGTCTAACCCGTGATGGATTGCTGCGGGTAAAAACAGCGCAGGATTTATATGATGTATTAGCGCCTAAGGTTGACGGCGCGATCAATATTGATAAAGCAATTGGCGGTGCGCCGCTTGATTTCATGTTGCTGATGTCATCGGTTGCGGGTGCCCTTGGGAACGCTGGACAAACAGATTATGCCGCAGCAAATGCCTTCCTAGATGGGTTTGCATCTGTGCGAAACAGGTTGACGCAACAAGGGCAGCGCCAAGGCCGAACGCTTTCAATGGATTGGCCTTATTGGCGAGATGGCGGCATTACGTTAGATCAGCAATATATCCAAGCAATGGAACGTAATTACGGGGTGTTGCCGCTTGAGCTCTCCGAAGCTTTAATCGCTGTATCGACCGCGTTTGATAGTGAAAGTTTGGGTCAAGTGTTGGTGCTAAACGGTGATCATGACCGCTTGAGGGCAATGATGGCGTCGCAAGTTGTGCCCACCGCAGGCGCGGGGCTAGAGCAAGATGGTGCCTTTATTGCAGACGACGTTATCGGTTCACAGGGGCCGGTTTCTATGGGTCGCGAAGCAATAACCGCTGCTGTAGTTGCGGCCTTTGCTGAAACCCTGAGCATTCCGGCAGCGCGGCTGGATGCTGATAAGACCTTTGATAGATACGGGGTAGACTCTGTGTCAGCTCTGCATATTCTTGAACCGCTCAGTGACGTTTTTGGGGAATTGCCGCAGGCTATTTTGTTTGAGTATTCAACGATTAATAGCTTGGTTGATTATTTGTATGAAGCTTACGGCGGCCTATCTGTTGAGGCCCGTCAGGATGATAATATAGGTGCCCAAGAAAGCGTAAGGGGTGAAAATGAAATTAATATGTCGAAGGGGCTGGGTGAGGGTTGTTCGCCCTGGCTGAAACAAACGCCTGAACCGTGGCAAAGTCCTATGGGGGAAGGGCAAAGAGGCATCTGGATCGCCCAGCTAATGCAGCCGGATAGCAGCGTTTATAATGTGCCCATGGCTTTTCAGTTGAAGGGTATTGATGAAAAACTGCTTGGGCGGGCGTGCGCCCTCCTTTTACAGCGCTATCCTATCTTATCAGTTCGTGTTGACGATAGTGAAGCGTCTGCGCCCATGTTGCTTGCCTCGCCACTTGCTGAGGCACTTGTTCATATCACAATGTCCAAAGGTGTAAGCGCGGCAAACTTTATAAAATATCGAGCATCAATCCCGTTTGATTTGCGCAAGGCTGGCAAAATTAGGTTTGAATTCCTAACAGGCGGCCCCTTGAACAAAGGCGAGGCTATATTACTTGTCGTGGCCCACCACATGGTTGTGGATGCTACCTCCATGGCGACACTCGCCGCAGAGCTATGGCAAATCTATGATGACTTTACTCAAGGAATAACACCAAAGGCAGGGGACAGCCGCAATGCGCTTGATTATGCGCATTATATTGCGTGGGAGACTGCCTTATTACAGCGTGATCAAGGCAGGGCTGAACTTGCTTATTGGCGGGACCAGTTGGCTTCTGACATACAAAAGCTGGATTTGCCTTTTGATGTTGCGGCTGACCAAGGTGCTGTTGCTAAACCAGAAACTTTAGAATGTTTCTTGCCCAGCGATGTGCTTGAATCTGCTGAAGCGGCAGCGCGGTTGATCGGTGTGTCTAAAGCCTCTTTCTTTATGGGGGTTTTCTCTATGCTTTTGTATAAATATACGGGTCAAGGAGCGTTTACACTGGGTGTGCCAACAATGCGCCGGCCTGAAAGTGGCTTTGAGAAAACAGTTGGTTACTGTGCCAATATGATTCCTTTATCGGTTGATATGAAGGGGCATATGACAACGGATGTATTCTTCCGGTCACTGCATGCCAGACTGTTGACGGATCTTAAACATGGGAATGTGCCTTACAGCCAGATTATTCGGGAAACCGCCATGCTTTACGGCAGTGATATGCTGTATCAAGCGACATTTTGTTATTTGAATATAGGGGGTGGTGCTGAAACTTCCTTGCAATTTAATCAGGGAAGCGCAGTTCTGGTGCCGAAGATCAGGCAGTCAAACGACACCTTTATTGGCGTTGATTTCTTTGAGCATACCAAGGGTGTCGATGCTGTATTTTCCTATGATGGTGCTCGTTTTTCGAGTGCATTCATTGATGACTTTATGGCGCATTTTAAGACATTGCTGCAAGAAGTGATACGTCAGCCATCAGCAGCGATTGCCAACCAAACAGTCGTTTCACCAGAAGAAAAAAAACAGCAATTGAAATGGTGCGGCAAAGAACCCATCAGTAAGCCATCTGTGCCAGTGCTTGATGCTATACGTGCGCGGGCCAAGGAAACCCCAGATGCACCAGCCATTGTGTGCGGCGAAAATGTGCTAAGTTATCGAGATTTAATGAATAAAGTGAACCAGCTTTCGCGGTATTTTTTATCACAAGGCGTGAGGGCAGAGGATACTGTCGCTGTATTTTTGGAGCGCAGAGCTGATAGTATCGTCACACTTCTTGCGGTTATGTCGGTTGGTGCTGTTTGGCTTCCTCTGGACAGTGAAAGCCCAGGGGCTAGAAGCCGGTTAATTCTGCAAAATGCTTCTGTGCGGTTACTGATTACGCAGGCTCGTTTTGACGAAAAGGTGGCTACATTTGGGTTGAAACGAGGCCATATAGCTGTTCTTGAAAACATTGAGGAACATTTGCGGGCAATGAGTGACAGTGATATTGAACTTCATGCTGACCCGTTAAGCGCAGCTTATATAATATTCACATCTGGTTCTACAGGTGAGCCGAAAGGGGTTGTGGTTTCTCACGCATCTATTGCGGACCACGTGGGGATCATCGCAGAAAAATATAGCCTGCGAAATAGTGATGTTGTTTTACAGTTTGCATCCCACAGCACGGACACGTCATTAGAGCAGATTTTGCCAACGCTGGCATGTGGTAGCAGCTTGGTCATGGTGGGTGAAAAATTACTGGCTCCAAGTGAGTTCTATAGGCTTCTCAATGGGGAAAATGTTACAGTTGCTGATATTCCCCCTGCCTACCTGCGGGAGATATTACTAGCGTGGCGCGGGAAAGAAGTGCCTGAAGGCCTCTTGAAACTTCGGCTGATTTTGGTTGGCGGTGAGGCTCTAACCGCGGATTTAGTCAGCCTTTGGCAAAACAGCATCTTGGGATGCGTGAAATTGATGAATGCTTATGGCCCAACAGAAGCAACGATTACAACACTTACTTATGAAGTTACGCGTGACCAAAAATATGGCTCTATTGTACCCATTGGCCGCCCTCTTGATGGTGTTGTTGCCTATATTCTTGATGATAACGGTAACATTGTCCCTGAAGGCGTGAAAGGGGAGCTGTTTTTAGGGGGCAGACGCCTAGCCCTTGGGTATTTGGGTAACGATAGCCTAACAGCGGAAAGATTCCCACTTATCGACATGGGGACTAATAGGGGCCGCCAACGATTATATCGTACAGGGGACCGGGTATCATATTTAAAAGGAAGTAATGGTGTCATTGTATTCCACGGGCGGATGGATAATCAGGTTAAGGTTCGTGGTTACCGTGTTGAACTGGGTGAGATTGAAGCAAAAATCCTTGACTATGATGATTGTAATGTAGCGGTACTGCCCCAATTAAACCAAAGCGGTGATACCGTTATAGTGGCATATGTTGAGGCGAATAGCGGTACTTTTGATAAAGCTGGCTTAAAGGATTATTTGAGGCGGGCGCTGCCAGAACATATGGTTCCTAACCGTATTCAATATCTGGAAAACTTACCTCTATCTAGCAGTGGAAAAATAGATAGGGTGATGCTTAAGAATCTTGAATTGCCTGCACTAGTGAGCGGTTATGAACAGGTTTCGCCTGTCAGTGATGTTGAAAAGCAGATATTAGATTTATGGCAGCTGGTGCTGGATGATGTTGATACTAAAAGCATCAACAGTGTTGCAGTGCCATTTGACCAGTACGGCGGTAACAGTCTGTCAGCTGTACGCCTCATGGATGCGATTTCCACGGCTTTTAAGGTGCAGCTATCTTATGTGGAACTTCTGTCGGCACCGACGGTTGCCCAGCAGGCGAAAATTGTGGTTGATAAAATAGGCTCAGATGGTTCTGCCCGTTATGGGGATGACCCTTGCTTAGTTCCATTACAGATTTCTAACGATCCTAATCATGCAGATAAACCATTATTTTTACTTCATCCTATTGGCGGTGAAGTAAGCTGCTATTTGCCACTGGTGAAGCAATTGCCACCAGAATTGTCTGTTTATGGTATCCGCGTGCCCGAAGGTGAGAATTTATCCAGCGTACCTGATATGGCTAAACGGTATTTGAACGCCATTAAATCTGTTCAGCCAGAAGGCCCTTACCGTATTGCCGGGTGGTCGTTTGGTGGCTTGTTGGCGTATGAAGTTGCAGGTTTATTATCTGCAAATCAGGATGAAGTGAGCTTTGTTGGGCTTTTGGATAGCTATCCTTATGATATTATTGAGGAAATGGAAGGTGAGTTTGATGCGGCTTCCTCTGCGAGCGATATATTTGAAAAGTTTTCCAGAGACTTGCTAAAGCTAACAGAAGGATACCCGGGGGCTACTCTTCCTGCCAGCATAGAAGAGTTAGCCAGCCAGGTCAGTAATCAGAAGCCATTGGCCACTATTGGTGTTTCGGATTTGCAAAATATGTATGATGTATTTGTGAATGCCTATGCTGCCTTTAAAACACACTCTTTATCAAGCAGTGAACTATCGATCACCTTGTTTCAGACTCAAAACGATTATACGAAGAAGGCTATCCGATACTGGAAGTCATATACGAGTTTCGAGTGCAAAGTTTACTTAATGCCTGGGGATCATTATAGTTTCCTTCAGCATGAGAACTTGATGTCTTGGGTGTTGTGGTTACAGCTTGAACTTATGGACCCATCGACATCTGATCATCAGAAGAAAAGCTATAGCCTGATTGTTGAGGAGTAAGTTTACGTGTTAATTGGCGTGCAAAATTGCCTGCCTTAGCAGGGGTATCATCATTTAAAACTGGGTAGTGTCTCAGTTTGAAATTTAACACCCTCTTACCTTCCACGGCAACTCCACCCACGTGACTGGTCTGAAAACGTAACTTGCATCAATGGGCTGAGATTATTGATGATTGGAAAATAAAGATCAGGCTTGCTTTTTCATTTATAGAAACTAAAAGTTGTTAACAATACACGCCAACAGTGCATTCTCCTTTTTCATGTGGGGGATAAGGGGAAAAAAATGACGACTGCACCAGTGCTTTCCGGGCTTAACAGCCTGAGCTTTACCGAGGGCGATGGCCCTGTACAGATCGATAGTAATGTTATTTTTACCGACCCTGAAGGCGACTTTGATGGAAGTGTCCTGACCGTCGCAGGCACGCTAGCGGGCGATGAATTATCGATCCTCAATGTAGGAACAAATGCGGGTGAGATTGGCTTTAACGGCACCACCGTAACCTATGGCGGAATAACCATTGGTACCGCATCCGGCGGCGCAGACGGCGCCAACCTTGTGATTACACTGAATGCTAATGCAAGCACGGCCGCGGTTGAGGCCTTGATGGAAAACGTCACCTTCGATGCACCGGGTGACAACCCAACAGCCGGTGACCGCGACATCAGCTTCGATAGGGGATATCAACGCGGGCAACCTCGTTTATACGCCAGGGGCGAATGATTTTGGCGACGACCTGCTAACGTTCACGTTCAGCGTGAATGATGGTACTGACTTTGCAGCCGCACCAAGCACACTAGATGTTACGGTTACAGCAGCCAGTGATGCGCCGACGGCAGCCAATGCTGACATCACGATCGCTGAGGATGCCGCCCGCGTCTTGACCGCTGCAGATTTCAACTTCGCGGATGTGGACACAGGCGATAGTCTTGCGTCCGTCCGGATTGATACCTTAACAGTGACAAGTGGTACCTTCCAGCTTTCGGGCGCTGATGTCAGTGCAAATGACGTCATTACGGTAGGGGATATCAACGCGGGTAAGGAAATCGGATACTTTTAAAACAGTAATCCCGTCAAAAATTTTTGAAGCTGCAGCAATGAATAAGCCCATATTGCTTGGGGTTGACGGGCAGGCGCGGGAAATAATTGAGCACTATGCAGCAGGTATTTATTTTGAACCTGAAAATGAGAAGGCCTTGATCGAAGCCATACAAGCCCTGAGAAATGACGAAGCGCTTCAAATAAGCTTGGGAAAAGCAGGCACGGATTTGGCGAAAGCATTTGACAGGAAAACTCTGGCCAATAAGATGGCGCAAATTTTAGTTGATTTTTACCAGTCTAAATTTTCAGCCCGGGAAAAATAATGAAAATCCTGCAAATTTTTGGAACGCGGCCTGAGGCGATCAAAATGGCGCCTGTTGTGCATGCGCTGGAAGCTGACCCAGCTATTGATAACCGCGTGTGCATTACAGCACAGCATAGGGATATGCTCGATCAGGTACTGGGGTTCTTTGATGTTCGGGTTGATCATGATTTGAACGTGATGAAAGAGGCGCAAGGCTTAGCGGACGTTACCGCACGTATATTAACCGGCCTTACCGCAGTTTTAGAGGCTGAAAAGCCTGATATGGTGCTTGTGCACGGCGATACCAATACCACAATGTCAGCGTCCTTGGCTGCTTACTATCAGAAAATCCCCATCGGCCATGTAGAAGCGGGCCTCAGGACCCATAATCTTTATTCCCCGTGGCCCGAGGAAGCAAACAGGCTGATTACCGATAACTTATCCAGCCTTTGTTTTGCGCCGACAGAAGGGTCGCGCCGTAATTTGCTGCGCGAAAGCATTAGCGACAGTAAAATTACAGTAACGGGCAACACGGTGATTGATGCGCTTTTTATGGCGCGTGATCGCATTCTTGGTAATGCAGAAACCGTCAAGGCCTTTGAGGCGCAGTTCTCTTTCCTCAACCCTGAGAAAAAACTAGTCTTGGTGACAGGCCACCGGCGTGAAAGCTTTGGTAAGGGCTTTGAGAATATGTGCACAGCCCTTGCAGCCCTTGCTGAGCGGGCTGATACAGAAATTCTCTATCCCGTGCATTTGAACCCAAATGTAAAAGGCCCTGTACACAAGGCACTTGGTGGCAGTGCCAATGTACACTTGATTAGCCCGCAAGATTACCCGGCCTTTGTCTATCTTATGAACCGCAGCCATATTATTTTGACGGATTCTGGCGGCGTGCAGGAAGAGGCGCCCTCGCTTGGCAAGCCTGTGCTGGTGATGCGGGATACGACCGAGCGCCCCGAGGCGGTGGACGCCGGCACCGTGAAACTTGTCGGTACTGATACAGATGTGATTGTTCATGAAGCATCCCGCTTGCTCGATGATGCCACACACTATAAAACCATGTCAGAAGCCCATAACCCTTACGGGGACGGAACGGCTGCAAAACAAATTCTGGAGGCCATAAAGCGTGCAACCTTTTAAAAGTTTATGTGTGATAGGCCTTGGTTATATTGGCCTGCCAACGGCTGCGGTATTTGCCAAAACCGGCCTCAAGGTGACAGGCGTTGACGTTAGCGAAAAAGCTGTCAAATCTATCAATAGTGGCAAAGCCCATATTGTTGAGGTTGATCTGGACGGTCTTCTTCAAGGTGTGGTGGCAAACGGCAGCTTGAAAGCACAAACAGTACCTGCAGAAGCTGATGCCTTTATCATTGCAGTGCCAACGCCGTTTATGGATGGGCACGTGCCTGATCTTACGTATGTTGAGGCGGCTACGCGGTCGATTGCCCCCTTTGTGCGGGAGGGCAACTTGATTGTGCTTGAATCGACCATTCCGCCGGGCGCAACCGACAAGATGGTGGCATGGCTTGAGGAAGAGCGCCCTGATCTTGCGGTAGCAGGTGGTGCGGGCAAAGCTTACTTCGCAGCCCACTGCCCAGAGCGGGTTCTGCCGGGCCGGGTGCTGATCGAGCTTGTGCAAAATGACCGTATTATCGGCGGTATAACCGATGAGTGTGCAGAGCGTGCTCAGGCGCTTTACGAGCTGTTTGTAAACGGTGATTGTTACCTGACAAACGCCCGCACGGCAGAAATGGCAAAGCTTTCTGAGAATGCGTTCCGCGACGTGAACATTGCCTTTGCGAACGAGTTATCAATCATTGCAGACAAGCTTGATATTGATGTATGGGAACTAATTGCACTTGCGAACAAGCACCCACGTGTGAACATCCTGCAGCCCGGCCCCGGTGTGGGTGGCCACTGTATTGCGGTTGATCCGTGGTTCATTGTCGATGCTGTACCAAATGAGGCGCGACTTATCCGCACTGCACGCGAGGTAAACGACAGTAAGCCGCTTGTGATAATCGATAAGGTCAAGCGCGCGGTTAGCCGGTTTAAAAGCCCAACCGTTGCTTTTATGGGCCTCGCCTTCAAGGCGGATATTGATGACCTCAGGTCAAGCCCGGCGCTTGATATTACGGTACAGCTTGCTGGTGAGCTTGACTGTACCATGTTGGCGGTTGAGCCAAATATCAGCGAGCTACCCGCAAGTCTGGCGGGCCTGCCCATTACCCTAACAGACACACTTGAAGCCGTTGAGAGGGCAGACATTCTTGTGCTACTAGTGGACCATAAGCCTTTCAAGCGCTTGCCACCTAATAAACGCGCCGAAAAAATCATCATCGATACTAGAGGGATTTGGGGCTAACGAGTGATTATACTGTAGGGCTCAATTTCTGTGATAAGGAACACAGGGTGTGCCTGAATTTAATGGTAATTGACGCACTGTTTATCTATAATCACTTGTGCGATATTATGATAATTCGACAGATAGAGTTTTAGGGACCTTTTCATGAGCCTTATCATTGCATACCTTGGTATTATGACTGTGCTTCTTATCGCGCTGAACGCACGGTATTTTGGCGAGCTTTTAGGGATTATGGATGATCCTAAAAATGAAGCGCACAAAAGCCATAAATTACCAACACCGCTTGTGGGTGCATTGATGGTTGGCTCTCTGGCGATTTTTATGCTTCTTAACAACTATCTCTTTGATGCAAGTTCAAGGATGGTGGGTGTGAGTGTGTGCACTATTTTGGCCGGTGTTCTTGGCCTTGTGGATGATAAATTGCAACTTAGCTGGCAGATACGCCTTTTGGCCATTGCGGCGATTTCTGCTCTATTAGTCTTTTGGGTTCCTGAGCTGCGTCTGGATCAGCTTATTTGGTCTTTTGGGTTTACAACTACGCTGGGCCCGGTTTTTGGCAGTATCTTTACAATTATATGCCTGATGACCTTGGTGATTGCCTTCAACATGATGGACGGCTTCAACGGCGGCGTTATTGGCATGAGCCTTATCCTGTTTCTTATTATGGCGCTGGTTGCAACAAATCCGCACCGGCAAGCGATTTGTCTCTTTCTGGCGTCTGCATTAGGCGTGATGTTTGTGTACAATATGAAGGGTGAGTTTTTCCTCGGCGACGGCGGTGCTTATGCGCTTGGTCTGCTCGTTGGGTCTGTTGCAATTCTGACCTACAATGTTGGGGCTAACATCACTATTTATGCTGACACAATTTTTGTGTGGCTGGCGCTACCAACGCTAGATTGTTTGCGGGTTGTTATTTCGCGCAAGATTAGTAAGGCCAGCCCTTTTTATGCAGGGCGAGATCACTTGCATCATATGCTGATGGCGGCGAGCGGACCAAAGCGCACGTTGCTGGTTTTTTGTCTCGTTATTACTACCTTTTCAGCCCTTTCCCTATTTGCAGGCCAGTATACATATTTGGTCTTTTTAGCAGAAGTGGCGGCGTTGGCTTTACTTGCTATCAGCTCCAGAAAGTATAAACGAAATAAAGTTGCTGCTTAGCCTGCTTTCTTGCCCCTAACGGATAATACTTTTTGCAAAGGTGACGCTGGTAGGCTTTTTGACCGGCCTCTGCTTTGAAGGTACTTATTGGTAAAGGCAGGGTGCAGCGCTTCTAGTGGCCGCCCCCGCCAAAACAAGCAATTTCATTCTGTGCTCTCTGAAATGGCGTTAATATTTTATTGTTATATATAAATAGTTGACATGTAATATAATTATAAGTAACAAATACTTTAAGCTTAAAACACTTGGCTTGCTGCTTTGACTCAAAAGTGGCCTGCCCTGAGTTTAAGATGGGAGGAAATAATGATAAAATCTTTTGTTGCGGCGGGTCTTGCGCTTTTACTTTTGGTGGCGGCTTCAGCAGCGGACAGTAAGGACAACCTTGGCCGCCCTGATCCTGAAAAAATGAGAGCAGCTATTGCCAAAATGGCAGGCAAGGAAACAGCTACTGTTATTTACACAAATGTCAAAATGGCTGATGGTAAATCAGACGCCTTGCAAACTGATCTAGCAATTGTAGTGGAAGGCGAGAAGATCGCCCGTATTGCTTCGATGTCTGACCTTGCCTCACTGAAGGTGGATGGTGCTTCTGTCGTGGATGCAGGCAACTGGTATTTAACACCGGGCCTGATTGATACACATGTTCATCTCGCAACCCTGCCTGCTGCTGATATCGCTGCCGCATATCTAAAGCGCTTTATCTATTCTGGTGTAACCACAGTGCGCGACATGGCGGGGGATGTTCGCTCGCTAGCAGATCTGTCGCGGGCCTCGCTTATTAATGAAATTCCGTCGCCTGATATAAAATATTCGTCGCTTATGGCGGGGCCTTCTTTTTTTAAAGACCCAAGAACTTTTGCCTCAGGGCTTGGTGAAACCCCCGGCGAAATACCGTGGATGAATGGTATCACTGAAGAGACAGACCTGAAAATTGCGGTTGCAGAAGCGCGGGGCACAGGGGCGTCAGGTGTGAAGATTTATGCAAACTTACCCGGCAGTCTTGTGCGCAGTATCATGAAGGAAGCAAAGCGGCAAAACATCCCTGTGTGGACACATGCGCAGGTTTTCCCTGCAACGCCGTTTGATTCAGTTGAAGGTGGTGCAGTCGCTGTTTCTCATGTTTGCATGGTTGCGCAGTATGCTGCAAAGCCGGGTGCTGCATACCATGACAAGCGGCCTGATATTACAGCTATTAAGGCTGATAACCCTGTGATCTTGAAATACATCAAAGCCTTGCAAAAGGCAGGTACAGTCTTTGATGCAACCCTGTTTGTGTATCCGCCAGCGAGTGATGACATGGAGCCAAGCACATGTTCCCGCGAGTTTGCAGGGGAACTGGTGAAGGCTTTTGTGGCGGCTGGTGTGCCTGTTTCTGCAGGTACGGACGGTGTATCCAAGGCAAATGACCCGTACCCTGCTTTGAATATGGAGCTTGATAATCTCGCCCTATATGCAGGGCTGACGCCAGCCGAAGTTATTAAAGCTGCAACCATTAACGGCGCCAAAGCAACGGGCGTTGATGCAGAAGTTGGCACTATTGAAGTTGGCAAATTGGCAAACTTTGCTTTCTTTGAAGCGAACCCGCTCGAAGATGTAAAGAATTTTCGCAGCGTTGCGCTCACTGTTAAGCGCGGTAAAAAATTCTACCGTGCAGATTACAAGCATCAGGGCATTCCGGCAATGCCGTGGCCTGAAGTGGATTAGAAAATCATTGGTCTGTGCCGGAGCAAGGGCAGGCCTTTTGTAACTTGGTTTAAGATACATCACATACCTGGCTGTCCAGTAAATTATAAATATTCCTAGGGAGGAAATTATGAGGAAATTTAAAAGGTCGTTTGCATACTGTAGCCGAGCAAAGGTTTCGCTTATTGCGATTAGCTCTGTTGCACTGTTGGCCTCCGGTGAGGCTGTTTTTGCAGCTGGTGATAAAGGCGCAGCTGATTTCGAAGAGATAACGGTAACGGCATCAAAGCGCGGGGCGGCGACAGTACAGGATACGCCGTATAATATTTCAGCCATTGGCGCTGATACACTTAGCCAGATTAATGCTGTTGGTATGGATGATTTTGCGCATCAGATTGCTGGCCTTAATGTTCTGGACAGTGGCCCTAGTAACAAGACAATCCAGATTCGAGGCCTTTCAGGTGCGGCGCAAGTAAGTGTATATCTTGATGAAGTACCTTTCCTGAGCAGTATCGGCGCTAATGTGCAGCAAACAGATGTTGCCCTTTATGATATGGAACGTGTTGAAGTATTACGCGGCCCGCAAGGCACGCTGTACGGTGCTGGCTCGCAGGGCGGTACTATTCGCTATATCACCAACAAGCCAGATTCGAGCGCATTTGCAGCGTCTGTTGAGGGGGATATTGCAACCCGCTCTAGAGATGCAGGCGAAGCCCTGAGTTTGAATGCGATGGTCAATGTGCCTGTGATTGCAGACAAGTTGGCGATCCGCGCCGTTGGTTTTTACCGTGATGTAGACGGCTATGTGGATTTGCCAGAACTTGGTGCTGAAAACACAAATACGCTGGAAACAAAGGGTGGCCGCGTTCAGGTCGCTTTTGATATGAGCGATAGCACAAAGCTCAGCGGCATGATCTACCATCATAAAACCGAGGCTGGCGATTCCGGCAATGTAACGGAAGCGGGTGACAGCCGTTTGGGTACCATTAAAGAGCCATTCTTTGATGACCTGACCATGTATAACGTGACCCTTGACCATACAATTGACGCGGGTGTGTTTACGGTTACTGGCTCATTGTTTGACCGTGAGGCGCTGTATGTGTTTGACGTATCTCAGTTTGTGCCACCGGGACAATCAGCATCGATAAACCAGAAAGGCCCTGAAAAGAACTATTCAACCGAAGCACGGTTTGCCTCGTCTTTTGATAGCCCACTGCAATTGATAGCCGGTGTGTTTTATGAGAAGCACAAGCGCGGCTCTCTCTCGCAAGGGTTTATAACCGACCCAGAGACAGGGCTTGTGCCTGAAAACGCAAGCAAGTTCTTTGATACACGCACTGACGTTGAAAACACCAATAAAGCCATTTTTGGTGAGGTCAGCTATCAGGTAAGTGATCGCTTTAACATCGTGGCCGGTGGCCGTTTGTTTGAAATGACAAGCTGGTCGCAGACAAACGAGCTTGCCACGCCGTTTGGTGTGCCGGGCGGTCTTGCTGATCCTTTATCCTATAAATCAGGTACTAAGTTTGCGGGTAAATTTCAGGCGTTCTACGAATGGTCAGACGATGTGCTGACATACCTGACGTTCTCACAAGGTTTCCGCCGCGGCGGACCAAACAGGCCGTCTTTGCAAACGGCGTCAGGTGCAGATGTGCCGGTTGGGTACGATCCTGATTTTGTTGATAACTATGAGTTTGGCTGGAAAACCCAGTTTATGGATAAACAGCTTACTTTTAACGGTGCTGTTTATTACATGCAGTTCAAAGATATTCAAACGTCGCTGCTCGATTCCAATCAGGCATTTGAATATGTAACAAACTCTGGAAAGGCTAAACTGTACGGGATTGAGCTGGAAACTGTTCTTCGCCCGGATGCACTGGAAGGCTTTTCTGCAAGCCTGAATCTGTCTTTGGCAGACCAGACCCTTGCTGAAGATGCTGTTGACGCAGCGACAAACCCGGAAGCTGGCCGGAAAGGCGAACGCCTGCCCGATACATCACCGTTTTCAGCGGGTGCTGTGTTTGAACAGCGTTTTGAAGTTGGCGGGTATCAAGCCTCTGCTAACATGAACTTCTCCTACACCGGCAAAGCCAATACAACTTTCTCGGCAGAGCGTGTCGCAAGTGACCGCGAATGGGGTGGTTTTGTTCTGGCAAATGCCCAATTTGGCCTGCGCGGTGATAATTGGCATGCCAGCATCTATGCGAAAAACATCTTTGATAAACGCGAAGCTGTAGATTGGGTTGTTGAGACGCGCCCGGGTATTCCTGACCGGATACTGACAACGCAGCCACGCACAATAGGCCTTACGCTCGGTTACGATTTTTAGGCTGAAATATGAGGGAAGGGATATTCCTTTCCCTCAAATATACCGGGGATAAGCAGGTTTCTGCTTTTGGGCTGCGATCAGTGCTACCACGCACATAGCCAGTTTTGAACATTGATAGGGAATGACATGAGAGAAATGGAAAGACGTCAGTTTTTAAAAGCGGCCGCCGCTGGCCTTGCTGCAATGCCGGTTGCCATGTCGGGTGTGTCGGCCTTTGCAGGCCAAAGCCGCTGGCCGGGGCTGGCTGATGCCATTGTTATTAATGCGTTGGGCGGTGTTAGCGACCCCAATAAGCGCGGGCAGCAAGGTCGCGACACGATGGAACTGGGCGAGCGCGCAATAAAGGATGCCCTTGCATCAGGCACTACGGCGGTCAATATGACAATTGGCTATGTTGATGGGCCAATGGAGCCTTTCGAATATTCGGTTCAGACCATTGCCCGGTGCAATGACATGATTAAACGGAACCCTGAGTATTTGCTGAAAGTGGAAAGTGTGGCCGATATTCTTGCAGCCAAGCAGGCAGGGAAAATTGGTATCATTCAAGGCTTCCAGAATGCTGCGATGATGGGCGACAAGGCAGAGCGTGTCGATATTTTCGCAGGGCTAGGTGTTAAAATCATTCAGCTTACCTACAATATCGCCAATCAGATCGGTGATGGTTCCATGGCACCTGAAAACAGGGGGCTTAGCGAATTTGGCCGCGACGTGGTTGCGCGCCTGAATGCAACAAACACCCTTGTTGATTTATCTCATAGCGGCGAACAAACATGTCTGGATGCTATTCGCATTTCAGATGGCCCTATCAGTATTACGCATTCTGGCTGCCGTGCGCTATCTAATGTGCCGCGTAATAAAACCGATGAAGAATTAAGGCTGCTCGCAGATAAAGGCGGTGTTGTTGGTATATATTTCATGCCGTTTCTGAAAGAAGACAGCTTCCCGAACACGATGGATGTGGTGAGGCATATTGAGCACGCAGTGAATGTGTGCGGCGAGGACCATGTTGGTATTGGAACGGACGGCGGCACAACCAAGATCGATGATATGCAGGCGTTTCATGCCATGGTTGATAAAGAAATTGCGAGCAGGCAAGCGGCGGGTATTTCGGCAAAAGGCGAGAAAATGGGCGTGGTACCTTTCGTGGAAGACCTTCAGGGTCCAGACCAGTTCCAAAAAATCGCTGATATACTTTATGCAAATGGGCATTCATCTGCTCGTATTGAGAAAATTCTGGGGAAAAACTTTGTGCGTCTGATGTCTGATGTGTGGGGTGCTTAATTCGTAAAAGCATGTGCGATAATTGCTCTCGAATACTGTGTCAGGCCTGTTTTAGGGGCGGCATCTAAGTGATACCGAGAGCAGCCTCTGTGTACTATAAAGAATAGCGCCAATAGTTGTTAGGGTAGAAAAATGGGTGACGCACAAATCAATTTCATAAATACAGCGGTGGTGCCCATCGGCCTGATCGCCATTATGTTTAGCCTTGGGTTGTCTTTGACCTTGAAGGATTTTAAACGGGTTGGGCAGCAAGGCACCGGGTTGGGGCTTGGGGTGTTGGGCCAGTTGATTTTATTGCCGCTGCTTGGCCTTTCTGTGGTGGCGGCATTTCATTTGCCGCCAGAAATGGCTGTTGGCCTGATGATCCTGGCAATCTGCCCCGGTGGTGTAACATCGAATGCTATTGCTTTTGCTGTTCGTGCCAATGTTGCTTTGTCTGTATCGCTTACGGTTATTTCCAGTTTGGTGACAATTGTCACTATACCTATTCTTATGGGTGTTATTCTCGATCATTATTTAGGCAGCGGTGATGCACCGCCCTTTTCGCCGCTTAATACCTTTATGAAGCTTTTTCAAATGACCGTTATACCTGTGGCGCTTGGCATGGTGCTACGCCGCTTCTTGAATGCTTTTGCAGATCGTTTGGTTATCTGGCTGCGCCCGGTCGCACTTATCGTTTTGGTGAGCGTTATTGGTTTCTCCCTTTATGCCAGCGCAGATTTGTTGCTCGATAATATAACAACGGCAGGGCCAGCGGCCTTTGTGCTTAATATATCAGCCCTTCTTGGCGGGTATTTGCTTGCAAGGGCTGGTGGGCTAAACGAGCAAGACCGTATGACGGTAAGTATTGAAGTGGGCGTGCAAAATGCCACGGTAGCTACATTTTTAACCCTAACGGTTCTGGATGATATGGCTTTGGCAATCACGCCGACCCTATACGGCCTTATCATGATTTTAAATACGCTTGTTGTGCCTAAGCTTCTAACAAAAGCATGGAAACAGGCGGCATAAAGTCAGTTACTTTAGATGTGTAAATATGATATATCTTTATATGATCCATCATATAAAATAACGAAAGCCACTATGAGTAAATATAGTTCAAAAGCAATTTCTACCTGGCATCAATTGTTGCAGTGTTACAAATCTATGGAACGTAACATTGGTGGGCAATTGCAGAACAAGCATAGTCAAAGCCTTTCCCGCTTCGATGTGTTGTCGCAGCTCTGCCAAGCAAGCGAAGACTGGTTGCAGGTTGGTGAACTTACCCGGCGCTTGCTAGACACGGCTGGCAGTGTTTCTGCACTTCTGACCCGCATGGAAAAAGAAGGCCTTATTGAGCGCCGCCTGAACCCTGATGACCGGCGCAGCTTTCAGGTTACTGTAACCGCGAAAGGCCGCTCGCTTCATAAAGAAATGGCCAGCGATTATGCAAAATGGGTTGCTTCTGCGATGGAAGATATTTCAGATCAGGAACGTGAAGTGTTGATGGGGCTTCTGAACCGTTTGAGCCGTGCACAAAAAGGCTCCGCCACCGGGGAAATATCAGGTTGATCTTAAGGGGGCAAAGCCGTGCTTGAGCTATCGCCCGAAACGATAGATTTTGTCTCGGGCTATCTGTTGCCGTTTGGCCTTGTTACCATCATGTTCAGCTTGGGGCTTTCCCTTAGTATACTGGATATTACCCGCAGTCTTGTTTTTCCGAAGGCAATTCTAATTGCGGTCAGCGCTCAAGTGCTGTTGCTCCCCATCATTGCTGTTGCGCTGGCATGGGCGGCCCAGCTTGGGCCTGTTCTAACCCTTAGCCTGATTGTAATTGCGGCCTGCCCTGGTGGTATTACATCTAATGCGCTCACCTTTTATGGCCGGGCCGATGTGGCCCTGTCGATTATGATCACGGCCCTGTCGACGCTTATTACTGTTGTAACCGGGCCGCTGGTTATTTCTGTGGCGTTACAATATCTCGATGTGGTGCCAGATACCCACATGCCTGATTTGGCAAGCTTAACAGGGAACCTGTTTCTTTTCTCTACGATACCGGTTTTGGTTGGGATGGGGTTTCGTATTTCTGCGCCGAAGAAGGCCGCCACGGTCCTTGTGTTACTGAGGCCTGCTGCCCTTGGCATATTGCTCTCGATCATCGCATTTTCAATGGCTGTTAATAAACAGTTGGTGACATCTGTTTTTCTGGATGTGGCACCAATTGCCATTATTCTTAATCTTGCAGGGATGGCTGTGGGGCTTGTTCTTTCCCGCAGGTTTGGCTTGTCTAGCATACAAAGTGTAACAGTGAGTGTTGAACTGGGTGTGCAGAATGTGACGATGGCAACATTCCTTGGCCTCTCGGTTTTAGGACGGGCTGAACTGGCAACAATTCCCACCATTTACGGCGTTGTGATGGTTGCTAATGCCTTGATATTCTTAAAGGTCTGGCAAAAATTCTTCCAGTAGGCACGAATAGAACTCATGCGATCAATAAGATTTTGTCTGATAGCGACTTCTGCTTATTAAAAAAGCAACAGCACTTAATAGGGTGATATACAGATAAGATATAGCAGGCATTTGCAGTGAAAAATCCACAAGGGAATGCAGGCCTATCTGCACGGATACAGACGCCCCAAGTAGCAGGAAAATTTTATACTCAGAATTTTTCAATGCCTTTAAAAATATCCAGATGGTAATAAATATAAACGATAGAACAAACAGTGTGCCTGCAATTAGGCCTGCGGTCATCAGGATTTCGAGAACATCATTATGGCCTTTGTTGAAAGGCAAAATCATTGCGTCTATGCGGTACTGGGCAAACACCTCGGCAAAGGCTCCTATGCCCGTCCCCTTCACTGGGGTGCTTTCTAGGGCGTCGATCATAAGCGGGTAGGCTAGAAAGCGCATATCATTGTCACCAACAGCTTCAATCCTTTTGCTAAACAAATCCCCACTCATGCTGAAGGTTAACAGAGCTATGGCTGCTAAGCCTGCCAGAAGGAGGTATTTTTTTGTAGGGTTTGGCCCCTCAGTATGATGAGAGGAAGTGCCTAAAGTTGAGAAAAGAATTAACAGTGCCGCGCCGATAAGGCTCGTTATAATACCTGCTCTTGAGGCTGTTAGGAATAGGCTTGAGAGGAGCGTGATTAGCGATAAAACAATAATAACCGTTTTTGTCAGGTCTTTGCTCAGGAACTGGATGAACTGCTCTTTGAAGGGTAAGTGAATAGTGTTTTTATGCGTGTATGTCCAAAGAGCATAGGCCATCATGCACTGAAAACCCACACCGACATACGTTGAGAAACTGTTCCTGTTCACAAAAGTCGAGGTTAAGGATTCGTGGTTGGTCCACTTTTTGTACCAAAGAATGGTTTCATTGCCGGTAAAATAAACGATAAGACCGTAAATACAGTATACTGTGATTATAAGCCCGAGCATCAGGACCAGCTTGGGCACATCATGTCGGCGCTTGAAGCTTTTAAAAACCAAAAAGAACCACACCAGATAGGTGAAGAAAAACAGGCTGGTGCCAATTGTCTCGTGGGGCGAGGGTGTCCAGCCGTTGATAACCTGCAAGCCACCCCAAAACACCAGGAAAAGCGTGGCGCTAACGGGAAAATAAAATGCTTTTGGCAGGTTGGCTGTGTTCAGGGCCTTCCATCTGAGTGTATAGATAATGCCGGATAAGCCAATGAAGATCACCCACATATATTGCCAAACAGGGCGTGCGCTCGCAAATGGTAGCGGTGACAGGAAAAGCAGTAAATACAGGAAACGCACAATCCGTAGCCTCATTATTGAACGGTTATAGAGTGTTAACGCCACCGGGCCAGAAATGCAATTACGAGTTATGTAAACCGCGTTGGGCGAGTAGGACCGTTTTTAGGGCTGGGCAAATCCCTTAAAGCTTTCAGACCATCCCGCCAAAATATCTGGACTTGGTTTCCAGCCTTATATAGCCTGACTATAAGGATGTGGTTCTTGTTATCGATACGCCACACAGAGATTAAAGCAGGCAAGGCTGGGGAATTTCATGAATTTTGATGGCAGTTTTTTGCGGCACGGCGAGGCAGATATGTCGCTTTTGAAAGACCTTGTTCTGCAACTGACACCTGAGCACTGGTCGCTCGAAGATACCCGCCAAAACCGCTATGAAGTGCATAAAAGCACACAGGCTATCGGGCTGGTGTATGATGAAGATTTTCGCCATATCAACCCAACAGTTAAGCCAGCTTATAACCTTTTTGCCCCTGCGCTGCGGCAACTTTTTGCGATGATTGCTGATTGTTACGAAGCATCCCCTGCTATTTTGGCCAAGTTCGGCCGGCGGGTGGAGGGCTATTTTATCCGCGTTAATCTGGTGAAGCTTGCCGCAGGCGGGGAGATTGCGGAGCATAAGGATATGAATTTTTCTCTGGCGCATTCGCACCGCATTCATGTGCCAATTATCACGAACGACAAGGTTGTTTTTAAGGTGGGGCAGGAAGCTCTCTCGATGAAGGAAGGCGAAATCTACGAGATTAATAACCGGCGCACCCATGCTGTTGTAAACGGCGGCACAGAAGACCGGGTGCATTTGATTCTTGATTGGGTTTTCCCTTGGGAACGCTGCTGTTGCAGCGACAAAGTACACCCCGGTGTTGCGTGCAGCCCGCAAGCCTGTGTCGAGATCGACCGACTAAAAATCCCGTGCACCTGTTTCCCCGAAGCGCATTAGCGCTGACTAGGGGGCAATAGGCATGCAACAACCGCCAGACCTTATAAGCGCTGCACGCCGTGCCACAAGCGGGTTAAGCGCGGGTGATGTGCTGAACATGCTTGCCAGCCCGGTTATTATTCTTTCTGCGCCGCGCTCTGGCAGTACACTTTTGTTCGAACAGCTCGCGCAGCACGACCCCTTCTGGACAATTGGCGGTGAAAGCCATGCGGTGTTTCGGGCGTTCCCGCACCTGAAAGCAGAGAACGCAGAACTGGATTCCATGACCCTCACCGCAGCGCATGCAGACGATGCCACTAGTGACGCTATGCGTCGCTGTTTTTTATATTTACTGCGCAGCCAACAGGGTGTTCCATATCTTGCTCTGCCGCCAGCGCACAGGCCGCCGGCGTTTTGCTTTCTAGAGAAAACACCGCGTAATGCGCTGAATATAGCTTTTCTGTTGAAGGTTTTTCCCCGCGCGCGTTTCCTTTATTTGCACCGCGACCCACGCCAAACGGTTTCCAGCTTGATAGAGGCATGGACAGTTGGCCTGCAAACAGGCCGCTTTGTGACGTTCCGTGATCTGCCGGGCTGGCCTTTGCCTGCATGGTGTTTTGTATTACCGCGGGGGTGGCAGAATATGGCCGGTAAACCACTTGCCGAAATTGCAGCCTTTCAGTGGGCTGCCAGTAACCTTGCGATTATGGAGGGGTTAAAGGGGCTAGATAGAAGCCGGTTTACCACCCTCGCCTATGACCAGTTCATTCGGGATCCTAAAGGCGCCCTAGCATCTGCTACTGAAGCGCTTGGCGTTCAGGTGCACGGTACGCAGGCCCCTGCCGCTGGGGCCTTGCCGCTTTCCAGAACCACACTGTCACAGCCACACGCTGAAAAATGGCGTCGTCATGAGGCCGAAATAATGGCCTTAATGCCAATGCTTTCAAGTGTTATGGAACAGATCGAAGCTTTTTAAGCGTAAATGTACACCTAAAAAAAGAGCCACCTTAATGGTTCTGGCTGAAGGTATCGCGACCTTCAACCAGATATTTAAACGCCGTTTAGGCCGTTTCACTTTCATCAAGTTTGGTAATCTTGATGTTTAGGAAGCCATATACGATCGCCGTTATTGGGCTGATAATGTTGAAGAATGCAAAGGGCGCATAAGCGAAGGTTGCAACCCCGAGGGTGGAGGCCATAAAGGCCCCGCAGGTGTTCCACGGCACAAGGGCGGAGGTCATGGTGCCCGCATCTTCCAGAGTACGAGACAGGTTCTGGGGCGCAAGGCCGCGCCGCGCAAATTCCATCATATACATACGGCCGGGTAGCACGATGGAGATATACTGGTCGCCCGCTACAATGTTCATGCCGATAGCGGTGAACACGGTGGTCATGATAAGCGAACCAGTGCCGCGCACATGCTTTAGGGCACCTGTCACAATGCGCGTTAGCAGGCCGGTTTTCTCCATAACGCCGCCAAAACACATGGCAGAGATAATCAGCCATACGGTGCTGAGCATGCTGCTCATCCCGCCGCGCGATAGCAGTTCGTCGAGCGTGGCATCACCTGTGCTGGCCACATACCCATGTGTCATGGCAGCCCACAGGCCTTTAAGAACGGCAAGCGGTGTGCTGAGGTCGCCAGCACTGTCGCCGAACGCACGGGTGGACTCGAACTGGAACAGGACAGCCACGATACAGCCCGTAACGGTGCCAATGGTAATGGTTGGCAGAGCGGGCACTTTTTTAACGGCAAGGGTAAGCAGAACAATAAGCGGAATGAAGGCCACAAAACCGAGGTTGTAGTTTTCTTCCAGCAGCGCACGGGTTTTGATAATGCTTTCTACAGTGCCTTCGCCGTTTACACCGCCCCAGCCGATCCAGGTAAAGAGGATAAGTGAGATGATAAGGGACGGGGTTGTGGTCCAGAACATATGACGGATATGGGTGAACAGGTCTACGTTCACCATGGCGGGCGCTAGGTTGGTAGTGTCTGATAGCGGCGACATTTTATCGCCGAAATAGGCACCGGAAATAACGGCACCGGCGGTAATTTCCGGCGAAAGGCCCAGAATGTTTGAAATGCCAACAAGGGCCAGCCCCACGGTGGCCGCTGTTGTCCACGAGCTACCAATAGAAGCGGCCACGCAAGCGCAAATAATAAGGGTAGCCGGGTAGAAGAAGCCGGGGTCAAGCACGCCGAGACCAAGGTGGATAACAGCGGGCGCCGTGCCTGCCAGCATCCAGCTACCAATCATGGAACCAACCATAAGAAGGATAAGGCAGGCGCGCATTGCCAGCATAATGCCGTCAATAATAGCGCTTTCAAGGTCTGCATATTTTTGCCCGCGCGATAAGCCAACAATGACAGCAACTGCAGCTGAAAACAAAAGCGCAAGCTGGTTGGGGCCGCCTGCTGCGCCGTCGCCGAAAAGGCTAACAGCCGCAGTGAGCATCAAGATAAGGCTGACAAGCGGCAGAAAGGCGAGCCATAATGGGATGTTTTCGGCTTTTGAGGTATTAGTGGTCACAGTGTTTCGCTCCTGATCGGCCCTGTTATGATTATCTGTTATGGTGTTTCAAGGCCGTTTAAAAATTGTGTTAAATTATGTCCCAAAATATCACTCAAATATCCACCTTCCTGTATCACAGCAGTGGGGCAAGGAAGGCTGGCGGCGATCATACAGCCAATTTCGCGGAAGCCAACAGGGGAAATGCTAAGGCCCCCAAAAGGGTCATCCTCTGAAGCATCAAGCCCGAGCGCAATGACAAGGGCATCAGGTGCAAAGGCTTCAATACGGGTAAGGGCGGTTTGTAGTGTTGCCAGATATTCAGCATCGGCTGTTTTGCGCGGTAGTGGCAGGTTCATATTATAGCCAAGTCCGCGCCCTGCGCCGCGCTCTGCCGCATGGCCCCAGAAAAACGGGTAAAATCGCACCGGGTCTGCGTGGATCGATACGGTAAGCACATCGTCGCGGTTATAAAAAATCTGCTGTGTGCCGTTGCCGTGGTGCAGGTCTACATCCAGAATGGCAACACGCGGGTATTTTTGTTGCAGGTGTGCGGCGGCAATAGCGCTATTGTTGAAATAGCAAAAACCCCCGGCAATATCTGCGCTGGCATGGTGGCCGGGTGGGCGGCATAGGCCGTAGGCCAGCTTGTCGCCAGTAAGGACGGCATTGGCGGTATCAACCGCTGTCCATGCGCTCCAGCAAATGCTGTCCCATGTGTCGGCGGTGATCGGGCTTGAAGCATCTGACATATGATAGCCTGCCTGCGCCACCACAGAGGCGGGGTAATGGCCATCCCGTGTGGTGGGGCGAATGTCGGGGATAACAGCGTCAGATGCACCTTTGATATACCCCCAGCGCTTGTAGGCGTGTTTCAGAAAGGCCAGATATTCCGGTGTATGAACTTTGGCGATTGGCCCCATGCCGTGGTTTTGTGGTTCGTGCAGGCTGCAACCAGCAGCAAGGGCACCTGCGCGCAGCCGGTTTATTCGCTCTGGCATTTCTGGGTTTTGTTCAAAAACACCATTTTCCAGAAAATGCTCTGGGTAGTGTGCGGCTTGCTTATCTGAGAGAAATGCTTTCATGGTTTATGTCCTTCATAGGCCGTTTTCATGGGCGAACTGCTTTAGGCTGGCGGTAAGTGTTTCAAGGATTTCTGCCACATGGGCGGGGGTTGAAATCATAGGTGGGCAAACAAGGAAATGGTCGCCCTCAAACCCGCCTCGGGTGCGCCGTGGGTAAATAATCAGGCCTTTATCATAGGCTATGTCGCTTAGTTTGAGGTACGCGTTCATATCTTTGGGGAGCGGTGCCATGGTTTCCTTGTTGCTAACCAGTTCAAACGCGAGCAGCAGGCCTTTGCCGCGCACATCGCCTATAAAGGAAAAGTCTGTCATCAGGCCTTCAAGACCCTGTTTTAGTAGGGTGCCGACCGTGACAGTGTTTTCCATCAGGCCTTTACTGGTTATTTCGTGCAGCACCGCAAGCCCTGCCGCGCAGGCAATAGGGTTGCCTGCATAGGTGTGGCCGTGTTGAAAGCCACCGGCATCAAGCACTGTTTCAACAATATGGTCTTTGGCTGTTACGGCACCAAGCGGCACATAGCCAGCGCCAAAGCCTTTTGAAAGCGCAACAATATCGGGGTTTATGTTCCAGTGTTCGGCTGCCAGAAAGGCGCCGGTTCTGCCTACGCCGGTCATCACTTCATCGTAAATAAGCTGCACGCCGTGCTCGTCGCAGATATCACGCACACGCTGATAATAGCTGTCGGGGGCTACTAGTGCACCGGTTGAAGCACCGCCCACCGGCTCCATAATGAAAGCCAGAACTGTTTCTGGCCCTAGCTCCAGTATTTTATCTTGCAGCATATTGGCGTAGCGCAAGCCGCGCTCATGGTTGGTCAGGCTATCTGTATCAAGGTAGCAGCGCGGCGCTGGTATTTTGGGCATATCCTTGTACATGGGCCTAAAGGGGTCATTGAGAGGGGCGTAGCCGGTAAGGGCAAGTGCCCCAAAGGTAGAGCCATGATACGACGGCAGGCGCGATATAACACGGTAGCGGCTATCTTCGCCCTTCGCGACAGCATATTGACGCGCAAGTTTGACAGCGCTTTCAACAGCCTCTGAGCCACCAGAGACAAAAAACACCTTGTCGTGGCCCTCTGGGCTAAGGCCCGCTACGCGCTCGGCCAGGTTTTCTGCGGCTTCGTTTTCAAAGTGCAGGCGGTAGCCAAAGGTGGCCTTTGCCATTTGCTTCTGCATGGCTGCCAGCACATTGGGGTTTGAATGGCCAATGTTGGAAACCATGGCCCCGCTTGAGCCATCCAGATATTTTTTGCCGTGAATATCCCACATATAAACGCCTTCGGCGCGGTCAAGAAACGGGCGGCGTAGGCGTGACTGGTAAAAAAGGTGCGATGGTTTCATGCTGTTTTCTGTTTCATGCTGTTTTCAGGGTTTATCTTTTGGCTGCCATAGGTGCGTGCCGTGAGAGATGTTTTTTTAATAAGGCCTGTCAGGCTCTCAAGGAAGGCAGCCTCGGCCGCGTTCAGGTTTGCCTTTGGGTGGCTTACCAGAAATATATCAACAGCGGGGGTCCCGGTGTAGGGTGGGAGTTGCCACAGGCGCTTGTTTATAATGTCGCGCTCTACCACATGAATGGGTAGGGGCCCAAAACCAAGGCCCGCCGTAATCATGCGGCGTACTTCCTCAAGGTTATTGGAAACACCAGCCACTTTGTCGCTAAACTGGGCCTGGGCCCTGACGGCAGCGACAGGGTGCAGCAAGCCGCCCAGGTCATCGGTTGAAAAGCTGACACGCTCAAAGTCGCGCATGTCTTCAAGCTTCAGGTTTTCCTTGCCGTAAAGCGGGTGTGTGGGGCCGCAAAAAAAGCCAAAATGTTCGCGGTAAAAAAGGGTAGACTCCAGTTCAGGGCGCTTGTCGCGCATCAGGCATACGCCGAAGGTTGCCTGCTTTGAAAGCACTGTCTCGACCACATTATGGCTGCTTTGGATCGAGATTGAAAAAGAGGTTAGCGGGTTTTCCTTATGAAAGGCTGCAATCGCTTGGTCCAGCAGCGGGGTCATGACATGGCTTGTCATGCAAATGGTGATATGGCCCTCAACTTGTTCGCTCATACTGGAAAGCAGGTTTGGCAGGCGGGTGATGGAGCCAAAAATTTCCCGGCATTCATGGTACAGGGCCTTGCCGTGGCGGGTGAGCGTAAAATTACGCGGGTCGCGCTGCGCAAGCTGGCACCCCAGCATGGTTTCAAGCCGCCTGAGCGCGTTACTCACCGTTGGCTGCTTTAGACCCAGATAGCGCGCGGCACCGGTTATGCTGTTCTGTTCTGCAATAACCATAAAGGTGCGCAGCAGGTTCCAGTCCATGTTCCACGGGCTTGGGGCCGGGCTTTGGTCATTCGGCGTAAGCATATTTCTGGGTGTATCATCTTTTGGGGTCATGGTATCATTCATTAAAACTATGTTTGACATTTATAAGATAAGATAATCAAATGATAGAGCGTTAACAAACAAGATCAAGCGTTATTTGTGGTGAAACGAATATGCCTCGAAAAATTATCATTACCTGTGCTGTAACCGGCTCTATTTATACACCGACCATGTCGCCGCACCTGCCGGTAACGCCTGCTGAAATTGCGGCAGCTTCTATTGACGCGGCAAAGGCTGGGGCCGCGATTATCCACTTACATGCGCGGGTACCAGAAGATGGCAGGCCGAGCGCAGACCCTGCGCACTTTATGGAATTTTGCCCGGTTATTGATGCGGCAACAGATGCGGTGCTGAACATCTCAACCGGGGGTAGCTCGCTGATGTCGCTGGACGAACGCCTTGCGCCCGCGCGGGCCATCAGCCCTGAAATGTGCTCGCTTAATATGGGGTCCATGAACTTTGGTATTTTTACGCTCAAGCGCAAATACGAGAACTGGAAACACGACTGGGAACCGAAACTGCTGGAGGCCACACGCCACACACTGTTCACTAATAGTTACGCTAATATTGAAGATATTCTGGCTGATCTCGGTGAAAAGGGCGGTTCGCGTTTTGAGTTTGAATGTTATGACATGAGCCATATTGAAACCCTTGCTTACTATTTGCGACAGGGCAAAGTGAAGGCCCCGCTTTATGTGCAATTTGTGCTGGGTGTTATGGGCGGCATTGGTGCGAGCCCTGAAAACCTGATGGCGATGAAAGCCTCGGCAGACCGTTTGCTGGGTGATGCGTACCAGTTTTCTGTACTTGCGGCAGGACGGCACCAGATAGAGCTTGCAACCTTGGGCGTTATTTTGGGCGGTAACGTGCGGGTTGGGCTTGAAGACAGCCTTACCATTCCGCCCGGCAGGCTGGCGACCAGTAACGCCGAGCAGGTGCGAAAAATCCGTACCATCATTGAGGAAATGGGCTACGGTATTGCAACCGCTGACGAGGCGCGCACCATGCTCGACCTTAAAGGCAGAGGGGCCATTAGTCTGGCTTGACCATATGACGCTAGAGATACAACAGGCAACCGCTGAAGATGTGGGTGTTATCCAGCAAATGCTGGTTGAGCTTGCCTGTGCGCTTGGCAAGCCGGGCGGCTATAAAGGCACCCCCGAAAGCCTCTTGAAATATGGGTTTTCTAATAAGCCCGCCTTTGAAGTGATGCTGGCCTATTCGCAAGGGATGCCAGTTGGGCTGGTGCTGTATTTTTTTGAATTTTCAACGTGGCGGTCAAAGCCCGGCATTTATGTGCAGGATCTGTATGTGGCAGATAGCGCACGCGGGCTGGGTGTTGGGCGCAGGCTAACGGCGGCTGCCATTCAGCGTGCGGCGGCACAGGGTGCCACATACATGCGCCTTAGTGTGCATGCGAGCAATAGAGAAGCTGCGGCCTTTTATAAAGCGGTTGGTTTTACAGAGGCCGCAGACGAGTGCATGATGGTTCTGGAAGGGCCAGCTTTTACAGAATTTGGCTAAGGGGGCAAAAATGATACGCAGGCGTAACATATTATGGAGCATAGCGGCTGTATGCAGCCTGATAACAAGCCCCGTGGCAGCAGAGCCAACACGGGTACCGGTGCT
This sequence comes from Kordiimonas pumila, assembly GCF_015240255.1. Lineage (NCBI taxonomy): Bacteria > Pseudomonadati > Pseudomonadota > Alphaproteobacteria > Kordiimonadales > Kordiimonadaceae > Kordiimonas > Kordiimonas pumila. The sequence continues at coordinate 1,240,304 of NZ_CP061205.1, forward strand.
GGCAGGAGTTGCCCACCCTCATAGCTATTATTGGCGCGAAATGTACATGCCACAGCTTACAAGCGGGCCGTCTGCTGCCAGCTTTAGCCCTGACGGGCAATCGCTTATATATACGATGCAGGGCTCGCTCTGGCGGCAAAAGATTGGCGATGATACAGCGTACCAGCTAACCGCAGGGCCGGGTTATGATTACCAGCCTGACTGGTCGCCAGACGGTAACTATGTGGTTTTTACCCGTCAGCAGCATAATGCCCTGAACCTGATGGTGTTTGATGTTCAGGCAGGCAGTGTGCGGGCGCTGACAGAAGGCACTGATGTTAACCTTGAGCCGCGCTTTAGCCCAGACGGCAAACAGATTGTATATGTCTCAAGCCGAGATAGTGGCTATTTGGGTATCTATATTGCGGGCTTTACGGGTACTGCCCTTGCAGGCGACAGGCCCCTTGTTGCCGGGCGGGTTTCTGATACGTACCGCTATTATTATTCGCAGGCCGACCATGCGGTGAACCCGTCGTGGTCGCCAGACGGTAAAACAGTTTATTATGTATCAAACCAAGAAATTGCATGGGGTACGGGTAATATATGGGCGGTGGCGGCAAGCGGTGAGGGCACGCCCAAGCTGGTGCTTGAGGAAGAAACCACATGGGCGACCCGCCCGCAAATAGACCACGGCGGCAAGCGCATGATTTACAGCAGCTATAGTGGCCGCCAGTGGCACCAGCTCTGGATCGCGACAGCAGAGGGCAAATACCCGCTCCCGCTTACTTTTGGTGATTTTGACATATGGCAGACACGCTTTAGCCCGGATGATACGCACCTTGTTTATAGCAGCAACGAAGCCGGTGGCCTTAACCTGATATACCACACGTTTGTGGGCGGTGAACGACAACAGATTAAAGCGAAAAACCGGGTTTACAAACAGCCCGTAGTGCCGGTTGAAATTAGCCTTAAAGACGGCAAGGGCAAGCCGCTTGCTAGCCGGGTTTCTGTGTTGGCTGCTGATGGCCGCCACTATGGGCCTGATAATAGCCGCATGCACGGCGACGATTTTGTTGATGCTGCACAAGCGGACCATGAAACCCATTATTTCCACTGCGATCAACAATGCACAGTGATGGTGCCTGTAGGGGAAATAGAACTAACAGCCTCGCACGGCTATGATTACAAGCTGGCCGCGAGCACAGTGACGGTAAAGGCTGCGCGAACGGTTGAACTGGTTCTCGCTGAAAACAGCCTGCCTCAAAAATTTGGCCAATTTACCAGTGCTGATATGCATGTTCATATGAACTACGGCGGCAAATACAAGCAAACAGCGGCAACAATGGCGGCGGATGCCCGCGCCGAAAACCTCGATATTATTTATAACCTGATCGTGAATAAGGAAGAGCGCATCCCAGACATCAGCGAGTTTAGTACGGATGTGAAACAAATAGACGGGGTCACCATTTACGAGGGGCAGGAATACCATAGCAGCTATTGGGGCCATATGGGCTTGCTGCATCTGGGCGATCATTACTTGACACCTGATTTTACCAGCTATTGGCATACGGGGCTGGCCTCGGCTTACCCGACAAACGGCATTATTGAGGATTTAGCCCACAAGCAAGGCGCGGTAACGGGTTATGTTCACCCGTTTGACGGCGTGCCCGACCCGGCGGCAAGCGGCAAGCTTACCCACAGCCTGCCTGTTGGTGTCGCGCTTGGTAAAACCGATTATCTGGAGGTGGTTTCTTTTGCGAACCACGAGGACACCGCCGCCGTTTGGTATAAGTTTTTGAACCTTGGGTTCCGTCTGTCGGCCGGGGCTGGCACAGATGCCATGACCAATTATGCTTCGCTGCGGGGGCCCATCGGCCTTAACCGCATGTTTCTGGACGGGGTGCAGGCAGACAAACCTGCAACGCTGAAAAAAGCAATAAAAGGCGGGCATGGCTTTGTAACCAATGGCCCGCTTGTTGGTTTACTGGTGAATAAGGTTAAACCGGGCGGTAGCCTTGCCTTGCCCGCAAACGGCAGCACCGTGAAAATACAGGCGGCGCTTAGGTCACCCGTACCGGTGGAAGCCTTTGAACTGGTGATGAACGGCGTTGTTGTTGCAACATTTGAAACGGACGCAGACAAAACCAGCGCTGATATAACCCTTGATCTGCCCGTTACCAAAAGTGGCTGGGTGCTGGTGCGTGCGGTAAGCAAAACATCGCATCCGTTTGTGCAGGATATTTTCACCTATGCAACGACAAACCCTGTCTGGCTGGAGGTTGAGGGCAAACCGCACCATGCGCCTGCTGATGCAGCTTATTTTACCGCGTGGCTTGACCGCGCAGCAGAGCACGCTGGCGCGAGGGATGATTATAACCATACGTGGGAGCGCGAGGCCGTGCTCGCGGAAATAGCGGCGGCCCGAAAAGTGTACGAGCATTTGGCAGAAGGAACCGCCCCATGAGCATAAGGTTAACTTTCGGCGGGGCGCTGGCTGTTTTTGCGGTTGCCGCTGGTTTAAGGGCGGAAGCAGATACCGCCAAAAGGCAGATGACGGTGGACGACCTTTACCTGATACAGGATGTATCTGGTCCGGCGCTGTCACCAGACGGCAAGCTTGTGGCCTATGTGGTAACTGGCCACGATACAGAGATAGACGCCGCTATCAGCGATATCTGGATGGTGGATTATAAGGGCGCTACCCCGCACCAGATAACAGCGGCAGATGATAAAAGCGAAAGCACGCCAAAGTTTAGCCCCGATGGCCGCTTTCTGGCCTATGTCGGGGAGGATGAGGATGACGGCAGCTCGCAGGTTTTTATCCGCACCTTAAAAGGCGGCAAAACCCGGCAGGCCAGTGATGTTGTGGGCGGTATTATTGATTTTGACTGGTCGCCAGACAGTAAGCGTATGCTGATTACAGCCTTTATGGGCGGTGCTGAACCAAACGAGGCGGGAACAGAACCGCCCATCGTGATTGACCGCTTTCAATTTATGGAAGACTGGACCGGCTATTTGGCCGGGGCGCGGCGGCATATTTTGTTGTTGGATATAAAAACCGGCGATACACGCCCACTTACCCACGGCGACCAAGATTACTGGCTGCCGGCGTGGTCGCCAGATGGTAAAAGCATCGCTTATGTAACCAAAGCCGGGCCAGATGCTGACCGTACGATGAACTCAGATGTTTATATAATGGCAGTGGATGGCAATAGCCCGCCAAAACAGATTAGCACGTTTGAAGGCACCGATGCTGACCTTTACTGGGCCTCGCCGCCAGCGTGGTCACCAGATGGCAGAAAGCTGGCGTGGCTGCAAAGTGGTGAAAGCAAATGGATTTACTATGCGCCGTGGCAGCTTACGGTTGCTGACCTTAAAACAGGTACTGTAATGCCGCTTGCACGCGCTGATCGTAATTTTTATATGCCGAAATGGTCGGCGGATGGCACCGCGCTTTTTGCCTTGATGGAAGAAAACCGCAGCACCTATCTTGTGCGGGTAGATAGCACAACCGGTGCTATTACCCGGCTGAGCGACGGCAAGCGGTTTGCGCTAGACTATGCTGCCTCTGCAAACGGCAAGCTTGTGCTGCTGGATAGCACAGACACCAAGCCGTTTGAACTGTATGCGGTAGAGGGAGGCTTGCGCCCGCTTACACACCATAATGCGTGGCTTGAGGACGTGCAGCTTGCTGAAACAGAGGAATTTTCCTTTGATAGTGATGGCCACCAGATTGATGGTTTTATTGTGCGGCCAGTGGGTGCGGTGAAAGGTGTTCCGCTGCCTACCATATTTCGGTTGCACGGCGGGCCGGTGTACCAGTTTAGCCACGAATTTATGAGCGACTGGCAGATTTATGCGGCTGCCGGTTATGCCGTTGTGGGTATTAACCCGCGTGGGTCATCGGGCAAGGGGTTTGATTTTGCCCGTTCTATTTATGCAAACTGGGGCCATGTTGATGTGGCTGATATTCTGGCAGGCACCGACCATATGGTGAATGCGGGTATTACAGACCCGACCCGTATGGCGGTGGGCGGCTGGAGCTACGGCGGTATGCTTACCAATTATGTGATAGGCACGGACACGCGCTTTAAGGCGGCGATCAGCGGCGCGGGCACCGCTAATATGTACGGCATGTACGGGCACGACCAATATACAGGCGGGTACGAGCTGGAACTGGGCACGCCGTGGCAAAACCCCGAAGCTTATGCGCGGGTTAGCTTTCCGTTTCTGCACGCCGATAAAATCACCACACCGACCCTCTATCAGTGTTCGGAAAAAGATTTTAACGTGCCGTGCCTTGGGGCAGAGCAAATGTATCAGGCGCTTAAGTCTGTTGGTACCGAGACCCAGCTTGTTATATACCCCGGCCAGCACCACGGCATTAGCGTGCCCAGCTACCTGCACGACCGCATGCAGCGTAACCTGAACTGGTACGGGCACTATATTGGCACGGGAGCAAGCGAATGAACCGCACCCTTGGGCTTTGGGGTGTTGTTGCAACCCTTGTCGGTTATGTGATCGGTGCCAGTATTTTTATTCTGCCGGGGGAACTGGCGGGCACTGCTGGGCCGGGGGTTGTTATATCTTATCTGCTGGCGGCAGTGATAGCCGCTTTTTCCTGCCTTGTGGCGGGCCAGATAGGGGCTGTATTCCCCAGCGCAGGCGCGGGCTATGTGGCTGTGTCGCGGCTTTTGTCACCCTTCGCAGGCTTTATTGGCATCTGGCTGATGCTCGCAGCCTATATTATGGCGATTGTGCTTATTGCCCTTGGTTTTGCTGATTATTTTACCGCTGTATTCCCGGTTTTTAGCCGGTCTGCTGTGGCTTATGGGGTGGTGGCATTTTTTATCCTTGCAAACCTTGGTAACCTTACATTTCTGATGCGCATACAGGGCTTTCTGGTTTTGTGTTTTATGGCGGCGCTTGTGGCGGTGTCTGGCGGGGGTCTTGCCGCGATTGAACCCGCAAACATTACCCCTTTTATACCGTCTGGCTGGGGGCCGGTGCTGTATGCAGCGGTGCCAGCCTTTTTTTCATACGGCGGCTTTATGGCAGTGATGGAAATGGCAGGCGAGATTAAGAAACCCGGTAAAACCATTCCTGCCGGGCTTATTATCAGCTTTATTCTGGTGGTGGTTACTTATGTTGCCCTGTCGCTTGCGCTTGTGGGCATGATACCGTGGCAAGAGCTGGCGAGCGTGAAAGCACCGGTTAAAATAGTGGCGGAACAGCTTTTTGGTCGTGTGGGCGGTGTGTTCACAAGCTTTGCCATTATGGGGGCGGCAGCTACATCGATTAATGCGCTGGTGCTGGTTGCCTCGCGCGATATTTTTGCACTGGCACAGGACGGTTTACTGCCCCGCCGTGTTGCCCCGCAAGGCGAAACCAGCCTTGCACGCTCGGTTCTGGTTGTAGGTGTGTTTTCCCTGCTGGCTATCAGTCTTGGTAACTCTATTAGCGAATATGCTGTGTGGGTTTCGTCGTTCACACTTTTATTCCAGATCCTTGTTGGGGCGGCGCTGCTTTATGTGCCTAAAAAGGCTGCGGAGGCTTACGGGGCCTCAGGCTTTAAGCTTGGTATGGGCGGCATACAGTTTTCTGGCTGGGGGCTTATGCTTATTTCAGCTTTTTTCCTGTTGGTTGTGGTCGTGGGGTCACCCGCACATGCGGCATGGTCTGTGGTCTATATACTGGTGGGGGCTATGCTTTATAAACTACGAAATAAAGGGGCATAATATGGGTATGATGGAAAGTTACAGAGGAGTAGTGCACCCGTGGCTGTGTGACGGTATGGGGCACTTTACCACCCGGCACTATACCGCAATGTTTGACGATGCCAGCTACCATTTGGCCTATGCCTGCGGGGTTGACCTAAGTTCTGAAAACCGGGAAAGCGGCTTTGTTGATGTGAAGCTGGAAATGAACTTCCTTTCAGAGCTGCGGAGCGGCGCGCTTGTTATCGTGCATAGTGGTATTTTAAAGCTGGGGCGCACATCTTTTACGGCGCGGCATGAAATGCGAAATATTAAGGATATGTCGCTGGCGGCAACGCTGGACTCTGTTTCAGTGTTTTTTGACCTGAAAGCCAGAAAGGCTATGCCTATTGATGATACGTTCCGCACCAAAGCGGCAGCCCTAATGGTTGAGGGCTAAAAGAAAAGCGCGCGGCAGGGGCCACGCGCTCTATGGTGTGCTTTAAGGCCTGATTAGTTCTGGCTAACAACAACGACCTTAAACTCTTTTTCCGCACCCATATATTCACCGTCTGGGCCCCATTCAACGTGGGCCGCGGGCAAATATAGCTCGTCTGCTATTGGGTCATAGGCTTCTGTGCGGGCGCCGTCTGCGGTTTTAATAGTTTGCAGAACAGTGGCGTTACCTTCTGTATCCAGATGGTAAACCGTTAGGGTGCCATCAATACAAGATACGTAGCCGATACGGGTTTCAGGGTTAAAGATAGAGCCATCTGCTATTGAACCAATTTTAATATTGCCGTGGTTGCGGCCAGTTTCTGCCTCAATCAATTTGGCAATATTATTATGACATACAGAAATGATAAGGCCGGTTACAGGGTCGTACGCCATGCCGGTTGGCTCATCACAGTCAGGTAGGGCATACCGTTTTGCTACAGTCAGGCTTGCTGTACTGATAACGGCAATTTCATTTGTGTCTTCGACATTCACAAAAACATGTCCTTTGCCGTCAGCATTGGCGGCCTCTGGCTTACCGCCCACTGGAATAGTGGCCAGCACTTCAGCGGTTGCTGGGTTGATCACGGTTACATCTTCGCTGTGGCCGTTCATTACAAAAATCAGGCCGCTTTTTTCTTCAAAAAAAGCGCCGTCTGGGCCGTCGCCTGTTTTTATATCGGCAATCACTGCACCGGTTTTACGGTTCAGGATTGTAGCATCGTTGCTGTCGTTGTTGGTGCTTAGCATCAGGTCTGTGTCCGGGATCAGCAGAACGGCGGCTACATCAGCGCGTTCCAGCAGAGTGGTTGTTTTGCCGGTTGCTAGATCAACTGTCATAATGCCATTGTCGCGCCCCACAAAAAGCTGGTTTGCGGCGTGGTCAACGGAAATATAGTCATAACCACCGTCTGGCGCGGTGATGGTCCTGCTCACTTTGTAGGCTGTGGTAACCTCGGGCGTTTGTTGCGCATTGCTACTGTTGTCAGCAGAGCAAGCAGAGAGAAGGGCGGTACTGATAATCAAACTGGAAATATACTTTTTCATAATTAGGCTTCCTGTTTAGTTAAAATAAGGCGGTTTGGCCCTCTTTAGAAGGCTTTTTCAAGAAAAAGAGCAGCGCCAATAACACTGATGCCATCTTCGGTGTGCAGGCTATGACTGATACGGCCTTGCAGCTCTAAATCATTCCCCATGTCCCACGTGAAACCAACATCGCCTTCCAGCGCATAGCCGGTTTCATAGGCGAGCGGTACATCACCGCTTACTTCAACACCGAGACTAAGGCTTTCGGTTACATCATATTCTGCGACAGCGCCGAAACCCAGTTCATCTTCGTGCGATTCAAGGGAGGTAGCATAGGCGACAAAGGTTCTCAGACTGGTGCGACCTTGTTCCCAGCCCAGAATAACCGGAATTTCAAGTTGCCATTCATTTGATCCGATACCGTGTGTGCCGGTGGGGGCAAACAGTGCAGGCTCTGTTGTTAGGCCAAAGCCACCTTCTTCAGGCACGCGGATCACTTCCCATTTCAGGGCGATTTCTGTATCGAGCCAACCGCTTTCAGATGGCAGACCGTCTTCCTTCAGCCAGCCTTTACCAAAAGTAACCGAGGTTTCAAGGCCGGGTACGATGGGCAGGGTGGCGTCAATCGCCGGGCCCTCAAGGCTCCAGTCATCACCGGCGGATTCGTACTCGCTGAGAATTTTAATTTCGGGCCGGTCTGCAGCATCTAGACCAGTGGTATGGTAGGGCGATGCGGCAGCAGGGCTTGCTGCATAAAGAGATGCTAAAATAATGCTGGCTAGGCATGTGTACATAGGGTGGTTTGAGGAGTGTTTCATAAAGGGCCTCGCTTTCTGTTAGAGGCTTATTAATACACTCAGTCTGACAAGAGCTGCGATTACCGTGTCAGTAAAATATCAGTTTCACAATATGTGGGCTTTAGGCGCGACCGGCACTCTGTACCACGGTCTCCAAGGCATCTTCCCCGGTGATGTTAAAAACGACAGAACCACTGTATGTAGACTTGAAGTTGCTGATCGTTGTGTATTCAAAAGTTGCATACCACGGGCCTGTGGCACCGGGCTCTGGTTCGTAGATAAGGTTGCCAAGCAAAATATCGATAGCTGAAATAGAACAACCTGCCCCAACAAGAGGGGCATTATCGTATAATATTGTGCCTTTGCGCGGCATAATATCAAGGGTGACAAAGGTTAAGCGGCCAGATTGAACACTGAAGTCTGCAACTTTGAAGGTATATGTGCCCCCTTCTGGGAATGAAAGGCTTTTGTGCTGGTGTTTGTTCATGACGAATAGCTCGTATAATTTGTTTAGTCTGTGCTTCATAATATGCAGTAATGTTTATGAGCAATATTCGTGCCGAAACCAGCAGCAGGCAACAGCATGACTGAAAAGAAAGATACCAGATACGGGGCGCTAGTGCGTGACGTACAGTTCATATTTTGTGATCGTGCGTTTCATTTTACAGGTAGTTTTGCTACTTTTTGCTGTATACAATCGTTAGGGCTGGATAATTTGCCGATTAGCAAAAACGCTGATATGGTAGCCTTTGGAACAATAGATGGGCTGATTGATGCTGGATTCACCAACAGCAACAAAACCAGATACCACGAACCTGCTTGCTCTTTTTGAAAGCAGAGAAGAGCGGGTTTTTGCAAACAGGGTAGATACCGCCGAAGCCGTTCCTGCGGAACAGTTTGATATGTGGCAGCACTGCGCTGCGGGTATTGCAGAGCTGGGGCGGCCCGGGCCACTGAACGCCCCTTTTCGCGGTACGATGACCAACTATTTCACATCCTCTATTGGCTATGTGCAGCACACCATCCATGATCACTGCCACATGGACCGAACACAGAAGATTATAGATACGCAGGAAGTGGAACTGCTCGCTGTTCAGCTTAGACTAAGCGGGCAAGAAGTTCAGCATAACCTAAAGGCAGACCAGCTTTTTAGCCCCGGTGACATCAGAATTGCGGACCTGAGCCAGCCGCTGTTTTCTGAAAACCCGGCCTATGATAATATTGGCATTTTGGTTACCAAAAAAGAATTGCTGGACCGGCTACCAAGGCTGGACAAGCTGCACGGCTTTACCATGCAAGCCGGGCCGATGACTAACATTCTGAAAACCCACATGCAGTCTGTTATGGCGGAAATGCCGGGTTTGTCGCAGCTTGATGCCGAAAAAGTAGCAAGTGTGACGATCGAGATGCTAAGCGCGGCACTTCTTGGTATTGAGGCTCCGCATATTCTAGAATCAGAGAGTATGTCTGGTCCTGTTTTAAGGTCGGTTCGTATCTGTATTGAAAATAACCTGCATAAACCGGGCCTGAACCCGGATAGCATTGCCCGCATGGTTGGGGTTTCCAGAACTAAGCTGTTTCAGGTCTGCAAGCCCTACGGTAGCCCTATGGAGCTATTACATTACCGCCGTATGCGCCGGGCAACAGAATTGATGAAATCCGAGCCTAGCATTACCATATCAGAAGTTTCTTTTGCTGTTGGGTATGAAAACCGCGAAACATTCAGCCGTATTTTTCGGCGTGAATTTGGCTTTTCGGCGCGTGATTTTCTGCAATCATATCGCCTGAATACCCCGCAGTAATAATTCCCTATAAAAACCCTACTTTTCATTGAAACTTTTGCCGTCTGGCATATGTCATGCTGGGTAAGCAGAAAGGGATACTATGACGGATGATATGCTGGCATTTGGGCGGGGTGTGCTGGAAAGCCAGCCCTTTAGTGTGCTTTTGGGGACAGAGCTGACAGCTTTTGAAAAAGGCATGGCAGAACTGGCGCTTGACCTGAAGCCCGAGCACAGGCAGCAGCATGGTTATGCGCATGGCGGTATTATAAGCTATTTGGCAGATAATGCCCTCACTTTTGCGGGCGGCTCTGTTATGGGCGACTGCCTAACGCTGGAATATAAAATAAATTATCTGCGCCCTGCTGTGGGCGAGCGCCTTGTTGCCCGGGCTCGCACAGCAGGCGTGGGCCGCAGTCAGGCGGTTTGCACCTGCGATATATATGCCTTGAAGCGCGGTGTGGAAAAGCTGTGCGCCACCGCACAGGGTACAATCTGGAAACTATCTAAAGGCGATTAAACAAGCAGCCTTTATTCCGGGATAGACCGAACAAGCCGGAAACCAATATTTTTACGCCGTTCTGTACCCTCTGTTTTATGCCGTGCCTGTGCGGCAAGCAGGGCAGGCATGGCCGAGTTCATACTGCCGCGCACCACGCCCATGCCTGTATCACAGGTTCCGTCTGTGCCCATAAAGGGTGCTGCATTTGCCGGCGCTTTGGTAAAATCATCCTGCCAGCAATCAGCAACCCATTCTGCTACGTTACCAAGGGTGTCATAAAGGCCGTATGTATTGGGTTTATATTGACCGACAGGGAAGGTCATATCGAGGTCGGGCATGTCGGCGCATTCAGCACAGGTGCCACCCGCATTACTGAAGGCTGCGCGCTGGGTATCAATTTGGGCATTTTGCCCGCGTACCATATAGGCCCATTCCACTTCACTGGGTAGCCGCCAAAAACCGGTGCCGCCTGCTTTTTGCCACTCGTTATTGAGCCATTCAATAAAGCTCGCAATGTCATTTTTGTTCACATTAATAACAGGCCGCTTCATGCGGCCCCAGCCCATGTCATTTGGCACATAGGCATTACAGCCACCGGCTTCAACACATTTGTCCCACTGACTAAAGGTTATTTCATATGCCGTAGCTTCAAAGGCTTTGGGGATAATGTTGCCGTCTATTTTGGTAATAGTTTGGCCAATGCCTGATTTTTTATAGGTAAAAAAGCCAGCAGGAATGCGCACAACCGGGCCAGTTAAAGTATAGAGCGGCAGCGACTGTTCGGCCAGTTTCAGGGCCTTTTCAGCCTCACCTCTGTAAAGGCTGGTGGCATAAACAGAGAGAAAGTTTTTCAGGGCGGTCACAGACCCGCTTTTTTGGGCGCTGTAAAAAGCCAGCGCTTCTTCATGCTGCTTTGCCTGATCGCGGAATTTGCCTTTTGGATAAGCGTCGAGATAGTTTTGATAGCTTGGGATAGTGTTTTGCTGGCGGGCAACACGCATGGCCGCCACATCAGCGCCGTTTGTGGCATCTATCACAAACTTACCGTCAGGCCAGTGTTCCAGATAGCGCAAAAATGATACCTCTGTATTAAGCTCTTTGGCGCGCCTAAAGCTCAGGAAATCAGCAGATTCAACGTTTTCGCCTGTTGGATATTGCCGCCGGTAAGCTGCATATGCAAAAATGGTATGCTGTTTTTGGGCAAATTCAAAGGCCGCTTTTTCAGATGTAGTAAAGGCGCTTATGGCTTCCAGAATTTTTGCTTTAAGGGCGGCGGCTTCCGGTGCAAAAAGCGGCTTTTCCCCGGCTTCGGCCAAATAGGCGTTGATGAGCATTTCTGCACGCTGGTAGAAACCGCTGCCATAAGCGGCGCGTGCGGCATGGTAGCTAATATCAACCGGCAATGCCTGGTTGTTTTGCATCAGGTCCTGAAACAGGTTGTCTGCCAATTTGAAGCGGCCAATGTCAAGCGCTTCTAAGGCAATTTGCAGCTCTGCATCTGTATCAAGCGCATGCGGCGAGGCTGTGGGAAAAATGGAGATCGAGCAAAATAAAAATAGAAAGCTGATTATCTTTTTCACTAAGCAAACCTTAAAAATTGCTAACAGACAGTATATTAATATGCGTTCTTTGATCATAGCGCAATAATTGTGGGCGACGATACTTTTCTTACATAGCCTTTGTTTTAAATGTCATTTTATAGGGCATCCATGTGGGTGCTTGCTAAATCACGCCTGCAGTTATAGTTTTTACAGACGGCAGCTAGCGTAAGGGAACCGCGTGTTTATACAGATTGCAATTGGCTCTTTTCTGATCGTTTGCACCATTTTGGTGGAGGTAAGCTTTATCGAGCTTGCCATTATGGCGACTCGTCGCTTTGGTAAAAACCTGATGGACAGCAAACGCTTTAGCCATTTTGTTCTTGTGCTAACGGTAACAGCACTGTGGCTTTTGGCGGCCCTTAGCCTTGCCATGTGGGTGTGGGCTTTGGGTTTTCTCTATGTCGGGGCCTTTGATACGCTTGAGGCGGCGCTGTATTTTGCAATGGCATCCTTTACCACACTGGGGTTTGGTGACCTACTATTGCCGCTTGAATGGCGGCTGCTGTCTGGCTTTGCAGCGGCAAACGGGTTGGTGCTGTTTGGCCTTAATACCGCTTTCCTGATCGAAATAATGATGCGCATGCGCACATCGCGCCGCTAATAACTTCTTATTTATCAACAGGCTAATCTATGGTTTTTCTGCATCGCAGCATTTTTCTGTATTTTTGTTGACTATACCGACCAGACGGTATAGTATGCCTTTCACTTAAAGAGGTAAGAAGCCCGATGTCACCGACAGAACGAGTATATTCTAATTCTAAAGAAACGATCCTTGATGCCGCCCACAGGGTTGCAGAGCGTGATGGTGCCGGTAAGGTTACGATCGATGCTGTTGCCCGTGAAGCGGGTGTGAGCAAAGGGGGGGTTCTTTATAATTTTCCCAGCAAGGAAATGCTTTTAAAAGGCATGCTGGAGAGAAAAATTGAAACGTCCCGTGCTGATATGAATGCGCTGCGAGAAGACCTCAAGCGAAAGGGTGAAAAAAACCCCACGCTTCGTGCAATGATCAGATCGGCCTGTTTGAAAGAATGTGAAACAGATAACGGGGTTTCGATGGCGATATTGGCGTCAGCGGCACAGAACCCTGACCTGTTAGAGCCTGCTCGGGTATTATTTCGGCAATACTGGGCTGATATTATGACGGAATGTGATGATATAGCCGGGGCAGCCGTTCTATTTGCTGCGATTGATGGTTTGGTTCTTACTTCAAAATTGGGCATGGGTATGGCTCCCTACAATACCGATGACCTAGATAGTTTTATTGAAAAATTTGATCAGTTCGCCAAAGGCCTGTAATACAATGACCATCTCCCCCCGAAAAATCTGCCATGTTGGCAGTATAGTATTTTTAATGTCTGCACTTGTTGCTTGTTCTGAACCAGAGCAGGTGGTGCAACCTGATGAAATTCATACCGTTGTTATAAAAACCGCTGAAGGCGGTACTACCTCGGCGCTGATAAACCGGCGTTTTATTGGGCTTGTAGAGCCTGTAAGCACTGTAGATATTTCGTTTCAGGTTACAGGCAACATGACCCAGCTACCGGTTAAAGAAGGCACCGTCGTGCCTGAAGGTGGCCTGCTGGCTGCGCTTGACCCCGCTGAATTTAAATCAGCTGTACGCGAGGCGGAAGTAGCTGTTGATGTGGCTGAAAGCGAACTTAGGCGCAAGAAAATCCTGCTCGATAAACAGCTGGTTGCCCCCGAAACATACGAGCAGTCACGCAGTGTTTATGATCTGCGGAAAGTGGCGCTTGATAATGCGGAACGTAATCTTTCCTATACCACCATTAATGCGCCGTTTGATGCACTGATCACCCGCCGTTTGGTGGATGCCCACACAAATGTGCAAGCGCGGGAAGCTGTTCTTAGAATTCAGGATGTGAGCGAGCTGCGCGTGCGTATTTCAGTGCCAGAAGATCTGATGAGGGCATCCACGGACGCAAGCGAGGTTGACGTTAAGGCCCTCGTTAGTGCGGCGGGCACAGAATATTCTTATCCGCTTGAATACCGCGAGCATTCAACTGAGGCAGATCAGGTTGCGCAAAGCTACGGTGTTGTTTTTGGCATGCCGCGCCCAGCTGAAGTTAACCTTTTGCCGGGCATGACAGTGTCTGTTGTGGTGACGCCGAAACTGGCTTCTGGTAGTGCGATTGTTTATGTGCCGGTTGGTGCCCTAGATGATAGTGCGGGTACTGGCATGCGGGTATGGGTTTATAACCCAGAAACAGAACTTGTTGCCCCGCGCCGTGTGCAGCAGGGTGCTATTATGAATGGCTATGTTTCGGTTGTGTCTGGGCTTGAGGCAGGCGAACAAGTTGTTGCCGCAGGTGTTCAGTCGCTTAAAGAGGGCATGAAAGTGCAGCCTCTTGGCAAGCTGAGGTAACCCCATGAATATTGCTCGTTATGCTATTGATAAGCCCGTTAACACGTGGATTATTATTCTCGCCTGCTTGCTTGGTGGCCTATGGGGCCTTGCAACAGTGGGCCGCCTTGAAGACCCGGCCTTTACCGTTAAGCAGGCTATTGTTGTAACCCAGTATCCGGGGGCAACGGCAACAGAAGTGGAAGACGAGGTAACCGAGGTGCTGGAATCTGCCATCCAGCAGCTTTCCCAGTTGAAAAAAATTACTTCAAAGTCCATGCCGGGCTACTCCGAAATTCAGGTTGAGATCAAGGATAAATATAATAGCGAAACCATGCCGCAGGTATGGGACGAACTGAGGCGCAAGGTGGGTGATGCCCGGTCTTCCCTGCCAGAAGGTGTTGGTGCGCCTGTTGTGAACGATGATTTTGGTGACGTGTTCGGCATGTTTTATGCGGTAACGGCTAACGGTTTTTCAGACGAAGAAAAGCGCGATATAGCCCATTATCTGCGCCGCGAACTGCTCACGGTGCCCGGTGTTGCAAAAGTTTCTACTGCTGGCGAGCCTGAGGAAACCATTTATGTTGAGGTTTCAAACAAGCAGCTTATTGGGCTTGGTATTCCGGTCAGCGAGGTTTTGAAAACTATCCAGAGCGAAAATGCTGTAACCTCCGCCGGGTCTATCCGGGTGGATGATCAGCGTATCCGTGTTTCCATGCAATCAAGCTTTGATTCTGTTGAAGCAATACAGGCTTTGCGGGTTGGCCTGCCTGGGTCGACCGAACAAATCAGCCTTACAGACATAGCAACCATTTCGCGGGAGCCTACGGAAACACCAAGCCAGTTTATCCGCTTTAACGGCGAATCTGCTTTTACACTGGCTGTGGCTGGTGTCTCGGACGCAAACATCGTGGAAGTAGGGCAGGCGGTTGATGCCCGCTTTGCCGAACTGGAAGACCGTATTCCACTGGGTGTGAAGATCAGCCCGGTTTACGAACAGCACAAGGTGGTGGATACCGCCATTAACGATTTTATCCTGAACCTTGCCATATCTGTTGTGATTGTGATTGGCGTGCTGTGCCTGTTTATGGGCTGGCGCATGAGCCTTGTGGTGGGTGTTACGCTGTTGCTCACTGTTATGGGCACAGTCTTTTTTATGGGTATTTTCAATATCGAGATGGAGCGTATATCGCTTGGTGCCCTTATTATTGCCATGGGTATGCTGGTTGATAATGCCATTGTGATTGCTGAGGGCATGTTGATTAACGTGCAAAAAGGCATGAGTGCCCGCGAGGCAGCGAGCGATTCTGCCGCCCGCACGCAGTTCCCGCTTTTAGGGGCAACCTTTATTGGTATTATGGCCTTTGCGGGTATTGGGCTGTCCCCCGATGCAACGGGCGAGTTTTTATTCTCGCTGTTTGCAGTGATTGGTATTTCCCTAACCCTTAGCTGGATTTTGGCCATAACGGTAACGCCGCTGATGGGGCATTATCTCTTAAAGCCGCAGGTTGGTGACGCCACTATGTATAGTGGGCGTTTTTACGGTGTATATCGCCGGTTCTTACAGCGCGCTCTAAAGGCCAGCGGCCTAACCGTGGTTGTGCTTGTTGTTCTGACCGGGCTTTCTTTTTATGGGTTTGGCTTTGTGAAACAGGCGTTTTTCCCATCTTCAAACACGCCAATGTTCTATGTAAACTATCTGCTGCCGCAAGGGGTTGATATTAACGCCACCAAACGCGACGCTGAAGAGATTGAAAAAATCATTCTGGGTAAAGAAGGTGTTGAATCTGTTGCCACCTTTGTGGGGCGCGGTGCAACACGCTTTATGCTGACCTACCAGCCCGAGCAGCCCAATTCAGCTTACACCCAGTTTATTGTAACGATGACTGATCGCAAGCTGATCGACCCGCTGGCGGCTGACCTTCGCCGTATTATCAGTGAACAGTATCCAAGCGCTGAAGTGCGGACAGACCGTTTGGTATTTGGCCCCGGCGGTGGTGCCAAGATAGAAGCGCGTTTTTCTGGGGAAGATTCAGAAGAACTACGCCGGCTGGCCCAAAAAGCAATGGATGTTATGCATGGCTCCAGTTCGGTCATTGATATTCGGCAGGATTGGCGCCAGAAAGAGCTCACCATTACGCCGCGTGTATCTTCGGCGCGTACCTTGCAGGCTGGTGTTAGCCGTACGGATGTAGCAGAAACACTTGCGTTTGCCACCACGGGTGTCCGCGCTGGCACATACCGTGAGGGCGACAGGCTGATCCCGATTGTCGCCCGCCCGCCGGTTGATGAACGGCTCAATGCAAACCGCCTGCGCGAGCGGCTGGTGTGGAGTGCTACATCGCAGGTCTATGTACCCATAACACAGGTTGTCACCAGTTTTGATACAGTGCCGGAGGAAGTGCTGGTTCGCCGCCTGAACCGGGCGCGCACCCTAACGGTGCAGGCCAACCCGGCAGACGGCCTTACCACGCCGCAGGGCCTTGAAGGTATTAAAGCCAGCGTGGAGGCAATCCCTCTGAAGCCCGGCTATCATCTGGAGTGGGGCGGCGAGTATGAAAGCTCACGCGATGCACAAGCATCCCTTGGTTCACAGCTACCCTTAACCATGGTGATCATGCTGGTTATCTCTGTTCTGCTGTTCGGGCGGGTTAAGCAGCCGCTTATCATCTGGCTTGTGGTGCCTATGGCGCTGGTCGGTGTTGCCGCTGGTCTGCTTATATCAGGCTTGCCGTTCAGTTTTACAGCGCTTTTGGGGCTTCTGAGCCTGTCTGGCATGTTGATGAAAAACGCTATTGTTCTTGTTGATGAAATTGATATGCAGATCAGCGAAGATATTACCCCGGGTGATGCAATTGTGGAAGCCAGTGTTAGCAGGCTTCGCCCTGTGTTTCTAGCAGCCGCTACCACAATTCTGGGCATGTTACCGCTTTTGGGTGATGCGTTTTTTGCCAGTATGGCGGTTACCATTATGGGCGGGCTGGCCTTTGCAACCGTGCTCACAATGGTGGCTGTGCCTGTGCTCTATAAGCTGATATTTGGTATTAAATAAGCACTGCAGCCTGAAGCAGGGCTGCAGTGTTAATTCAGCTTGTGTTCAGCTTGTGTTGGCTATGGTCTCTGTAACGCTTGGTCTATATAAGACAAGAAACAGTGAAGGGACCGTATTATGACACGATATAACAGAGATCACAAAGTGTGGCACAGCCTGCTGGTTGCGGGCGTTATGGTTGCCGGGCTTTCCGGTAGCCTTTATGCAGACGAAACACCCACGCCGCCAGAGCCAACAAAGCTTGATAAGGCGCTTGATGGCTATACCCGCACGGGCGAGATGAAACGCTGCCTTAGCCCTTCCCGCATACGTCAAACACGGGTGGTGGACGATAATAATATTATCTTTGAAGTTTCAGGCCGCGAGAAATATCTAAACACGCTACCGCACAAATGCAGTTCACTGGGCTTTCATGAGGCTATTGCTTACGAAGTGCGCGGTGGTTTCCTGTGCTCTGGCGATATTTTCCGAGTGATAGATTCAACGCCTATTCCCGGCCCGTCTTGTCAGTTTGGTCAGTATGAAAAGCTGGAAAAGACAGTGGCTGATGCGGGTGACGGTGCTACAGCCCCTGATTCTGCACAGGATGCAGAATAACCCTGTATCACTATGGCTATTATAGTGGGGGTGGGGTGCTTTGAAGGTCGGGTAATATTTACCCGGCCTTCTTTTGTAGGATTAGATTATCAGCTTAGAAGGTCAGCGCGAAATTAAAGCTCACCGCATGGCCTGTCAGATCATCAAGTTTTTCGTGGGCATAATGGATCTGCGCTGTGGCACCGTCGCCGAAGATGCTGAAAGCGCCGCCCATTTGTTCAACCGTTTCAGACATTTGGTCAATCTCAAGCGCGAACTTGGTATCGCCCGCCACAAAAATTGATTCAAGCGCGTCGGGGTCAGAGCCGCTGATGGCCTTGGTGTAGCTATAAAATATTTCAGGCCGAATAATACTGGTGTTATAGCGCGATTTTTCCCATTTGAAATCGTACCCAAGGGAAGCGCCGAATGTACCTTCTGTCCGGCTAAAGCTGCGTTTGCCCACTTCAAGGTTGGCACTGCTGCCACCTTCTTCGGTGTAGCCGCCTTCGCTATAGCTTTGCATGGAAATACGGCCATAAGGCTTTAAGAACATGCCGCCAAGATGAAGCTCGTACCCGGCCTCTGCTGTTGCTGCAAGGTTCCAGCCGCTTGCCGTGCTTTCCACCAGGCGGTCAAGGTCGCCGAAGGTTAGGGTACGTTCACGTTCTATGCTTGTGTACTGGCCAACAACCTGAGCACCCAGATAAAAATCACCCGCCCGGCCCAAGCCGTAGGCCGAAATAAACGGCGCAAAAGACGAGAACTGGCTATCAACAGGTTTCACGCCGTTCACCCCGTTTAGGGTAAAGCCGGTGCTAACACCCACAGCGATATTTTTAGAGACTGGGGCATCATAGCCAAAGGTAACCCCAACAGACAAAAGCTTGCCGTCAAGCTGGCTTTGACCAGCGCTAAGCTTGCCGTAATTGGTTACTTCGCGTGCCCAGCCACCGCCAACAAACTTTTCTGCTACCATAAAGTCGGTCAGCCGGTCAGCAAGGTGGCCCTCGAACTGGCGTTTGCTGGCAAGCGCCACATTAAAGCTCGCGTTGGTTACATCGGGCAGCATGGATGAAAGGGCATCTTCAACACCGCCTTTGGTGGTGAGGCCTGCTAGGTTGCGTTCCAGTTCAGCGTCCAGATCAACAGATGTGCTGATCATATTGTCGTATAGGGCTGTAAGCGGCGCGGAAACCGCAAGTTCAGCCGCAGATTTTGCCCGGATGTCCAACGTAACCGTGCTGGTGGTTGCCCCGTCGATCTCGCCCAGCGTTATATCAAAAAGATAGGGTGTATCAACAAGTGCAAGAGTTGCGCTTGCGTCTGCAAAGCTGATATTACCCGCTGTGATCAGGTCAAATGACTGTTCGCCAACCGCAAAGTTTTGCAAAACAGGGGTGATGTTCACGCTAGAGCTTGCAGACAAGGTGTTGTCTACAACAATAGCACCCGCCAACTGGCTTCTGGGGTTTACGGCAAACACAAGGTTTGTGTTGCCGGTGAAGGTGGCATTGCTCACATGCAGCGTGTCTGTTTGGCCGAGGGCCAGGTCAGAATCGTTTACGGTGAGGTCAAGCGAGCCGCCAAAATCAAGCGAACCAAAGAAAGAGGCATCGTTTTTCAGCACCAGCTTGTCACTGCCGGTGTTGAAGAAAATATCACCGTCTAGCGTGCCGCCGTTCAGGGTTATTGTATCATTTCCGCTCCCAAGGCGCAGATCGCCTACAATATCGCCTGTGTTTACAAGGCTGAATGTGCTTGTGTTGGCACTTACATCAATAGCCGTTGCTGTGCCGGTATCTGTGTCTTCTCTCTGTGCCAAAAGAACACTGTTGTTGGTGATGCTTTTAAGGGTGCCGGAAAGGTCGATAATGGCGGTAGCACTTTTGCCGGTACCGCGCGCGCTTGCCGTAAGGTTACCGTCGTTTACCAGCTCTGTCATGCTGCCATTTTCAGTGATCATCACACCGACAGCATTGCCGCCGGGGCCTTCCACTGTAACATCATCTGTTGTGGTGGATGAAATATTACTGTCTACGTCAACGGTGCCCGCATTATGGAAACGGCTAACCGTGGCATAATCCCCCACCGTAATGCCGGTTGAATCAGCGTCCCCCGCGACAACACTCAAGGTGCCGGTATCAAAATGGATGCCACCTTCAATAACAGCGCGGTTACTGGCGTCTTCGCCTTCAATAATGATACCTTTGGATTCAAGGCCGTAGGTAGAGCCATTCACCTGAATGCCGCCGCGGTGCACAAGGCCGTAATCCAGCCCGTCAACCGTGCCAATGGTTAGCCCGCCGTTGATATGCAGCGCTGGGGTGCCTGCCGTTGTGGTGATAATGCTGTCTGCGGTAATGTCGTCTTCGCCGTCACCGTCTAGGTCGGTTTCGTTATCCGCGCCAATACCGTCCAGCAGCACGCCGCCTGTAATATTGTTCTCAATATAAACGGCAGCTTTACCGGGGATAGCATCAACTTCGTTGCTGTCAGCATCCGTTGTTGTACCACGCCCTGCCCGAATAGTGCCCCGGTTAATAAAGCCACCATCAATTTCACCCGATACATTAACGCCCGTACCCTCAGGGTTGCTG
The DNA here is from genome assembly GCF_015240255.1 of Kordiimonas pumila. Classification (NCBI taxonomy): domain Bacteria; kingdom Pseudomonadati; phylum Pseudomonadota; class Alphaproteobacteria; order Kordiimonadales; family Kordiimonadaceae; genus Kordiimonas; species Kordiimonas pumila. The sequence goes on from NZ_CP061205.1 coordinate 1,260,771, forward strand.
GACAGAATGGTCCCGGTGTTCAGGAACGTGCCTGTCAGGTTACCTTGAATGTCCACAGCCACGCTGCGGCTGCCTACTGTGGTAATTTCGCCATTGTTTGTCAGGTCGCCTGTCATATTGCTGCCAAGCAGCAGGCCGCGGCTATCACCGCCCCAAACATTAATGTCGCCGTTTTCTGTAACGGTAATGTCGCCCGTTAGGCCAAACGCGCCAGAAAGTTCCAGCCCGATGTTTGATGTGGGTGTTTCATCGTCGTCAAACGTATCTTCTGGGGCTGCCACATTGATTGTGCCATCAACTGTAATATCTGCTAAGAGATTAGCGGTTGAGGCATCAAGGAACAGGCCGCGCCCTGCGGCTAGGTCTTCAGAGGTGATACTACCGGTTTGCACAAGGTTATGAGGGCCATTCACCGTGAGGGCTGTACCAGATGTTACCGTGATCGAACCACCTGAATCAATGGTTAGGGTGCCAGCTCCAGCGCCCAGTTCATCTGTGGTGGTTGTGCTGCTGGTGCGGTCATCTGTTATGGTTTCATCGGCGGCATACACTTCTGTTGCCATCATGGCAGACACAAGGGCAATGGTGGAAACGCGCATGTAATATGACTTTGAAATCGATTTGGTGAAAAGCACTTTTTTTCCTCGTTTCGGGTAACTACCCCAATATTTGCCGCTATCGTAACCGGGCCGGATTATGAATGAAATCATTTTATCGGTTTTATAGTATTTTCCATGCCGGTATAAAGCTGAACGCCAGATTAATTTTAGCTTGAAAACTTACCCTATATACGAATTTTGTCCCCGGTTACCTTCTGTTTGAATTCTAATGCCTGTTATACTGCTAAAAATGGCAAGTTTACGGCGCTGTTACCGTGCTGTTTAAAGACTGTGAGGTAATCAATCAAGCCCGCGCAGCATACGCACGCTGTTTGAGGCAAATTCCCGCCGGATAAGTACCAGCAAAACCACAATGGTAGCGGCGACAAAAAACACGGGCCCAACAAACCACGCTAGCCCGGCAAGTGCAAAAAAATAGGCCCGAATCCCCCGGTTATAGCTGTGCCCAGATGTGGAACTAAGGCTGGTTGCCACTGTAATGCGGTTTTGTTTTGCTGCGGCATTTTGGTTTGGTGCTGTGTCTGGCATGCCGCCAATAATAATGGCGCAGTAGTTTGCGGTTCTAAACGCCCAGGCAAACTTGAAAAAAGCATAGACAAATATGCCCAAAAGAAAGCAGAACCTGAGCGTTAGCCCGTCTGTGGTAACCGGGTTAATAAGCGGCAGGTGGGAAAAGGTAACCGCCAGCTTTTCGGCATAGCCAAGGGCTGCAATAAGACCGCCCATAACCAGCACAGTAGACGATGCAAAAAAGCTAATGCCGGTAATAAGGGTGCGCAGTACATTGGTGTCTACAATTTTTACCTCGCGGGAACTGGCTTCCGTAAGCCACCGGAGGCGCTGCCGGTCCATCGCGTATGAGATTGATTTTTTATGCAGGGAACTGTGATCTGCCACATAGGTATAGCCTATCCACACAAGCAAAAAAAATGACACCACAAGCACATCAGCCATACTCACGCCAAAAATAACAAGTTTTTCAATCATGGAGTATCCCGGAACAGTGACAGGTGCATTCTATTGTATTTATCATGCTACAGGAATGTTTTGATTAAAAGGCTATAGTTGCAGTGTTTGTTAATTTGCATGTGACCAAAAAAGAGAATGCGACACATTCGCACACATGTGTTATTAACGATTACCAAATAGGTTGGGTACCCAAATGGTTTGCTTACCCAAATGGTTTGCTTACCCAAATGGTTTGCTTACATAGTGTAGCTGGTAACGGCGTTTCAGGAGATCAGAATGCGGCTTTTATGGCTGTGTGCGGGGTGGCTTGCGTTAGGGCTTGGAATTATCGGCATTTATCTGCCGCTTTTGCCAACCACGCCCTTTTTGCTGCTGGCCAGTTTCTGTTTCTCGAAAGGGTCTGAACGTATCCATGCTTGGCTTATGGGGCACGCATGGTTTGGCCCGCCGATTCAGGAATGGAACCAGCACGGGGCGATTGCACCGCGGGTTAAGTGGCTTGCAACAGGCATGATTATATTTTCTGTCGTGCTAAGCTTTTTATACGGCGTTCCTTTATATGCCTTTATAATACAGCTTGTTATTCTGGTGTGTGTTTCCTTTTTTATCCTGACCCGGCCAAACCCACCTACAGGCTAGATTTAGTGACTGAAAGTAGCTGTTTTAAGCTGTTTTGATAAATAGCGATTGCGCTGCCCTTTGGGCTGGCTTATGTCATTTATACGCTTTGTGTTCGGAGGATAAAATGGCGGCCAGCCAGATACAGCGCGGCATGTTTTACATGGCCATTTATACAGTTCTGCAGTCGCTTGTCTGGGGTATTGTGCGCTATGTTGGCGACGATCTTTCAACCGCTACCCTGTTTTTCTTCCGAAATCTTATTGGCTTTTGCACCATAATACCCTTGTTTATGAAGCAGGGGCCTGCGCTTTTTAAAACCGATAAACTTCGCTTCCACTTGCTACGGGCAGCTTTTGCTTTTATTGGCGGTTTTTCGGTGTTTTTTGCAGTGGCACACGCGCCGCTTGCCTCGGTTGTTGCCATGACCTATGCCGCCCCGGTTTTTGCAGGCGTTTTTGCTATGGTGGTCTTTAAGGAAGGTGTAACCCTGCGCCGTATTGTAGCGCTTGGCATTGGTTTTATTGGTGTTCTGATTGTTTTAAAACCCAGTTTTGAGATGGAAGTGGCGGGCATGATTGCCGCTATTATTGCGACTATCACCACGGCGGGGGCTTTTCTTGTGGTGAAAAAACTATCGGGAACAGAACGCTCTGAAACCGTTGTGGCATATCCGTTTGTGCTTATTCTGCCCTTTAGTGCGCTTTATGCAGTAACAGACTGGACAAGCCCCACAGGTATAGAGTGGTTGCTGGTTCTGTTTATTGGCCTTGGCACCGCTATTTCGCAGTTTTATATGGTGAAAGCCTTTGCAGCGGCTGACGCCAGCGCGGTTTTACCAATAGATTTTTTACGCCTTGTGGTGGCGGCCATTTTGGGCATTGCACTTTTCGGGGATGTGTTTGACGTGCAGGTGGTGTTAGGTGCTGCTGTTATTCTGTCCGTTACGGTCTATACGGCCCGGCGCGAAAAGCGTGCAGAGCGCCTTAAAGCAGAATTGCTGGCGGCAAAAACTGCGGCAGAATAGGCTTGCTGCAAGGTAGATATGGTATTTCTTTTCTTAGAAAAGTGTGCATTTTATCATGGTGAAAGCAGGCATCCTGTTTTATAGAAAAGCCATGGCATTATAATAGCCAACACCAAAAACAAGTATCGATACAGCAATCGATACCGATAAATTTAATATGACAGCAGCTGGTTATGGGGCCAAAAACCCTGTCAGATATACCGGTAAAGGAAGTTGATCTGGACAAGCGCATACAGTTGACCGTTGCGGCTGTGTATTTCATGGCATTTATGGGTATCGCCATGCCGTACCCTGTGATCACACCTTTATTCATGAGCGGCGCTATTGAAACACCGTTCACGCGCGAGGCTGCCCTTGGCATTGCGCTGGCTGTTTATCCTATTGGCCTGTTTTTTGGGGGCGGGACACTTGGGTCGTTCTCTGACAAATATGGTCGGCGGCCCGTGCTTTTATTTTCGCTGGTTTTAACCGCTTTTTGTATGTTGTGGTCTGCCTATGCGATCAGGGAAGAAGATTTTTGGCAATTTGTAATTAGCCGTGCGGTGACGGGCTATTTTGAAGCCAACAGCTCTATTGCCCGCGCCATGCTTACCGATATTACCAAAGGGGAAAGCAAAGCATCGTCTTTTGCTGTCCTTGGGGTGGCTGGTTATAGCGGCTATTTGATAGGCCCCATTATAAGTGGCTATCTGGCGGTTTGGTCAAACGCCTTGCCGTTTTATGTGGCGGGGGGGCTTGGGTTTATTACGCTGGCAATGGCCGCACTTTGGCTACCTGAAACCAACCAGCGGGTCAAAGACAAAGGGGCATATCAAAAACGCCCCGGTATTTTAAAAATGCTGAAAACCCACCGTATGTTCAGAATGGTGTTGTTGGCCCATTTCCTGATGACAGTTGGGATCAATACATTCTACCAGTTTTACCCGCTGTTTCTGGTGAACCGCTGGGGGGCGGACAGCGCAGAAATTGCAACCACCAACATGTTCTTTACCGGCTCCATGATCCTGTTTGCGCTGTTTGGTGTTAAATGGGTGGAGCGCATTATGACCCTTGGGCATAACCTGTTGTTTGGCGGCATTGGGGTGGTGTCGCTAATGCTGCTTATACTCCTGTCGCCCACTAATGAAGTGGGTCTGCTGATCTCTGTGGTGCTGGGTTTTGCGGTGGCGATTGTGAATGCTTCTATTCCAGCTTTTATGAGCCGCGAGACCATTGCAACGCTGGAGCAAGGCGCGGTGATGGGCAGTATAACGTCCAGTTTTTGCCTGTCACAGGCGGTTATCAGCATGGTTGGCAGCAACGTTGCTGTGTACGGTATTGAATATACCTTTATGCTAGGCAGTTTTGCCGCTTTCCTTGGTGTTTTGCAGATACAATATATTCGCAAGCGTCATTCAAGGCCAGCAAGCGCCGAATAATATTTTGGTCTTCTCTTAATACAGTTAAACGCCGTTAACCAAAAAAAAACCGGTTGCCTTCATTATGGGCCAAAAGGTTTTTTGGTGGCCTGCAGCATAACCCCTTTAAGGTGTTTGCCCAAATAGCCATAAAGGGAAGACGGAATGCAGCATACAGGTACAGCGCTTTTATACGGAGCAGGGATATTCGCCCTAATGCTTGCTGTGCTTTTATACCCGCATACACCAGATAAATTAATGGTTGTAGTTCGTGGTTACCCTGTGCCTGCCGATATATATGCGGTTCTGGCAGATACCGATGCCCAGCTGATCGAAAAAATATCAGACCGCCGGTATATAGTTCAATACAGCGCCGCCGGTGATATTCGTGCTTTATATAAAAATGGTGCCTTTTTGGTGCTTAATGCTTTGCCAAAAGCAGGTTGCAATAGTGCAGCCCCCAAACCTCCTGCTAGCCCTTTTGTGAGGATACAATCATGACATACCTTGAGGACATTCGTGCATTTTCTGCCCGTTGGTTAACCGTTGCCTTATGGGTGCATGTGCCGCTTGTCTGGCTGTTTTCAGCACTGCATGATCAGGAAGGCACTCTGGCTACCGTGTTTGTTACGGTTTTGGCGGCGGCTGTCCCTACGGTGCTGTATTATCTGCGCGGGGCTGATGAGCTTCAGCGGCTCCTTGTCAGTGTGTCTTTTGTTGTCATGCCAGCGCTTCTGGTGCTCACGTTTAGGGGGCACCCGTGGCAAATTGACGTGCATATGTATTTCTTCGCGGTGCTGGCTGTACTGTGCCTGTTCTGCGATGCACGGGCCATTTTAGTGGCGGCTGGTGTTATTGCTGTTCACCATTTGCTTTTTAACATTTTTGTACCAAGCTGGGTTTTCCCTGACGGTGTTAGTTATATGCGGGTTGTGCTGCATGCTATTATTGTTGTGTTTGAAACGGCGGCCTTGTTTTGGCTGGCGCTCAAACTACAAGATGGATTTGCCGCCGCCGCCGCCGCCGAGGCAAAAGCCTCGGCAGAGGCAGAAAAAGCGGTTGCTGAGGCGGCAGAAGCAGCAGAGGCAAAGGAACGCGCAGAAAGAGCTCTTGCTGAAACAGAACTGGCTCGGGCGCACATCGACAACCTTGAAACTGAAAAACGCTTGGCAGACGAGGACCACAGTATCAAAGCAGCACAGGAGCGCGAGCAGATTGTACTGGAGTTTGAAGGGGGCTTAAGCACTGTTTTAAGAGATATCGAACATGTTGCGGAGGAACTGGAGCAGCAAGCAGAATCACTTAGTAAAATTTCAACAGAAAGTGATACAGCGGTTCGGGTGGCGATCGGCTCGACAAATAATGTTTCAGACAATGTGAACTCAGTTGCGGCCAGTGCAGAAGAAATGGCAGCGTCTATTAATGAAATTTCCCGGCAGGTGAAATTAAGTGCGGCTGTAGCTGATGAAGCACGTACTTATACAAAGGATAGCGAGGCGCGGATTAAGGAACTTGCTGACCGGGCTGATAAAATTAATGAAGTGCTGAAAATGATCGGTGATATTGCCGAGCAAACAAACCTGCTGGCTTTGAATGCAACGATTGAGGCGGCCCGTGCGGGCGAGGCAGGCAAGGGCTTTGCTGTGGTAGCTAGTGAAGTGAAATCACTTGCGAACCAGTCAGCAAAAGCGACAGAGGAAATCGGCAAACTGTTGGCGGGTATCCGCGAGGCTACAACGGGCGCTGTTGCGGTTAATAATAAAATCGTCACTGTTGTGGGCCAGATCAGTGAAAATTCAGCAACGATCGCAAGCGCGATCAGCGAGCAGTCAGCCGCTACAGACGAGATTGCCCGTGCGGCGCAAATGGCATCAGCCGGGACAACAGAGGCAACAAGATCGGTTGATAATATGAACGCTGTTTCAAACAGTATTTCAAGTGCTGCTGAAAATACGGCAGGTGCTGTTAGTGCTTTATCTGATAAGACATTGGCCCTATCTGAGCGGGCAGCGGCCTTTATTGCCAGCCTGCGCAAGCAGTAGGGGGAGATAAGAAAGGGTGTTGACAGGCTAGACCGAACGGGCGTATAGGGGAAATATTGTTGAAGCCATGCCTATGCTTGGTTTTGAATAGAAACAAACGGAATTTACTAATGACTACTCTTTGGACATTCGCAGCGACAGTTGTCAAGTGCACGCAGATTATGCGTACAGCACTAGTCATTACGCGCGTCCAGGGAGGCAGTATCGGTGTCTCAACCTCATAAAATATAGGTTGAAAACTGAAATCAGATAGCCCTCCCGGACCAAAGTCTCGGAGGGTTTTTTTATGTCTTTATCAACCCCTAACGCAACGAGAACTGAAACAGGCGGCCAAAGGAAACCGCAAAAATAGAAGCGAGAAACGTGATGATCACGCAGATACAGAAAACCCAAAGTCTTTCCCCCCAGCATGTACCAGCTGCCCCTGGTACTGCGCGCTCTCTCTGGCGGGCTGATGGTCTGGATATTATGTTCAGTGCCCTTGCAGCCCGCCAGATGGCTGCGATGAAGGCAACTGCCCTTCAGGAAGCACTACAGGCTGCTGTGGTTGTCCCAGAAATAACAATGACCCCGGGTCAGTAGCGAGGATGACAGGTAGGCAGTAACAAGCACACAACTATTGCCTGCCTGTCAGCTAAACTTCAGGTGGCAGAATTTGTCAAAACTGTAATGAAACCATGATACAAGAGTAATGAAACATGGCTATATTCTTTAATACACGTGGTGAGCACCACAGCGAGTTTAAAAATTCATCTGCCCACGGCATCAAGCTTGACGGCGTTTATTGGCGGTCTGTGGCGCATTATGTTGAGGCGCAGCGCTTTTCCTGCCCGGAAGTGCAGGAAAAGGTACGCAAATCACCGTATGCGTTTGCCGCAAGATCAATCGCACGGGCTGTACCAGATGCCCTGAGGGATGACTGGTTTGATGTCAGGGACAGGGTAATGGAAAAGGCAGTGCGAGCAAAGTTTGAGGCACACGCTGAGCTGCGCGCGGCACTCTGTGCCACTGGCAAGGCAGAAATTATAGATGGGTCTGTTCTGGGCACTTACTGGGGTGCCGGTGCAGGCGGAACAGGCCAAAACAAACTTGGTAAAATCATGATGAAAATTCGGGATGAACTATCAGACGAATGACATCTAGTGGAAACAATAGCTGATTTAGACTAGGATATAACCATGAGCGCGATTCTGAAAATGCCGACACCGGCTTCAGCAAGGGCACAGTTCGAAGCTTTTCGGGCCGAGCTGCCGCTGCCTGTCGCGAAAGCACGCCAGGGTGTGGGCGGGTACGTCACCCTTGATTTTGGTAACAAGCGCGGCAAAGACACAATCACAGGTGATGTTCAGTATGACTGGCACCTCTGGGTATATATGTGTGATTGGGACCTCTATGAGGACAATACACGCTTGTTATGGCGCCGTGAAAGCAACCATTCGCTTGCGGGGTCCATTCTAGAGCAGCTTGCAGGGGAACAGCTAACGGCCATTGATATGGATTCGCGGGATGATTGCTTTGTGCTCCGGTTCACGGGTGGGTATAGCTTGAATATTGACCCTGATTTTTATGATTTTGATGCCAGTGACGATATGTTCATGCTGTTCCGGTACGGCGAACGGCACTGTTTGTCTTTCAGTCCAGGACGTCGATTTTATCCTGCTGCATAGAGGCTGGCAGCGGGATAGTCATTGTGCGCTCATCGCCGGGTCTATACAGGTCATATTCAATATCATAACGGCTGAAAAGGGCGGCGAGGCTGCCATCTTGCTGTATCATTTCCAGTTGCATGTTAAAGCGTTTGATCAGTTCTTCGTTCACAGGCGTTCTATGGCATACAAGGCTTAGGTTATATTCACCAATAACAAGCTTGTTATCGTAAAGCGGCTCTTTGACCCCAAACGATCGGAACACAAATTCTGATACCGGCATGGAGGATATCATAATATCTACCCTGCCGCTGAGCAGCATGGTGGCACGTTGCCGCTCTGACATAATAACCATGGTCGATGCACTAACGTCCTGATATGGGACAGGCAAAACATAGTGCGGCGAAATGACTATTTTTTTACTTATAAAGTCAGTAGGGCTGTGCGGGGCTTTTATGCCGGGTTTTGTATAGGCACGCACGATCATTTTAATGAAAGGCGCACTGGCAATCGCTTTTTCATCTTTTATTTTTTTAAAATGGCTTACAGCCGGAAACCGGCAGCTTCCTTCTGTGTTTATAAACATAAAATTGCTGCGGCGGTGCGGTACGATTGTAAGGGTGGGCCGGTCAAAACCTGATAAAGCCAGCTGCCAGATATCATTATAAAACCCTGTGCCATCCTGCTTTAAGGCTTCGCTTACCTCTGGGGCAAACACTTGCACAATACGGGTGTCTTTGTAACCAGATGTTGCGGCTACTTCGCCTGATGTCTCTACTGCATAGGTTGGTGCCAGATGAAAGGCACAACTGAAGGTCAGGCATAGTAGGACCAGCCGGAAAGGGAAGGTCAGATCTATTTTACACTGCTTGATCATAGGCCTGATTCTATACAGGAAAATATTTAATATTATATGTATCACAACCCGATTATATGTCGTCTGATTGTGATGTCTCCTATATTTTATTTTTCCTGATTGGCGACCCCGCGCCGGTGGCTTGTATCCCACAGTAAGACAAGAGCAACAGTGCAAATACCGCCTGTTGCCATGATAAGAGACAAAGCCTGATAGCTATCGGTAAAAACTGTGCTGGAAGCAAGGGCCGCACCTGCTGCCGCGCCGATCGTGGGTAAGGCTGCAAGCAGGCTGCTTGCTGTGCCTGCGGCGTCGCCCGCAGGTTCCAGCGCAAGCGAGTTGGAGATAGGCATAATAAGGCCAAAGCTGATCATGTATAAAAAGACAAACACCCAGTAAACAGCCAGCGGCACACTGGTGTTTGCCATTAGTAAAAAGGCAAACCCTGCAATGCCAATAGAAACAGCACCCACTTTCATGGGGGTGCGCAGGCTATAGCGTTTTAGCAGTTGGCGGCTAATGGCAGGGCCAATCACAATCGCAACAGAGGCGGTGGCAAACAGGGGGCCAAATTCGGTTGCGCTAATGCCGTAGCGTGTGCTGGCCATTAAGGCACCAATAGAAAGCATGGCACCGTAACCCCCCATAATGGCCGTTACAACAAGCATACCCATGAGAAAATCCCGCGCGGTTATAAGCTGTATGATTAAGGACAGCGTAAGGGGTCTGCGCGGCGCGCTGGTTTCTGAATGTAGCTTTGTGGCAGGCATAATATAACGCCGTACCAAAAATATAAGGGTTAAGCTAAAGAGAACAAGAAAGACAAAAATACCCTGCCATTCGGTAAAGGCCAGAATGGTGCTACCAATGATGGGCGCAAGTAAGGGCGCTATGCCAAAAATCATCATGATTGTTGTCAGAAGGTTGGCTGTTGCTTTGCCGCCGCCCTGATCGCGGGCAATAGCCCGGGCGATAACGGGGCCGGAGCCACCAAATATGCCCTGAATACCGCGTGCTATACTCAGCGTTTCAAGGTTAGGCGACAAGATGCAGGCAATTGTCGCGAGAATAAAACCGACAAGCCCAAACATCAGGGGCGGAATACGGCCAAACCTGTCAGCAAGTGGGCCCCAAAGCAATTGACCGGGGCCATACCCCAGCATGTAAGTGCTGACAATGATGCCACCCGCTGCTGCCCGTTCACCGAGGCTTTCGGCAATAAGCGGCTGGGCTGGCAGTGCTATATCAATAGCGGTTGCTGTTAGTGCCGTTAGTGCAGCAAGCGATATGATAAAGGACGGCCGTTTTACATAGGGCCGATTATCAGAATTAGGGTTTATGGTTGTTGTGTCGTGTTGGGTAGTGGGCATAAAAAGCTCATCTTATTTTACAAGTATCCTTTCTACCCATAATTGATGCCCTTGAAAAGCCGCAAGATTATCGTGGCAGCCATGCATTTCCTGCGACACCCTCATTTTTTTGAGCGTGGGGTAACTATGCTTCATAAAATATGCCTAAATACCCTTAAAAGGTGTAAATGTGTGGTATTTTAGAGTATTAACTACTTATAGCTGAACCTTTTGAGCGCCGCAACAGTGTAGGTTTTGAGGCCTTTGAAAACCTTAGTGTTATGGCGTCGACCGCGCGGCATATTGATGCTGCTGATCGCCACCGTATTGCAGCACGTGTTGATATGCGGGAAAGTTTTGCCCAAACCGACGAAGTGGTTGTCTCTGGTATTGTAGACCGGATTGGCACGAGCGATGCACCGCCGTTTTTTATTTTGCATGCAGAAGATGATGACGTGGTACCGGTCGAAAATGCCCTGCTGTTAAGGGCGGCGCTGAAAGCGCAAAATATTCGTGTTGAAACCCATTTGTTTACAAACGGCGGCCACGGTTTTGGCCTGCGTAAAGCCGTTGGCAAGCCCGTGGGCGAGTGGCTAGACCTGTTTTTAAACTGGGCACAAACGACAGGCTTTGCAAACCTTTATTAAGGCCGGTTTCAAAAACTATTGCCAAAATTACCGCGCCTGCTACACCCGCTGCAACGCATAGTATATTTTATGGTGGAGTAGCTTGATGACAAAAAAAATTATAGGTGCCCCGATTATGTTGCCGGGCGGTGGCACAGCACCTTATTCAAAAGCGGCTGAGGCTGGCGGCCTTGTTTTCCTGACCGGCCAATTGGGCCTTGGACCAGACGGCAAACTTGCAGAAGGCGGCATTGAAGCACAGACAGAAGCAGCCATTGCCAACATTAAGGCCATTCTTGCCGAGGCAGGCTGCACGCTGGATGATGTGGTAAAAACCACGGTATGGCTAACAGACGCCGCGAACTTTGCCGGGTATAATAAAGTATATGCCCAGCATTTTAGCGCCAGCCCGCCGCCGCGCTCTACCGTGGTGGCGGATTTTGTACTGCCGGGCGCGCTTGTGGAAATTGAAGTGATCGCTGCTGCCCGCGCTTAATCAGGGGGGCTAAAGTTTTTGAAAAGCCGTCCTTATGGGCGGCTTTTTTGCGGCTTTTACGGGCGCTAACTTTTATAGCTGCTGCCGTGCCGGGCAGCAAGCAGCCGGATAAGGCCTAATAAAATATCCAGATTGGGTGTTGCGATACCTTGTGCGATCGCAATTTCCTTTGGTGCCGTCAGCAGTGCTTCTATTTCCAGTTGTTTACCTGCTTCCAGATCTTGCAGCATGGATGTTTTAAAATCGCCTAACGTGCGGGTGATCTGGTTACGCTCAGCAGGTGTTTGATCTATCGGGCACCCAATGGAGGCGCCAATTTCTTGTGCTTCGCGCATTATTTCATGCATGAAATGTCGGGTATAGTCATCGTCCAGAACCGCAAGGGATGTAGACCGGGTTAGGGCTGAAATGGGGTTCAGCGTCATGTTGCCCCAAAGCTTGTACCAGATATCATGACGGATATTAGTGCTGATCACTGTTTTGACAGCCGCTGCTTCAAAGATTTTCTGTATATTTTCCGCAGTTTTACTGTTGCAGCCTGAGGGGTCGCCGAGAATAATTTTGTCTGCGAACTTGAGGTGCGCTGTAGCTGGCGCGGGCGACGAACAGGAGGCGTGAATAACACAGCCGATGATTTGCTGATAAGGAATGAGGCGCGACAGGTAGCCTTCCGGGTCAAGGCTTTTAAGGCCTTTACCATCATCCATAAACCACCAGGGAACACCGTTTATCATGGGAATAACCATAGAGCTGGGGGTGATAAGCTCTGATACGGCAGAGGCAATATCAGTCAGATGGTGGCTTTTTACGGCGATGATAACAAGGTCGTGCTTGCCAAGGTCTTTTGGATTGTCTGAGGCGTGCACTTTATAGGAGGTGTCGGTTTCCTGTGTGATCAGCCTGAGGCCACTGGTTTTTATAGTGTCCAGACTTTGGCCGCGCGCCAGCATGGATATAGTGTTGCCAGAGGCGGCAAGAGCACAGCCAATCCAGTTTCCTATGGCGCCAGCACCTATAATGGCAATTTTCATCGGTCCCCCCCCTTTTTTTTCTCGGTAGAATTTATGACTTGATAGCGCTGCGACCGAGCAGATGAAAGCCTTAATTATAGGGCGGCTTAAGCCTCGTCCACCGTGAAAGCCTATATCGTTTGCATCAGCACTGGGTGAAATGCGCGATCTTGGAACAGTTGGTTAGATTTATCTGTTTATTGAAATTCTGCCAGACCCACAATTTTCAAGCCGGTATTTTTTGCGGCAAAAGAAGCCTGATAAAAACTATAACTAATTGAAAACAATGTGTTTTAAAAATTTAACATGATGTTTTCCGCTTTTTTCCTTGTATTAGAATTAGAATTCTGGTTCTAATATAGACAGTGAGTTGAAACGCCGAGTTTTGCTGTTGAAGCAGGGTGTTTTGAATAAGGTTTAAGTGAAGTTGAGCCGCACTTTGGCGGCGGCGGATGGGTGGCTTTTGGTTGCGCCGCTTTTGGGTGTTGTGTTTGCGACTGCGGTGCTTTGCTGTGTGCTTTTTAAAAAGGTGTGAGGCTTTTTAAAAAAGCCATGCCTTTGTGTTTTATGGCTGCCTGGCAAGGGGCGGTTAGGCGTGTTTGTGTGCCTGTTTTTATGGTTGGTGGCACTGGTTGCCGCCAGCGGCTGGGTTTGTTTTGAGTGTGTTTCGAGTTTTGGTGGTGTTCTGAGTGCCAACGCTGTTTTGAGTATCGCTGTTTTGAGTGTTGATAATAGGTAGCTGATAGTTTGGTATAGGCATGGTGTTTTGTGGTTTTCTGCGGGACACTTTCTATGATCGTGGGAGCGTGGCCGGGCTATCAGTTACCGCCTAACTGAGTGTATGCTGCATGTGCGGTATGATGGTGATTTTGTAACTGCTGGCAAAAGGGGTTTTGCAGGCAGCTATCTATACGGCTAGGGAGTATGGAATGGGATTTGAAGCGGGATCAATGAATGCTGAAGGCGAAGCTGTCTGGATTTACGGAAAGTGGGTTCAGGCACCGGCGCAAGATAGGTCAGAACGTACATTTTTTAGGTTTTTAGATGCGGCGGAACAGTTGCTCGCTGGCCGTCACTGGCATGAAGTTTCTGTGCAGGAAATTGTACGGCGTGCTAAGGCATCTGTTGGCAGTTTTTATAACAGGTTTAGCGATAAAACAGCCTTGTTACACTGCCTTGATGACAGGCTGGGGCTTGAGTGCGAAGTAACCATTCATCATTTGATGACAGAACTTGAGGCGTGCCCCGCGTTGATCGTTGAAATGCCGGGCATTGTTATAAGCTTGCTTATTCGCCTGTGTACTGAGCGACGCGGCGTTATCAGGGCGCTTGATCTAGCGCAGAAAATGTCTGCGGCGGATAGCTTTTCTGGTCTTGGCCCCCGGTTTGACACTGCGCTTGAAACGCTTTCTGCCTTTATGCGTGAGCATGACGAACAGTTTGCTGCATACAGTAGCTCAGCTATTGCGCTGGCTTTCCGTGAAGTGTTTTGGCTTGCACGGGAAAATCTGCTGTACGAAAACCCGGATATGAACGAGCGGGCGCTGCACAAAAGCTTGTTGCACCATTTTGAAGCAAGCCTGAAAGACAAATCATAGCCACATTTGGGTGGCTTATTATGCTGCGATTAAACGACCTACCGATAAAACGGGTCGGTTTATCGCAAGTGGGGCGACACGCCTGAATGTTATTGGTAGCAGGTACCTAGGGCCTCAGCCCCGAGGACAACAAGCCCGATCATGACAGCATCTATACCTCTCTAGGCCCCTCTGGTGCAGCAGCATCGCAGGGGCCAAATACTTTCTAGTCTCGCTGTATTTTTATTCCTTATATATATAGCACCTGTATATAATGCTGGTTAGCAGGGGAAAAAACTATTCTGGTTCACCCCGCTAGGCGCTGTGTGGCTGTACGATTTTCAGGTATATTTTCTGCCATCAAGAAAAGTATCATAGCTTTTTATGCGGGGCGCTCTAAACCCCGGCTATCAAACCAGCCTTAGGCGGTTAAATGGCTTGGGAGATAAAATTTATCTGCCTATTATTCATTATTTGGCTGCTAATTATGATAATATAGCTGCTTAAAACATTTACAAGGCTGAATTATTGTACTAATGATGCAAATGCAACAATAACAATATCCTACACGACGAGTTAGAGGTCAGGGTTAAGTGTTCGTTCATTTTCGCTTTGGGAGGAAATAATGTCAGTGAGCATTATAAAGAAATATTCATTACTGAGTGCTGTCTCGATGGCTGCACTTACGGGGGCTGCCGCAGTGCAGGCCCAAGATACCAGCGACGATATGATGGTATTTGAAGAAATTGTTGTTAGCACAACACGGTTGAAAGCTTCAGGTTTCGAATCGCCAACACCTGTTACAATGGTTGGCAGCGAAGACATGGCCGCGCGCGGCACGACCAATTTGGCAGACATTATTAATGAGTTGCCAAGTTTTACAGGTACCACTACGCCGACATCAACCATTCTAAACTCACGCGGAAACGCGACCAATGCACTTGACCTTCGTGGTCTTGGTGGCAACCGTAACCTTATTCTGGTAAATGGCCGCCGTCATGTGCCAACAGATGAGTTTGGTGTTGTAGATACTAACGTTATTCCGACACTTGCTGTGCAGCGCATTGAAGTTGTAACCGGCGGCGGCTCTGCTGCTTGGGGTTCTGATGCGATCTCTGGTGTGGTTAACGTTATTTATGACAAAACTCTCGAAGGCTTGAAGGTTGAGGCGCAGTACGGCATCTCTGACGAAGGCGATAACGAAAACTACCGTGTTTCTATGGCGTTTGGTAGTGATGTTGCTGATGGTCGTGGCCATATTTTGATCGCTGCAGACTATAATGACAGCAAAGGCGTACCGCTTGCAACAGCGCGTGACTGGGCACAAAGGCACCCTGGCATCATCACAAATTCACTGGATACAGGCCCAAATGATGGCATTCCATCCAGAATTATTGCTGATGATGTTAGCCTGTTTATCGCCTCACCAAACGGCGTGACACTTCCTGGTGGTCCGCTTGGTAACCTTGAGTTTTTGCCAGACGGTTCTGTTGTTGATCGCGAACTGGGCAATATTGGTGGTAACCTGATGGCAGGCGGTAGTGGTTCTTACCTTGCTGACAGCGCGGCGCTTGCTATTCCGCTTGAGCGCAAAAACGTTCTTGCAGCGCTAGATTATAAAATCACTGAAGATATTAATTTCTATTTCGAAGGTACTGCAAGCCAGTCTAATTCAGAAGGCGCGCTTGTAGATTCGTTCTCTTTTGGTATTCCAATTAGTTCTGGTAACCCGTTCCTGCCTGATTCAGTGCAAACAATAATGGATGATACAGGTACAGACTCGCTTACTCTCTTTAGAACGAACGGCGAATTTGGACCGATTACATCTGTAAGCCAAACCAATAACTACCGCTTTGTTACTGGCCTGAACGGCGAGCTTGAAAGTGGTTGGGCTTGGGATGTTTATTACCAGTATGGCAGAACAAACTTCTCTAACCGCCAGATCAATAACCTGATCCCGGGCAATATGGCATTGGCGTCTGACGCTGTTGTTGACCCTGCAACAGGCGACACTGTTTGCGCGGCAGCCCTGAGCGGTCTTGACCCGAACTGTGTGCCGATCAACCTGTTTGGTAGTGGTTCACCAAGTGCGGAAGCAATTGAATATGTAACCGGTACCAGTATTTCTGATACAGCGCTTAAGCAGCAAGTTGTAGCGGCAAGCATCAGCGGCGACCTGTTCGAAGGTTGGGCTGGCCCGGTTTCAACAGCGTTTGGTGTTGAGTACCGCAAAGAATCGCTTAACCGTGAAGTGGATGATCTCTCTGAGCAGGCTCAGTTCCTGATCACAAACGCACAGCCTTTGTCTGGTAGCTTTAATGTGAAAGAAGTGTTCGGCGAAGTGCTGATCCCGCTTCTTGATGAAGCTGCAACAGGCCAATCACTGAACTTTAACGGTGCAGTTCGCTACACTGACTACAGCACCAGTGGTTCGGTGGTTACATGGAAAGCTGGCCTGACATACGACCCGCTTGATGAACTGCGTTTCCGCGGCACGATCTCTCGTGATATTCGCGCACCCGCAATCGGTGAAGTGTTCCTGAAAACATTGTTGTTGTTCGGTAACGTTAACAACCCGTTCACAGGCAATACTGATTTTGTACAAGAACTGAACACAGGTAATACTGACCTGCAGGAAGAGCGCTCGCTCACAAAAACTGTAGGCATGGTATATTCACCAAGCTGGCTTGATAACTTCCAGGCATCTGTTGACTGGTATGACATTGATATCAGCGATGCGATTGCACAGGTTTCCAGCCAGAGTATTGTGGACGAGTGTTTTGAGGGCAACGATCTGTTCTGTGATCTGGTAACACTTGCACCTGATAATACAGTGGTTGATATTACCAACAAGCTTCTGAACCTTGGTACATACCGCGTAAAAGGGCTTGATTTTGAAGCACAGTACAGGGCTGGTCTTGATAACGGCGCTTCGCTCGGCTTTAAAGTTCTTGGTAGCTATGTGTATTCTAAAAAGATCGCGGCTGACGGTACCAACGAAGTGAACTATGCTGGCGAAGTTGGCCAAGGTTCTGTCTTTGGTCTGCCAAAGCTTAAGATGCGCGGTAGCGTTTCTTACGATACGGATACATTTGGTCTCTTTACACAGGTTCGTTATGTTGGTTCAGGCAAATATAACGTACAGTGGGGCCCAGAACAGCTTGCTGATGACCAGAACAATATCGGCGCTGAGATCTATGTCGACCTGTCTGGCCGTTACAAGCTGAATGAAGGCATGGAACTGTATGCTGGCATTAACAACCTGTTTGATAATGACCCGCCAGTTATTCCACTAGACTTTATCGGCCCAACTGCAACCAATGCTATCCACTATGATGTGATTGGTCGCTCCTTCTACTTTGGTGTGAGGGCTAAATTCTAGTCAGATAATGGCTAAGGGGGCTATGTTTTGCCCCCTGACTACCATGTATAACGGAAGGGCAGTGCGGGTGACCGGCTGCCCTTTTTGTTGCTTTGAATTGTGGTGCGGTGTGGTGTGGGTGTTGCATCAAAGGCCACGCAAAAGAAAACCCCCTCAGGGAGGGGGCTTTTCTGTTCTGTAGTCGCTATGGTCGCGAGGGTATCTTAAACCTTTAGGTCCTGCGTGTAGAATTGCTCGTGCGAGAAAACCGTGTTGAGTATGCGTTCCTCGGTTTGAGACAGAATATCATACATCACCTTACGGACGCGGGCGGGTTCTTCATTTTTCATCACGCTGAAACTCATCTCAACCTGTTCCTTGGAATAGAAAAAGGTTTTATTGACCTTCACATACAGCCAGTAAATGCGCATGGCGGTATCTTCAAGCTGCTGCGCCCAGTCCTGCATGAGCGGGTAGCCTGCATTCTCGCATAACAGCATATTAAGCTGCTTGTTGGTCTTTAAAACCTGCAAGGCAGAGGCATCATCCTTAATGGGCATCATACTGCTAATTTGCTTATTAAGGGTGTTGAGCGCCTCGTAATCAACGTTCTGGGCACCAAGCGCAAAAATTTCCGGCAACAATATTTTGCGCAGTGTGAAATTCTGCTTGATCTCAAGAAGGGTAAGCGGTGCCACAAGTGTTACGCGCGGCGACATGGAAACCAAAAAGTGCTTGGCTGTCAGGCGCTCGATAAGGTTGCGGGATATGGACCGGCTGATGCCAAACATATCACTAAACACATTCTCGGAAACTTTTTGGCTTGGCGCCAGTTTCTGCGTGACTATGGCATCCATAATCTGCTCGTACGCATCGTGCACATCAGGGTTATGAATCTCTGAATTTACAATCTCATCCTTAGGCACGGCAACACTTTCTGACTGATTTTATTTTCGTATTCTTAACCTGTTGAAGTGATTTAATCAAGCCCTTAAGGCAGCCTTAATTGATAATAATTCAGTTTAAACAGCTAAAAACATTTACAAGGCAGAATTATTGTAATAATAAGGCAGCTATAATAAAAAAAATTGCGACGTGAGAGATAGTTACGAAACATGCGTTCGACAAAAAACCACTTTGGGAGGAAAATAATGTCACTGAACATTATAGCTAAATATTCACTGCTAGGGGCTGTATCACTGACAGCACTTACCGGCGCTGCTACAGCGCAGGGCCAGAGCAGCGATAAAAGCGAAATGCTATTCGAAGAAATTATCGTAACAGCTGGCCGCCGGGAACAATCGCTTCAAGACGTTCCAGCCTCTGTTGTCGCTATCAATCCAGATGACTTTAAAGTTAAAGGCATCAAACAGATTGGTGAAATTCTGGATTATACACCCGGTGTTGTTTTTCAGACTGGTGGTGCACCAGGTCTTGGTAACATATCTGCACGCGGTGTACCGCAGTCATCTGCCACACCGGTGTTTGGGATTTATCTTGATGATATTCCACTTTCATCAAACACAAACTTCGCGGGCGGCGGCAACATAATATTTGATGGCCTTCTGATGGACATCGAGCGCGTTGAGGTTATTAAAGGCCCACAAGGTACACTGTACGGTGCTACATCTGTAGGCGGTATGATGCGCTATATTTCTCGCGACCCTGCCTTGCAGGAGTTCCGTGGTTCTGTGGGTGCTGATATTGCCACCACTAAAGGCGGCGAAATGAGCAAGATTTTCAACGGCCGTGTAAGTGTGCCTGTTGTTGAAGACAAACTCGGCGTTACCTTCTCTGGTTTTTACCAAGATACTGGCGGTTATGTTGATCAGGTTGACGGCACTGGCGCGCTTGTTCAGGAAGACTATAACGGCAGTGAAGTAACGGGTTATATGGCTGATGCGCTGTTCACGCCAACTGATGAACTTCGTATCCGTCTTAAGTATTTGAAGCAGGAAATGGATTTTTCTGCTGATGCTACGACTACGCTCGTACCACAGGGTGATGAAGCCCTGTTTGGTGGGTATAGCAACATTAACCCTCCTGGACCGAAATTCCTTGATTTCCGCATTATGTCAGGTTCGATCGAGTATGATCTTGGTTGGGGTACGGTGACGTCAACAACAAGCCATAGCAAATATTCTTATGGCGGCTATTCAGACTTTACGGCTGATTATGCCATTTATGCCGATCTGTTTGATGGTCGTGCACCGGGTACAACAACGCAGGTTGATTTTGACCAGACGTTGGGCTCTAAAAAGTTTGTACAGGAAGTACGCTTAACATCAGAGCGTATGGGTGCTTTTGAATGGATCGCCGGCCTGTATTATGCATCAGAAGATACAATCAATAACCAGTCGCTGCAAGCAACCCCCGCGTTTGACCTGCTGACAATTGCTTTCCCGTCTGATTATACGGAAAAAGCAGCCTTTGGTGATGTGACTTACTATGTGAATGATAATTTTGACATCACAGCCGGTGCGCGTATCAGTAAAAACAAGATTATTCTGTCTTACATTGCATCAGGTGTGTTCCTGCCACCGGGAGATCTGGTTAACACACCTGTAAAAGATACAGTTGATACATATCTTCTTGCTGCACGGTACCGTGTGCATGACGACATGTCTTTCTATGCCCGTGTTGCAAGTGGCTACCGTCCAGCACAAAGTAACATTCCAGTTCTGGATACAAACGGTGTGAACGTGGCACCTGCTTTTGTAGCGTCTGACCATGCGTGGAGCTACGAACTGGGTGTGAAGGGTAACTTCGCTGACAATATGTTCGCATATGACGTTGCTCTCTGGAAAATTGACTGGGCTAATTTCCAAGCGTCTGTATTCCTGAACGGTATCAGTACTGGTGGTAACGCAGAAGACGGCCTTTCAGCCTATGGTCTTGACGGCTCGTTCATTGTGCGTCCAGTAGATGCGCTTACTCTAACAGCATCTATTGCATATTCGCACAGTACGCTGAAATCTGATGAGCCAACAATTGGCGGTGTTGAGGGTGAGTTCCTGCCAAATCTGCCCAAATGGACTGCGTCATTGCAGTGGGATTACAGGGTTGATGTGGTTGATAGCTGGACAGCTAACTTTGGTGGTGGCTTCCGCTATGCAGGCAAATCCATATCTGCTTATAGTCAGGCACCAGGTTCTGCGGCAACGCAGCTTGATAGCCGTCTGATTACAGACCTTAACGTCACGCTTTCCAGTGAAAACCTGTCCTTTACAGTTTACGCACGTAACCTGTTTGACGAGTACAAACTGACAAATCGCCAAGACCCAATTCTGGGTGCGGATCCTGTAACGGGTGACCCAATTGTTTCTTCTTCTGGCGTTTATGAGCGCCCACGCACAATCGGCGTGAACATGAAGATCGATTTCTAAGTAATGACTATCTGGCCCCTCGGTACGCCGGGGGGCCTTGTTCTGAGTTTTCAATAATATCTTATAAGCGGGACTTTGCCTTTAAGGGCAAACTAGGGGGATATAACATGAAGATTTTTTTCCAGTATATTAGTGTTGTGGCCTTTGTTGTTGGCGGTGCTTTGGCACCCGTATCGGCGGCGGAGACAAAGTATGACATAGCGATCATTGGTGGCCGGGTGATTGACCCCGAGACAGGCCTTGATGCTATTCAGAATGTCGGCATTAAAGGCGGCGAGATTGTTACTGTAACAACAGATACACTTTCAGCGGGTAAAGTGATTGATGCCAAGGGCCTTGTTGTGGCTCCCGGCTTTATTGACCTGCATGCCCACGGTCAAACAATTCCAGCAGCCCGCATGCAGGCGCTTGACGGTGTAACAACAGGGCTTGAGCTTGAAGCAGGCGCGATGCCGATCAGTGGTTTTTACGATGATATTGCGAAGGAAGGCCGCCCGATTAACTACGGCGCGTCTGTAAACTGGGCTTCTGCGCGCATTGCCGCGCTTTTGGATGTTGAGCCAGATAACAGCATTGAATGGTTCTTTAGCAATTTCAGCAACACGGAATGGCAAACAAAGATTGCAACGCCAGCCCAACTTGAAAAAATTGATGCGCTTGTTCAGGAAGGTATCGATGAAGGCGGTTTGGGTGTTGGTTTCCTGCTTGGCTATGCTCCCGGCACGGGCCGCAAGGAATACTATCAAGTATCTGAAATTGCCGCTAAAGCAGGGGTGCCAACATTTACCCATGCACGCTTCCTTTCCGTGCTAGAGCCTGAAAGCTCGTTTGAAGGTATGGGCGAAATTATTCAGGCGGCGGCGGGTACGGGTGTGCATGCACATATTGTACACATGAATTCTATTAGCCTGCGCGATATTGGCATGATCGGCGAAATGGTTGCTGAAGCACAGGAGCAAGGCCTGAAGGTTACGACAGAGGCTTACCCATACGGTGCTGGTTCAACCGCGATTGGTGCGGCGATGTTCCGCGGCCCGAACTGGCGCGAGCGCATAGGCGGCATGACAGCCCATAACTTTGATGTCGGCGGCCACCGCACTACAGAAGAAGAATTTGAATATCTGCAACGCGAAAAGCCAGGCACTGATTCTGTGATCCATTTCCTTGATACAGAGAAGCCGGAAGATCAGGCCTTTCTTGACCAGTCTATCCTGTTTCCGGGCGGCGTGATTGCCTCTGACGGTGGTACATGGCTGATCGACGGTAAAATGATTTCGTCTGATACATGGCCGGTGCCAAAGGAAGCATGGAGCCACCCACGCAGCGCCGGTACCTATTCACGGTTCCTGCGTCAATATGTACGTGAAATGAAAGCCGTTTCCCTTGTGGAGGCAATGCGCCGCGTTAGTTACGGCCCTGCCCATATTCTGGAAGATGCTGTACCGCAAATGAAGAAAAAAGGCCGCATACAGGTGGGTGCTGACGCAGACATCGTGATCTTTGACCTTGCAACTGTATCAGACAAAGCAACGTACGAAACACCAGCCCAGCCTTCCGTTGGCTTTAAGTATGTGATTGTGGGCGGCGTGCCAGTGGTTTCTGGCGGCGTGCTAGATACGAATGTTTTGCCGGGCAAGCCCGTTCGAAACCAGCCTAAATAGTACCCTTTAAGACTGGTTCTGAAACACCGCTTACACATGGATATATACGATGAGTTTTTTTAGTAAATATATACTGCCCGGCTTTATCTTTCAGTCAGTTGTTATTGGCGGTGGCTATGCAACGGGCCGGGAGCTGGTCGAGTTTTTCTTTTCGGCTGGGCCGGTGGGCGGTGTTCTTGGTCTTCTTATGGCGGGCCTTGTGTTCGGCGTTGTTCTGGCGGCGGGGTTTGAGTTTGCCCGGGTGACCGGTGCTTATGATTACCGGCACTTTTGCCGCGAGCTTTTGGGCCGTGGCTGGGTACTGTTCGAAGTTGCTTACTTTATCCTGATGCTGCTTATCCTGTCGGTGATCGGGTCGGCGGCAGGGGCGCTTCTAAGCGATATGTTCGGGGTAACACCACTTGTTGGCACCCTGTTCCTGATGGGCTTTATCGGGGTACTAACCTTTACCGGCTCATCTATCATTGCACAGGTTTTGTCGTGGTGGTCGGTGCTGCTCTATGCGGTTTATATTACCATGTTTGTGCTCGCTTATAAAAACTTTGGTGCTGATATTGCCCATACGTTTGAAACAGCCCCCAACACTAATGGCTGGATAAGCGGCGGTGTGCTCTATGCAGGCTATAACCTTGCGACACTGCCTGCGGTTCTGTTTGCTATTAAGGCGCTTAATACCCGCCGTGAAACAGTGGGTGCGGGGCTTATTGCCGGTGCCATTGCTGTTGTCCCTGCTATTTTGTTTTTCACAGCCATGATGGGCCGTTTCCCTGAGATTGGGTCAGAGCCAGTGCCCAGCACCTACCTGATGGCGCAAATCCATTCTGGCTGGCTTGCTGTGGTGTTTCAGGTTGTGATTTTTGGTACCTTTGTTGAAACCGGTACCGCACTTTTGCACTCGGTTAATGAACGCCTTGAAGGCAGCTTTGAAGACAAGGGTAAAACCCTGCCGCGCATGGCGCGCCCGCTTGTGGCTATTGGCTTTTTGGCGATTGCGATATTTGCGGCAGAAACCTTTGGCATTGTGAACCTGATAGCCCAAGGATACGGCCTCTTAACCCTTGTGTTCATTGCTATCCTTGTGGTGCCAATACTCACTATCGGTGTTTATAAATCTGTTAAAAAAGGGGCAGTGTAATGATTAAAGGAACAGTTCGCACACTTGCCGTTTCACTTTTAGCTATCTGGTTACCGTCTGCTGCCGTTCAAGCAGAAGATGCAGCGTACGATGTGGTTATTCGGGGCGGCCATGTGCTTGACGGCGCCGGCAACCCTTGGGTTCCTGCGGATATCGCTATCAAGGACGGCAAGCTTGCAAAAATTGGTCGGGTAACAGGCACAGGCACCCGCGAAATTGATGCTCACGGCAAATATGTTTCCCCCGGCTGGATCGACATGATGGACCAGTCTGGCGGCATATTCCAGACCGTTGGTCTTGCGCCCAATAAAATTGCTATGGGTGTTACAACGGTAATTGCCGGTGAAGGTGGTACGCCAGTTGATGCAGCAGACATCGACGCTTATTTCACGGCGATGCAGGCAAATGGTATTTCGGTTAATTTTGGCACCTATTACAGCGCCACACAGGCACGTGTGGCGGTGATCGGCGATAGCGCGGTTGACCCAACACCAGCCCAGTTAGAAGAAATGAAAGGCCTTGTTGCAACCGCCATGGAAGCGGGTGCCATGGGCATTACAACGGCGCTTATTTACCCGCCTTCGTCCTTTCATAAAACCGAAAATTTGGTCGAGCTTGCAAAAGTTGTGGCAAAATATGACGGCATGTATGCAAGCCATATCCGCGATGAAAGCTCAAAGTTTCTGGACGCGGTTAAGGAAGCCATTCGCATCGGCGAGGAAAGCGGTTCTGGCGTAGAAATTTTCCATATGAAAGCCGCATACTACCCTAACTGGGGTAAAGATATGAAAGCAGCAGTTGCCTTGATTGATGCAGCGCGTGCGCGCGGCGTGAATGTGGCAGCTGACCTATACCCATATGTGGCGGGCGGTACCGGCCTTGAAGTATCTGCGCCAAGCTGGGTTTTTGCTGACGGCGAAGAAAAAGCACTTGAACGCCTGCAAGACCCAAAAGTACGCGAACAGATGAAAAAAGAACTGGCCGCTGGCCCCCAGCCTGGCTGGACCAATATGATTTATGTTTCTGGCGGTTGGGGCCATGTGGTACTCGCAAATTCATACCTTGATGAATACCGCCAGTTCCACGGCCAAAACTTTGAAGAAATTTCCAAAGCGCTTGGCAAAGACCCGGCAGACATTGCGTGGGATATTGTTGTGAAAGCCTATCCTGAGCGTGCCATGGGCCTTTACTTCATGATGAGCGAAGAAGATGTGGAGACAGCAATGAAGGCACCGTGGACCAGCATTGGTACGGATGCCGCATCTTCTACAGCGCTCGGCGAACTTGATGCACTTGGTCTGCCGCACCCACGCAGTTACGGCACATTTCCAAAAGTGATTGCGGAATATGTACGCGACAGAAAAGTGATAACGCTGCCAGATGCGATCAGGAAGATCACATCATGGCCAGCAGAGCGTATGGGCCTTTCTGACCGCGGTGTTCTGCGGGAAGGATTGGCAGCAGACGTTGTGGTTTTTGATCTTGATACAATGAAGGCGAATGCATCGTGGGCAGACCCCACAGCAACGCCAGAAGGCATAGAATATGTCCTTGTGAACGGTGAGCTTGTGCTTGACGGCGGCCATCACACGGGCGCTGCGCCGGGTAAAGTCCTGCGCGGTAAAGGGTTTAAACAATAGTAATTTAGTAGGTAAACGTCTATGAAAACGATCGAAATAACGCCCCCTTACCTGATATTTTTGGGTACAGAGACTAAAAAGCATCTGGCAAAAACAGGCGCTGGTTTGGTAGAATGGCGGCCAGAGCTTTGCAAAGGCCAGCTTAGTCTTATTGATAACGGCGTTAGCCTTGGCTTGCCGGACATGACCTTGCAGCAGGCCGTAGACGCTGGCATCAAGACTGTGCTGATTGGTACAGCGACCGTGGGCGGCAGCATCCCGGACAGTTGGCTAGATGCGCTTGAAGAAGCAGCTTTGCTGGGCCTTGATATTGTTGCGGGTGTTCACACCAAGCTTGGGGATATTCCACGACTGAAAGCCGCTGCTGAAAAGTCTGGTTCCAAGCTTATTGATGTGCGGGTACCGCCGGCCAAGATCCCTGTTGGCAATGGTAAAAAACGCACCGGCAAACGTGTGCTTATGGTGGGTACAGACTGTGCTGTTGGCAAGAAATACAGCGCCCTTGCCATGGAACGCGACATGAAAGCCATGGGCATGAATGCCGACTTCCGCGCAAGTGGCCAAACCGGTATTATGATTGCGGGTGAAGGTATCCCGATTGATTCTGTAGTTTCTGACTTTGTGTCCGGCGCGGCTGAGCTGTTGTCGCCTGATAATACACCTGACCACTGGGACGTGATCGAAGGTCAGGGCGGTATTTTCCACCCCGGTTTTGGTGCTGTAACATTTGGTCTGCTGGTTGGTTCACAGCCTGATGCCTTTGTTGTTTGTCTTGAGGCAGGCCGCACGCATGTTGCGGGCTGGGAAGATGATTACGAGCTGCCATCCATTGAAGATGTGATTGATCGTACGATTGCCATTGGCTCGCTTACAAACCCGGCTATTCGCTGCGTTGGTATCAGTGTGAACACAGCCAATATACCCGAGGCAGAGCGCAAAGCCTACCTTGAAGAGATTGAAAAGCGTGTTGGCTTGCCAACGGTTGACCCTCTAAAGGGCGGCACGCAGCGGATTATTGAACGCCTGAAGGCAGAGTTTCCAGCGTAACGTGTGTCGGTGATTTAGATTCTGAAAAGAGTAATGTGTTATGAAGATTAAAATAGAGAAAAAAGCCTTCCCGCTGTCGCAGCCTTTTGCGATCACAGGCTATACTTTCACAGCGTCTGACACGGTGCATGTAACCCTTGAAGAAGATGGTTACACAGGGCGCGGTGAAGGTGCTGGTGTTTATTACTGCGGTGAAAGCGGCGATACAATGGCAGCGCAGCTTGCGGAAATTGCAGGCGAGGTTAAATCTGGCCTTACCCGTGCCGACGTAAAAGCCTTGCTGCCAACGGGCGGCGCACGTAATGCACTTGACAGCGCCCTGTGGGACCTGGAGGCAAAGCGCGCTGGCAAAACCATTTGGGAACTGCTGAAAGTTACCCCAAAGAAGCTGATATCAGTTGCAACACTGGGGATTGATACACCGGCCAAAATGGCGGCAGCTGCCCAGAAATATGCGCAGTATCCGAACCTTAAAATCAAGCTAAGTGGCGATGACCCAATCACCAAGCTTGAGGCTATTCGTGCCGCCCGCCCTGACGCAGCCCTTATTGTGGATGTGAACCAAGGCTGGACCTTTGACGAACTGAAAGAATATACGCCAGCGGCTCAAAAGCTGGGTATTGCCATGATCGAGCAGCCCCTGAAACGCGGCGGTGATGCTGAACTGGAAGGCTTTAAATCTGCAGTACCGCTGGGTGCAGACGAATCCTGCCTGAATGTTGCAGAATATGAAGTGGCGGCAAAACGCTATGATGTGGTCAATATCAAGCTTGATAAATGCGGCGGCCTAACAGAGGGCCTTGAGATTGTACAGCTTGCACAGCGCGATGGCAAAGGCCTGATGATCGGTAACATGACCGGGTCATCGCTTTCTATGGCCCCAGCTTATGTCATTGGTCAGTACTGTCAGTTTGTTGACATTGATGGCCCGCTGTTTTTGGCGCAGGACATTGAAAACAATCTTACTTACGGCGACGGCGGTATCGTCACTATCCCGACACCTGCTTTGTGGGGATAGTATAAACCGTCAACCTAAGCCGCACGTACTGCGTGCGGTATCGCCTATAGGGAACGTCATGGTCAATACCCAACCCGACGGCGACAGCGAGTAAACACGTAAACAAAACCAATAAATGGTTGGGAACTTTTAACTTTAAGGAAGTGACAGTGAGATGAAACAGATGATGAAACAACTGTGTACGACAGCAGCACTTGCAATGTCGTTCACCCTGACGGCGATAGCACAGGATGAGGTGGTAACGCCTGAAGTAGTGCAAGAGGCCGTAGCACCAGTGGCTGAGCCTTATCCGGGCTTGGAAGCTTTTGTTGACGGCACGATGGAAGCCCAGTTTAAGCTGCTTGATATTTCAGCGATGACAGTTTCCATTGTTAAAGACGGCAAGGTTATTTTTGCTAAAGGTTACGGCATGCAGGACCGGGAAAAAGATATTCCGGTAAGTGCTGATAAATCCATGTTCCGTATTGGCTCGACATCTAAGCTGTTCACATGGACAGCGGTGATGCAACAGGTAGAGCGCGGCAACCTGGACCTTAATACAGACGTTAACAAATATCTGAAAACGTTCCAGATCCCGGCGACATTTGATGAGCCGATTACCCTGAAGCACGTTATGACACACACAGCGGGCTTTGAAGATGGCGGCATGGGCTATCTTATTGGTTATGACCCTGCAAAGGCTTCTACACTGGCTGAAGCCATGGCAAAGCATATTCCTGCTCGCGTGAACAAACCGGGCGCTTATGGGTCCTATTCTAACTATGCAACCGCGCTTGCGGGCCTGATTGTACAGAATGTGTCTGGTGTACCGTTCAACGAATATGTGGAAAAGAATATCTACGAGCCTCTTGGCATGGATCATTCTTCATTCCGCGAGCCACTACCGGGTGACCTGCTCGGTGATATGACTATCGGCTATAAGCGTGAAGCTGGTGTGCAGGACCCACGTCCTTATGAGGTTTTAGGCGGTTTTGGTCCAGCCGGTTCTATGGCATCCAGCGCTACTGATATGGCGCAGTTCATGATGGCACACCTGAACGGCGGCGCGCTTAATGGCAACCGCATTCTACAGCCGGAAACCACTAAGCTCATGCATTCTGTTCTGTTCCAGCCTGACAAACGCCTTGGCGGTATGGCGCATGGTTTTTATGAAGAATATATCAACGGCCACCGCCTTATTGGCCACGGCGGCGATACATTCCAGTTCCATACAAACCTGCTGATCGACCAAGATGAAGATCTGGGCATTTTTGTTTCGTACCAGACCATTACAGGCTCTAAAGGCCGGAACGAATTTATCCCGGCTTTCTACGACCATTATTACCCGCAGCCACTGGAAAAGGTTACTCCGCCTGCTGACTTTAACGAGCGCGCTGGCAAATATGCTGGCACGTATCAGTTCTGGCGTCATAACTTTAGTACAATTGAAAAAGCTATGGCTCTTGCAAGTGGTGGTTTTTCAGTAGCACCATCTGGCAAAAACACTTTGATCGTTAGTGGTTTTGAAGAGCCAAAACAGTTTGTTGAAGTGGATGAAAACCTGTTCCGTCAGGTAGACGGCAAGCTTCTTATTGCTTTTGGTGAAGATGCAAACGGCAATATTCAGGATCTGTATATCGACGGTCTGCCCTTTATGGGGCTAAGCCGGGCACCAGCTTTTGAATCGTCGCTCTATAAAATGCTGCTGCCGATTGTGTCATTGCTGCTGTTCCTAACAGTGTGGACAGGCTGGTTTTATCGCCGTAAGGACTATAAAGCCATGCAAGCACCAGCGCGCACAGCCATTAAGCTATCTATGGCAACAAGCGTTCTTAATTTTGGGTTTATCTTCATGCTTGTTGGCATTATGGCGACCTACCAGATGGAAATATACGAAAGTATCCCGACCATTCTGAAAGTAGCCCTGATCCTGCCAATCCTGATTGTTCTTACAACACTTGGCATGGTGTATTTTGCGGTAAAAGCATGGCGTGAGGGATTTTGGCGTCGTGGGCGTCAAATTCACTACACACTTGTTACACTGGCTGCCGTTTTCATGGTCATTTTCTACTACTACTGGAACATGATCGGTTGGCAGTACCAATAGGCTCTGTTGCCGTGCCTGCTGTGGTTTTGCAGGCGCGGGAATAGCCTGTTGATTAAAATAAAGTGCTCTTTGTACCCATTTGGGCGCCGGGAGCACCTCTATAACTAGAGCATCACTGCGCAGCGTGGGGGGACCACAGAAAACGTCTGTTTTCAAAGGCGCAAAAAAACACAAAAAAAAGGATGAGATCATGACACTGAGTAAAAAAGTAAACCGTCGTTCATTTTTGCGTACAACGGGCGCAGCGGCAATCGCTTTCCCGATGATTAATATGGGCGCTTACAAGGCTTTTGCATCAAGCGAAAAAAAATACAGTTCTAAAGCGGTAGATATTGTTAACACCACACAGGTGGTGGATATGCTGTCGATTATGGCGCCTTTTGGCCCCATGATGCTTTCTGCCTTCAGCGAGAAGCCAAAGCAGTCAGATTCGCTTGAGGTTACTGAAGAGCAGGTACAGCGCCTTTTGGCATCAGGCATTGATGTGTTTCACCCGGCGGTTGGGCTCGGCGCTGACGAGGCTGCCGGTTTTGTTGGTCGCATGAATGCTTATGCCGCACAGTATCCTGAGTATTTCCAGCGTATCGATTCTGTAGCTGATTTTGATACCCTTAAAAAGGGCAAGCGTATTGGCTATATTATTGGTATCCAGAATTCCGACCATTTCCGTGAAGTGGACGATGTAAACCAGTATTATTACATGGGCCAGCGCGTAAGCCAGCTTACCTACAATAGCCGTAACCTTATCGGCACTGGTTCAACGGACCGCAGCGACGGCGGCCTGAGCGATTTTGGTGTTGCGGTTGTTGAGCGCATGAACGAGCTGGGTATGGCTGTTGATGTGTCACACTGCGGTGACAGAACCACGCTTGACGCTTTTGAAATTTCTAAAAAACCAGTTCTGATTACACATTCCAATGTACGGACACTGGCCGCAGGCCATGTGCGCTGTAAGCCAGACGAAGCCATTAAAGCAATGGGTAAAGCAGGCAGCGTAATGGGCATTACCGGTGTTCGTAACTTCCTAAGCCCAACTGATCCAACGACAATCGAAAACGTGCTTGATCATGTTGATTATGTTGCCAAACTTGTTGGTATTGAGCATGTGGGTATAGGGTCTGACATGGACCTTGACGGTTACGACGATATCCCAGAGCCAGCATATAGCGCCTTGAAAGCGGGTTATAAATCTACGTATGCTTTCCGTGATAAAATTGATGCGGAAGGTTTTGACCATCCAACACGCATGTTCGACCTGACAGAAGGCCTTATTAAACGCGGCTATTCTGACAGCGATATCCGGCTGGTACTGGGCCAAAACTTTAAGCGCGTTTTGGGCGATATCTGGACAGCCTAATACGTTTTTAAAGGGGGGAACGCGATGCTAATTATACTGCAAAGCCTGTTGCTTTTGCTTTTAATCGCCACGGCGGTTTTAAGCTTTCTGCCAAAAGAAAAGTTTGGCAGCCTGGCACTTAAGGTTGCAATAGGCGCGATCTGTATCGCTGTTCTTGATCTTATTATGGGGCATGGGCGCTGGCAAATGGTGCCCGCCTATGCTCTATCTCTTGTACTTTTTGCTATTATCTATTCCCGCACAAAACAAGATGCTAAAAAAAGCCTTGGCCGCAAGATTGCTTTTGGTGGCTATGTGGTTGTGGGCACTGTGCTGCTGTGCGTGGCGGCGGTGCTGCCATATGCGTTTCCCATGTATGAGGTGCCTGCACCCACGGGCACCTATAAAGTTGGTTTTTCCAGCATTTACATGAAGGATGAAAATCGTCCTGAAACATATACGGACGACCCAGACGACAAGCGCGAGCTTATGGTGCGGGTTTGGTACCCTTCTGATGTACCAGCGGGCACAAAGCCGCTGCCGTTTTTAACAGAAACGGAACCACTGCTTGCCACTTTAGGGCCAGTTCCCGACTTTCTCTTTGACCATGTGAAACAGATGCCGGGGCACAGTTATGCGGGTACACCGCTTCTAGCAGGTGAAAATAAGTTCCCCGTGCTGGTGTTTAGCCATGGGTTCGGCGTGTTTGCGCAGGGTAATGCGCTGGCGCTTGAGAACCTGGCAAGCCACGGCTATGTGGTGTTCAGTATTGAGCACCCCTATAATGCAGCGTGGGTGAAGTTCCCTGATGGCCATGTTGCCACGTTTGACGGAGGCGGCGTAAGCCCAGAGGGTGAAGAGGAAATGGCCGAGGCCATGCGGCTTTACACAAAGCTTGCGACAGGGCTTTATGAAGATGATTACAACACCTATCTGGCGGCGGCAAAAGCTTTTGCCCAGCCGCAGACAGCCAGTAATGAAGGCGTGACCCTATGGGTTGATGACACGGCTTTTGTGCTGGATGAACTGGCGCTTGCAGGCAGCAGTGATAACCC
Source organism: Kordiimonas pumila (assembly GCF_015240255.1). Classification (NCBI taxonomy): domain Bacteria; kingdom Pseudomonadati; phylum Pseudomonadota; class Alphaproteobacteria; order Kordiimonadales; family Kordiimonadaceae; genus Kordiimonas; species Kordiimonas pumila. The sequence goes on from NZ_CP061205.1 coordinate 1,292,729, forward strand.
GGGCATAGACCAGTTTGCCGGTAGGCTTGATATGGACAAGGTTGGTATTTTTGGCATGTCGTACGGCGGGGCAACCGCTGGCATGTTTTGTGCGCACGATGACCGCTGCACCGCAGGCCTTAATATGGACGGCTTCCAGTTCGGCGAAAACAGCTTTGATGTGGCGTTGGAAAAACCGTTCATGATTATGAACAGCGAGAGCAGGCTTGGCTTTAAGCAGTATCTTAATGCTGACTATGACTGGGACAAGCCCCTGCATTTCCACATGAATGACTTTTTCTATTACCAGTCAAAAAACATTGCTTACAGCATGGTGGTGAGCGGTGCCACCCACATGAGCTATACGGACATGGGCTTTACGTCAAAGATTGGCGAGTGGATGGGTGCGCTTGGCCCGATCGATATTTATGCCATGAACGATATTATGAACGATTATACCTTGGCTTTCTTTGACAAACACCTGCGCGGGATAAATTCGCCGCTTCTAGAGGGGGATACAAGCGCCTATCCTAATGTCAGCTCCTTCATAAGCCGCGATGGCCGCAGCGTAAGTGCAGAAGAGGCACACTAATGTTGGTGGTTATGGAAACTTTAGTGCTTCTTTTGCTGGTGGGTGCAGCGGTGCTGAGCTTTTTACCCAGCAAGCGTTTTGGTATGTGGGCTTTCCGGGTTGCGGCGGCGGCTATTCTGGTTGTTGTTCTTGATCAGCTTATGGGCCATGGCCGCTGGCAAATGACACCAGCGGCTGCGCTGGCGCTTGTTCTGGCGGGTGTTACATACTACCGGGCAAAACATGCGCCTGTTCGTACAACCGGCCGCAAACTTCTGTTTGGTGGCTATATTGTAGTGGCTGTGCTGTGGTTGGGCGCGGCCTGCGTGCTGCCAAAGATGTTCCCCATGTTTGATGCGCCTGTCCCTACGGGAAGTTATAAAGTAGGCTTCACCAGTCTTTATATGAAGGACGAAAGCCGCCCTGAAATATACACAGAGGACCCGAACGACAAACGCGAGCTTATGGTGCGGGTTTGGTACCCATCAGATGTGCCGGAGGGCAAAAAACCGCTGCCGTTTCTTTATATGAAAGAGCCACTGCTTGGCATCTTCTCAAGTGTAATGCCGGCACCGGATTTTATCTTTGACCATCTGCAACAGATACCGGGTCATAGCTATGCTGATACCCCTCTTTTAACGGGTGATAACAAATTTCCGGTTCTGGTGTTTAACCACGGTATGACCGTTTATGGCACTTTGAATTCACTCGTGCTCGAAAATCTGGCAAGCCATGGCTATGTGGTTTTCAGTATTGAACACAGCTATAATGCGTCGTGGGTACAGTTTCCTGACGGCCGGGTGGCCACCTACAAAAAAGACTGGATGGGGCCTGTAAGTAAAGAGGCACAAGAAGCAGATAACAAACGTTTCCTGCAGCTTGGCCGCGGCCTGTATTCTGATGACTATGAAGTTTACCTAAAAGACGCAAAAGCCTTTGCCGAGCCGCAAGTGACCCTTAATAAAGGCCTTGATGTCTGGGTTGATGACACCGCTTTTATGCTGGATGAACTGGCGCTTGCAGGAAGCGGTAAAAACGCGGGCATAGACCAGTTTGCTGGCAGGCTTGATATGGACACGGTTGGTATCTTTGGCATGTCGTACGGCGGGGCAACCGCTGGCATGTTCTGCGCCCGGGATGACCGCTGCACCGCAGGCCTTAATATGGATGGTTTCCAGTTTGGCCTAAACAGCTTTGATATTGTGCTTGAAAAACCGTTCATGATCATGAACGGCGACCGCCGGATTGATTTTGAAAAAACTCTTGGTCCGGAACTGGACTGGTCTAAGCCGCTTAGCTTTGAAATGAACGATTTTGTGTACCGTCAATCCAAAAGCATTGCATACAGCATGTCTGTTGGCGGGGCGACCCACGGTAATTTCACTGATGTTGGCTATACGTCAAAAGTTGGTGCATGGACTGGGCTTCTTGGGCCGATTGATATCAACACTATGAACGATATTATGAACGATTATACCCTCGCGTTCTTTAACAAGTATCTGCGCGGGATGAAGGAACCTTTGCTTGATGGGGGCAGGGATAGCCACCTCAATGTGGTGGCGTTTGTTATGCGTGATGGGAGCGCAGACAAATAAATACAGGGCTAGTGCGAGGATAATAATAGGGAGATTATAAGCATGTTAAACAGATTTTTTAAAAGGCCATCTGGTTGGCAGGCAGCGCTGTTTGCCGCCACCATGATGTTCGGCGGGGCTGCAAGCCACGCTCAGGAAGCACTTGATGTAACCGACCCAGAGGTTGTTGAAGCCTTTGTTGACGGTGTTGTTGTACCCAACATGAAAGCCTATCACAGCCCGTCTGGGGTTGTTGCTGTTATGAAAGGCGGCGAGGTTATCTTCAAAAAGGGTTACGGCTATATTGATGTTGAAAAACATATTCCGGTTGACCCTGACACCAGCATGTTCAGGCCGGGTTCCATTTCCAAGCTGTTTACCTGGTTTTCGGTTATGCAGCAGGTGGAAAAAGGCAAGCTGGACCTTGATACAGATGTAAACCAGTATCTAAAAACCTTTCAGGTGGCAGACACATACCCCGGCCAGCCGGTAACGCTGCGGGATATTATGACCCACACAGCAGGCTTTGAAGACGGTGGCATCGGCTACCTTATCATTGATGACCCAGACCGCATTATACCGCTTGCAGAATCGCTTAAAACCCACCAGCCAGCACGGGTGAACCCGCCGGGCACACACACGGCTTATTCTAACTGGGGTACAGCGCTTGCAGGGCTGATTGTGGCGAATGTGTCTGGCGTGGAATTTAACCAGTATGTGCAAGAAAATATCTTTGATGTGCTGGGCATGACCCGCTCCAGCTTTGTAGAACCCTTGCCGCCTGAGCTGGATAAAAACATGGCGAAGGTTTATAAATACGAAGCTGGTAAATATATTGAAACAAACTATGAGATTGTTTCAAACTTTGGCCCGGCTGGTGCGGCGGCTGTAACCGCGACTGACATGCTGCTGTTTGCGCGCGCTATTCTTAACGGCGGCGAATATAACGGCAAGCGTATTTTAAAAGCAGAAACGCTTCAGCAAATGATTGATGAAGGCTTTGCCCATGATCCGCGTGTGCGCGGTATGGGCCTTGGTTTTATCAAGCGACGTTTTGGCCCTGACGGCCTCGATAACTTTGGCCATGACGGCGGCACCACCAAGTTCCTGTCACACTTTGGTATGTCTAAAAAATACGATCTTGTGGTGTTCTCGTCTTTCAATGGCCCCGGTAACGGGCCTGTGCATCAGGCATTTGTGAAGGGCTTTTATGACGAGTTCTTCCCGCAGGATATACCGGTGATAACACCGCCTGCCGATTTTGCAGACCGTGCTGCCAAGTATGCTGGCACCTATAACAGCTACCGCGGTAACTTTACGCAGATTGAAGCATTGGCGCGTGGCCTTGGTGGCATGAAGGTTGTGCCAATGCCAGATAACACACTGTTGATCGGTGAAACACGTTATGTTGAGGTTGAAAAAAACCTGTTCCGTGAAGTAAACGATTATGGCCGTGTTGCATTTCAGGAAGATGAAAACGGCGCTATAACCGGCTTTGTTATCGACGGTATGGGCGTTATGCAGCTTTACAAAGCACCGTTTTACCAGACAACCAGTTTCATTAGTATTCTGGTTGGTTTTGCGGTTCTTATGTTTGTAAGTGTTTTTGTGCGCCTTGGCTACCAGTGGTCTACCTACCGGGCCTTGCCAAAAGCTGAAAAGCAGGCGTTTCAGGCGTCTGTACTTGTGGCAAGCCTGAACATTCTGTTTATGGTGCTGGCGGGTATCGGGGTAAGCGCAGGCTTCCCGGCGCTTATGTATGAACTGCCGTTTATCATCAAATTCTCGCTTGTGTTCTCAAGCCTTGCGGCGCTTGCGGGTCTTTATCACCTGTATCAGGCGGTGCAGGTGTGGCGTGCTGGCCTTTATGGCAGCGTTTGGGCGCGGGTTCGCTTTAGCCTTGTAACGCTGGCGGCGGTATCGATGGCGTGGTTCTACTATTACTGGAACCTGATCGGCTTTCAGTATTTTTCATAAATATTATAGGGCCAGTGCTGCGCGCTGGCCCATCCTATGTGGCGTAAAGAAAGTTCCAGAGAGAGCTGCGCGGCATTGTTCAGGATATAGGGGAATAGCAGTGAGGATATCCAATATGTTTACAGGAATTTTAAAATCATCTGGCTGGCAGGCAGCGTTACTTGCCGCCACCATGATGCTCGGCGGGGCTGCAAGCCACGCCCGCGAGCCACTTGATGTAACCGATCCAGAGGTGGTTGAAGCCTTTGTTGACGGTGTTGTTATACCGAATATGAAAGCCTATCACAGCCCGTCTGGTGTTGTTGCGCTCATGAAAGACGGCGAGGTTATCTTCAAAAAGGGTTATGGTTATATTGATGTTGAAAAACAGATCCCGGTTGACCCTGACACCAGCATGTTCAGGCCGGGTTCCATTTCCAAGCTGTTTACCTGGGTTTCGGTTATGCAGCAGGTGGAAAAAGGCAAGCTCGACCTTGATACAGACGTAAACCAGTATCTGAAAACCTTTCAAATCGATGATACATACCCCGGCCAGCCGGTGACACTCAGGCATATCATGACCCACACAGCGGGTTTTGAAGATGGCTTTATGGGCTATTTGATCATTGATGATCCAGACCGTATCGTGCCGCTGGCACAGTCGCTTAGAACACATCAGGCAGCGCGGGTGAACCCGCCGGGCAAATACCGGTCTTATTCAAATTATGCAACAGCGCTTGCGGGGCTGATTGTGGCGAATGTGTCTGGCGTGGAATTTAACCAGTATGTGCAAGAAAATATCTTTGATGTGCTGGGCATGACCCGTTCCACCTTTGTAGAGCCCTTGCCGCCTGAGCTGGATAAAAATATGGCAAAGGCTTACAAATATGAAGCTGGCAAATATAGTGAAACAAACTACGAGATTATTTCAAACTTTGGCCCTGCTGGGGCGTCTGCTGTAACCGCGCCTGACATGCTTTTGTTTGCGCGTGCCCTGCTTGCAGATGGTTCCTATAACGGCAAGCGCATTTTGCAGCCAGAAACATTACAGCAAATGCTGACTGATAGTTTTGTACTGGACCCAAGGGTTAAAAACACCGGCCTTGGTTTTTTCAAGATGCCAGTTGGGCCAGATAAACTTGAGGTTTTTGGCCATAATGGTGGCACAACCAAGTTCCTGTCATTCTTTGGGCTTTCCAAAACTGAAGATTTAGCTTTGTTCTTTTCCTTTAGCGAAATTAGCAACGGTGAAATATACGGCGCTCTTGAAACCGGTTTTTATAATGAGTTTTTCCCGTATGAATTAGAGCAAGTTACGCCGCCCGCAGATTTTGCATCGCGGGCTGGTAAATATGCAGGTACCTATAACGGGTACCGCAGTAATTTTAGCGGTATTGAAGCAATCCTGCGTGGTTTTGGCGGTACAACCGTTACGCCAATGCCAGATAACACACTGTTGATCGGTGAAACCCGCTATGTGGAAATAGACAAAAACCTGTTCCGCGAAGTGGGTGGTCAGGGCCGTGTTGCGTTTCAGGAAGACGAAAACGGTGCCATAAAAACCATGTCGCGTGAAGGTTTTGCTTATTATTATAAAGCGCCATTTTATGAGACTGCTGGTTTTATAAGCTTGCAGTTCGTTTTTGCGTTTCTTGTGTTTGTGGGCGTGTTTATCCGCCTTGGGTACCAATGGTCTAGCTACAAAAGCCTACCGAAAGCTGAAAAGCGGGCGTTTCAGGCATCAATTCTGGTTGCGAGCCTGAACATTCTGTTTGTGGTGTTCGTGGGCCTTGGTCTAAGTGCTGGCATGCCTGCAATCATGTATGAATTGCCGGGCCTTGTTAAATTCGCGCTTGTGTTTTCAAGCCTTGCGGCGCTTGCGGGTCTTTATCATCTGTATCAGGCGGTGCAGGTGTGGCGCGCTGGCCTTTATGGCAGTGTTTGGGCGCGGGTGCGCTTTAGCCTTGTAACGCTGGCGGCTGTGCTCATGACATGGTTCTATTATTACTGGAACCTTATTGGCTTCCAGTATTATTCATAAATATGATACGGGGTCAGTGCTGCGGCGCTGGCCCCGTGCCCGTGGTGCCCTGTTTACTGTTTTAACTGAAAGAACTTGCCATGCTTCAATTCCCCCTTATCTCAGCGGATTCCACGTTGCTTTTGCTTGGGGTGCTGTGCCTGCTGGCGGCTTTTGGGTTCTGGCTTGATACCACCAAAATTGGCCGCAATGTATCTGGTGCGGCGGGGATCCTGGCGGGTGGCATGTTGCTGTCAAACTTTGGGGTACTGCCAAAGTCGGCAGATGTATACGGTGTGGTGTGGGTGTATCTGGTGCCGCTTGCTATTCCGTTGTTGCTGTTAAAAGCGGATCTGCGCCGCGTGGTATCTGAAACAAAGGGCATGTTGCTTGCGTTCTTTTTCGGCGTTATTGGCACCAGCGTGGGCGCTATTATTGGCTATTTTATTCTGCCGCTTGGGCCAGAGGGCCACAAGCTCGCCGGGGTGTTTAGCGCCACCTATATTGGGGGTTCCATGAACATGGCTGCGGTTACGCAGTCAGTTGATCTATCGCCCGCGCTTGCGGCGGCCAGTGTCGCAGCCGATAATGTGGTGGGCGTGCTTTATCTGTCGTTTCTTGCAATTGTGCCGTCTTTACTGTTTTTCCGGAAGATGTTTCGGCTATCCCTGCCTGCTGAAATGCCGACCGGCGAAAGTGCTGGAAACAGCAGTGACAGCCCGGGGGCATCGGCTATTAACCTGACACATATAGCCTTTGCCCTTGGCCTGTCTTTTGTTATATGCGCGGCGGGCACAACGATAGCGAACTTGCTCGGTGTTGGCGGCTTTAGCATTATGTTTATAACCGCGCTTACGGTGCTGATCGCGAACCTGTTTCCAAAACAGCTTAAAGCCCTGCAGGGTGACTATGAAATCGGCCTGTTGTTTATGTATATCTTTTTTGCGGCCATTGGTATTAGCGCCGATGTTGCAGCAATGCTGGACAAGGCTTTTGCGGTTGTTCTGTATGCGGTGTTGATCATTGTTTGCCATGCGCTGTTTATTTTTATCGGCAGCCGCTTTTTTAAATTACAGCTACTGGATGTTGTGATTGCATCAAACGCCTGTGCCTCTGGCCCTGCGAGCGCGGCGGCGTTGGCGGCGGGCAAAAGCAGGCCAGACCTTGTAGCCCCTGCGGTGTTGCTGGGTGTCTTTGGTTATGCAGTCGCAAACTTCATTGGTGTATCACTAACGATATGGCTCGCACCATAAGGCGGGCAAAGGGAGAGGGAACGATGTCTATTTTTTCAGTAAAAAGTATAAAAGCAGGGCTTTTGGCCTGTGCTGCACTGGCAGTAACGCTGCCTACCGTTGCAGCCCCAAGCGGCATGACACCGTCTGAGGTGGATACGCTTGTTGAAAGCGCGATGGAGCGGTTTCAGGTGCCGGGTATCTCTGTTGGTATTATCAAAGACGGCAAGGTTATTGTTTCGAAGGGATACGGCATTCGCGACGTTGGCAAAAAAGACAAGGTCGACGATGAAACCCTGTTTGCCATTGCCTCAAATAGCAAGGCCTTTACCGCAGCAGCACTTGCCATGCTGGTTGATGAAGGCAAGGTTAAATGGTCTGATAAGGTGATAGACTATATTCCCGGTTTTCAGCTCATGGACCCATGGGTCACCCGCGAATTTACGGTGCTTGATCTGTTGGTACATAACAGCGGCCTTGGGCTTGGTGCGGGCGACCTGATGTTCTGGCCTTCACCGGGTTTTACGCGCGATGAAATTATCCACGGTCTGCGTTACCTGAAGCCGGTTAGCAGCTTCCGGTCTGAGTTCGCGTATGACAACCTGCTGTATATTGTGGCGGGCGAAGTGATCAAGGCAGCGTCTGGCATGGAGTATGAGACCTTCATTGAAAACCGCATTATGAAGCCCCTTGGCATGACATACTGCGCGGCTGAGCGCGCGCGCCTTAAGGGCTATAAAAATGTTGCAGAACCGCACATGGTGCTGGACGGCGAACTGAAAAAAGTAGGCCGGATAGAAGCCGTGCATGAAACCGTGGTTTCTGCGGCGGCTGGTGGTTTTCTGTGCAGTAGCAAAAGCATGCTGAAATGGCTGCAAATGCGGCTTGATAAAGGCGCGCTGCCAAATGGGACGGCTCTTATTAGCCCTGAACAGCAAAATGCCCTTGTTACACCGCGCACACTTTTGGGTGTTTCAGCAGAAACTAAAAAAATGCTGAATACTAATTTCAAGGCTTATGCCCTTGGTCTCGGCGTGCAGGATGTAAACGGCTACAAGTGGGTTACACATACTGGCGGCCTTCTGGGTATGGTGTCGTATGTTTACACGGTGCCAGAGCTTGATCTGGGTGTTGTTATTTTAACCAACCAGCAATCTGGCGGCAGCATGAGCGCGATCGCTTATGGTATCCTTGAGGCGTACACGTCTGAGAAGAAAACAGACTGGGTTAGCTATTTTGAGGGCAAACGGGCGGAACAGGTTGCGGCAGCAGCCAAGGTTGAACCCGTGCTTGATGATACGGGCTACACGGTTGAGGGCTCGCTTGATGATTATACCGGCACGTTTAAGGATCCGTGGTTCGGTACTATCACAATTGCAAACACCAAGGACGGCCTGACCTTTGTTTCTGCAAAATCAGCGCGCCTGAAAGGTGTTATGGTGCCCTATAAGCACGACCTGTTTATTGTACGCTGGGACGAGCGCGACCTTGAGGCAGATGCCTATGTGAGGTTCACACGCGACTATCAGGGTGTACCGCAGGGCATTACCATGCAGGCGGTATCACCGCTTACGGATTTCAGCTTTGATTTCCACGACCTTGAGTTCACTAAGGTAGCAAACTGATAGGCCGCTAGCAGGCTTAGCTTTATAGTGTTTATGGAAAGCTCTTTCCGCCGTAGGTGGGGAGAGCTTTTCCGTTTCCGTCACTGCCGCTTTTACCGCCATTCCTTACGAAAGGCGGAGGTGCCTTGCTGCGCTGCGGGCCGACCCTGTGAGGGGGGGAGGGGGACCTGGGCAGGGCCGCGCCTGTTAGGGGGAACAGGGGCAGCAGGCTAGTATCAGCGGTGTTTCGGCTTTAGGAAAAGCTCTCCTTCTTTATGTGGCTTTTCGCCAAAACCTGCTCCGGCTATAGCGCGCGGTTCAGGGCAACTGCCGTGCAAGCAAGAAACTGTATCTATCTGCGGCAACAGGTGCCTTTTGGTGCAGATAACCGCCTCTTGTGCGAGGGGGGTTTAGGGCATTTGCCCGGTACAGCCGGCGTGCCGGTGTTGGTGAAGTAATATTACGAATAACGTAAAAATATGTCCAGAACTATTTTATGAATTTCGTAAAATAATTCTGGCCACCCTATATAGCACCCTATATGCGGCTCTATATGCTGCCTTGTTTGAAGGCAGGATTAACCACGCAAAAAGGCCAGTACGCCGCAGCAATACACCTGCATAGTAAAAGGCGACTTGTGGCTATTGTCGGGAAGTGTGAAACGACTGCTTAGGCCGTCGTGGCAGCTATATAAGAACGGTGCACCCACAGAACGGCGGCAAAAATATCAGCAGTATATACAGTGCGGCCAGTTTTTGCGCCGGTCTCTGCGCTGCGCTCTGCCGTCAGGCTTTCGGGCAGCATGTCAAATCGCCATGATGCAAGGGACGGGTCTGGGTGCTCGGGCAGGGCAACAAGCCAGCTTTCGCCGCTATCGGCTTTCATAAATTGCCGGGGGGCAAGGCTGCCATCAGGGCCTGATACCAGAAAAATAGCACCCGGTACCATAGGGTAAAAATGCTTGCGCGGGTCAGCAGCAATAACAATATCGCCTGCTTTTATTTCCCCTGCCATGCTGCTATCGCCCATTATATAGCAATATAGGCCGTCTGCGGTTTCAGCACCCGCAGGCAGCGGAATGGCCTTTAAAGGCGCTGTATCTGCAAGGGGCACCACAGTGCCGTGACCGGTAAGGTGGCCAAGAATAGGCAGGGTTGCGGAAGGCCCGTCCCCCGCAACCAAAACACGCTTGCCTGCATCAAGGCTGGCAAGCAGAGATTTAACCCCCATGCCCAGCAAGGTGGCAAGCGGCAACAGCTCGTGCGCTTGCACGCTGCGCTTGCCCTGCAAAATGTCGGTCACACGCGGCGACGTTATTTTAAGCGCTGCCGCAAGGTCCTTCATTTTCAGGCCCGCATCTTTGAGGGCGTCTTTTATCCAGTTTTGTGAATGCATAATCACCAGTATTTCGCTTTCCGTAAAAAATGCAAGTGTAAAAAGAAAATATTCCGCTTGATATAATTACGAATAACGTAAATAATTGAAATATGTTGCACCGTCAAGCGGCCTTTTGCTGTTTTGGCGCTGTTTTTTATGTTTATAGCTTTAAAGGACTTCTGTTGGCTGAATTTCCTGCGCTGCCCCTGTTTACCGATGCTTACCTTGCAGACACCCGCCACCTGACAGTGGAGGAACACGGGGCATATCTGATTTTGCTGATGTGTGCGTGGCGAACCCGTGGCTGCAAACTGCGCGACAATGACAGCCAGCTTTGCCGCCTTGTGGGGGTAACGCCGCGCCGGTGGCAGCGCCTAAAGCCGGTGCTGGTTGATTTTTTTCAAGTGGAAAATGGTTTCTGGACCCAAAAGAAGCTGACCCACATTTACGGCACCGTTGCCCGCAAGGTGGAAAATAACCGGCTAAACGGCGCAAAGGGCGGGCAGGCGCGGGCAGAAAAGCTGGCGCGGCAAAGCCCCGCTAAGCCTTTGAAAGAAAAGGCGGCAGGTTTAGCAAATGGTAAGCCGCCGCTATGCAACGGTGCAAGCGCATGCGCTGGCGACCAGCAAGCAACCAAAGCCAAAACCAGAACTAAAACCAAAGTAGCAGTAAGCGCACAGGCAGTGCCTGTCACGCCGCAAGCGATGGATGCTATCCCCTTTCAGCATGACAGGGTGGCGATTGCCGCCGCTGCCGGGCTTGATGAACAGAAGCTTGATCTTGCTGTTTTGGGGTATTGGAACGGGGCTGGTGTGTGTGCTGTGCGCGATATAGTGCCTGCCGTCATGCGTGTTCGGGCGCGCGAGCTGGCACGCGGCAACCCGCCGCCTGCCCATTTAGCCTATTACCGCGATGTGGTGGTGGAAGCCCGTGATACACGGCTGGGGGCTGATGCGCGCGGCAAAGGCCATGCGGCAAGCCACCCGGCGCGCCCCGCTTTAAGGGTGTTTGATAGTAAAAATGTGGCTGATTGGCGTGTGCTTTTGGGGGACAGGCAAAGCAAGTTTCGCGGCGACTATATGAGCAGTAACTGGCTTATTCCCGCAGATCACCCAGTGTTTTTACCCGCAAATCTGGGGCCTGACCCAAAGCACCGGTTTAACCGCCGTATCCCCCCTGAAATTTATGCTGAATACGGCCCCTTGTGGGGCTGGCAATCAGAAAATTGATTTGAAACGCTCAATTAATAAAAAGGATATACCCATGATGCAGGAACGCGACCTTCGTAAAACCGCCCGCAGCCTTCAGGAAGCGGCGGGAAAGCCAGCCAGCACAGTGGCCCAAGGCCCCAAGCCTGTAAAGGCAGAGCCAGAGGCGGCGCTTGCTGCCCTTATTGAAACACGCATGGTGAATGCAGCATGGGTGCTGCGCCGCCTGCCTGACAGGGAAAAGGGTTTTCTGCGTATGCGCGGTGCCCTGTGGCCGGAAACGCTGGCGGAGCCTGGTACGTACCCGCGTGCAGCCATGAGCGCGTTTGAGGCGCGCCGCAGGGTGCGCATTTCCGCCGCAGAGATAGACCAGATGCAGCCAACGCTTGACCTGCTGCTGCTGCTGCCAGACATAACCGACAGGCAGATTGTTTTCTGGGCAGCATGGCACCAGGAAGGCGAAACCGGGAACCGCATTTCGTGGGTTAAGGTCAGGCGGTCGCTGGGGCTTACCCTGTCGCGCTGGACCCTGAAACGCCGGTACGAGGCGTCGCTTATGTGGCTTGCGGCCCTTGTTGCCTTACAGTGAATACACCGAATCTTAAGAAATAAGATGGTACGATTTACCGTAAGGTTTCAGGTGCTTTGTACTGTAGCCGAGGGAGAAAGTTTATGCAGGGGTTAAACCCGATTTTTACGGTACTCGAGGCTTATTGGTGGCAACTACAGGAACGCCGCGAAAAAGATGCTGAACGTTTGGGTGTAAAACCTGCTTTGGTGCCCCTGAGGAAAAGTTTTGAGCCCTTTAAAATTCCTGAAGTGTTGCCGCATATCACGCTTCTGGAACTAGATGAAAACAATGTAATGCATTCAAGGTTGGTGGGCAGCGGGCTTGAAAATGTTGTCCCTGTACTGCCAAAAAGGCTTAGCCTTGCTATATCACCTGTTGATGTGTGGCACGGGTTTGTAAAGCCGCATAAAACCCTGTTTGAAACCCCGTGTGGCCTGCGTTTTGAAAATCATACAGTGCTGTCTAACCGGCAAAGCTTTATTATGAACCGCTTTAGCTTGCCGTTTGCAGACCTTGATGGCCGTATAAAATATGTGATCAGCGCGAGCATGCCAGATGAAAAATTTATCACCCGGCCATCGATGACAACAGAAGTGGTGCACCTGACGGTTAAAACGCTTTTTTATGTAGACCTTGGGTACGGCGTACCAGCAACGGACAGTGCGAGTACGGGGTCTGTGGCATAGACAGGCCCCTTGCCTTCATTGCCCCTTTGCTTTTGATTCCTGCTGGTTATCTGTTATTTTGCAGCATGCTAATATCAAAGATACGCCATGTTGCGTCATAGGGAACAGGAGCGGTTATTGCAGTGTTTTTTAGGTCGCCGGGGAAAAAGAACATCTCCTTCAGCCAGCTTTCCACTTGTTGTTGGTTTATGTCGTTACCTTTAAGTGTGCTGATATCAATATCATGGGCTTTACAGTCAGGGCCAATGGTCATGGTAAATGAAACCTCGGCCAGATAGCGTCCGCGCATCCATGTTGTATATCTTGTACTGGGGTCATAGGCTGGATAGCGGTTTGCCCACGGCCTGAAAGTGATGAATTTGATGATATTTTCACAAACGGCTGCCGTGTTTTGCAGCGTATAGTTAATATCTATCAGCCGTGAATAGATGGTGAGTAGCCGTCGTTCTTTCGTGTCATAGTCAGTGAAAAGCGCTGCGGACTTTTCATAAGCGTCTTTTGCCAACATGGTTTCGTGCCTGTCCCACTCGGTTTCTGCTAGCTCATAATACAGGGTTGCTATCTGGTATGTGTTAGCCGGATCTTTAAACTTTTCCAGCAGCTTAATACTTTCATGTGCTTCTATGATAGCGCGCGGATCATGCGCTTGTCTGTAGAGCACTGCCATGCCCATTTTATAGCGCGCCTCATAAAAGCTGCCGTTCGGAAAGTGGCGTTGTAAAAGCACGCGTACGGCCTTATACCATTCATATGCTTGATCAGTTTCATTCCGCGAGGTGGCTTCGGCTGCTGCATATAAAAGTGGGTCAAGATTTTCTGCGGCACCGGCGCCAAAAGCAGTTTGGTACAGGTCTATAGCATCTGTGAACAGGCTTAGGGCCACCGGCTCGCGGTAGGTGGCGGCGGCCTTTGCGTATAAAAAAACAAAGGGTGCATACTGGTGTGGTGTGTTTTTATAGAGGGATGTTGCATCTTTATAAATTTTGCCTGCCAGCAAAAAGGCAACTGCTTTATTGCGGAGGCTTTCTGCCTCAACATAGGCCTTTTGGTTAGTGTCTATTTTAGCCTGAAGGGCAGCCGGGTCATTAGCCAGTGCAAAACTGGAACAGGCGAAAACAGTGATATACATCAATATGAATTTCATGATGGTTCCCCTCTCCTGATTGAAACAATACCACAAAAAGTGGTATTTTGGCTATGGTTTAAAAGGTGGTTTCACTGGGCCATATGGTAGAAAATACACCATTTGTTAATGTTTCTTCCCTAGGCTTTCCTGTGAGGGTGCGGATATGTCAGTTAAACGTTTGAGCCGGTCGGCCAGCCGGGCTTGTGTGGGATACGGTGATGACAATAAGCAAACAGATGTTTGCAGATTTCGAACGTCATTGGTGGCAGCTTCAAGATGCCAACCTTCAGAAGGCTGAATCTACAGATGGCCTAAAACCCCTTGTGCCGATACGGTCCAGTTTCAATCCCATGCGAATTCCCGCTCTTTTACCTTATATAAGCCTGTTAGAGCGAAAAGGCCCTTATAATATTGAAGCCCGCCTTTCAGGGACAGCTGTAGACAAAGATCTGCCAGCAGGTGTCATAAAAGATAATATGTTTGACTATCTGGAACCCCACATGCTGGAATTTTGCGAAAATATTTATCAGGCTATTTGTAGCAGGCCGTGCGGTGTTTACTATGAACGTACAGTACACCTGAATACAGGAGACAGCTTTAAGTTATGTAGAAACTGCCTGCCGCTTGCTGATAAAGATGGCACTATAAAGTTTATGATCGGTGTTGCTTATGCTGAAACGGACAGCCTGAAGCCTTTCCCCCCCAATATAGCCTATACCCGTATGGGCATCAGCTATTATGAGTATATTGATCTAGGGTACGGTGTACCGGATATGGAACGTATTCCAAGCTTTTTACCCGGCGGGCAGGGGCACGGTCATAAGGTGATTAGAAACACCCATTAGCCGTTTGGCTAATTCATACCATTTTGGTCCGAGTCTTTCATTAAAACAGCTTAAAGTTTTGTTTTGAACAGTGTTTTACTGGGAAATTTTTGCCGGAGCGAAAATATATATATATGTTTTTTTTGTGGCTTAATTAAAGTTAACCAGTTGTTTATTATTAATTTTTAGTAAATTTTTATATTTTTTGCGCGCTTGAGGTTTCTGTTGCAGACTTCAAATCCTATTGAAATGGTCAGGATTGTGGTAGCCTTTATTTTGCAACCTTTTGTAGGGTTGTTGTATCTAGTGTTAAGTCCGAGTTGATAGTTCAAACAGCAAGGAGCACGCTATGAAAACTGAGCCAAAAGCGTTTAAAGACCTTATAGCCTGCTGGCAGAATTTGCCGCGCAGTAAAGGTCAAGCCCCTTTGAAGTCGGCCTTTCGCCCTACAGCATTACGGCATTTGGTAACGAACCTGTTTCTGGTCGAAAAGGTGGGGCGAACAAGCCTTTGCATCCGCCTTATTGGATCAGACATTGAGGGCGTTTTTGGCAAGGGGTTACGGGCAGGCGGTGTCTTTGATACTGAAAGGTCTGAGGAATGGGGCTATTACGGCAACCTTTTTGAAACCAGCACGCAGCAGCTTTGCGCTTGCAGATTACAGCGCACCCTGAATATGGAAAACGCACGCACCTATGATGTTGATGCGCTGTGTGTACCTTTGGCAGATAATGAAGGCACGCCGCGCTATATTTTGGGCGTTATGCTGCTACAGCGCAATTATGATAGGGGCCGTCGATTTATGGACGGGAGCGCACCAAAAGAGAGAATACTGGGGCTGGATTATGTAGATTTGGGGACGGGAATACCTGCAATGATACCAGAGGTTCCATCGATTTATTTGAAAAACCTAGGATACTGTTAAACGGGTGAATGCTGCAAGCCCTTGACTCGCCTGAATTAAAGCTCAGGCAGTAAATTTAATAAAAAAAAGCTTGCAGTCCCTTAGTTAGTATTGCTACGATGCATTTAGCCATAGTGACCGAATGTGCCCGCTCCCGAGACCTGAAACTTGGGGCGGGCTTTTCTTTTGTGCCCTGTTTCTGTGCCTATTTGGCCAAGAATTACCCGCATAATCATTTCCATGCTACATAGCCACTTTTTATGATAAATTTGTGTTCTGGCCTGATTATATATAGCCGTGCTGAAAGCGGCGGATATCTGGCTTTTTATTGCTGTTTTAAAAATAATTTACGAAAAACGTAAAAATAACTTGCACCTTTCTCCATAATAATGCACCATATGCATAGTCAAGGTGAAGAATTGTACCAAGGGCACAGGGCACTAAAGCAAAGCCTGTGCAGCGCTACGTTCAGAACATCTTTTTCGTATATTCTCGTTTTTATTATTCCTTCTTTTTGAAAGGCTGATCCCGGTGGAGCCTGAAACAGATGACGTGTGCATTCGGCAGGCGGCAGAGGCCGCCTTTCTGGATGCCTTGGCCGCGGGTAACACTGTGCAGCAGGCAGCAAAGATTGCAGGGGTTGGCCGGCGCACGGTTTATAATTGGCGCAGAACCAACCCAGCTTTTGCTGATAAATGGTATGCACTGGACCCTAAATATAGGCCGCCTAATGATCTGGAGGCAGAAGCCGTGCGCCGCGCTGTGCACGGTGTGCGTAAGCCGGTATATAGGGGCGGCGAGATTGTTGGTCACACAACCGATTATTCAGACAGTATGCTGATGTTTCTCCTGAAGGCGCATTTCCCTGAAAAATACGACAGCAAACAAACCGGCAAAAATCAGGATGGCAGCGGCGCGCCAGATTTTGAAGGCTGCATAGAAGGGGCGCGTGATGCACTTCTCCGCAAGTTCACTGAAGCAACTACCCCCCAGCGAGCAGGCTGATTTTCTAAACAACCTGACAGAGGCTGAAGCAAGCCTGTTATTATATGATTGGGCTTTTTGGGCGCGGGCAAACCAGCGTGCGCCCCTTGGTAGTTGGTCGCACTGGTTGGTGCTGGCGGGCCGGGGTTACGGTAAAACCCGTGCGGGCGCAGAATGGGTGCGTGAGCAGGCGGCTTTAGGGCCAGGCCAGCGTATTGCCCTTGTAGGGCCAACACTGAACGATGCGCGCGCCGTAATGGTAGAGGGCGAAAGCGGCCTTCTTGCTGTATCACCGCCGTGGAACCGGCCAAAGTTTGAGGCCTCGAAACGGCTTTTAACATGGCCAAACGGCAGTATGGCCAGCCTGTTTAGTGCAGAAGACCCAGAGCGCTTAAGGGGCCACCAGCACCATGCAGCGTGGTGCGACGAATTATGCGCGTGGCGGCACACAGAAGACACATGGGATAATCTGGTATTTGGTTTGCGACTTGGGGCACAGCCCCGCACCATGACAACAACAACACCGAAGCCTATTGCGCTGCTTAAAAAGCTGCTGGCAGCGGTGGAAGGCGGCACGGTTGCTGTCACAAGGGGCAGCACGTTTGAAAATCTTGCAAACCTTGCCCCCACCTTTGCAGGTGAACTGGTGGCAAAATATAAGGGCACCCGCCTTGGCCGGCAGGAACTGATGGCCGAGATTTTAGAGGATGTGCCCGGTGCCCTGTGGCAGCGCACACGGCTGGAGCAACTGCGGGTAAGCAGGCCGCCAACACTTGTGCGTATTGTGGTGGCGATCGACCCCCCGACAACAGCGGGGGAAAAGGCTGATGAATGCGGCATTATAGCCGCCGGGATAGACGCCGAAGACCGGGGCTATATTATAGCAGACAGCAGCGAACAGGGCCTAAGCCCCATGCGCTGGGCCGCAAAGGCTGTGGGCCTGTACCACAGTTTGCAGGCAGACCGTATTGTGATTGAAACCAACCAAGGCGGCCTGATGGCAGAAAATGTTATCAGGCAGGTGGATGCCAGCGTGCCGGTGGCAGGTGTGCATGCCACCCGCAGCAAACACACCCGCGCAGAACCCGTTGCCGCGCTTTATGAACAGGGCCGCATTTTTCATGCAGGCCAGTTCCCTGAGCTGGAAGACCAAATGTGCACGTTTACAGGCAGCGGGACAAGCAGCCCCGACCGGGTAGATGCCCTTGTCTGGGCGGTTACCAGCCTGATGTTATCGCGCCCAAAGAACCCAACCATAAGGACACTATAGATGGCATTTCTAGGTACGTTATTTGGCCTAAAACCAGCCGCACCAGAACGGGTGGAAAAGGCGGCAAAAGCACCGATTTTTACCCGTGTTAGCCCCGGCAGTGCTGTAGCCACCCCGCGCCGGTACGATAGGCTGGCCCGCGAAGGCTACCAGCAAAATGTGGTGGCCTTCAGGGCGATTAATCTGGTTGCCAAGGCGCTGGCCAGCATTCCGTTTGCGGTTATGCAGGGCGAAAGGCGGCTAAGCGACCATCCGATTATAAACCTGCTATCGCGGCCAAACCCGCGCCTTAGGGGCGAAAATTTTCTCTATAATTTTGTCGGCTATTACCTGATTGCAGGCAATGCCTATGCCTTTGCGGCGGGCCCCGAAAAGGGCGCACCAAAGGAACTGTGGCTACTGCGGCCTGATACCGTTAGCGTGATTGAAGGCAGTGACGGCTTGCCTGCGGGTTTCGAGCAACAGGTGGCTGGCAAAAAACAGCGTTTTGATGCAGGTGCTGTGCTGCACTGGAAAACCTTTAACCCCCTGTCTGACTGGTACGGGCTGGCACCGCTTGAGGCGGCGGCCACGTCTATTGATGCCCATAACGAGGGCAGCCGTTGGAACTTGGCGCTTATCCAGAACGGTGGTACGCCCTCTGGTGTGTTGTACCAAGAAGACAGCGACCATATTTTAACCGAAAGCCAGTTTAAAGCGCTGAAGGACCAAGTAGAAAGCAAGTATACCGGTGCCTTGAACGCCGGGCGGCCACTCTTGCTGGAAGGCGGCCTAAAGTGGCAGGATATGGGCCTTAGCCCCAAGGATATGGACTGGACCGCCGCCAAAAATGTAAGCGCGCGTGAAATTGCACTGGCCTTTGGTGTACCGCCGCAGATGCTGGGCATACCAGATGCGCAGACATACAGCAATTATGCCGAGGCACGCCAAAGCCTGTATGAAGATACCATCATTCCGATCGCGCATGATATTGCGGCAGAATTAACCAACTGGCTTGGGCCTAAGTTTGGCGACTCGGTCCGGCTGGTGCCTGATCTGGACGATGTACCGGCGCTGGCCGAGAAACGCGCCCGCAAATTTGACCGTATAGCAGGGGCAGCCTTCCTAAGTGACGCTGAAAAACGCACAATTTTGGGCTTTAAGGCCAAAACAGGTGACAAATAAGCCACAGGCAGACGGGAATGTATGCAGAGCCGCACATTTTCGACAAATTTTACCGGCTTGCTTACAGGTATTTAATATTTGCCTTTTACGGTGAAACCATAACTACAACGAAGGGGGGCAATGCCATGAGCAAGCCTGCGTGTCCTTGTTGTAACAAGGATATAGATACCAGACATACCCATATGGCAAATTTGCCAGCAACGGTTATATGCACGGGCTGCGGCACGTGGATGCGGCTTGATGTGCGAAAATCGGGCAGCATTATTTTGGCAACCCTGTTTATTGCAACCATGATTGCCGCCTGGTTCTGGACCGCCGCCCTTATTTTATTGCCGGTTTATCTGGTACTTTCCACCAGCACGATGGAACGGTTCACCATAACCCCTGTTGAAAAGCGCCATGTGAACCTGTGGTCGATAAACCGTGATAGCGGTACACGCGAAAATGTTGTGGAAACACCGGGCAAAAAAACCGGTAAAGGTGATAAAGACGATACAGTGAAGGCTAAAACCTATAGCCGCACCAGTGTGATGCACCGGATAAGTGGCCGCTCGCAAAGCCACAAGCGTGAAGGCGGCACTGCCCGCGAAGCACTTGATAAAGGTGTATATGTATCTGGCGATCAGGCTGCACCCCATATACCACGCGGTTTGCCGCACTAGGGCCTAGCCGCCGTTTAAGATTATAATTTCCTCCCGAGGGGAAAGCCCGCGAAGAACCCATGTGGATCAGCGCGGGTTTTCCTTGTTTATGCCCCTTTTAAAAACAGGACATACCATGACAATACGCACTGCAACCAAGCAGGTGGCGCTGCCGCTGCATGTAAAAGCGGGCGATATGCCCGGCACTTTTGAAGGCTACGGCGCTGTGTTTCATAACCGCGACCGCGACGGCGATATTATTGCCCCCGGTGCCTTTAGGGAAAGCCTGAAGGGCGGCATGCCCGCGCTTTTGTGGCAGCACGACCAAAAGGCCCCTATCGGCAGGTTTAACGACGTGCGCGAAGACGAAAAAGGCCTGTTTGTCAAAGGCCAGCTTGCCATGACAGGCCGGGGGGCAGAAGCATATGACCTGTTAAAAATGGGTGCGCTGAACGGCCTTTCAATCGGTTTTGTAACCAAAGAAGCAAGCCGCGACCCGGCATCAGCCACCCGCACCATTACCAAAGCAGACCTTATGGAGGTATCTCTCGTGACATTCCCTGCCAATGACATGGCGCGCATCAGCGCCGTTAAATCAGCAATCCTTAACCCGGCTGACAGTGAACGCGGGTTCGAGCGTATGCTGCGCGATAACGGCTTTTCCCGCACCCGCGCCAAGGCGATTACAGCAAAAGGCTTTAAAGCAACTGACCTAGAGACACTGGAACACGGCGAAATTGCAGAGATGGTTCACACCCTAAAGGCCAGCCAGATAAAGCTGGAAGAAAAGGCACTACCGTTGTTGGTGTGGTTAGCTGGGGCGGTAACAGCAGGTATTGTTGAGAACTTCGCTTATGAATTTTTGAAAGATATGCTTAGTTCTGAAAAGCCATATATTACACGAATGCCTATTTCGGTTTTGCCTGGTCAGGTCGCAAAATTCACCATGAGATCACGTTTGGATCAGCCTACTATATCTTATGTTGTTGATGTACTAAGAGGCAAGATTCAGGATTATTATTTTGAATGTACAATCGAGTACGTCACATGGTCATCGTCTGGGCCTGGGCTTCGGAAATTAACTATTAATCATAGAGAACATGGCGGTGCTAAATTCAACGACAGAGCATCAGTTGGCTCTTATTCTGATCAGCAAAAGTGGTTTAAAAATGCCAGTGAAAGTGAGTTAAATAGCGCTAAGCAGCAGCTTGGAGGCCATTTCGGCCCTAGGGGTGAGTTTACATATATCGGGTTTAAGGGTGCCGATAACCCTGACTATAAGGAAAAAGAAGCCGTTAAGTTCATTATTCGAGATGGAGACTAACGCTTACCATATCTTTTTGGCGGTGGTTTGACCTTCCTGATTGATATGTTCAAGGTCAAAGTTTTCATCACACCCACCGGGTATTTCATTCGGTGATAAGGCATGCGCGAATTCTAAAAGGCCTGCATGGTTACCATGCAAAGCAGCAAACTGCATATCAAAGATGTCAGGGTAATTATTGGTAAAATTGCGGTAACGTTCCGCACTTCCAGTTTGCAGAACGCCCTGGACGACAGTTCTGTAGTTAAACTTCAGTTGTAAGTGTTCGTTCTCTGCTGTTTGCAGTGCCTTGTAAAAAACTTCTTTAGATTCTGACGTGAACTTTAGCTTGAGTGCTAATTCATACTCTCCAGCGAGTTCACCGTCATATGGTTTGGTTTCAAGGCACAGGCTTTGGATGTTTTCAGGTTCAATTGTTGCCAGAATGTTTTGCTGAATAAGGCTGATCTTGTTAGGGGCAGATGGCGAACTATCCAGTGAAATGCTGGATACTAAAGCAAAACTATACCGTTCGCTTCCTTCAATGTCGGGGTCTAGAATTTTCAGCTTTTGGTCATAGTCTGCCCTCATGTGTGTTAGCGCAGAGCCAATAAGAGCGCCGACAAAGGCTGCGATAACTATTGGTAGACTTTTGGCCATATCTCACCCCCGAATAGTGCGTCATGAATATTTCAACCTATAGTGCATCAGGGAAGTGTTGCAAAGACCAAAATAGACCTGATGGAGGTATCCCTCGTGACATTCCCGGCAAACGATATGGCGCGCACCAGCGCCGTTAAATCAGCAACCCTTAACCCGGCTGACAGTGAACGCGGGTTCGAGCGTATGCTGCGCGATAACGGCTTTTCCCGCACCCGCGCCAAGGCGATTACAGCAAAAGGCTTTAAAGCCTACGAGCTAAGTGCGAGTGAAAGCACTGAAATTGCAGCGATGGTCCGCACCCTAAAGGCACGCCAAATGCGTTTGGATACATATGCAAGCCATCTCTGCAAAGACGGGTGTACAGACTGTGAACCCTGCCGTAAGGGATGGAATGACAAGCCAGATTGTAATTATTTAAAAAATGATATTGCCTCTGGAAACAAATCCCGTTGGGATGCATGGCAAAAATTGGGATATGCAGTTAAGAAACTGGAACAAGCTACAAAAAAATTCGCTCAAGAGTACGATGAAGACGCAATTATGTCAGTTTTTGCAAATACAGCAGGAACTGTAATGAAGCTGTTTGAAGCAAAACTTGCGCTAACCCGCAGGAATCCTGTTGAGGCAGGAAAGGCATTGTATGATGCAGGTAACATGCTGACTGAGGCACTAGATACAGTGTTTAACTATGAAGGAAAACGCAAACGAGAATTTCAAGCCCAGGTAGGTCGCTACAAAAACCAGGTGGATCGTTTACATGGTGAGGCTATATATTTGGAAAAGATTTTCTGGGATCAAGTTAATCAGTTTAAAAAAGATGGCTGTGAGGGGTTACATGCCATCCATTTCAATAGGCCCTAATCTTTATTCTTTGACCTTGTTTGTGATGTCAATTTCCCAAAAGCTTTTTAAGGCAGCTTCCCAGTCATCAGTTATGAGATTACTGTCAAAACCAACAGGGCAACCTTGTGGTACGGATGATGGCGACAGGAAATGCACAGTTTCTAGTAATCGATAAGGCTTAACGTCTTCATGAATACCAGCTGTGAATTGGAGGTCTTCTTTCCTGTCAAAGGGGGGAATATCTGATTGCCCGCTAAGGTATCTGTAACGATTGTAGCGTTCTGAAGCGTTCTCTTTGAAGTAAGTCGTTGTTAGGGGAAAACCGTTATATTCCACCGAAATTTTTTGGGTCCCTTCAGTGCGAAGGGCTTCAATAATGCGGTTTTGTGCAAGGTCATTCAGATAAATATAGGCCTTTAAATATATGTTTTCTTCATCGGGAAAACCGGGTTCGGTGGCAAGGCATAGCTGTTCAATATCTTCCTCCGTGATGCTGAATAAGCTGGTGTGCCTCACAAATTCAAACTTCTTTTCGACATCTACAAACGTTGCGTTTGTGGTTGTAATGGCACCTAGAACATTAAGGTTATAGGGGTCAGAGTTGTCGTTGTTCAAGGTTGTTTCAACAATCTGATTTGTAAAGTGGTAAGGCCATATAAGCCAAGTAACCACAGCGCCAAAGACAAGCCCCACTGAACCGCCGATTAGATATTTTTTCATGTAAGTGCCCCCTATGTGTATTCTCAAGCAGGGTACCCTTTGGTTCCTTACCCTAAGATCAACTTATAGTTCATTGGCCGTTCAGGAAAAAGTCTTAAAGTTGCTTTTCTGATCGTGCAAACCCTTGGGGGAATTTATGAAGAAAATAATATTAGCAGCAGCGCTTGTCGCCATTATGGCACCGGCTGCACTGGCGGGTGACAGGGTTAAGGTGGAATATAATGACAAAATAGAAACCTTTGATGTGGAAGGTATGAAAATTACGTCGGTTTGCGGTTTGAAGAAAATGGTGGCCGAGGAGTTTAAACTGAGAGTCTCAGCATTTGATCTGGTCAAAAATAACCAAAAATTAAACGAAGATAAAACACTTTACGCTGATAGTGTACATTCTTATGATACGCTTCAAGTGAAGGAAAAATCATCTTTTCAGTGTCAGGGTATGTAAGCCCCTCACTTTATTTAAACGATTTTTAAACGCTGCCCGCGTGATGCTGGCGGCGTTTTTTATTGGCCCTCTTTCTGCGCGAGGCAGAACGGTTTCGCGGCCTTTTACCTGCTTTTAAGTGCGGCACCGGCCCACGCCCCACCCGACCACCTAGGGATTATACCTTATGGTGATCAGGTGGGTGCGTAGGCCGGTTTTGCATGGAAGAAGCATAATGCAAACTTTCCAGAAAAAGGATTTTAAAATGGAAATGACTGATCTTAAAGCCGCGATTGATGATTACACCGGCGCGGCGGAACACGGCATCCTTAGCCTTAAGGAACGGCTTGACCATATGGAAACAAAACTGTCGCGCCCCGGCATGGCGGCAGATGGCTTTATGGGGGCTGAAGCCCGCGACCATAAAGACGCTTTCCTGAAAGGCTTTATGATGAAGGGCGATGACACGGCCCTGCGCACGCTGGAGGCGAAAGCGCTTTCTTCCACCGGCAATAGTGGCGGCGATGGTGGCTATGCCATTCCAACCGTGATTGACGCAGAGATTGAAAAACAGCTTCGCCTGCTTTCCCCTATGCGGTCTATCGTGAAGGTGAAGGCGATTGAAACATCAAATTACAAACGCCTTGTGAACATTGGCGGTACTGCTTCTGGTTGGGTGGGTGAAACAGACGGCCGCAGTGTTACGGGCACGCCGCAATTGAAAGAAGTGGCGATCACTCCGGGCGAAATTTATGCAAATGCGGCCGCCACACAGCGCGCGCTGGATGATATGCAGTTTGACGGTGAAGCATGGCTGCAGGAAGAAGTGGCAGAAGAATTTGCCGCACAGGAAAGCGCGGCGATTGTTAGTGGTAACGGCACGGACAAGCCAAAGGGCTTTCTGACCTACACAACAGCAGAAACCGGCGATGCAACCCGCGCTTTTGGTGAAATTCAGCATATTTTAACTGGTGTTGACGGCGGGTTTCCAGCCAGTAACCCCGCTGATATTCTGATTGATCTGGTGCATGCCCTGTCTTCCCGCTACCGGGCGAACGCCAAGTTTGTGATGAACAGCAGCACGCTCGCGGCTGTGCGGAAATTTAAGGATGCTGACGGTAACTTTATCTGGCGCGCGGGCCTTATGGAAGGTCAGCCTGATATGCTGCTGGGCTACCCTGTGGTGGAAGTGGAAGATATGCCAGCGGTGGCAACCGATAGCCTTTCTATCGCCTTTGGTGATTTTGACCGTGCTTACACGCTGGTGGAACGCACCGGCACCCGTGTGCTTAGGGACCCCTATACCAACAAGCCATATGTAAACTTTTATGCCACACGGCGTGTGGGCGGCGCGGTTGTGAATGATGATGCGATCAAGCTCTTGAAATTTAGCGCGCCTGAAGAATAACGGTAATTTTAGCGATACTAACCAACCAGAAGGGCATGGCCAAAAGCTGTGCCCTTTTCTTTTCATGTTTCTTCAATCAGGGATTATAGCGATGCTGGCGAACCGCGTTCGGGAATATTCAACAACTGTAGGCACAGGCGATATCACACTTTCAGGTGCTATTGCTGGGCATGTGGCCTTTGCTAGCGCTTTCACTGTTGGTGATAGTGTTATCTATGTGGTTGAAGACGACGATAACTATGAGATTGGTACCGGCACCCTTGTGGCGACAGGCACGCTGGAGCGCACAGAGGTGACTGAAACGCTGGTGGCGGGTGTGTTGACCCGCGAAGGGGCGGTAGCAATCACCCTCACAGGTAGTGCGCGTGTTTACTGTGCTGCAACCGCAGATTTTTTGCTGCGCCGCGAGATAGCCGCAGATGTTGTGCGCGAGGTAACAGCGGGTGCAGGGGTAACGGTGGACGGCGTGCTGATTAAAGACACGACGATCAGCAGCCCTGCGGCGAGTGCGCTGGGGCTTGGTGCTGGGGGAGCCACTGATCAGTTGGTGCTCAATACAGACGGTTCGTCGGCGTTTTCCGGGGCCATACAATCCCTTGGCAGGCATATAATCGCCGGGGATAATTCGGATAATTCTACTGTTTTTGAAGGCAAAGCCGACCTGTCTTCTGCGGGCGTCCCCCTTGTGGCTGTTAAAGCATCATGGAACAATACGGCGGTTGCCCAAATAAACATGCTGGCAGGCACTGATACGGCCAATAAAGATGATGGTTCTATCCAGTTTTTAACGGCTGCTGCTGGGTCGCTCATGCCAGCTCTTACTTTGGGATCAGATACATCAGCGACTTTTGCAGGCGATGCTTTTGTGGCAGGTAGCTGGCTTAGTACAAATAATACAAATGTAACGGGCATAGGCAGTGGGTCTTCGGGAAGTAATGGCGGTAATATTAGATTGTTCCCAGGCAGTCATGCAACACAGGCAGGGGATATTGAATTTAGGGCGGGTTCCACTCCTTGGCTTTCCTATGATAATAGTGCTGGTATTGCTAGCTTTGTGAACAATTTAAGAATTGGTACAGGGCCTGTTATGTCTGATGCGGGCATAGGGAAATATCTTTTTATATCCGGGTCTAGTGCTGGTATTGTGTTAGATGCCAGTGACGCTGACCAATTCGAAATTTACAGCACTGGCACCTTACTAAAAATATGGAGTGAAGCTGCCAGTGCTGATATTTTTACGCTAAACGCTGAAGGTAAGGCAACCTTTGTAGGTGGCGCCAACAGCTCTAGCTCACCGCTGATAACATTAGGTAGTACAGGCAATGATGATATTAATTATATTAAAATGGGCACAAATAATTGGCAGGGTGTAGCGAGCCACGGCGCAGCTTTTCTCGCATATAATGCATGGCACAACAGCGGTGTGAATGGCTATTACGGTGGAAACAACGATGAAGGGTATGCATCCATTGTAGAATTGTGCCCCGCAAATACGACAACAGCCAATGTGTTTAGAATTGTGACGTCTTCCTCTGCTATTGTGACTGGTTCTGCAATAACGCTCACGGAATTATTTTCGATCAGGCAGAACGGCGAGGCTGTATTTGCTGAGGGGTTACTTGTTAGTGGGGACCTAGTGAAACGCAATAGCAATACAGGTTCTATCACTATTTCTGGAGGAATAACGGCAGCACAAGGTGGGGCAATAATTATGTATGGTTATGCCCATGCAACCAATGCTAATGATGTTGCGTTTATGTCGGCTGGCAGCACAAAGCTTCTTTATGACGCTAGTGCCACAAGTTGGAATTTCCAAGGTCTGACACTTACAAAAATGGCTGCTATTTTGAGGGGAGTAACCACTGGTTTTCTAGCTATTTCTGGTGGTACAACGGTGGCAACTGGTGGCAATGTTATTATGTACGGTGAAAGTCATGAGACAAACGCTGGGGATATTGCTTTCAGGTCGGCAACTGATACCAAACTGCAGTGGGATAACAGTGCTGCTGTGTGGGATTTTAAGAATAGCGCTATTCAGGCTTTAGGTAATGTAGGGATTGGTGGTGCGCCAGATGCCGGCACAGCCAAGCTAAAAATTGCGTCGTCAACCGCAACAATGATTCAATTTGATCGCACAATTGATGCTAGCGTGGATAGCCTTTTTCAACTTTTTGTATCGCACGATGGTAGTGCATCAACAGATTATATCGGCATGGGTTCGAATGCTTCAAGCCTTCGGGTTTACGGTGATGGTACTGTCAAAACCATGAATGACCTGAAGGTGGCAGGGCGGATAAATTATGGCAGCCCCACCGAGCTTACAATAGTATCAGGGGCTATAGCGCTTACAAAATCTTTCCATTCTGTTGATACAGAAGCAGATGCCGCCAGTGATGATGTTGATACAATAAGCGGCGCGAATGAGGGCGACAGTGTTACCTTGGTTTTGGAAAATGCTGCAAGGCCAGTTGTTATAAAACACGATACGGGCAACATAAAACTGGCAGGCGGCGTAGATTTTACATTTGGTAGCCTGTACGACACCATAACGCTTGTGTACCGCGCGACAAAGTGGTGCGAGATCTCCCGCTCGAATATCAGCTAAAGGCATGCATTGCTGAGCTGCAACACCTCTGAAATATTACTATTATGAACCTGCGGGCTTCTGCCTGTGGTGCGTTTTTGCTGCGTTGCTTCATATGGAAGAGCGCAGCTTTTTTGTTTGTGGCACGGCTGAGCCGCAAACACCCCTGTGCGCATGGTGCGGCAGGGTAACTTCCCTCCGGAGTAATAAAATGACTGATACAGTTCCAATCGAAACCCCCGTTCTTTCTGCCAAACAGGCTAAAACCATTATTCAGTTTTTGCAGCGAACACAGCTACAAGGGGCTGAAATGCCTGCCTATGTTGATGCGTTTAACGCGCTTTCAGCCATTGCCGCATCTGAGGGTGCTGGGCAATCTGCTGTATCAGTTTAAAGGCGGGTTTCATGCTTTTAGCAGAAACAAGCCTTGGCGGTGGGCCGGTTTCCGGCCTGCCCCAGCTCACTGTTGGCAAGACCGCAGGTGTGCAGCCCCTTAGGCTTATAGGAACTGAGGCGGTTGTTTTGGCCGATCCGGTATCTGGCACTGCTGCTGCCCGGCGGACGGTACTGGTGCAGCCAGCTGTTTTTGTCGTGCGCACCTAGGGGCGGCTCGCAAAACCACCGTCCTATATGGAATGACATAGAAAACCAACGAACCAGAGGGAGAGCTGCCGTGGATGCAAGCCCCATTACCTTATATGATAGTGCCCTGAAGGTCTTGCTTGCGGGCACGATGCCTGCACTTGAAAGCGCGCGGCTGGCGGCGCTTCTTTTACGGCCTTCCCACACACCAAGCACGGCAAGCCATGCGGAGTTTGCTGATATTCTCGCTGATGAAATTACAGGCGGCACCTATGCCCGCAGTGCGGTTACAGGGCTGTCGGTTAGCCTAGTGGATGGCGCGGTACGCTTTACAACAGACAGTATTATTTTTGGCAACCCGGTCACAGTTGGCCCAGTGCGCTATCTGGTGCTGGTATTTGGCAGCCCAAAGGCACTTGTGGCGGACAGCCTGCTCTTTGGTATTGCTGATCTTGCGCCCGTAGGCGGCGCGCTTGAAGCCCAGAACAGCGGCTTTACCATCACCCCGCCTGCATCTGGCTGGTTCACTTTAACGCAGGGCACCTAGCGCCCGGTGCCCCACACAGAATATAGGAAACATCATGACAGTTTATGCAAAAGACCCGGCTTCGGTCGTTGACTATAGCTTTGACTGGTCGGGCTGGCTATCAGGCGGGGAAAGCATTAGCACCGTATCATGGTCGCTAGACCCGGCAGGTGGCAGCGCCCCCACCCTTGGCAGCGAAGTGGGCACGGGCAGCACACGCGGCATATATGTATCGGGTGGTGCGGCGGGGCACCGCTACCGGCTTTCCGGCAAAATTGTAACAGACGCAGGCCGCACAGCAGAGCGCAGCGTAACCCTTCATATTATGGAGAGATAACCATGCGCACAGAAACCTTGTTGCAGCCCGCATATGTGCCGGTATTGCTTGACGAAGTGAAAGACCATCTACGCATTGACGGGGCAGAGGAAGACGCGGCTCTTGGTGCCCTTATCAGCACCAGCGTAACCCTTGTTGAAACCTGGCTTGATATGGCGCTTATTAACCGTACCGTGGCAGTTTATCTGGATACATGGCCCGAGACACAGGCCGGAACAGGCACATGGTGGAACGGCGTTGCAGACGGCGTTGTCAGCATGCTGCAATCTGATATTTTCCATGCGCCACTACCGGTGCGGCCTGTAAGCGCGGTGGCATCTATTGGGGTAACAGCCGCAGATGGCACCACAAGCGCATGGAATACAGATGACTATTACCTAAAGCCGGGCCTTGCCCCTGCTATAGTGCGCAAATATGGACGTGTGTGGCCCCAGCCGGGTGTGCCCGCAGACGGCATTAAAATAACTGTTACCGCAGGCTTTGGGGCAGACTGGAACACAGTGCCCGCAGGCATAAGGCAGGCACTTTTAATGCTGGTCACACACCTCTATTATAACCGGGGTGATACCAGCGGTGATCCCGCTTTAAAGGCAAGTGGTGCGCTCGGTATTCTTGCGCCTTACCGCACGGTGCGGCTATGACTATGCTTGCAGGTATGCGACACCGTATCACCCTGATGCAGGAGCAAAATGTAATTGGGGCAGGGGGGCGCATTACAAAAACCACCCCGATTATAACTGACGTATGGGCCGAGGTTACAGAAGGTTTGGCAGGTGGTGTGGAACGCGCTGACAAGCAAATATACCCCACATCAGCACGGTTTAAAGTGCGGTATAATGCGGCCTATCAGGCAGCGAGGGTCGTGGTGTGGCGCGGCGTGCGCTACCGCATTCAAGGCACAGAGCGCATGCTGGGTACAAACCCCACACTAACGTTCGATACCCGTTTGATAGAGGGAGAAACCCCATGACAGCTATGGCATGCTTTCGGTTGCAGGAAGCTGTGTTTGCAGCGCTTGCCGCAGCCACCAGCCTATCGGCGCTGGTAACGGGGGTGTACGATGAAGCCCCAACAGGGGCCTCTTATCCCTATGCGGCAATGGGCGGCACCAACCTGCAACCAAATGACCTGAAAGACAGGGACGGTGCATCCATTAGTTTTGACATAATCCTGTGGTCAAAGGAACCATCGCAGCTAGAGGTAAAAGAGCTAATGGCAGAGGTAGACAGGGTGCTGGATAAAGCCGCGCTTGGCGTGGTGGGTTACAGTCTTGTTTCTCTCAGGCTGCAAAGCGCTGCTGTAACCAGACAGTGGAACGAGGACGGCAGCCTGTACCGTGGCCGCCTGACCTATGCCGCGCTGGTTTATGCAAGCTAGGGCAGTTTAGCCTGCTTTGTTGCACTCAGCCGTAGCGGCTTTTATTTTGGCTGAAAGTGCGTGAATGTCAGGATGGTTTTCCTTGAAACCTAAAACAATCAGCTTGTCTTTCTGGTCCTGCAGGGCAGCAATGGTGGCCGTGCAACCAGCGCCTTTTGGTGCGGCGGCAGCCGTAGCGGCTTCTGCTTCTGTAGCACATTCAGATTTCGCTTTTGCAAGCTGGGCCTGAGCATTGATGGTGTCTGGGTGCGTTTCGCGGAAACCAATTTTTTGAAGGTGTTCCAGTTTGGCTTCAAGCGCCGCCGTGCGGTCAGCGCAGTTTGCGGCAGGCAGGTTTGCATTGCCTGAAAGCCGGGCGACCTGATCCTTTAGAATTTCGTTTTCTTCCTGCAGGCTACTGACAGTTTCCTGAAGTGTTTTTACCTGGGTTTCTAGCCGGTAAATTCGGTTTGTGTTCTGGGTTTCATCTGCTGCGTGCAACGGCACCGCAAAACAGATGGCAACACAGGCCGCAAAAACAGTTTTCATTTCATACCCCTCACGCAGTGTTTAAGCACCATAACCCCGTTTGGGCTGTGGTTGCAAGCCGCTTCGGGGCGATATTCCAGCATTCCACATACCCATAAAGGAGAGAAAAAGTGGCTGCACAACAAGGACGTGACCTACTGATCAAGATTCACGATGGATCAGGCGATTTTGACGACGAAAACTATGTCGTGGTTGGCGGAATTAAAACAAACAGTTTCGATATAAGCGGCGAGGCTGTTGATATTACCAACAAGGACAGCAACGGCTTTAAAGAGCTGCTCCCGGGTTCGGGTAATGTGGCGGTTTCTATTACCGGTGACGGTGTGTTTGTAGATGATGCCAGCTTTAAGCGGGTGCACGACCATACGCTGGCCCGCACACACCCTTCCTGCCGTATTGTGGTGCCCGACTTTGCCACTTATACCGGCGTGTTTTCCATTAGCAAACTAACGCTAAACGGTAATGACGGTGAAGCCGTAACATACAGTATTCAGCTTAACAGCTCAGGTGCTGTTACTGTTGCAACCCTTTAAGGAAATTAGAATGGCACGTAAAATATGCGGCGAAGCCAGCCTACAGGTGGGGGCGCGTACCATGCGCCTACGCTTAACCATTGGCACCATGATGGACCTTGAAGACCATTTTGGTATGGGGCTGGTGCCTTTCCTTGCCACGCGGTTTCCTGAGTTTCGCCTGAAAGATATGGCGGTTCTGTATCTGGCCATGACATCGGGCGATTTTACTGATGAACTGGCCCAAAAAGCGGCGGCTGAAACACTGGTGAAAGCCGGGCTTGCAGAGGCGGCGACAGCTATTTCAAGCTGTCTTGAGGCAACCCTTAACCCCCAAATGGGGGCGCCGGGAAAGCCGTAGAGGCAGAAGCCATAGCAACAGATACAGTTCCAGATACAGGCCCAGTTACAGACACAATAGATACGGCGACAGACAGCGCGCTTGACTGGTTTACTGTTGCCGAAACCTGCGCTGTGTTGGGCTGGCAACCGGCAACCGTCATGGCGGCAACTCTGCCCGAAGTGATGATGGCCGTAAGAGGCTGGAAACGGGCACGCGGGCTAAACCCCGATGCACCGGCAAAAGCCTCGGCCATGACACGGGCAGAACTTACATCTCTTATAGAAAAGTACGGATAGCATGACAGAAGAACAAACAGCCGCTTCGGGCGAAGGCGGCGGCGCTGCCGCACAGGCAGAACCGCAAAGCGCCCTTGCAAAGTTGCCCGGTGTACTGACAGATGCTACGGGCAAAATTCAGCCGATTATTGATATGTTGCAAGAGGTTGGCTTAGGTGCTGCGGCCAAACCGCTTGAAATGCTGGTCGATGCATTAAACGGCGGCGCTGCCAATGTGCAGACAGTGGTTGATGCTGTTGTTGAAAACAAAGAAAATGGTGTGGTGGGGCAGGCACTGGGCGGTGCTTCAGCCTTTCTCGGCGCTATAGCACCTGAGGGTGATGGCGGCAGCTTTCTTGAAAAAGTTCAGGAAAAAGTCACGGCACTTTCAGAAATCTGGAACACATATTATGCTGATCTGATTGATAAAGATGGCAAGCTGAATAAAGAGAAGGCCAAAAATCTGGCACTTGAGGTGGGCGATACCATTTTAGGCGCCAAAAAAATGGCTGTAGTGCGCAAGGCACTTGCTATTGGTGATGCTATCCGGAACACCGCTGTTGGTGTTACCTCAGCCTTAAAAGAGCCTTTTCCAGAAAATATTACAGCTGTGGCATATGCTGTAGCAAAGGGGGCCGCGTCCCTTGCCACCATTAAGGGGCAGGCCCACGATGGCCTGTCAAAAATCCCGTCTACGGGCACCTATTTGCTTGAGCAGGGCGAGCGGGTAGTGGGTAGCCGCCTGAACGCAGACCTTTCCAGTTTTCTACAGGCGCAGCAAAGCAGCAGTAGCCCTGCCTATGACCGTAGTTCCCACGTGACCAACAGCCCGTCTATTAACCTTACAATTAACGGTGAGGCCAGCGGGGATGCCGTTTATTCAAACCGCAATGCGCTTGAAGGTATGATCCGCAATATTTTTGCTGATTACGCGATGGAAGCCCCCTTCGCCTAAGCCCTTGTTTTTACCCGCCCTAGCCGGAGTATTCCATGACTGACATATATTTACCGGCCACGCCGGCACCTGCTTCTGTGCGCATCACACCAAGGCAGCGCACCAAGGTTTCAACTGCCTCAAGTGGCCGTATTTTAAGCAGGCTGTACGGCGGGCAGTCATATTCCATGACCCTGGTTTATAACCCCATGCACAAAGCAACCGCTGCGCCGCTGCTTGCCTTTTTGCAGGAAATGCAGGGGCGGCACGGCATTTTTAGGGTGGATGTACCGCAGCTTAACGGGGTTGGCGGCTTGAATGTGGGCAGTTTTGTGAATTTTTCTGATGATACAAAGCTGCATATGATTACCGGCACTGGCCCCCTGACATACAGCCCGCCGCAGCGGGGTAGCGGTACTGTATCGGCCACAAGCCCTTATATGCGCTGCTCGTTTACCAGCGACACACAGGAATTTTCCCTTGCAAAAAACGGGCTTATCAGCCTGCAACTTGAACTGGTGGAAAGGGTTTAACATGCTTTCTGTATCATCGACTTTAGCGGCAGCATTGGCCGCAGAGAGCCTGCGGTTTGCTTGGCTTATTAACCTGCCTGCGAATATTTACCTAACCGACTGGGGCGTGGATATTAGCTACGGCGGCCACACATATATTAGCCAGGGCGATATTCTTACCTTGCCGTCTATTGTGCGCGAGCGCGAAATAAAACTGCAAGGCTATAGCCTGACACTTTCTGGCGCTGACCAGCAATATGCAGGTTTATTAGCAGCCTCTAACCGCACGGGTGCTGAATGTACGGTGCAACTTGTATTACTGGATGCTGGCGGCAGTGTGGTTGGGGGCGAGGCAATTGGCATGTACAAAGGCACGTTCCACACATGGCAAGAGCAGGAAAGTGGCAGCAATTCCACTCTGACAATCAGCCTTACCAGCCCTTGGTCGAAACCAAACCTGACAGCAGGCCGTATGACCAGCAGCAATAATCAGGAAGATATCTATGCGGGCGACAAGTTTTTCCAATATGCGCACCGTGAACGCGAAAATATTGGCTGGGGGGCAGAAAAATAATGGGTTTTCTAGGTTTTTTAACTGGCATTCTGGGCCTTACGAGTGCGCCAAAGCGTAAAATTGAACTGCAAAAAGTTTCGGCTGCGGCGGGCCTGCCCATCATATACGGGGAACGCAGGGTAGACCCCATAACCGTGTTTAAGGTGGTGTCTACAAACAATATGCCGATCACAAATGCGGCAGCTTATAACCATGTTTATAACCCGTTTCCCCTCCACGAGTATGAAAAGTCATACGATGACAATAACTGGCTAAACCGTATTGACGTATGGGGGCAGGGCGAAATCTCTGCCATAAGGCGTTTTTGGGTGGACGGCGATTCCCACACAGCAGCGCGCTTTAATGCCCGGCCTTACATTCGCACCATGAGCATGTACGGCACCGAAACCCAGCCCGCCGCAGCCGAGCTTGCTTTAGGTCACAGCGACTGGACAGCAAACCACAAAGGCCTTGGTGTGGCTTACACATGGTCGCGGTTTTTGGCGTCGCACAGCAAACCACAGTTTGATTCCGAACCGGAACTAACCGCGCTGGTGCAGGGTGTTAGGGTTTATGACCCGCGCGACGATGACCAAAGCCTGAGCGACCCGTCAACATGGCTGTATTCCAATAACCGTGCGCTTGTTGCCCTGAACTACCTGATGAGCAGTTACGGCCTGAATGCACCAGACAGCGATATTGATTTTGCAAGCTTTGCGACAGCGGCTGATCTCTGCGACAGCGATATGGATATCCCGGCGCGGCAGGTGAACCAGACAGGCGCTGTTATTCCGCTTTACTGGGACAGGGCCCTTGGTAATTTTACCACTATCCCAATTGGGGCATTTTACAGTGATCAGCGCCCCGACCAAACAGGCACCACACAGCCGCTTTATACCGCAGATGTGGTGCTGGACCCTAAAGAGGGGGTGGTGAAAAACACCAAAAAGCTGCTTGAAGGCATGGGGTGGTCGTTGCCGTGGTCAAACGGCAAGCACAAGCTCATCATTGAAGATGTGGTGGCTAGCCCGGTTATGAGCTTTGATGAAAATACCATAATGGGTGGCTGGACCATTGAACGCGGCATGCGCAGCGAACGCCTGAACCGGGTGACGGTTGAGTTCCCGAATGCAAACAAGGATTATGAGCTGGATACCGTTAGTTGGCCAGAACTTAGCAGCGACCAGTACAGCGATTACCGCGATGAAGATAACGGGCAGGAACTGCACACAAATATAGCGCTTGAAAGCGTGACAGATTTTTACCGTGCGCAGGCCTATGCCGAATATGTTGTGCGTAAAAGCCGGGTTAGCCCGGTGATCAAAAAACTGCAACTGGCACCAAAGGCCCTATTGCTGGAACCGGGTGATGTAATAGCAATTACCTATGCCGATAAAGGCTTTAATAACAGTTATTTCATGGTCGAAGCGGTTACAATTTCGTCTGATCTTGATGTGTCGGTTGATCTGATAAAGTATGATCCCACGGTGTACGGCGCACCAGCGCTTGTTGAAGAGCCACTGGTAAACAGCCCCTATAACCCTGACTTGTGGCTAGACCCACCGGCCCTGCAAGACCTTGAACTAACGGCAAACTATGAAACCAATGCTGATGGCAGTGTGATCAGCGGTGTTGTTGTTGCGTGGGCAGCCCCCACAGGCGGCCCAACCGTTGCATCGGTTGAGGTTGCATGGAAAAAAACCGCAGATAGTGTTTACGGCGCCAGCATGATTTTAACAGGCGGTAGCACGTCTGCCATTATTAACGGCCTTACAAGCGACGAAAGTTACGACGTGAGCGTGACCTATACCACGCAGCGCGGCATAACATCTGACCCTGTTGAGGCCACTCTTAATCTTGTTGGTGTGCCCACAAAACTTGATAATATCGAGGACGGTGCCACCAGAACCGTGCACCGGGGTGCTTACGATGACAGCGAAACCTACAGCAAAGGCGATGTTGTTACCTATTTGGGCAGCAGTTATATTTTTACAGCCCTTGCGGCAACATCAGGCGTGGAACCTGACGATACCGATTACTGGGCACTGCTCGCCGCAGGGGGCAGCTACAAGGATATTCGCTTCAAGCGGGCGGCAACCCAGCCTGCAACACCGACAGAGGAAAACCCGGCTGGCTGGGCTGACGGCCCACCAGAGGCAGACGGCACCCCCTTGTGGATGACAACAGCGTTAAAACACTCAGACGGTAGCCTGATCGACGTGTGGACCACCCCGCAGGAAGTGGGGGGTAGTGGCCTTGAAATTGAATATTCTTCTGATGCCATAAGTTGGCACGCCGCGTTTTTAGTGTCTGATTTTTACATGCACCAAAGGCTCGCGGGGGCTGCCGCATGGTCTGACCCTATTCGCATTGTCGGCGAACCGGGCGAAGACGGCGCAAACGGCGGGTATAAAGACTTTATTTATAAACGCTCGGCCAGCCAGCCTTCGACCCCGTCTGGCACCAACCCAAGTGGCTGGTCTGATGGTATTCCGGCTGAAAACGGTAACCCGGCATGGGAAAGCTGGGTATGGCGCAGTGCAAATGGTTCGCTGGCGGGCAGTTGGTCAACCCCGCTGAATATCGCCAGCAGCATTTTTGAACGTGAATATAGTGTGAATGGCAGCAGTAGCTGGCATACCACCCCCACAGCAAGTGATCGTTATTTCAGAGAAAGGCTGGCGGGCACTGGTTCGTGGTCTGCCGCTGTACCCCTGAAAGGGGAAGGGGCGCTATCTGACCTTGATAGTGTTGGAACCGGCGAAATTGATAATAATGCCGTCTCTGAAGCTAACTGGAGCATGAGTACATACGACCTGACGGCTTTACCACTAGATACGGCGGTTACAAAAGGGAGTGTGAGTGTACCAGTCTATAACGCCAGTACAGATAAGGTTGTGGTTACGGCCATTCCGTATCTGGTGATTTCAGGTGGCAGGGCGAATTTCCTGATGAAGGTAAAAGACGGTAGCACCACGAAGGATGGCGGTTTTGTCACAGAAGAAAGCCACACAATCGGGACGGCAGATAAATACAGCGCTATTCCTTTAACAACTCGGTTTCAGGGGGCTATTTCGCCGCCGTTTGAAGTGGAAATTACATGCAATTACTTGTCGTCTGGTGCAGCGGCTTATGTTCGGAATGTTGCGATGACCGCACTCGTGATCAAGAGGTAGCCTTATGTGGATTATTTATATAAATGCTTCCCACCCAGATGCACAAAAACACGGCGCTATTAATTTACTATCAGATAGCGATTTTTTATCAGCGGTAGCCTGCATGGGTGCCTATCATTCAATCATTGAAGGGAGCGCTGACCCACAAGTGCACTATGTGGATGTGGCAACCGAAACTGTTATGGACAAAACAGCGCTAGGGGCAATCCTAAGCACAACAACATTTACGGCGGACGGTGTTGCCGAGGCTGTTTTGTCGGGCCTGCCTCTGCCGTTCAATGTGCTGGTAAATAATGAAGTAGTGACGGTAAGCGATGGCTCGCTTGAAGTAACGGCAGAGGAAACAGGAACCATTCGGATTTTGTGTCAAAGCGCAAAGTACTTTGAAGAAAGGTACACAGTCTATGCGATTTAATGTCAGGAAAAATAAACCGGTACAGCATAAAAGCCCGATCGAGTTTCTGCCACTTGAAGAAGCCGAGCTTATTATAAAAAAGACAAAAATACCTGCTGCAACCAAAGAGATGCTTGTCGCTTTACTGCGCCGCATTGGTTAATTTAAAACGCTAACAGAAAAGTAATCCTTATGAAAAACCTGATCTTTGGGTGGCTTTATGCTGCCTTTTCCTATGTGCAAAAAAGGCTCGCTCAGGCGGGCCTTTTTTTATGCGTGATCTCTGAAAAATGCCGCTTCCTGCCTGTACTGCCTAGAATGCGGGGGCTTGTGGTGGCGGCTGTACTAAGCCTTTTTCTGCTTGTGGCGGTGTGGGTGCTGCTATGTTGGTAGGGACCAAACAGGAATATAACCTGGCAAACGGTGCGGCTGTGCTTGATGGCAGCACCACAGCAAACGCGGCCTTGATGCGCGCAACCCTCGCGCTTGACCGTATCGAACGGCACGAGGAAGAATGCAAACGCCGCTGGGGACTGGTGGTGAAGCTGATGCTGGTGGCGCTTACCAAACTTGGCGGGCTTACCATGTTTTTGGTCGCAGACAAGCTTGGGTGGTTGTCATGAGCGGGTACCGGCTTACCGGTAGAACCGGCTATAACATGACATTTGACCAATCTGAGGCGCTTTCCCCGCATTTTACCCTGCGCGAACTTACCCGCAGCAAAACGGCAGAAGCCCAAGGGCTGTATAACATCCCGCGGGAGGTATCAGAACATGCGAACCTGAAGGCGCTGGCAGAATGTGTGCTGGAGCCAGCCCGGCTTCTGTTGAATGCCCCGCTTATCATTACCTCTGGCTATCGCTGCGCCACGCTCAACCGGCTTATTGGCGGCGCCCGCAACAGCCAGCATATGCTAGGGGAAGCCGCCGACTTTATCCCCCGCGGGCTTAAGGTGGCAGATGCAGCCTTCACGCTTGCCGCCCTCGACACCTTACCGTTCGACCAGCTTATTTACGAAATGCGGGAACGCACCGGCAAGGAACTGCAGCAATGGGTACATATTTCGCACCGACGCATGGGCGGCAACCGCCGTGAGGTGCTCACCTTTTTTCGCAGCGATAACGGCGAACAGCAGGTAGCACAGGGCATTAAGCCGCTGGAGCATTTTGTTTCGGAGGCGGAACATAATGCGGCGTGATCTGGTATCTGACCTCTTACAAACTGGCCTGATGCTGGCGGCGCTTGCGGTGCTGGTACATGCTTTTTGGCACTGGCCGCTTTAGAGAACCTGCTACTATAGGAAATCATTATGGGTATTCCCTTGCTTGATACCATTTTAGGCGTGGTTACCGGCCCCATCGACAAACTGATTGTTGATAAGGACAAAAAAGCCGAATTTATCCACCAGATCGAGATGGAAATTCTGCGCACCGGCATGGCGCAAATGGAAGTAAACCGCGAGGAAGCAAAACACCCGAGCGTGTTTGTGGCTGGTTGGCGGCCTTTCATTGGCTGGGTGTGTGGTTTTGCCCTTATGTGGCATTTTATGGGGGCTGATATCTTTAGCTGGCTGCGCCTTGCCTTTTTCCCTGATATGCCGGCCCCGCCTGCACTTTCCGGCACTGAAACGCTGGTAACAGTTCTGATGTCCATGCTGGGCCTTGGCGGCCTTAGAACTATTGAAAAGCTGAAAGGCGTTAGCCGGGAAAAGTGGAGGGAATAGGTGATAATAGAAATTGAAAGATCTATAGGTAAAGGGAAATCAAATTATAAGCATGACGTTGCAATAATTCAATTAGCGTTAAAGAACATTTCCTATTCTAAAGGCATTTATTATACAGATGCAATATCAGGGCAAGTGAGTGAAAGTTTATATGAAGCTATAAAAAAATTTGAGGTTGAGCATGAGTTTCGGTCAGAGGAAGAGCCTAAAGGTAGCAAAAATATATATAAAAAAAACGACCCTGTTACTTTATTGCCGAATAGTCCTGTTCTAAAAAAAATGAACCAATTACTACGGTTAAGAGTTCATAAAGTTGCTTCAATTCGCCATACTTCTATTTTGTATGTTATTGAAAGTTCTTTTGTTAACAGTACGGCCAAGCCTCAAAATTGCCCTGTCCCCAATGAGTTTGGTGCCATGCTGTTTCAAAAACTTGAAACATTACTCAAAGCATATTCTTCTCATATAAAAGATGGGAAAAAAATTAGGTTCAGTGCTCAATTATTTGATGTAACGTCAGATTTTCGTTACAAGCTTTCTCTTGTTCTTCAAGGTGTATCGTTCCTTAACAAAGACACGGGGCAAAGAATAACCGGTATTCCAAGCGATTTTATTCGTATTATAAAAGCTGATTTGCCATCAGGACCATGGACCTTTGGGGGACATGAGAAATATAATCAAGAAATTGGTATGTTTTTTTTATCGAAGCAGAAGGCACCGTTTTCTGGGACGTCCCTAATTGTTCCAGCTGGGTTTGAAAAAATCTCTTTAAACCAAATTCAAAGCCTTTCATCTGATAAGATTATTCGCAAAATGATCTTGGTTGTATTGCTGCATGTTTTTGATAGTGGTAGGCGATTGGGCGTTTTGGCCTTAAACGAATTAATGAATGTTTTACAAAGACATTTACCAAATATTCATAAGGACTTAGCTTATCTTATATCTACTATGTCAGGCTTGCCGTTATCGAATGGCTGCGGTGCTGAAGATGGTATAAAGGTTCCTGACTTTCCACTGGGCTACAATTTTTTAGAACCATGCAATAAACATGATAAACGTTATACTTATATTAATTGGTCCAAAGAAGAGGCTGACGAAGCATTTGAGGATGAACTCCTAGAAGTGGTCAGTAAACAGTCTTGGATGCTGAGAAGCCCACAAATAAGGTTGGTATATTATCATATGGGGGTAATGGTAGCTGAACTTTATAAAGGGGCGGTATCGAAGCTTGGTCATGATGCTTACCGTGAAGCTCAGGAAGAGGCATGGAGAGAAGGTTATCTCGATCCCAATAAGCCATTTGATCCAAGAATATATATGCCTCCTGCTCCTCAAAAAAGCGATCCGGTTTCTGTTCCTGCTCCTGAACCTTTTTTACCTAGTCATGAGGTTCCTTAGTAAACAAGTAGATGTAGTTTCTTAACTGTACGGTTTTTTTTACATTGATAATAGATGCGTCAGGTGTTTGGGGTGATGCATCAGGGCATTTTACAGTCTGGGATGGTCAGAAAACGCGTGATAAGTCTGAGGACTATTTTTTAAAAGCCATAGCTGTAAGGCTGTGGTTTTTACCTGAATAAAGGGGTGATTACCGTGCGGTATGTATTTTATTGTCTCCTGATGGGCCATTTACTGTCTTTTACGGCTTTTGGCTGTGACAGCTCTATGTGCCGGGCAAAAGAAACATTAGAGCTATACCAAGAAGCGGGTTTATGGGGGTATAAAACACAAGATGGCACTATTCGTATAAAGCCTCAGTATCATTTAGCTCATGGTTTTACAAACTATGGCTATGCCTTCGCAGATGGTTACCTGATTGATGAAAATGGCGATAAGCGTTTTAAAGGGTATCTTTATGACAACGGCCCTGATTATCTGGTCGAGGGGCTGATGCGCTACATGGATGAGGGCAAGGTTGGTTTTTTAGATGCCTGCCTGCATGTTGTGGTGCCCGCAGAATATGACTTTGCTGCGCCGTTTCAACAGAGCAGGGCATATGTCTGCAATGGCTGCACCGCAGTAGCGGAAGGCGACCATTTTGCCGTACAAGGTGGTTTGTGGGGGCAGATCGACAGGCAGGGGCAGCTTGTTGTACCACTTCAGTATAGCAGAGATGAAGTTTACGATCTGGGCCAGCCTTAAAAGGCGAAATTAATAGTGCAGGTGGGGGTGGCCGTTTGGCCGGAGGACGCCAATCACTCGCTATAGTTACCCCGCCTGCACACCTCTCTCGCAGATGCCTGATGTGCCTGAATTTCAACTATAGCGTATAATGATAAATAAAATCTTACCGTAATACACTTTTTTCGAGAATTTATGGGGCGTTGTGCAGCAGCACCAGCTTCTTTTTAAGTGCAGGCTTGATACGTGAAAACAGCATGTGCAATTCTTTGTAAAACTGGTTCGCGTCTGCAAGGTTGTCGTTGTAACCCATAATTTCAAGCTGGGCCGCTGCATTCGACATATGCTCTGCCCCGAATATCAAACTGGTAGATTTCAACTGGTGCGCCAGTTCCCCCACCTTTTTGGCATCCCCAGCCACAACAGCTTCACCGATCGCTTTGATCAGGCTTGGAGCCAGCACTAAAAAATCTTCCATCATGCTGCGGTAATCATTTTTTAAAATGGCATGATATTCCCGCACGGTTTCCCAGTTTAAAAGTGAAAGCTCGTCTTCCCCTGCTATGGCGTGAATGTCATCGTCGTCCAGCGGCTTTGCTACTGCTTTTTCCAGTGGAAGTTGCAGTTCTTTT
The DNA here is from genome assembly GCF_015240255.1 of Kordiimonas pumila. Lineage (NCBI taxonomy): Bacteria > Pseudomonadati > Pseudomonadota > Alphaproteobacteria > Kordiimonadales > Kordiimonadaceae > Kordiimonas > Kordiimonas pumila. The sequence goes on from NZ_CP061205.1 coordinate 1,334,890, forward strand.
CGCATGATGTTCAAAAGGTTTATTTCGTTTACCGGTTTTTTGACAAAAGCCGCCATACCTGCTTCGGCGTATGGGGGCCAGTCTGCTTTTGTCAGGTTTGCTGAAATGGCCACAATCGGCACGGTTTTATAGGCACCACCAAGTGCCCGTATTTCACCCGTAATATCTGTGCCATTGTATTTGGGCGGGCTTACCTCCACCAAAATCATATCAAACTCTGTTTTGTGGCACAGGTCCATCGCGTCTGCTTTTTTGCGGGCGGCTTGTGTGTCAATGCGCGATTTAGCAAGCATCTGTGTCAAAATACGGTGCATTATGGTGCTGGTATCCAGCACCAGTACAGTGGCAAGCGGGGGCAGGGCTGGTTCTAAAGGCTGTGTCTCTGCTTCATCCTCACCCGCAATCTCCTCTTTATTCTCGGTGTTTTCTGCGCTTTGGCCTGCTGTTGCGGGCGTGTTTTCCTCTGTGTCTGGCAGGGAGACATCGCTTTTTTCTTGCGGTGTGACAGGTGACATGGGCGTGCTCTGTACTTTTAATCTAGTGGGTTTTGATGGCAAACTAACTGGAAGTGCCTTCAGGTACGGCGTATGCTCAGTACAGCACATAGCTGTTAAAAAGGTGTGAATAAACGATGCAAATTTTAGCGTGTGTTTTGATAAAAGCCATTTCCTGAAGCCTATGTTCATTTTGCATTCAGGCGGTCTGTGTTCTTTTAGGGCTAACAACAAAGTAATAGCGGCATGAGGAGACCATAATGGCTTACAGTATTATCATTGGCGGGCATTACCACTTTAACGGTTCGGGTAGTAACAGCAGCTTCTTTGCAAGCGGCGGCGATGATTTTCTCGTTGGTGGCGGCGGTAACGATTATCTGGTGGGCTACGGCGGTGATGACCTGATTATCGGCGGCGGTTTTGATGATGGCTACTACAGCGATATAAGCTGGTACGGTTATAGCTATCCTGATGACCCCTATTATTATGATGGCCGTGATACGCTTGTTGGCGGTGACGGTAACGACACGCTTGTAGGCGGTGGCTGGCAGGATGGTCTGGTTAGCGATAATGGCTGGTTTGAACTGGGCGAAGAAGTAACGGCAGGCTATGCGTCAACAAACGTAATCTGGGCAGGCAGCGGCAATGACCTTGTGGTTGGCGGCAACTATGCCGACATCATCGGCGGTGGCAGTGGTCATGATGATATTTTTGCGGGCGGCGGTGCAGACGCGGTTTATGGTGGTAGCGGCGACGATTATATCTGGGGCGATGGCGGCTTTGATGATCTATACGGCGGTACCGGCAACGACAGCGTTTTTGGCGGTACGGGCGATGACATTTTGGGTGGCAGTTCTGGCTATGACGATCTGTACGCCGGGTCTGGTAACGATACGGTTTATGGTGGCTCTGGCGATGATATAGTGGCCGGTGAGGCGGGCCACGATCTGCTATACGGCGGCTCTGGCTGGGATACGCTTGAGGGCGGCAGCGGCGATGATGACTTGTTTGGCGGTAGCGGCGATGATGTGCTGAACGGCGGCACAGGGCAGGACTATTTCTATTTTGCCGATGGTCACGGGTTTGACATTGTTGAAGACTTTGACCTCTATGATGACACGCTTGTTTTCAGCGGTCTGTCAGAGATCAGGGACGATTTTGACCTAGCCTATTATTCTTACGATGCAGTGGTAGACGGGAACCACGGCCTAATGGTGGAAACCACAGCAAATGACACGATTTTCCTGATTGGGATCGATCACAGTGACCTGCCATATGTGGATACAATTTATTAAATAGTGCTCCAGTGATGGACTAAAAACCCTGCCCCTATAAGTATTGGCGGGGTTTTTCCCTTGAAACCAACGTGCTTCATGCTTAAATTTCGTAATTAAATCGCCTTGTGGCTGGTGATGTTCTGTAAAAAGTGTCAGGCAATTGCTTGTTACAGAATGGGAGCGTTTGTGTATGACAGGTGATGCAGGTTCACTTGAGCGAGTAAAAATAAAGATCCGTGCGGCAGATGCCGCCCTTACAAAACAAGATATGCTTTCAGAAGCGGAGCATGCACGACTGGCAGGCATGCACGAAGGTGCGCGCCCGGCCTTTGTAACAGCGCGTACCATGCTGCGGGAAATGTTGGGCGGTTATATGGGCCTGTTGCCGGGGGCCGTGCCTTTGCATCAGGCGGGTGCGGGCCGCCGTGTACGGCTGGATGGTTTTTCACAGGATGAACCGCCGTTTTTTTCTGTGTCGCATACAGGCGGTGCAGAAGACGGTATTTCGGCTATTGCGGTTAGTGAAACCACGCCAATCGGCATAGATATTCAGCAAATTGACCCCGAAATTCAATGGCAGCGCGTGGCTGAACGCCGGTTCCCTGAAGCAGAGGCAGAGCTTTTGCTCGCCATGCCTGAATCAGAAGGGCAGATGCTGTTTTTTACGCTGTGGGCGATCAAGGAAAGTTTTGTTAAAATGGAAGATGGCACCCTGATGTCATATTTGCGGCAAATAGAACTGGATATGACAGACGGGCAGTTTTCGTTAAAAGTGCCCAGCCCAAAAGGGACGAAAAAAGCCCATATCTTTTTTCATTATATACCCGAATTTGAAATGGCAATTGCTGCTGTTGCAGCCAGTCCTGTTGTTTTTGAACTGGATAGCACTATTATGATGGCAAACAGGCGGCCTGATCCGCTTTCAAACAGTGCGTAATAACCCTCGATAATTTTATGCCTTTATGTGACAAGCTACTTGCGATTTTTGTAAACGCAAGGTAGCGATAGATATGTACTATGTAGCTTGATAGTGTAAGCCACATATACGATCAATTGTTTGGGCGGCAGATAAGATATGGTTAAATCGGTCTCGATCGGTAGTGATATTACTGTTTCGAATGAAACACCTTTTGTGCTTTTTGGCGGAATGAATGTTATTGAAAGCCGTGATCTGGCTTTTGAGGTTGCCGGGCATTTTGTAGAAGTTACCAAAAAGCTTGGCATTCCCTTTGTGTTTAAAGCAAGTTTTGACAAGGCGAACAGGTCGAGCATTCACAGCTTTCGCGGGCCGGGGCTGGACGAAGGCCTGAAAATTCTTGCCGATATTAAGGCTGAATTCGGCGTACCTACCATTACAGATGTGCACGAACCAGAACAGGCCCGGCCAGCAGCCGATGTGGCAGATGTTATTCAGCTACCGGCGTTTTTGGCGCGGCAAACCGACTTGGTACAGGCCATGGCCCAAACGGGCGCAGCTATCAATGTAAAAAAACCGCAGTTTTTGGCACCGGCTGAAATGCAGCATATCATCAGAAAATTTGAAGAAAGCGGCAATGACCGGATTATGCTGTGTGAGCGGGGCAGCATGTTTGGGTATAATAACCTGATTGTTGATATGCTGGGCATGGACCAGATGAGACACCTGGCCCCTATTGTGTTTGATGCAACCCACGCTTTGCAGCGCCCTGGTGGCCGGTCTGATAGTGCGGGTGGCAGGCGCGAGCAGGCGGCAGCCCTTGCCCGCAGTGGCATGGCGCTTGGTATTGCAGGCCTTTTCCTTGAGGCACACCCAAACCCTGATGAAGCCTTGTGTGATGGGCCTTGTGCCTTATCGCTTGATGCACTTGAACCCTATCTTGCGCAGATGAAGGCGATTGATGATCTGGTAAAAACCTTTGATCCGGTTGTAACGGAGTAGGGTTTGTCATGACCATAAAGCTTTTAGCCCTTGATGTGGACGGCGTGCTGACAGACGGCACGCTTTATTACACTGCGGCTGGCGAAGAGATGAAAGCTTTTAACGCGCAGGACGGTATGGGCATGAAACTTTTATCGCGGCTTGGGGTTCAGGTTGCGGTTATTTCTGGCCGCAAAAGTGCGGCTCTTGAGCGTAGGCTTGACGATCTGGGGGTTTATCACCGCCGCCTTGCATGCGGTGACAAGATAAAAGGCCTTGAAGATATATGCGCTGATATGGGTGTGACGCTTGCCGAGGTTGCTTTTATGGGCGACGATCTGAATGACCTGCCTGTCATGCAGGTATGCGGCTATAAAATAGCGCCGGTAAATGCCGTTACGGCGGTTATTAAAAGCGCTGATTTTGTAACGGCGCGGGATGGCGGCAGGGGTGCGGTGCGCGAGGCATGCGACCATTTAGCGGGCCAGCTGGGCCTGTCGCTTGAAACGGCGGCAAGCGGCGTTACGACGGTCCTTGTGCAATGAAGGTTGTAATACCAGCGCGCTATGGTTCCACGCGCCTACCGGGCAAACCGCTTGCTGATATTGCTGGCAAACCCATGATCCAGCATGTCTGGGAACGCGCGGTTGAGGCAGTGGATGACAGGAACGATATTATTATAGCGGTGGATGATGACCGGCTGGTTAAGACAGCCGCTGCTTTTGGGGCACGGGTGGTGCTTACAAAAAACGACCATGAAAGTGGTACGGACCGCATAGCCGAAGTTGCGGCTAAAATGAACTGGGCTGATGATGAGGTTGTTGTAAACCTGCAAGGCGACGAGCCACTAATGCCGCCTCAGCTTGTAAAACAAGTGGGGACGGCGCTGGCCGAAAACCCAGAGGCTGCGATCGCAACGGCTTCATGCATTATCCTAAAGCCTGAGGATGTATCAAACCCCAATATTGTTAAAGTGGTAACAGACAGGGCGGGCTATGCGCTTTATTTTTCGCGGTCGCCTATCCCTTATGACCGTAGCGGTGTTATTGACCTGTCACGGTTTTCCTATCAGCGTCATATTGGCCTTTATGCCTACCGTGTTGCAACGCTAAAGCAGCTTATATCGCTCCGGCCTGCAAGCTTAGAGCGCATAGAACAGCTTGAGCAACTGCGAGCGCTGGCAGCGGGCATGACAATTCTGGTTGAGGCTGTTAGCAGCGCCCCTCCCCACGGGGTGGATACCGAGGCAGACCTAGAAGCGGTTCGGGCTTATTTCAGGAAACAGTCATGAGCGATGATAAAATCCGGGCGGCAACCGGGCCAAAAGCTTTAACCAGCTCACGTGGGATAGCGGGCGACAAAGCCATGGCTGCACTTTTGGGGCGGCCTGTAAAGTTGGGGCTTTCATCAGCAACGCCAGCAGATGTAGTTGTGGGCTGGGGCCAGAAAGACAATACCGAAAAGGCCCGCTTGTATGCCAAAAAAAACGGGCTGCCATATTGGCGGCTTGAAGATGGTTTTATTGGGTATTTAAGCCACCCGGCAATTGATAAACGCAGGCTTTCGCTTATTATTGATACCACCGGTATTTACTATGATGCCCACAGCCCCAGCGACCTTGAGAATATGCTGAACCAGGATGACTGGATTACGCCCGACCTTATCGAGCGGGCCGAAACGGCCATGGCCCGCATGCGCAGATGGCGTATCTCAAAATATAATCAGTCACCCGCTGAAATACCGGCATGGCTGCAGGTTGAGCTTGCGGCCTATAAAGGCCCCAAGGTGCTGGTGGTAGACCAGACATTCGGTGATAAATCGATTACTGACGGTATGGCGTCTGACGATATGTTCCGCACCATGCTGGAAGATGCACTGGCCGAAAACCCTACGGCGCTGGTGCTGGTGAAGGTGCACCCTGATGTCATGCTGGGCCAGAAACGTGGCCACTATGACCCAGAGCGTGTAATGGACCGGGTGCTATTTGTGGCAGACGATGTTGCCCCCCAGAGCCTGATCGAAAAGGTTGATCAGGTGTATGTGGTGACAAGCCAGATGGGCTTTGAAGGGCTGATCGCGGGTAAAAAAGTAAGCTGTTACGGCCTCCCGTTTTATGCCGGTTGGGGCCTGACACACGACAAACAACTGTGTGAAGCGCGCATTGCCAACCGCAGCCTTGCTGAACTGTTTGCCGCCGCCTATATGCTCTACACCGTTTATAACGACCCATATACCGGCAAACGGGTTGAGATTGAGCGCATTCTGGACCTGCTGGTTGCCGAGCGGCAAATGGCACGGCCACGAGCACAGCGTACCTTTGCTGTTGGCTTTAGCCTTTGGAAGCGCGGGTTTATACCAGAATTTTTGGGTGTGGGTGCTGGCACTGTTCAGTTTATCAAGCCAGCAGTGCTTGCAGCCCTTGACTATAAAGAAGGTGATATGGTTGTGCTGTGGGGCCGAAAGCACGATACGGAAGCCGCAGTTATACCGGCACATGTGCCGGTGTGGCGTATGGAAGATGGCTTCTTGCGCTCTGTTGGGCTGGGCAGTGATCTGAGGCGGCCTTCATCTCTGGTGCTTGACCGAACGGGTATATATTATGACGGTACGGCGCCGAGTGATCTGGAAAGTTTTTTGGCGGCGCACAAGTTTGACGATGCTGATATAGCGCGCGGCGAGCGCTTGCGACATAAAATACGCTCTGCCCGTGTGAGCAAATATAATGTGGGCGAACATGGGGCCTTAAATTTCCGCGAGGCGGCGGGTAAGCGCGAGGTTATTTTGGTGCCGGGGCAGGTGGAGGCAGATGCCAGTATCCAGTATGGGTCGCCCACGCTTAAAACCAATGCCGGGTTGCTTGAGGCTGTGAAAGCCGCAAAGCCGGATGCCTATATTATTTACAAGCCACACCCCGATGTGGTGAGCGGCAACCGGGCGGGCGATGTACCGCAAACAGTGCTTGCCCAAACAGCACAGGAAGTTATTACCGAAGCTGATATCATTGATGTGCTTGAAGCGGTGGACAGTGTTCATACCATGACCAGCCTGACAGGTTTTGAGGCGCTTATTTCAGGTAAAAATGTCACCACATATGGCATGCCGTTTTATGCGGGCTGGGGCCTGACAACGGACATGTGTAGCTTGCCGCGCCGGGGGCGCAAGCTTTCGCTCGATGCCCTTGTTTATGCGCTTTACTGCGTTTATGCGCGCTATGTGCGCTGGCCGGAAGGTGCAAGCTACAGCCCTGAGGCACTGGTGGAAGAACTGGCCCGCACACCGCGCGGTGGCCCAATCGCTGCCGGGCCTTTTGCGCCCGTTACCCGGCTTGGTCGCAAAGCAAAATACTTCCTTGATGCCATGCGGCGCTAGCCCTTTGTCCTGTCTAGACTGAAGGCTTTTGGTTACATTGGCGGTTAGTATGTGATATAAACTATTATAGCGATGTATATGCCTTTGGTGGTTGGAGTAAAAATGAGCGCTTTGCCAAAAAGCGAAAGACTATCGGACCAGCATTTGAAAGACGCAAAACGGCTGTTTTCATCGCTCAAATCCTGTTGGCACGAAATGGCAAAAGACGCTGGTGGTATTCCGTTCCGAAAACAATTTTCCCCTGCAAAAGTAAAGAGCCTGCTGCCCTATCTTTATATGATGGAGCTAAATGAAGATAACGAAATTCGTTTTCGGCACCGAGGTACCGGGATTGAGCGTTCAACAAATCATCGCTTTTTAATTGGCGACCATATGGATACTTACGGCCCGGAAGACTGGGCTCGATTACACCGGTATTTTAATGTTATCTTTTCCGGTCCGTGCGCGGCAGAAGCTGATTGGCGCTATTTTTGCCGGGAAAATCTGGTTTTTGATATGGTAAACTATAGCCTGCCTCTTTATGGACGCGATAAAACACAGCGTCTGTCGATCGGCGTTATGATGGTGTGGCCAAATTACGATTCTGAGCTTCTTGAGCATTGCACGGATCAAGATTACAGTGTTTGCAGGCACGGTGTTTATCTGGATGTTGGGTACGGTGTTCCTAAGGGCATTACAGAAATTCGGGGGCGCTAACAAAGCGCGCCGATAAAAATATTGGCGCTATCATGCATATTCCCATTTATCAGCCTATTCATCAGTGACGTTTGTGTTCTTGGTCGTCGTGAGTTCAGAAGCGATTATGCTTCGGTATAGGCTTTGATGAGATGATGGATGAAGTGAGCCAGAAATAAACTGGTTTGACTTTTCTGTTCGCTATTGCCTATGGATGGCCTATAACTTTACGTAAAGCGAGTATGATGTTTCTGCTTGATGCAGATGTTGGTAGTTAAGGAAATGACCAGATGTTAGTTGACAATAAGGCGTGGCGCGTGCGTTTTTTTCGTCACATGAGGCACTGGTCATGGTTCTTTTTTATCAACCAGTATGATGCTGACCACCTGATTGTTGCCGATGATTTTTTTCTGCACGAAGTGGAAAATAGTTCGCCGCGCAGGCTAAAATGCAAGCTTGCCTCTCTTCATGCGGTGCATGAAGCCGTAACTGACGAAATCGAGAAGATACTGGTTTTTTGCCAGCAGGGTGAGATGGCTCTGGTTAGAGAGCTTCAGGCACGCTATCCAGACAAAACCGTTGTATCAGGAACCTATACTTATGCGCTCACCGGGCCAGACAGGTCCCCGCGTATGTTGCCTACGGTACCGTATGTACAGCTAGACACCCAGTCTTATGGGAAACCGGTTTTTATATTGTCAACGGCTTATGCTGACGCAGAATTTATTGCGCAGGTGTTTGTAGAAAACGGCCTTCCGCTGTTTCATGAACATTTGGGGCGTCTGTTTGTGTCGTGGTTGTCTGTGCACCAGCATTTTCAGGTTAGCAGGTTTTATGATGCTGCTCAGCGCCGGTTTAGCAGGAAAGGGCACTTTTTCAGCTTGCTGCAAATAGATGTATTGCAAGCGGTCTTTGATAATACGCCTTTTAAATTGAACAGGTTTATTCGGTTTCTGGAACAGTCAGGGGCTAAAGTCATCCTTGTGTCGCAAGATGACCATATCACCCAGTCTGTAAGGGCAGAGTTTCTGGATCAGTCCATCGAACGCTCTGTCTGGACCCAAAAGACAGATAAGAAACGCATTGTGAAGACATGGGCTTCAGGCATAACCGGGTGGATTAAGCGATGCTTACGCTTTGAGCAGCAAGAGCATATCCTTAACGCGGTGGAAGATGCGGGCATTCCCAGTTACAGAATTACGCTCGAAGCATTTCTGCAAAATCAGGAACTATCTATACGCGAAATGGCAGATTTTATAGGGTTTCCAATAGAAGGCGATATTACCGTTGGCGATTACAGCGTGGTGGATACGCATGCGCCCACGTTACAGGATGCAGTCGTTGCCTTTAGACGCGAGATGATTGATAGACTTGGCATTAATATGTCTTGATAAAGACACACTCTCCTTGTCATTTAGGGTGTTGGTATGGGCAGTTATGCTGGGGGTGGGCGTGTGTTTTTACGCTTATTCTCGCCTTGATCTTTTGGCTAGGGCAAGCTTATAAGTGCCCTGTAATAATTGGCCCTTCAAAAGGGTGTAACTTGGTATTGATATGGCAAATAAACACATAATTCTCGGAACACCGTCGAAAAGTGAGGAAAAGACACTGGTTATTATGGGGGCTCCTCGTGGGGGCACTTCCATGGTTGCTGGTGCCTTTCGGGAACTCGGTGTGGATTTAGGCAGCCGCCTGGGTGAAAATCACGAGGATCCAAAGTTTTTAACAAAAGACCTTGATGAACTGCGGGAGCGTATTGCAGTCAGGAATGCAGAAACGCCAGCATGGGGTTGGAAAATGCCCCATAGCTTGCATTATATCGAGGAACTTTTGCCTGATATTCGCAACCCTCATTTTGTGTTCGTTTTTCGGAATATGCTTTCGACAACAATGAGCCAGGTCAACCGGTCCAAAAACGATACGACCGTGGAAAATGCGCTCAGATTTTCGCTGCGACAAAATGTGATCATGGCAGAATTAATCGAAAAGCTGGATATACCAATGCTCTTGATTAACTATGATAGGGCTGTTGAAAGCAAAGATGAATTTATACAGGCCGCGACAGATTTTATGAATCTGACCGTTACACCAGAACAGCGACAGAACTGCCGAGATTTTATCGACCCTGAAACAGGCTACAAGCAGGTGTCGCTGGCTTATTACGGCGTTGAGCAGGTGATGGCTGAAAACCACCCTGACCCCTTGAAAATTAAACGTGTTAACCGCCAGATAGCGCCCGACAAGGCCAAGGGCGGGCTTGTTGCGACAGGGGATCACCCCGCGATAATTTTCCGGACAACGGAAGATAACCCCATGCCGGCTGAATTTGTATTGAAACTGGTTAACCGGTCACAGGAAAAGTCATCCATGAAACTGCTTTTCGATTTTGATTGGCAGTTTTCACAGAATATGGCCTACAAACAAAAAGTTGAGCCGGGTGTGTCTGCTTTTAAAATTAAAACAAATGGCGGCTTGAAGCGGATTGCAGTTGTGCCGGAAATTCATGATACCATGAGTGACCTGATACTTTTCGAAACACTTAAAGTCTGATCAGTAAAAGGATTACAATGCGAATTTTAATGACTGGTGCAGGCCATTTCCTGGACAAGGCAGACATTGTCGGTAAAGACCTCAAAGAGCTGATGGTATTATCTGGCGGTAACTCCGGTAATTATATGATCGGGCACGGCGCGATGTATCACCTGAAGCGTGCGGCGGGTGATGCGGGCACGGTTACATACATGAAATTGTCGCAGTTGCGGTTTGCTGATAAAGTTTACCTTGAAGAAAACTTTGATATCATTGTGGTGGCGGGTGCCAATATGATCAACGAGCGGGCTGATTTTGCTTTTATATACCGGGCATTAAAGAACGTAAACCTGCCTGTCATGGCCTTTGGTGTGGGGGCGCAGGCGGAGTCTAGTCAGGTAGAGTTAACGCCCCCCGGCGGTACCATCAACTTCATGAAGTTGATCGCGGAGCGTTCTGACCGGATCGGTGTGAGGGGCAGTTATACAGCGGAAGTTCTATCAAAGTGTGGGGTTAAAAATGTCGAGGTTAATGGCTGCCCGTCATACTATATTAATAGTCATGATAAAGATTTCCGCATAACCGTTCCAAAACGTGATGAGCTTCAAAACTTCAAGGTTTCCCTAACCATGAAGCGGGACCGCAAGAAATATCACGCCGATGACCAATTGCGAGATTATCAGAAGCGTATGTTCCGCGAGGGTTTCGATCATAACTACAAGCTTGTGGTTCAAACCGAGATGCTGGAAGGCAATATTGGCTTCTCCAAAAAAATAGATGAAGATGCCCTAAAGCGTTTTCGCAAGCACTTTGAGATAGCAGATTCTGATCTGGAAAGAGGCCGCGAATGGCTTTTGAACAATGTGGGGATCTTTTTTACATATCAGGAATGGTCGGACTTTCTCTCTGACATTGATTTTTCCTATGGCGCCCGTTTCCACGGCAATATGATGGCGCTGATGAAAGGTATCCCGACCCTTGCTATCACACATGACAGCAGAACGCGGGAGCTATGCGAGTTTCTGAATATACCGGCCCATCCGGTAGAAAAGCTTGTGGAGGGCACAGAGGCAATTTACGAGCTTTATGATGCACTTGATTACAGCTATTTCAACAGCCAGTATCATGCTCTTTGTGACCGCTTTAATCAGTTTATGGTGGATAACTTAAAGAAAAGCCCTGTGGATTAGGCTTGGAAATGTCCGAGTTTCTCAAGATTGTTAATAATGGTGCAAGCCGCACGTTGGTGGTTTTTTCTTCTGCGCGGGTGCGAGCGGGAAAGTTTTCTGGTACGCGCGCTTTTACGGACCTCAGTTCAAACTATGTGTATGTAAATTGCCCCAATAATAATTGGTACCTGAACCCCATTCCCGGTTTGGGGGACCACCCGGCAGACGTGGCGGAAAGACTGGAACAGGAATTGCGCGCACTAGGTAGCACCGAGGTTATTACCTACGGCGGCTCTATGGGGGGCTACGGGGCTATTTTATACGGTGCCATGGTAAAGGCTGACCACTGTATCGCAACAGGTGTGGAGGTCGCGCTTGGCACAGAAGGGGCCTTTTTTAACAAGCTATGCGAAGAAACGATCCCTGATGACCGCAAACAGCTTTTTATGGCGGCTGTTAAAGCGGCAGAAACCACGCAGTTTCATTGTTTTTACGGGGAATTGTGCGCCTATGACCTTTGGGGTTCCTTACAGTTACCCCGGCAGGATAATGTCCATATTCACACAATCCGAAATGAAGACCATTCCCTGCCGCCGCTGCTGAACCATTTTTTTGGTATGGAGCAGTTCGTTCTGTCCTGTTGCTCCCCCGGTTCGGCTGCGCCGTGGCAAGCAATGACGGGGACAATAACACGCTATCCAGATGCTATTCGCGCCCTCTACAGGCATGATGTGCTTGGGGAACGGGGCGATGATATTGAAGCGGCATTTGATGCGTGCCTGCTGCACATGGACGGGCTTAGCGCTAGCATTCTTCATTTAAAACGCGCCATTTTAAAGCGGCAGCGCAAAGACCTAGAAGGTGCTTATAGTGACATTATAGTGGCTGTAGAAAATAACCCGGATTTCTATCTGGCTTTGGTGCATGCCGCCAATATGGCCTTGTCTATTGGTAAAAAGGAAGAAGCACTAGACTTTGCCCGCAAGGCGCAGGGCTTTATTATTGACCGTATCCGGCCTTTTTATCAGGCCCGGTACACGCTTATAAGGTGCCTTATACACGCCGGGCAGCTTGAGGAGGCGGGCGCAGAATTGAACGCTATGAAGGAAAAATTTGCGGTTGCCTCAAAAAAGAATACGCACTGGTCGCGTATTAATGAATTAGAGAATGTTCTTACTCAAAGGGCGGCGAGATTATCATTGCAATAATATTAATTATATTAGAATAAAATTCTTGTGTAGGTTATTTTTACCCATGCATAAGAAAATATTATTTCAATTTATGTTGTTCTTGCGTTAAACAGCGCCCATCTGTAAAAGCCTGATATGTTTATGGCTGTGTCTTTATCGCAGCGCGCTTAAAATATAATGGACGCAATTGGTACCTGTTTAATGACAAAAACGCTGACACACCTAAAGCGGCTTGAAGCCGAAAGTATCCACATCATGCGCGAGGTTGCGGCTGAGGTCGAGAACCCGGTTATGCTGTATTCCATTGGTAAAGACAGCAGTGTGATGCTGCATCTGGCGATGAAAGCGTTTTACCCTAGTAAGCCGCCGTTCCCGGTTATGCATGTGGATACCACATGGAAATTCCGTGAGATGATCGAGTTCCGCGATAAAATATGCAAGCAGTATGGCCTTGATCTTATTGTGCATATTAATGAGCAGGGCGTAAAAGACGGCGTTGGCCCGTTTACGCACGGCAGCGCGGTACACACAGACATTATGAAAACAACGGCCTTGAAGCAGGCGCTTGATAAATACAAGTTTGATGCAGCTTTTGGCGGCGCGCGCCGCGACGAGGAAAAGTCTCGCGCGAAAGAGCGGATATTCTCTTTCCGCTCTGCGCAGCACCGGTGGGACCCAAAGAACCAGCGCCCAGAGCTGTGGAACATTTATAACACCCGTAAATCACCGGGTGAAAGCATTCGTGTGTTCCCGCTTTCTAACTGGACCGAGCTTGATATCTGGCAGTATATCCACCTTGAGAATATACCGATGATCCCGCTTTATCTCGCTAAAAAACGCCCAGTTGTGGAGCGCGACGGCCAGCTTATTATGGTGGATGATGACCGTATGCCACTGAATGAAGGCGAAACACCAGAAATGAAAATGGTGCGTTTCCGCACGCTTGGCTGTTACCCCTTAACCGGTGCAGTGGAAAGTGAGGCGGCAACGCTGACCGACGTTATTCAGGAAATGCTGCTGACCAAAACATCAGAGCGCCAAGGCCGCGTTATCGACCACGATAGCAGCGCCTCAATGGAAAAGAAAAAACAAGAGGGGTATTTCTAAATGTCCCACCAAAGTGACCTTATTGCAGAAGACATTCAGGCGTACCTAAAGGCGCAGGAAGAAAAATCCATGCTGCGGTTCATTACCTGCGGCAGTGTTGACGATGGTAAATCCACGCTTATTGGCCGTTTGCTGTACGATAGTAAAATGATCTTTGAAGATCAGCTCGCGTCGCTTGAAAGCGACAGTAAAAAAATGGGCACGCAGGGCCAGGAAATTGATTTCGCCTTGCTGGTGGACGGGCTGGCGGCTGAGCGCGAGCAAGGCATCACCATTGATGTCGCTTACCGCTTTTTCAGTACCGACAAGCGCAAGTTCATTGTGGCGGATACACCAGGCCACGAACAATATACCCGCAATATGGCAACGGGCGCTTCAACCGCTGACCTTGCCATTCTGCTGATCGACGCGCGCAAGGGTATTCTGACCCAAACACGCCGTCACAGCTTTATTGCGTCGCTTTTGGGTATCAAGAACATCGTGCTTGCGGTGAACAAGATCGACCTTGTGGATTACAGCGAAAGTGTGGTTCGCACGATTGAGGCAGGCTATAGGGAATTTGCGAAAGATTTTGGTTTCCGCACCATTGAAGCGATCCCCATGTCGGCCTTGAAGGGTGATAACATTATCACTAAAAGTGACCGCACACCGTGGTACACGGGCCCCGCGCTTATGCACCATCTGGAGACAATTCCGGTAGGGGATGCACGCCAAGCTGCGCCGTTCCGTATGCCGGTGCAGTGGGTGAACCGCCCGAACCTTGATTTCAGGGGCTTCTCTGGCACGATTGCCTCTGGCACCATCAAGGTGGGCGACAAGATCAAGGCGCTGCCAAACGCGCAGGAAAGCACGATCAAATCTATTGTCACGTATGACGGCGAGCTAGACGAGGCTGTCGCGGGCGAAGCGGTAACCCTAACGCTGACAGACGAGATTGATATTTCGCGCGGTGATGTGATTGCCGGTAAAGACAGCCCACCAGAAGCCGCAGACCAGTTTGAAGCAAAAATTATCTGGATGTCGGCAGATGCTATGCTGCCCGGCAGGCCATACCTGTTTAAAACAGCGAACAAAATGGTGCCCGGCTCGGTAACCGACCTGAAGCACAAAGTGAATGTGAACACGCTAGAGCACACAGCCGCCAAAAAGCTCGACCTGAACGAAATTGGTATCTGTAATATCAGCCTTGATAGCCGCATTGCGTTTGACCCATACGGCACCAACCGCGATATGGGCTCATTCATTATTATCGACCGCATTACCAACACCACAGTGGGTGTGGGCATGATCGATTTTGCGCTACGTCGTGCCTCAAACATCCACTGGCAAGCAATGGATGTGAACAAGCAGGCCCGCGCAGACATGAAGCGCCAGAAACCAGCTATATTGTGGTTCACGGGCTTTTCCGGTTCTGGTAAGTCCACCATTGCAAACATTGTAGAAAAGCGCCTGTTTGCACGGCACCGCCACACCTATGTGCTCGACGGCGATAACGTGCGTCACGGCCTTAACCAAGACCTTGGCTTTACAGATTGCGACCGGGTAGAAAACATCCGCCGGGTGGGTGAAGTGGCAAAATTGATGGTCGACGCTGGCCTGATGGTTATGACAAGCTTTATCTCGCCGTTCCGGGCTGAGCGCCGCATGGTTGCAGACTTGATGGAAGACGGCGAATTTATCGAGGTGTTTGTCGATACCCCGATTGAAACCTGTGCAGAGCGTGACCCGAAAGGCCTGTATAAAAAGGCAAAAGCGGGCGAGATTAAAAACTTCACTGGCTACGATAGCCCGTATGAAGCGCCTGAAAATGCCCATATTCACCTAAAAACGGGTGAAAAATCAGCCGAGGAATGCGCCGACCAGATTATAGATTATCTGGAAGAAAACGGTTATCTGACATCGAATGGCTTTATGGGCGGCGAGGGTATTTAACGATACCGCTCTGCCCAACAGCTTACGCCCCGTGGCCTGACCACGGGGGCCATCTTTAGGATTTCAGAATATACCGCTACTCATGGATACCGGGGTACTTGCCCCGGTATGACAAGGGGCTGGACTCTCGCTAAAGTTTACACCTAAACTTCAAAGGCTGGGCATTACCCGGCCTTTTTATTTGAGCTTTATAATGACCCTAAGAAGACACTGATGACAGAACTCTATAAACTGGTGGCAAAAATAAGTGTCTCTGCATTTGTTGTCTTGTCACTGATAAATGCTCTGCCGTTGCCGTTGCTTGTTTTTCAGCTTGTGGGCGCACTGGTGATTGTATCTTTTCTGGTGTCGTGGAATTCCGTGAAGGTGTATTATGCGAGGATTTCTGGCGAAGAAAATAGAATGCTGTCGTTGTGGGAAAACCACTATTCACCCCTTACATGGCTGATGCAGCACACATTTCGCTTCTTTCGCTTTTTCAGTCCTTTGCAACATATCAAGCGTTTTGTGCGTTTTGTGCGGATGCATTACTCCCTAGGAGAAGTACAAAAGCGCCCTGATTTTCATGCAAAGGACACAGAAGTTTATTTTCTGGTCGTTATGGGCATGTTTATCGTTGCTTATGTGTGTGGTGATAATATTGCTTCATGGCTTGCGTCTTACCCTGCCATTAATATGGAGCGCTGGCGCATTATCATCACCGGGCTTGTTTGCCTTTTAACATTCGAAGCATTTACATGGATTAGCTACTATTTGTTTTGGCGTAATTTTGCTGAAGCACGCTATACGCTTTATCATCCCGCTGAATATTTTGTTATGTTTCCGCTGGTGCTGGGCGTACAGATTATGGGATTTTCCTATATATCTGGCGAAAGCCCGTGGGAGCTCATACAGGCGATTTTTAACGCAACTAAGAACTCCAATTTAAGCGAGTGGAAGGTCACCTTTTTAAAAATACTTAGTTTTTTTTACTTCACTGTCTTTTTTGCTAATTTGCGTTCCATGGTGCCGACGACCAAATTTAAATCTACGACAACTGTTAATATTATTGGTGCGGGGGATGTTGTTATCAACAGGATATTGCCCGCGTTGCTCCGTGAGCGCATGAAAGGTGAGCAGGATTTCCTAAGCCCCCTCACGAAGCGTCATGTTAAGGTCTATACAATCACGGACGATATTGCAGGTGCCCAGACTATAAAGTCAGGTAAGGTATTAGTGCAGAATGCGGCCAAAAGTGCGATCGTGGCAGATACTGTTGCTGAACAAGTTCCGGTTATCATTGCGACACCGTCAGACACGCATTTTGCTTATTTATCTGCACTGGTTTCGTCCGGTGTTAAATGTGCCATTGAAAAACCTATGTCGACAAATGCTGCAGAAATTTCCTTGTTAAAGCAGAATGCAGAAACCTATCGGGCCTCAACCTTTGCCCTGAGTTATTATGCGCTAGAGAAAGCCCTGCCTATTACCTATCTTTTAAGCGGTAATCCCTACTATGAAAGGTTTCTAACAGTAGGCAGTGGCAAGGAGCTTACCCACAGCAAATTGGGACAGCTATACAGAAGTTTGGGGCGGCTGAAATCTCTGGATATTGCCTTGGTGGAAGGGGCTGTTCGTTCACCCAGCGCAGGTAACCGCGCATGGACCGAGGTGCCAAATGGGCTGGCATTTGAAACGCTCATTCATCCGCTTACTATCGCTTACAAATTTATTGCGAAAGAGAGGCTTAACTGGAACAGCTTTACCCCGAAAGTTATAAAAGGCCGCAGTGCCGCTGCGGTAAGCGATAATAAGAAGGTTGAAACATATATTCAATTACGCGGTACAATACCCTACGAAGGGGTAAATGCCCCGGGCAGAGCACCGGGTGATGGTGTGAAAATAAATCTGATAACCGCGAAATATGCGAATGAGCAAACACGGTGCGGCAAGGCCATGTTTGACAATGGTTTTATCACGTTCAATTTCGACCAAATGCAAGCCACTATTAAAAATACAGTGGATGGCACTGAAGAAACCATTATGGTGTGCCCAGAGTTTCAACATAAATACTATGTCCAAACAGATTTGGTACGGCTCTTTTTTAATGCTGGCTGGACTGATCTTCGCTATGATGATTTTGATGATCAGCTTTCACTGCTTGAATGGCTGAGTATAAAAGATTTATCTGGAAAGATTACTTTTTCATATGGATTGGAAAAGGGCTATGCAGCTTTAGAGGAAAAACTGTGTAGAAAAGATTTTGAGGTCTAGCGGCCTAGACGTTATTCCATGAATTTTACCGGCAAGGCCATGCGCGGCATGGTGTATGTGGTGGCGATGGACTGTCGGAAGACAACGACCCTCTAAACTGGCTTGACACTTACCTTATGTTTATGCGCAGCTTGACACTGAGAGAATAAACAGAGGTAGATAGATGAAAACTTGGCTTTGGGGCGCTCTTTTGGGCATGGTGCTTGTCGTGGCACTGGCAACAGGCTGGTTTTTTCTGTTTCTTAACCCGCGTCACTATGATGCAGAAGATTTTGCAGGCGGGCTTGATGCGTTGAACGCCGCTGAAGTAGCCTCGAGTATGCTGCGCACCACTGCGCCGCGCGGCGTGCTACCTAAAGAAAGCTGGCCAACTGCCATAGAAGCACTGCACCCCAAAAAAGTACAGGTTTACCCCACCGGTGTTCTGGTGAAGCTGCACGGGGTGTTTATGCTGGAAAGCGGGATATATTTCCCAACCCCCAAGGTTGCTGCAAAAATAGAAGCCCATGATAGCGAAGGCACCTATCAAAAAATTACTGACAGTATATATAGTTATAGGGTAAAAGGCTAATGGGGAAGTTGAGTAGTGTTGAGTAAAAGGTAGGGTGCAAGCGTGCACTGTGTGCCTTTCCCCCGTGAGCGTTGTGTTTCTGAAAGCGTGAACCACGGGATGTATATATGTCAGCCTATAGCCAAATACAGAATGTTAAATCGATCTTTGCTCTCAGTGAGCTGAAAACCTTTCGCATGCCGGGTGGCATGACCTATGCGGTGGTTGCCCACAATGCTGATACTGGCCTAGTTTGCGATATATGGTTTGGTGATTTTCATACCAGTGAGCAGTTTCGGGAGGTGTTGTACTTTGTGTTGGAGCAGATGCAAACCGGCGCTTATAAATACTGGCTCGCTGACCTCAGGTTTATGTCCAGCAGTTTTTTGGCGGCAAATGACTGGATGGTTGGGGAACTAATGCCTGCTATTTTTGAGGCAGGGCTGGTGCGTGAAGCTGTGGTGCTGCCCGAAAAAATTGTGCAAGCACCTGAAGGTTTTGATGTATTTGGCGCGGCCTCTACCGTTCTTAAAAATCTGGCTGATGGCCGCGTACGTGGTTTTACCAGTATGAAGGCTGCAAAGCAGTGGCTTCTGGAAGGTATCCTCGAAAACTTCTAAGGGAGTGTGTTAGCTTCAGCTTTGTTACAGCAGCTTTAACCCGGCCGTATGTAATATGGTTTCAAAAAATGTTTCGCTGCGCATTGTCTCTGGTATTTCTGATTGAGCAGTGTTTGACCACAGCAGATAGTCAACCGGGGTTTCATCAAAGCCGTATTTTTCAAAAAGCGCGCCGTGGGCTGGCATATGGTCGCCGTAAAGCGCCACTGTGCGTGAGGTGCGCAGGGCGGTTTTGCCAGCGTCCACACTTAACCGCCGGTATAGGGCCAGCAGGTTTTCCATATGGTTCTGATACAAGGCAAACGCAGGGTCACCCATAGGGTTTGCAGCCGTCAGTTTTTCCTCATCCACATGTGCTGCAAGCCGCCCCTCTGCCCACGGGCCATGGCTTTCGATTGTGATGGCAAAGATAAACAGCGGCTCTGTGTGCATGGCATGGTGACCCTGAATGATGTGCTCAATCTCATCAGCAAGGGCATCGTCTGCTATATATTTACCGTAGTAGGGCGCACCCTCAAAGGCTTCAAGGCCAATAAAGTCGTCAAAGCCTAAATTAGGCATCACGTCACTACGACGGAAAAACTCTTTCTTTGCAGGGTGGATGCAAATGGTGCGGTACCCGGCGGCTTTTAGGGCGCGCACATAGGTAGCTACCGGTGTTTGGGCAAAGCGCATATAGGGGTTTATATGGTCAATGCCCAGCAGGCTGTTTTCAATGCCGGAAAGGAATGAAAATTCTGTCTGCATGGTATAGGCACCCCACGCGGGCACTGTAATTTGGCCGGTTAAAACGCCTTTCTCTTCAAGGGCGCGAAGCGGCTTCCACGAGGTGGATTTACCCTCTGGAAGTTTGCTGAAAAGCCGCTCAATATCAAAGTAGCTTTCGCCTTGAATGGCAATAATGTCAGCCGGTTTTTCCGTTACTTTGGTGATATGCAGGGGCCGGTTTCTAAGGGCGGGCTTTTCAGCGCTGCCGCCAAGCAGCAGGCGGTATAGATAGATGGTGGGAAACAGGCCAAAGGCGCGGGCATCTGTGCCCACATGCAGGCTCAGGCCGTAATCTTTCATGGTTGTTTCATTGATGAAACGCTTGAATGCTAAACGCAGGAGGTAAAGCCCCACAAACCAGAAAATAAGCACTATGGCCCACGGTATTTGGTTATATACGGCAAGCGGTGCCTCTAGCCAAAATGCCACCCCCACAAGGCTCGTGAACACACTGATGACCAGAATAAGCAACGGCCAGCCAACATAGGAGACATAAAATTCGGGGTAAATATACAGGTTTCTGAGGTTGTCAAAATCATGGGCATTAAAAGGTTCGCGCAGAATTTCAAGTTTCTTGTTCGATACTGCCGTTAGTCCGCCGTAATATAGCAGTGCCCCAGCAAAACCCAAAAACTCGCGCCCCGTAACAATCACACAGGTGCCGTAAACAAGCACACCAACAAGAGGGCACAGAATATAAAATGCCGCACGCCTTTGCTGGCTCTCTGTATGCAGTGATGCGGTAAACCATTCAGCCATAAAAGGCAGAATAAAAACGGCAGTAACAAGGGTTATACTCATAAAGCTTTGGGGCTTTCTTGCGTGTTTGGTATTTGAGCTAGTAGCTTTTTGACGGCAGATTCTACCACAAGCGCCATGCCTTTTCTGGTAAAGAAATCACCGTATAGCTGGCTCTCTGTGCGCACAAGCTTTATAAAAGCGGCGACCAGTTCCGGGTCAGGTTTTTCCGGGTTTTCCCAAAAGCTGTCAAGCGGGCCTTGGGCAGAAAGCCCTGCCATATCATAAAAGGCACGACCCATTACTTTTATCGGGATACTAAGCTGCAAGGCCTTAAAGCCTACGGTGCTATTAATCATCACGGCGCCTTTTGCGTTCATGAGCATCATATCAAGGTCGCCGCCTTCCACATAATCAACCCGTTTGGAGATTTTATACTGCCGGGCAAGGTCTGTGATCAGGAAACGGTAGTCAATAATGCCATTATCGAGCGGGTGCATTTTAAAAAGCAGCCGTGACTTTTTCGAGGCATGCGCCGCAAAAGACTGGATTACTTCCATAATGAAGGTGGGCACATTCGGGTAATTTGAATGCTCTCTGATCTGGAAATCACTGTTAAGCTGGAGCGGGACCAGAAAATACTGCTCATGGTATTTTTTGTAATGTGCCAGCAGCGCTTTGTTCTGGTCACCGTGTTGTAGTTTGCGCCAAAACCGCCCAAACCAGCCAATTAATTCGTCGGTAGCATCGTTTGGCCTGTGGGTTTTATAGTGCGGGTAAAAGGGCTTGCCGCCAAGTCGCCCTGCATGGAAAGCCAGATCCCAAAATACCCGCGCTACCATGGGATTAGGTATGGGGGTGGCTGTGTCAGTAAGCGTTTCTTCTGTGGTTAAAGCGGCAGCCTTTTCAAGCACGACTTCGGCGCTGCGCGGTAAAGGTGAATGATCATTTGTGCCGCCAACTTCAAGCGTAACCCAGTGTGGGCGCGTGTAGCCTTCTTCAAATACATGTACTGCAATACTGTGTTTTTTTGCTACAGCAATGGCGGTTTTATGAATAGGCCTGCAATCTCCAAACAGAATAATATCTGTAATTGCTTTTTCTTTCAGGGTTGTGCTGTAAAAATGCTCCAGATTTTCGGGTGTATCCTTAAACCTTATATGTGAAACAGCGGTACTCCCCCGTGCGAGAAGCCAGTCACCACCACAAAAATGGACACGGTAAACCTTGTGTCCTTCGGCGGCTAACCTGTTTGAAAGAACCGTAAAAAACCGGGTTGAAAGCCCCTGTAGCACTAAAAATGTGCGGGCTGTCGTCGGGGGTAGGGTCAGGCCGGTGTCATCTGGCATGGCATGTTGTTCTTTCCTGGTCCTTGCAGCAAACACAAAATGCAAGGGGCCAGACCCTAGTATCAAATGTGAATTTAGGGTTCAAATGGTTTGTGCATATCGTTCATTTTACGTTCAGCTAAATCACCCTATGACGTAAATCACACGATGTTTCAAAAGTTTACCTGTATATCCCATGAACAGGGAGGTTGACGGTCTGAGAGAGGCGTATTATGAAGGAATTATTGTGTCATATTATTTCAATAAGACAAAGATGTGTAGGCTCTTCAAAAAGTAAAGGGCTGGAATTAAGCTAAAATTGCTATTGTTAAGAGACTTTGTATCCAGTTTAAACATATTCATATTTCAGCAATGATCTTTATGGGAAATGTATAAATTGTTGAAAATATTATAGAATTATTGAGCAGCTACAACCTGTATGATATGCCAGTGCCGCAACGACATAAAAATGCCCTATTCAGTGACAACGGTAAAGAAAACAAATAGTAGAAGCCTTTAGGGACGAAAAAAGTATGAGAACCTTAGGGGGGAAAAATATGACTGCTTCTGTGGATCAGGCAAAAGCCACTGAAAATGTCCTTGAACTTCCGGTTGGCCTTAAAGCAGATTTCGGCCGCACACTTGAAAATATCGGTGCCAGCTTTTTAAAGCAAGGTCAGGCTCTGGAGCGATTGTCGCAGTCCTATGATGAAGAGGCTTTCCGAGAAGCCATTATGGCGCTGATGAACACCACCGGCCATGTTATTGTGATTGGTATGGGCAAGTCTGGCCATGTAGCACGTAAAATTTCAGCAACGCTTGCATCAACTGGTACACCGTCGTTTTTTCTGCATCCGGCAGAAGCCTCTCACGGTGATCTGGGTATGGTAACGCAGGATGATACCCTGCTGCTTATTTCATATTCTGGCGAAACGCAGGAACTGTCCCAGCTTTTGCCGTCACTTAAAAACTTTGGTAATAAAATTCTCGCCATTACCAGCGCAAAATCTTCCACACTTGGCCGGGCCGCAGATATTGTACTTGAGGTGCCTGTAGCAGAAGAGGTGTGCCCGCATAATCTGGTGCCGACCACTTCTATTGTTCTAACCGTTGCGATCGGTGACGCGCTGGCGATCTCGCTTATGACACTGCGGGATTTTCACGCCAAGGATTTTGCCCGCTACCACCCAGGTGGGTCGCTTGGCCGCAGGCTGCTAACCAAGGTGGGCGAGGCTATGCTAACAGCAAGCGTGCCTGTTGTGCAGCCAGATATGGTGCTTCTGGAACTTGCGGCTGAAATGGCAGGCGGCGCGGCCGGTGTTGCCATTGTGGTTGATGCCGACAAGAAACCGCTAGGCGTTGTCACAAAAGGCCAGCTTGCGGTGGCTCTTAGGGTTACGCGCCGTGTGCGCGAAGTCAGTGCATATCAATGTATGGGTAAAGACTTTTACACTATCTACAAAGACCAGATAGTAGATGATGCAGAAAGCCTGCTCAGGTCCAAGGAAGTTAAATTTTTGGTGGTGGTTGACCGTGCGGGCATATATCAGGGTGTGTATAAACACGATGAGTCCTGACCGGGCTTGCGTGCGTCTGCCTGATATGGCTTGCATGTCAGAACCAGTTCAGGAATAGTGCCTCCCCATGAAAGCCAGATCTGCCATATCAATTCAGCGCGATGTGATATTCGCGATCTTCCTGCGGGAAATGAATGCCCGGTTTAAAAGCTATACCTTCGGTAATATCTGGATTATTTTAGAGCCACTCCTGATGATATCGGTGTTTTTGGTGCTTTTTGGTGCGCGGGGACGTGGTGAATTTGGCTATGTTGAACCGCCGGTGTTTATTTTGGCGGGTTTTTTACCATTCCGCACACTTTGGCAGGCTACAATGCGGAAAAACATGTCTGCTTTGGGCGGGGCCAAAGGGTTGCTCGGGTTTCGGCAGGTACGCCTTTTTGATATTTTCATGGCCCGTAGTTTGGTCGAGGGCGGCATATTTTTAGTGTCGGGTACGGCTTTGGTGTTGATCATGATGTGGCTGGGTTTTGCGCCCTTGCCGAATGATCCTTTGTTTATGCTGTTCTATGCTGCACATCTGTGGCTTTTTGCCATATTTTTTGGCATTTTGGCCTGCGTTATTGCCAGTATTGCAAGAGAAGTTGAAAAACTGGTTAACCTCTTCACAATGCCGCTTATGTTTGTGTCGGCTGTTTTTTACCCGATGACAATTGTGCCTGCCCGGTATCAGGACTTGATGGCACTCAACCCGCTGGTTCATGCAAGTGAGCTTATTCGGGAAGCATGGCTGCCGGGATATATTAGCCCTGTTGCCAGTTATGAGTATTTGTTTGTCTGGATACTTATATTGTCGGCATTGGCTGTTTCGGCTTACAGGCTGCGCTGGCAAAGGATGCTGGCACGATGATCCGGCTCGAACATGTTTCAAAATATTATCCCACGCGGTTTGGGCCTAAATATGTGCTGAAAAACTTGACATTCTCTGTCCCTGACGACAGGGATGTTGCCATTCTGGGTGTTAATGGGGCCGGAAAATCAACATTAATCAGGCTTTTAGGTGGTATTGATTTTCCCTCTCACGGAAAAATACATTCTGACAGATTTATCAGCTGGCCGCTTGCTTTGGCTTCAGGGTTTCAAAACAGCATGTCAGGCCGGGAAAATGTTCGGTTTGTTTGTCGTATCCACGGGATAGAAAAAACCAAAGAAATTGAAGAATTTGTCAAAGAATTTTCTGAGCTGGGGAAAAGCTTTGAACTACCGGTTGGAAGTTATTCGTCCGGGATGAAATCAAAATATTCTTTTGCAGTTTCGATGGGTTTCGATTTTGACACATATTTACTTGATGAGATTATGGCTGTAGGGGATGCCTCGTTTAAGAGGAAGTGTTCCAAGGCACTGGCAGATAAACGGGCTTCAGCAAATATAATCCTTGTGTCTCATAATGAAGGGACTATCAAAGAGCATTGTAATGCCGCAATTTTACTTGCATATGGCAGGGCAGAATTCTACGAAAGTATAGATCGTGCCCTGTTTCGGTATCAAAACTTATAATGAAGACGTGCCAAAAGCTTTATGGATAAAATACTGTCAAAACTTCGGCATGCTGTAGCCAGGGGCCAGTCGGGCGGCCCTGCTATTCGTGATGTCAGAACATCGAGTGTGCGGTTTAAATCATATCGCTGGGTTCTGTTTATTGTGGCACTTGCTGCGGTTTACTATGCACTTATCGCATCAGACAGATATGTGACCGAGGCACGGATATATGTAAAATCCAGCAATGCATCATCCTCTGTCATGCCGCAGTTGCAGATGTTGACTGGCGCACAGGGCGATTCACAGGATGCTGTCATGATAAATGCCTTTTTCCAGTCCAGAGACTTGATGGAACTGATGGAAAAAGAGGTTAGTTTCAGCGACCATTTTTCCCATTCGGGCGCCGATTTTTTATCTCGTTTAAAAGACGGCGCTAATGCGGAAGACCGTTTAGAATATTTCAAAAAGCGGCTTTCTGCATCTGTTAGCCCGGATAGTGGTTTGATCGTGGTACGCGGTCAAGGCTTTACGCCTGAGTTTTCTCATAAATTTGTAGAGGCTGTAATCCGTGCAGGTGAAGCCTTTATCAATAGCACCGGGCAAAAAATTGCGACCGAAGAAATTGCTTTTGTCGAAAAAGAACTCAACCGGTCACGTGATGCCCTTGCCAGAGCCAGGGACAAGCTACTTTCTTTTCAAAATGACAATGGCCTTCTGAATGCCGAGGCAACAGGGGCCTCGATGCAGAAGGTTGTCAGTGAAATGGAGGCAGAGCTTGTACGTTTGCACACGGAAGAAAAAGCCCTATCAAGTTACCTAAACAGTGGCGCTGCCGAGCTTGTGACCTTACGTAGCCGGATCGAAGCTATTGAAAACCAGTTGAAGCAGGAACGCCAAAAGCTGGCGAGCACTGATGAAACCTCGATAAACGAGGTGAATGCAACCTATCAGGAACTGGAAATGGAACTGAAGTTTGCAACCGACCTGTACCAAACAAGTTTGGTAGCGCTTGAGAAAGCCCGGGTTGAAAGCTATCACAAATTGAAACACGTCGTTGTTGTGCAGTCCCCTGCCATACCAGACAGTGCAGAATACCCACGCAAACTATATGACCTGATAACATTGTTTGTTACCCTGTCACTTGCTTACGGCGTTGTAATGATGATATTTGCCACCATTCGGGAGCACCGCGATGTGTAAACTTAGACAAGCGTTTCTCGCATTTTGTATGCTGGCAAGCGGCATAGTGTTCGCAGGCAGCATAAGCGCACAAAATTTCCCTGTTCAACAGGAAGCAACGGCGGTTCCTGCGGAAGCGCTTGAGACAACGGAAAATAAAAAGGTATTTGGGGACTGGATTTTTGGCGGCGAGTTTGCGAACCAGTCATTTGCCGGGTTTAACCCGGATTATGAAATTTCTATTGGCGACAATATTGGCCTTAAACTGTGGGGCGGGTTTGATTTTACAGGCAGCCTGACAGTTGACCAACAAGGCAATATTTTTGTGCCTAAAGTTGGCCCTGTTCGGGTGCTCGGCGTAAAAAATAATGACGTGAATGGCTTCATCACAGAAGCGATCAAACAAACATTCCGCAAGAATGTGAATGTATACGCAAGCTTAGGCGGTGCTGAACCAGTAAAAGTGTTTGTAACGGGCTTTGTTAATCAGCCCGGTTTGTTTGCGGGCCACGCGTCTGATTCTGTTTTATATTTTCTGGATCAGGCAGGCGGTATTGACCCCGATCGTGGGTCTTTTCTGGATATAAGAGTACTGCGTAACGGCACTGAATATCGCAGTGTAAACCTGTATAGTTTTATCCTGTCGGGCACACTGCCTGTGTTTCAGCTCGCTGACGGTGACACCATTGTTGTCAGCCCGGTAAACTCTCAGGCCGGGGTTTTTGGCGAGGTTAAAAACCCCGCCCTTTTCGAGTTTAAGGGTGCCTCTGAAAAAGCCAGCACGCTTCTGGGGCTGGCACGCCCATCGGCGCAGGCCACGCACATAAGAATAAGCCGTAATAACCGGGCCAAAACCGAAGTGGAATATATGCCGATAGCAAGCGCTGAAAACGCGATTGTTTACCGCGGTGATGTGCTTGAGGTTATGTCAGATAAAAACAAAGGCACTATCAGTGTTCGGATTGAAGGCGAGCATGAAGGGGCACAAGAGTTTGTTCTGCCGTACGGCGCTAGCCTTGGTGACCTTTTATCGCAGGTGAAGTTTGGCAAGTATGCGCAGCCAGAGGCCATTCAGCTTATGCGTAAAAGTGTGAAAGAACGGCAAAAAGAAACGCTGGAAGCACAGCTACGCGCCCTTGAAAACAGTGTCCTGACCGCACGGTCAAACACCGTTGGGGAAGCAGAACTGCGCGAACGCGAAGCAGGCCTTATTTTGCAGTGGGTAGAACGTGCCCGCAAGGTTGAACCACGTGGTATGGTTTCGCTTGCAGGGGCAGAATCGCGTAACGACATTCTGCTGGAGCCGGGCGATGTGATCCGTATTCCGCGTATCAGTAACCTTGTGATGATACACGGCGATGTTTTGTTCCCAAGCGCGATGGCGTTTCAGGGTAATAGCACGGTTGAGGACTATATTGATCAGGCCGGTGGCTTTACCCAGAATAGCCGCAATTCAAATGTGTTGCTGCTGCACAGGGATGGCACCTTTAGAAAAGTTTCACGCGGCGAGCTAGATAGTAAGCGCTTGCTTGTTGTGGCAGGGGACGAAATTTTTGTTCTGCCTCGCGTGGCGACCAAAAATGTTCAGATCGCATCTGACATCATTAATATCTTTTACCAGTTGGCCCTGTCTGCAGGTGTCGTGATCGGGATCTAACCGGGAAGGATTGCCGCGTGTATAGAAAACTGCGCAAACTACGGCGCGATCCGATCGGCTATTGCCTTGATTCAAAGCACGGTATGCTTCGTGCTTTGGGTGGCAGCCTCTATAGGGCGCAGACCGCAAGGTTTGATGCTGTAGGCCGCGCAAATGCTGACCGCAAAATTACGGTTATCATGACAGCTTACAATACCGGCACGTTGGTAGAGGCCGCTGTACAATCGGTTTTAGCACAAAGCCATCGTGCTTTTGAGCTTATGATTATTGATGATGCCAGCACAGATAACACCCTTGATGTTTTAAAAAAGCTGGCAGCAACAGATAGCCGGATCAGGGTTTTTCATTCGCCTGTTAATCATGGAACATACTGGTCAAAAAACTGGTGTTTATCAAAAGCGGAAAGTGAATTTGTTGCATTTCATGATAGCGATGACACATCACACCCGCTTCGTTTGCAGCGCCAGCTTGGTGCCATTATTTCCAAAAAAGCGGTTGGTGTAACGTGCCGCTGGCAGCGGGTCGACGAGCAAGGAAACTGTCTGGTTATTGACGGCCTGAAAGAACGCACGGCAGCCATTAGCCTGATGATCAGGCGACATGATGTTGTGAGTAAAATTGGTTATTTTGACAGTGTACGCATATCGGCCGATACCGAGTTTATCAGGCGGATCCACAAGGTGTTTGGCGTGGCGCGTTTGTTTCCCATGCGGCAGGTTTGCTATATAGGGTTACTGCGCGACGAATCGCTTACGCGGGGGCAAAACGGCGGGTTTAATTGGACCGTAGAGGGCTTGTCTTATGTGCGCGAGCTTTCTGGCGACAGGAAAGACTATCATGATACATTTCTGTTGTGGCAGGAAGACCAGTTGGCAAAAGGCTTGCCGCTTATGATGGAGTTTCCGCTTGCAACGCGTAAGTTTCCGGCACCTGAAAAAATATGTCGTTCGTGCAATGATACAGAAACCGGTACAGTTCAGGAAATTGATGCCGCTTAAACAGGCAAAAAGGCTGAGATGAATGCCTAACAAAAATAACATACAGCAACAGAAAAGGGCAGAAAGCCTGTTGATCAGCGAGCTGGAAAGCTGGGGCCTTTTCAATGCTTTTGCGATGCTGAAGAATACTGATTTACTAGTAACAGACCCGGATATAAAGCAGGCTTTGCTGGCGGGCAGCCACTCAGGGCAGGCGATTCTTTCCAGCCCAGACAGCTTTAGGCATGAAATATCCGGCACCGTGAAGCGTGTGTTTTTCTTTTGCCGTAGCAGAGAACATGCCTTGAAGCGGGAAACTGCGGCGGTATGGCCTAAACTTAAGGTGTATTCTGTAACCTATGATTTGGCGGTTGCGGGGTTTCATCCAGAAAACGGTTTTTGCTATCCTTCTGAAGCCCCGGCAAAACACAAGAAAGAGCCAATCGTTTTATTCTCGCTTAAAGGCGGTGACGGGGGTTACCTGATTCGCCTGATGCGTAATGCAAGAATGCCATTGCCGGTGTGTAAGCTAGACCGGAGGCTTGCCACATGGGCATTGTCGCAGCGTGATTTTCAGCTATCCCGCTTACTGATAGAGTTTCAGCGCTATGCAGCGGAAAAAAGGTTTTTCCTGCATGTTGAAAGCGATGTGCTTGCCATGTTTTATGATGCAAACGAGTCTTTTACGGCGCGCGCTCAAAAGCTGCTGTTGGAATCAGAAGCAAAAATACTATATCTCACCCGCCGTGATAAATGCCTGCAGGTGGCACTGGCAACGGCATTGCCGCCTGAGTACAGCTGCCTTTGGGATATGCTTCGAAAAGATGTTCGCTTGTTGGCGGCTACCGATATTAGCATTTCAAAAGCCATGGCAGATATTCAACACCTTGTACTGGAAGAGGCTATTATCGAAGCTGTGGTCTCAAACGAGCTCACGGGCCGTATGATAACAGTTGAAGAACTGGCAGAATCACCGCACGAAGTTATGCAAAGTCTCGCTCAGTTTCTCGGTGTTCGGGTGCCGGGAAACAAGCTTGAAATACCTGATTTTTATGGTCGCTACAAAGATGTAAAAGGGCTTCATGATATTGCTGCTAAAATTAAAGGCTATATCATAACGCAGCTAGGCCTTGTGAAGAACAAGGATGGATCGTTTGAAAACCCGATTGATAGCCTTACCCGGAAAGCTAGTGGTACTGTGGATTAACAGTTTACCCTTACTTCACTGACAGCGAGGCTGAAAAAGGCATCAACCCCTTCAGCGAGGCGGGCCAGTGCAGGGGCCTCTAGCCGCAGGATATAGTAAGGGCGGGGTGCCATTTTGGGCAAGGTCCCTGTCATGTACCAACGATTAAAGCCCCGACGTGTCAGGCTAAAACGAACGGGCATATCATCAAGCCATAGGGTCGTTTCTTTTAAAAAACGTCGCTTGGTAAAGCCACAGCCAAAGATGCTGAAAGGCAATTCTGCTTCGAGATTAAGCGGTAGCATGAGCGTGCCAACCCTGCCCATCCAGCGAAAACTGGTGCCATCGCGTCTTTGGCCAAGGGATGACCAGCCAGCACCAATAAATTTATCTGTATCAGCCACCATAAGGCTCGCAGTTGGGCGGGTAGGTAAATCGGAAAAATCTGTTGGCGTGAGGCAGGCCATTTCTGCGTCAAAACGGTCACGCTGAACGGTAAGCAGGGTATCAATATAATCAAGGGCTGCTTTTGGAAAACGGTCATCTCGCGCCTTGAACGGCACGACATTTTCTGTTGCGCGTGTATCGTTTTTTTTCATAGGCCGACCATCACAGATTCATACCGGACTTGCAAGGGGGTGATGGCAAGAATTTGCTGTAGCCCGGAAAGCGGCAAGGGGGCATATGTTTCGGGGTCAAGCGCCTGTATGCCAAAGCGCAGCAAGGCTGCTTGATCTGTGACAAGCCGGGCTTGTGCTGTATGTGTGACAATCTCTGTCGTGCTTTTACTGGTGATAAGCAGCGCGCAAGCGGCTGCCTTTGGCAGTGATAGGGTAAACTGGCCGCTTACACCGGGCATGAGCAGGCATTCAATTCTGTTTTCGGGCACCATAAGGTGCCAAAAACAACCAGCTTCTTCTATATAGCCACTGGTTTCTTTGTGTCGTTTACGCGCTTGGTATCGCGGGAATTGTAGCGATAGTTTCACTTCGCCCACGGGGTCTGCGGGAAAGCTGTTGTCCAGTGCGCAGCCAAAGCTAATAGCAGGCAGGGCCACTTTAAGACGGCTTTTTATATCAGGCCAATCATAGGCTTCTCTTGTTGAAGACAAGGGCGATGTATTGGATTTCACCAGCGGTGTTTCATAGCCAAGGCGCGGTAAAACAAGGCAGGCTGGTTTGCCTGTTGCCTCTTCCAGCGCTACAGCAAGCTCAGGGGTGGCAAAGGCAGGGCTTTTTGCAGCATCAATGCCGGGGTATAGCTGCTTAATAACGCTGCGCGGTGGTACTGTACCGATAAGAGCTGCTGGCCCGGTAACGCTGATACTGACGGCCGAGGTGCTAACAGTCGGGCTACTGGCGGCTGGTTGGTTTAGAACAGGCTCTATTATTTGTTTCGCTATAGTAACGACATCAAGCACCAGTGGTTTTTTAGGGGCTGTTAAAAGCTGTTTGGTCGCTTTCTTGTGGAGACTGTCTATTAGGCTCTGTTCCGCATAAGCCTTGCTGCCTTCTTTTAACCATCCACCCAGCGGGCTTGCTATGATGGCACCTATTGCTGATGCCAAAGAATGATGTGTGAGGTTGCCTGTCAGGTTAAGGCGGCTGTTTGCGGGCATGTGGGCTGCCCACCTGCCTGCGGCAATGATAGCCTTACCGGCGCGGAGAGCAGCAGTTAGGGCCGGGGGCGCTTGTGTTCCTTGTGCGGCAATCACGACGATGTCTGCCGTGCTTACAAGGTGCGCTACCTCTATTTCAGTGCCGGTAAGGGCGATATGCTGTACAGTAAGCCCAAGCAGATTCAGGTCTTGCACCGCAGTTGCTGTTGCGGTGGGCGCACCAAAAGAGATAACCCGTTTTGCGGTGTCTGTTACCGTGTGGTTTTTCTGTGAAAGTGGGGTGGGTAATACTGTGCTACCCATGAAGGGGAATGGTAGATCCAGTACATGAGAAGATATATTGTCAAGCGCCGGGATGTCGTTTTGTATAACCTCTGATTCACGGCCAAAACGGGTAAGGGCTGCCCCCATGATGGTACCTGCTTTGCCCAGGCGGCTTTCAAGCCAGCCCGTATAATTATCTGGCCATTCCGGCAGTGTTTCCATATAGGCGCGCAGTAAACCATGCATGCTTTCATTTGGCACCAGCACTGTGCCGGGGAAACGCTTAAGCAGTTTCAGGGTAAAAATGCCTTGATAGCTGTCATCAAGTACATAAAGCCGGGGTGTGTTTTGAAAGGCTGCTTGCTGGCTACCAAGCTCACGCTCGCGCAGCACCGGTATATCGTTTGGTATCCCGGTTGGCGGCGGTGCGTGGTCGCTGATCACAAGGGTGACATCTGCAAGTTTATGATAGTGCAGATAGAAAGCAGTTTGCACCGTCAGGGCTGTTGCTGGTCCTGTTAAAGGCGGTAATACACCAAAAACCAGAAGGCTGGGGCGGCTCATGCGGTCTCCCCTTTTACGGGGAAAAGCGCATCAAGTGTGGCTTGCTGCTCTTTTTGGTATGCGGTAAAAACATCTTGGCCGTCCAGCGCAAGCGCCGCTAGCTTTTCGCGGTTTTGTGCCAGATCCAGCAAGCCTTCGCAGAGGCTGGCGATTGTATCGTGATTGTGGTGTTCGGCGCTGGTTTTTATGCCTGCCATAGCATCTTTGGTTGCAATCAGCGCTTTGCCGTATGCAAGCGCCTCAACCGACTTTATCTTTAACCCCGTTCCGCCAAGGTTAGGGTTCAGAATAATATCCATGTCTTGATAAAAAGCTTCCGGGCTTTCTACAAAACCGTGTTTGGTAAATGGCATGTTTTGGGCTGGGGCACTGGTGCTAACGGCGCCAGCCAGTTCAATCTCTACATGCTCTAATATATCAGGTCTGATAGATATTTCCTGCCACAGGGCTTCGAGCGCAAACTGGTTTATGGGGTTGTTGCTTGCCAGATACCCGGCTTTCAGCTTTGGGCCTGTTGCTGTGCGTGCGGGTAGAAAACTGCTGGGCATATAGTGCCCGACCACAGCTACACTGCGTTCGCTCATGCTGCGAAAAACTTCGGCTTCTTGCGATTGAATGGCAAGCACCGTATCTGCCCGCCTTAAAGCCTTGGTTTCCTCGCGCACCGAGGTTGAGTACCAGCTTGCTTCCAGACCATCATTTTTCAGGCTTTTATGCCGGTCAGCAAACATATCATGTGTATCAAGATATTTGGGAATACCAGCGGGGACATCTTCCAGCCAGCGGCTGAACCAAACATAATTTGCGAGGCAGATATCAATTTTCCAGATGTTTAAAATACGTTTCGCTATTTCACCCACTTCAGGCACGTACCAGTCATCTATCAGGTGGTGGTGGCGACGCGACTTTTTCTTAAAAGCAGGGTTGTGGGGCACAATATAAACATGCTCCCAAGTGCGGCGCATGGCCAGTTCCTGTTCTTCTGTTAGTCCTTCAAGCCCGCCGTATATAAAGTGGATTTCATAGCCGCGTTTTTGCAGTGTTCGGCACAGGGTGTAAACACGGGCGCGGTTGCCGTGATTTTGCGGGTGCGATGGAATAGGGGATGTAACAAGAATCTGCATAATGTCCCAGTGGTGCAATCATAGCTGTGCGCGATTTCAGGTGAAGATAGGCACCGGCGCGCTTAAAGGCAAAAGATTTTGCGTGGCATGCCTTGCCCTAACGGTCTTTCAGGAAATTCCATGCGTGGGCTACCATGTCATCAAGGCTTGGATACAGAGGTTCCCAGCCAAGGTGTTTCCGGGCCTTTGAACTGTCTGCGACCAGCACAGCCGGGTCGCCCGCACGGCGGCCTTCTTCCACAACGGCAAAGTCAGTGCCTGTAACCCGCTTCGCTGATTCGATTACCGCCCGAACAGAAAAGCCATTGCCGGTCCCAAGGTTAAAAGCATCGTAAAAGCCTTTTGTGCTGCCAAGTGCAAGCAGGTGTTCAAGTGCTTTTACATGGGCAGATGCCAAGTCGCATACATGGATATAATCGCGTATACATGTGCCGTCTGGTGTGCCGTAATCTGTGCCAAACACTTTTATGCTCGAGCGCTTGCCGCTTGCTGCCTGCAAAACAAGCGGAATAAGATGTGTTTCAGGGTCGTGCAGTTCGCCTGTTTTGCCCTCTGGGTCAGAGCCTGCGGCGTTAAAGTACCTGAGGGCAATGGCATCAAGCGCGCCGGTTGCGGCGGTATCACGCAGCATACATTCAACCGCCCATTTGCTTTCGCCGTATGGGTTGATCGGCTTTTTAGGCAGGTCTTCACTAAGGGTGGCAACAGTTTCCTGCTGGCCGTATACAGCGGCGGTGGAGGAAAAAACTATCGGCCTGATGCCGTGCTCGGTCATGGCTTCCAGCAAACAAAGTGTGCCGCCGGTGTTGTTGCTGTAAAACGCAAGCGGGTTCACCACACTTTCCCCGGCTTCGATAAAAGCCGCAAAATGAATCACTGCATCGATTTTATGCTGGGTGAATATTTCATCAAGAAGTGCTCTGTTTTGAATATCACCTTCAATAAACAGGCTATTTTCAGGAATGCTGCTTTTATGACCATTTGATAAGTTATCGAGTATGATGGATTCAAAGCCGCTTGTCTGCAGCGCCCTGACTGTATGGGAGCCAATAAAACCAGCGCCGCCCGGTATCAGAACAGTTGTCATAAATCCATTGCCCGATCAATTGTATTTGGTTCAGATGGCAGACATAAAGCCTTGGTAATTTCTGTCAAGCTTATGTGCAGATATTGCTGCTTGGTGCAGCAAGTCATTGCACTTGACCGAATTTTTCGCTAACTGCGTGCTTAAGCATTTTATAAGAGTAGTAGGGGGCATGGATGCAGATCCTGTTTGTTCATAATAATTTTCCGGGCCAATATAAGCGTATTTCCGAGTATTTGAAGGATAAGCCCGGATTTAGAATGACGGCCGCTACTCTTGAGGGGAACAAGCAGCCTTCCAAGCTGATCAAGGCGCGTTACAAGCCGCACCGGGAAGCAACCAAAGGGGTTCACCCTGCGCTGGTGTCAAGCGAACGCGCTGTTCTTATGGGGCATGCCGCCTATTCAGGGCTGTTGCCACTAAAGCAAAAAGGCTTCAAGCCTGATATTATATTGTCGCATTCTGGCTGGGGGGCATCGCTGTTTTTAAAAGACCTGTTTCCAGACGCAAAACTGCTAACCTATTTTGAATGGTATTATCACTGCCACGGTAGCGACGGCGAATTTTTCCGCAGTGAACCATACGGCCCCAACGAAGAATTACGCCTTCGTATGAAAAATACGCCGATTCTGCATGATTTGGCAGCGATGGACTGGGGCCAAAGCCCAACACAGTTCCAGCATGGTAAACTGCCGGCCATTTTTAAAAAGAATGTCTCTGTGCTGCATGACGGTGTGGATATTGACTTCTTCTCGCCAGCAGAAGGGGCCAAAATCAAGGTGAAAGATGGTAAAGTGCTAACAGCGAATGACGAGGTTATAACCTATGTTGCGCGCGGAATGGAAGATTACCGTGGCTTCCCGCAGTTTATGGAGGCTGTATCTGTTTTACAGAAGCAGCGGCCAAACCTGCATGTGGTGATTCTCGGCAGTGACAGGGTGGCTTATGGCTCTGCCCGGCCTGACGGCAAAAGCTTTAAAACATGGGCGCTAGAGACTTTCGAGTTCGACCACAGCCGCCTGCATTTCATGGGCCTGCAACCTCTGGCATATATGCGGGACATGCTGCGCCTTACGTCAGCGCATATTTATCTTACAGCGCCGTTTGTGCTTTCCTGGTCCCTGATGGAGGCCATGAGTACAGGTGCGCTGATTGTTGGCTCAGACACAGAACCGCTGCACGAAGTTGTGACACACGGTGAAAATGGCCTTCTGGTGCCTTTCTTTGAGGTTGATAAACTTGTCAGTCAAGTAAATCAGGTGCTGGACACTAAAAATGATTACAATGATCTGCGCACAAAGGCGCGACAAACGATTGTTGAGGCCTATTCAACGCATGATTTGCTGCCAAAATATAAAGAGTTGATCGAAACTGTTGCAAATGGGTCACACATAACGACCTGAACTCCATTTTTTTATGGGGCAGGTAAACTGTACTATTGAAATGACACTGCAAGAGTGATGTTGTTGCGAAGAAAGTAGTTGAGGTGTTTGATTTGCCTTGACTATTGAGACACTGACGATAATTATGCTGTTGACATTAATAGTGTTCTCCCATTAGAGAGAGTGCTATGGGGGCTTTCAGACTATCTAGTTCGTGCCTCAATAAATATTAGGTTGCTTTTCAGGAGGATAACTATGGCAACGTTTTTCGGTTCAAGTTTAAATGATACCATCCAAGGCACGATCGACGCTGATCTGCTGGATGGTGGTCCAGGCGGGGTAGATGTCCTTTCTGGTGGTGACGGTAATGATACTATCCGTGGTGGTGGTGCTGGTACGCGTGTTGAAGGTGGTGACGGCGACGACACAATCACTGGTCCAGTAGGTGCTGGTGCCACATTGGTCGCTGATGATGCTGCCGGAGCATCAACGCTTCTTGGCGGCGCAGGTAATGATACTATCACCGGTTCTGTTGGTCAGGATACTATTGACGGCGGCGCTAATGACGACGACATCAGCGGCGGCAACGGCGACGATTCGCTTGTTGGTGGTGCAGGTGATGATGTCCTGAATGGCGGCGAAGGTAACGACGACATCGATGGCGGCCTTGGTAATGATAGCATCAATGGCGGTAACGGCGATGATGTGCTTGCTGGCGGTAACGGCGACGACACTATCGCTGGTGGTGCTGGTAACGATGACATTAATGGCGACGGTATTGCTAATAACGGTACAGCGGACGTTGCAGTCTTCTCTGGCGACATTGATACAACTCAAGCAGATCTTTCTGCATCTGTTACAACAACAGCTGGTGGTACAGACACTCTGTCTTTTATTGAGATCATCTCTGCTGACAACGTAACAATTACACTGAACTCAGGTACAGGATTTGATTTCACATCAGGTTATGCTGATACAATGCCAAACGGTGACGGCGATAGTGCTGCAAGTTCTGCAACGCATCCGATCGACCTTTCTGGTGATCTTCACCAGTTTGACGGCGTGGTTACAGTAACATCAGACACTGGCGGTGCTGGTATCGCGGACGACGAATATACAATCACATCTATTGGTGGCACTGCGGTTACAGCTACTTCTACAACTGTTACACTTGCTGACGGCTCTGTTGTTACAATCAACGATCTTCAAGTTGCTGACGGTACAACGAACATTACGTTGAACCCATCTGCTTCATACGATCTGACATCTGAAGACGACACTGTTGAGTTTGATGTTGTTCTCGAAGATTCTAACGGCGACGAGCTTACTATTACAGTTACTGTAACTGTAAGTGAAGACGGCGAGCTGTATGCGCAGGCTACTGGTTCAAAACTTACTGGCGATGACGGCGCCGATACGCTGCATGGTGCAGCAGGCGCTGATACACTGATCGGTGCTAATGGTGATGATTCACTCATCGGCGGCGCTGGCAACGACCAACTGCTCGGCGGTAACAACAATGATACGCTCCTCGGTGGTGCTGGTAACGACTACGGTAACGGCGGTAAC
Organism: Kordiimonas pumila; assembly: GCF_015240255.1. Taxonomy (NCBI): domain Bacteria; kingdom Pseudomonadati; phylum Pseudomonadota; class Alphaproteobacteria; order Kordiimonadales; family Kordiimonadaceae; genus Kordiimonas; species Kordiimonas pumila. Next base: position 1,372,446 of record NZ_CP061205.1, read on the forward strand.
GGTGATGATATCGTTGACGGCGGTAACGGCGACGACACATTCTACGCTGGCTCTGATGATACTGGTGACGATGCTCTTCGTGGTGGCCTCGGTGCTGACCTTCTTGCTGGTGGTGCTGGTAACGACACTATCGTTGGTGGCGGTTCAACAACCGCTAGCCTTTGGGTTGCTGCAGATAGCACAGCAGCGCTCGGTTCTGGTGCTGACACTCTCTACGGCGGTGCTGGTAACGATGCTATCGTGCTTGGCAACTGGGATACAACAGGTAACGACGTTGTAGAATTCGGTGACGCAGCTAGTGCAACTGACGTTCTGGATGCTGGCAGTGTTGCTTGGGCAGGCGATGGCAACGATACTGTTGTTGGTGGTGGCGGTAACGACACTATCGGTGGCGGTTCTGGTAACGATTCTATCGAAGGCGGTAACGGCGACGATCTTATCTACGGCGGTGCTAACGGTGACGATTACATCGAAGGTAGTTCAGGCAATGATACAGTCTTCGGCGGCGCTGGTGAGGATGAAGTCTACGGCGGCAACGACGATGATGTCCTGTTCGGTGGTACTGGCGATGACTATGTTAGCGGCGGCAACGGCGATGATGAAATCTACGGCGGTGCTGACGATGGTGAAGATGAAATCGACGGTGGCAACGGTGATGATGAAATCTACGGCGGTGCTGGCAACGATGATATCGACGGCGACGACGGTGACGATGTTATCTTTGGTCAAGACGGTGAAGATGACATCGACGGTGGTGCTGGTAACGATGACATCGACGGCGGTGCTGGTAATGATGATCTCTTAGGCAGTGCTGGTGATGATACTATCGCTGGCGGTGATGGAAATGATACTATCGACGGCGGTACTGGTAATGATGATGTTGACGGCGGTGATGGTAACGACACAATTACTAATGCTGGTGGCAATGACGATCTTTCTGGCGGTGCTGGTAACGACACAATTACTGGTAGTGGTGATGACACGATCAATGGTGGTGCCGGTAATGACTCGCTTGTAGCTGGTGGCGGCGATGAAGTGTTTGTCTTTGAAACAGGTACTGGCGATGACGTGATTAACGGCTTCTCTATTGGTGATGACGTACTTGACCTAAGGGCAATTGCTGGTTCCATTGATACTTATGCCGAGCTGTCGGCTGTAACTACTGAGAGTGATGGTAATATTATTATCGTAATCGGTGATGATAGTATTCAGCTTCTTGGTGTTACGCTCTCTAATCTACAACTTGCGTTTAACGCTGGTGATGTTCTGCTTAACTAAGCTGAGTTATTATCTAAAGAATACGGAAAGGGAGGCTTTTGCCTCCCTTTTTCTTTGTCTGCGTTTTAATGCCGCAGGAAAAACAGCAGGAACAGCGTAGCAAATACGGTAAGGCAGGGTTTATGTCGACTACGGTGTTTTAGGATGTGTATGAATGTGTATGAAGGCCCATGTTTGTGGTTGTGATAGCAGGGCATTCATGCTTATGTCGGGTCGACACCGTTTCTGACCTATGCTATTGAGGCAACCATATCAAGCTGGCGTACAGCGAGCGGTAGTATTTACAGCGTAATCGAGGGTATCTGTATGGCGCTTATTGAAGACTATAAACGTGAAGAGCATGCGTTTAGAAAGACCCTAAAGACAGCGGTTGGCTTTTCTCTGATCTCAAATGTTTGCATGTTGGCCATGCCTGTTTTTATGTTTCAGGTTTACGACCGGGTTTTGATGTCGCGTAATATGGAAACGCTTTTTGCGCTGGCGATTTTTGCCCTTGTTATTTTGATCGTTTATGGCTTTTTTGATTATGTGAAAAACGCACTCCTTATTAAAGCTGCTACCCGTATGGAGGCTAACCTTTCAGGCCTTATTCTTGCGGGGGAACTGGCGCGGTCAGTGGATTCTAACGCACAGAGTGTGCGTGACCTTGCCAGCCTGAAGCAGGTGGCAACATCGCCAGCTTTTTCATCGCTGTTTGACCTGCCTACATTCCCACTTTACCTGCTTTTGCTGTTCTTAATTCACCCGGTTCTGGGGGCCGCTGTTATTGTTGGTGGCGGAATTATTCTTTTTATTGGTGTGTGGGGTGCGCGTGTAACTTCCGTTCTTAATAAAGACCATCTGGAAGCTGCGACATCAGCTAGCCGCTCACTTGAAATGCATCTGTCTTCGCAAGAACTTATTAAAGCACAAGGTCTTTACAAAGAAGCGGTTTCAGAATGGGGCCACAAGTACGGTGAGCAGCTTGAACGGCAGGTTGAATCCTCTACTAAAATGGCAGCTTTTGCCGGCGCCAGTAAAGCAACGCGGCAGATCGTACAGGTTGCGCTTATTGCGACCGGTGCATTTTTGGTGCTTATTGATCATGCAACAGGTGGTGTTATTTTTGCGGCAGCCATGATTGGTGGCCGCGCACTTATGCCGGTTGAAGCTGTTGTTGGAAGCTGGCGCACCCTTGTGCAGGCTTACGACGTGCGGGCGCGTCTCATGACACGGCTTGAAGATATTAACTTGCCTGAAAACAGAACACAGTTGCCGTCGCCGTCTGGCGCGATTGGTATTGAGCGCGTGGTTTATGTGCCGCGCCCTGGTGCGCAGCCTATTATCAAGGGTATTTCTGGCAAGATTCGTTCGGGTGAAATTGTCGCGATCATCGGGCCATCTGGCGCTGGTAAATCGACCTTGGCAAAAATGCTGGTCGGCTATCTGCAACCCTCATCAGGCATGGTAACGCTTGACGGGCAGGATATTAATACGTGGGACCCAACGGCACGAGGCCAGCATATTGGCTATATGCCCCAGCAAATTAGCTTTTTTAATATGACTGTGCGTGAAAATATTGCGCGCATGCGGGTGGATGACCCACCAGAGCTGGCGATACATGCCGCAAAACTTGCGGGTGTCCACGAGCTTGTTATGTCGCTTCCTGACGGTTACGATACCGTTATTTCCCGTAGTGGCTTTCAGCCGTCCGGTGGTCAGTCACAGCTTATTGCTTTGGCGCGTGCATTTTATGGCATGCCAAAAGTACTGATTCTTGATGAACCAAATGCCGCATTGGACCAGCAAGGTGAAAACACCTTCCACAAAGCCTTGAGGCTTGCGAAGAAAAATAAAATTACCACTATTATTGTAACCCAGCGTCCTAGTGTGCTGCAGTTTGTAGACAAAGTCATGGTGATGCAGGCGGGTATTGTTAAAGAATACGGCGATAAAGACACGGTTTTGAAAAGCGGCGCTGTAAGCACAAAAAATCAGGCCGCAATCCAGAAGGCGGCGGCAAGCAACAAACCCGCACCCACGAATGGTGCGGCGGGTGCAAAAGCTGCAACACCTAAAGAAAAACCTCAAGCGTCGAAAGAAAGTTCTGCACCACAAAAACCGCAACAGCCAGATAGCGGCGTGCCTGCTACAGAAACAAAAGGGGAAGCATGATGTCTGATATTGTTCCAGTTTCTTCAAACCTTCCGGCTGTTAAATCTGATAAGTTCGAGCGAGCGTCGCTTCAGAAATGGGCGGAAAATATTGATGTTGATCGCAAGCCACTCCTGAGAAAAGCGCTTTATGTGTTTATTATTGTCTTTGTTTTTGGGGGCATTTGGTCTGTAACAGCTGAGCTTGGCGGTGCTGTTATTGCCAGCGGCAAGGTGGTTGCAGAAGGTAAAAACCGGCTTATTCAAAACCTTGAAGGCGGTATTCTGAAAGAGCTGAATGTAAAAGAGGGCGATAAGGTGAAAGAAGGCGATATTCTTGCACTTCTTGACCCCCTTCAACTTGCGGCTCAGCTTGAATCAAACCAATTGCAGCGTGCTATTGCCCGAATTCAGCTAGCCCGGCTGCGTGCGGAAGTACATAATCTTGCTGATATTCAGTTTCCAACGGATATTGACCCGGCCGTAGCAGACCACCCACGGGTGATCGAGGCCATTTCAAGCCAGACCGATGAATTTGTTGCAGGCCGTAACTTTCGTCGTGCCACTGATGAAATTCTTGACACCCGGATAAAGGGGCTTGAGGGTGATATAGAAGGCCAGAAGGAAGTGCTGGAAGCCTATAACCGCCAGCTTGAGCTTTTTGAGCTGGAATTGAAGGATTTTAAAGTTCTTTTGGAGCAGGGCCATATTGCCCGTACCCGTGTTTTTGCTACAGAGCGTAAGGTCGTGGAGCTTATAGCAACGGTCGCCAACGTGAAGCTTGATATGCAAAAAGCGCGCAACGAAATTTTAAATTACCAGACTGAAAAACGCCAGAACATGCTTGAGTTCAAAGAAAAAGCCAACAATCAGCTGATTGAAGCGCAAAAAACTTTAAGTTCAGCAGATTCCAGTGTTGCCCGCCTAACCGATATGCTGGATCGCTCCATTATACGGTCGCCTGTTGAGGGGACGGTTTTTCGGATGGGCAAACATACGCTCGGCGAAGTGGTGAAGCCGGGCGAAACAATGTTTGTGGTATTTCCGGACGACGATGCCCTGACGATCGAAGCTTATTTGCAGCCAACTGACCGTGAGCATATTCACACAGGTCAGGATGTTGAAGTGATATTCCCGTCTGACAAGCAAAGCAGAATGACACCTGTGCCAGGCAAGCTCATTTATGTATCAGCGGATACCATTACGAGCGAGCAGGACCCAACGGGCAAGTATCTGGTAAAGATTTTGGTTGATCCTGATCATATTCCAAAACAGCTTTTGCCGGGTAATATTGCGGAAGCCTATATTCAAACAGAGCCAACAACCTTTGCGGCAATTATGGCGAAACCCTTCACGAGATTTGCTTTCCGCGCCTTTAAAGGGTAGCTATAAGATATAGCATTAGGGGGAGACAGTGCGAGTGACAGAGATTGTCCTTACTCGTGAAGCCGCAAAAAAAATGTACTCTGCAGTGAATTCCATTGTGGTTGCGAAAGCGTGTTACCGGATAGTGAAGGATGCAATACACCCGGATATTGCTATCCTGCTATTATCGCCGGACGGGCGTATATCACTGCCTGCAAAAGCGGATCGTATAGCCCGTGAAACAACGCCGTTAAGGGGCGCACCCGCAGGGTTGCTGGCACTGGTGTACAGCGCGTCATATAATGGGCTGATTGAAACCCTGACGGCCACTTTTGAACAGCATGATATTTCTGAAAAGCCAGCAACGCTTTTGCTGAAACCCGCGCCTTTCTTCTGGAAACGCTATAAATGCAGGCAGTTTATTAATGATGTACTGCTGAAAAACCTGATTAAGATACGCAGCAATGTTGCGCTGTATCATCAGGCCATTACGGCACAAAGACGCAACCTTGAGATTCTGCAACAACAGCTTGATACCGCCCAGCGCATGATGACGGGCATTGGGTATGAGAAGCTTTTTGACGGTGTAAGCTTAAAACAAGGCACAGAAACTGTTGGGCCGGGCGGTGACATTGATACAGCAAGGTACGGGCAAACATTACCTCTTGCATGCCTTGGTTTGCGGGGCGTGTCGCTTTTTGTGAGACAGTTACCGCCTAAAACCGATACCGGTAGTTTGCAGCTTTTGATCAAGCGAGCGGCAGATGGTGCGCGTTTGATGGAAGAAACTGTTCCCGTTTCAAATCTGGTTGAAGGCTGGAACGGATTTCTTTTGCCGGGCTTGGGGCTGTTGTCCATTGGGGACGCATTGCTGGAGCTTGAGTGGCACAGTGCAGACGGCCTGTTACTTGCCATGGCAGATGCTGAAACATCGCGGTTTGGTGATCAGGATAACAGATCTCTGGCCCTTAGAATAAAACAGGGTCTTCTGCCGCCGGGTGCTTTAACCAGCCTTGACGGCCAAGTGCCTGTTCCTAAAACGGAGCAGCCACTTTTGCAGGTACAAGCGCTTAAACTGCCAGAACCGGGGGAAGCACTACAATATTACCGCGGCCATGTTGCTCATGAAAAGCTATCTGACCAGCATAAGTTTGCCCTTGTAACCATGAATGGTGCCAGCCGTGATTTGCAATTGCACCCCATGATGGAAGGGCTAACGGCTGTTATCTATAAAGATGCAATAGCTGCTGGCAGCGTTTGGGCTGCTTGTGATGTGGCGACTGCGCACCCTGCGGCACCTGCTTTTACCTATATTTTAGCCGCAATCCCAAGCAGTATGGATGCTGATAAGCCGCGCCTTATAGATGATATTGCAGCACAGGTTAAAAAGGGTGTGATGGCTGGTTCGAGCGGAAAAACAGGGGCTGTTTGGCAGTCTGTAACACTGAGCGCCCAAAAACGCCGGTTATTAGAACTTGAGATACCGGCTGATAAAAATAGTTCGATGGATGCGGTGTTTGCTGTACTGCCGGCTGAAGGCAGTATCAGTTGTGGCTGGTGTCGTTGGTATGGTTTTTACGTGACAAGCAAACTGAATACGCCGTTTGTAACCGGAAGGCTGGATACAAGCATTGAATCAAGTTCATAAAAAAGCACTGGGTGTTGTTATTCCAGCTTATGGCCACCCAGGTTTTTTGGCCGAGGCAATCATGGGCGCTTGCGAACAGGTATGTGATCAGCCTGTTTTGGTGGTGGTGGTTGATGATGGTTGCCGGTTTCCTGAAACAGGCCGGGTTGTGCATGACCTTCAGCTTCTTTATCCAGAGCGGCTTTTTTATATAAGACAGGAAAACACCCGGCTGCCGGGCGCCCGCAATACAGGGATCAGGTTTTTATTTGATATAGCGCCAGATTTGGACGCGATCTATTTTCTGGATGCTGATAACAGAATAGAACCCTATTCACTGCAACAGTTTCGCACGTCTTTAGGGGATGACCCGGCTGTTGGCTGGGCTTATCCGGATATTAGTTTTTTTGGTCTTTCGTGGGGTGAAAATGGTTTTGAAACCCGTGAAACAGCGCCTGTTTACAGCAAACTAAAGCATCTGCGCGGTAATATTTCTGAGGCTGGATCCCTTGTTCGGGGGGATGTTTTCCGGCAGGGCATATTTTTTGATGACAGTATGCGGTCTGGCCTTGAAGACTGGGACTTTTGGCTATCTGCAATGGAGGCTGGTTATATAGGGGTGCGTACACAGCACTCTGGGTTTATATATCGGCGAAGGCCCGAAAGTATGCTGGCCGCATCGCAGCGCGAGCATGACGGCCTTTTAAACCGGTTATATAAAAAGCACGCCGCCCTTTATGCACCGCGTAATATTTTGTCGCTAGAGCAGCAGGAAGCACCGGTATTTGCAATATATATAGCGGGCGATACGGCCATACGGCTTACTAGTGACCCCGTTTTGCCGGGAACCAGTATATCACTAGGTGAATTTAAGCAGTTGTTTGAAGCAAGCCTTCATGAAGAACATGCGCATTTTTTCCCTGAGTTTTTGTTACTTTTAACACCAAATGAAGCGCAGCGTCTGGAAAGCCTTAGTGTCTTTTTACGTACATGCTTTTGGGGATTAAAGGCGCAAACCGCTGATGTTTGCCGCGTGCAGATTCAAAATGGCCCAAACGATATAGAAGCGGTTAAAGACGCCTCTATGCTGCAGGCGCTTTTGGTTAGGCAGCGCGCCTTAAAGAGTTATGTTGGCGGCCATAAGACAGATAGAGCCAAGGCCTTTAATAAGCTACACACCCTGTATGTTCCCTTACCGGCTTTGCTGTGGGGCGGTGTTCCTGTGCAGGCTAACCAACAGACTGAAGATAAGGCCTCGGTCGACCTGAAGGCCGCGCTTGTCGAGTTTGCGGATGGCCTGTGCGGTCAAAAGCCATGGGTGAAGCATCATAACCGGCAATATTCCGGCCCTGATGTTAGAGCGCTTCGCAAGCTGCTCGTTGATGAAACCTGTGCCGCGGAAGGATTGAAAGCCTACCCGGTAGGGCATACGCAGGGGCGTGATGTTTTTGCTTTCAGCCTAGATAAGCTTGACCAGATGAGTATAGGTTATCTTACAGCAACAATGCAGGCGAGCCATGATGCAGGGCGAGAAATAGCGTGTTTTATTGAGTATCAGCAGCCTGATGCTAAAGGAAAACTGCCCTTACCTGCTGCATGGCAAGAGATAATCACGGATATTATTACTTTTCCGGTTAGCCCAACGGTAGGTGATAATTATACATATCTGGGTGCAACCATTGAACGGAAGTTACTACTGGTAGACCAGATTAAGGCTGTTTCTGTTTTACTGCGTTCAACGGATACACTGTATATTGTGGGGGATGCAGCGTGCCTTGAAGTTGCCGGCGAGCTTAGGCAGTATGGCACTAAAATAATTGTGGTTTGTCCAAAAACAGAGAGTTCAACATCGCGTTACCTAGCTTATGAGCATGCCATTGGCCAATTGATCACGCTGGGCTCAGAACTGTATATAGATCTGGTGGCGGCAGGTTTTCCTGCGGGTAAAATTATATCAGAGTGCCCTGATGATATATATTGATAAAGAGGCCTTTAAATCACTGGTTGTAATCGGCTAATTGCATCAGTAGAGATAAAGCCCTATAGCTTTTATGGATAAATTTTTGCCTGAAATGAGTGTATTTTGACACCTGATTATAAAATATTCTGCCTTGTCCCTGATTTGCCGGATAGCACTGAATTAGAGCCATTTGTTGCGGAAATGCAGGCGAACAGATGGTACACAAATTTTGGGCCGTTAACGCGGCGCTTTGAACGCGAAATGGCAGACTTTTTGTTGCCAAATAACGCGGCGGATATTGCTGTGGGTACATTCTCTTCCGCAACCACGGCGCTTGAGCTTGTTTTAAAGGTAATGAATTTACCACAAAATGCGCGGGTGCTTTTGCCAGCACTCACTTTTCCGGCAACGGCTCTTTCCGTGCTTAATGCTGGGTATACACCTGTGCTATCTGATGTAGATGCCGCTAGCTGGCTGTTATCGCCTGAAATCGCAAAGGCAGCATTACAGGATACCTCTTTTGATGTCGTGGTACCCGTTGCCACCTTTGGCAGGCCTATTGACCCAAAAGCATGGCTGTCTTTCCAGAAAGAAACCGGCATTCCTGTTGTGCTGGATGCGGCAGCAGCCCTTGGTGTGCAAGATGTTGAGCCAGAGCTTATTACCGTTTTTAGCCTGCATGCAACCAAGCCGTTTGGTGTTGGCGAGGGCGGGCTGGTTGTAACGGCAGATGCCGACCTGGTGAAAAGGGCGCAGTCGCTTTCGAACTTTGGCTTTTTAGGTACAGCAGGGGTGGTCCAGCAAATTGGAACTAATGCAAAGTTTGGTGAATATTACGCAGCTGTTGGCTTGGCGCAGTTGCGCCGCTGGCAAGCTGTTACTGAAAAGCGCCGGCAGGTTGCCGCGTGGTACAGCGATATGCTGCCTGATGGGATTCAGCGCCAGCAAGGCCATGATGCTTTTATCCCTGCGGTATTATGTGTTTTCTGCGATGGTAAGGCGCGGCACTTAACCGAGAAGCTGGCGAGCCATGCGATCCAGACACGCCACTGGTATCTGCCCCTGTTACACCAGCACCCGGCGCTGCAGTGTGTTGATATAGTGGGCGGTCATGCCGAAAATCTTGGTGTGGCGAACCATTTGCAGCACGGTCTTTTTGGGTTGCCGTTCCATGGATTTTTAACAAAAGATGATGTGGCGCAGATTTGTGCCATATTAAGAGATGGTATAGTATGAGCGCGGATAAAAAAAAGCAGCCCCTATCAGAACTGATTGATCAGTTTGATCAAAGTGTTTTGGCGAAAAATTATACTCTTGCGCATGATCTTTTCTCAAAGTTACTTCTGCGTATTGAGGGTGGTAAAGATGCTTTTGGCGATACGCTGCGGGGGCTTACACCTCAGTCAGAAACGGAAGCCACAATTCTCGCGTCAGCCATTACCAACTGGTTATGTGATAAAGAATACCGTGTCACCCGGCAGAGCTATTTTTTGTTTACGCGCTATAAACGGGCTATTTCTCAAGTGTTTGAAGTTAGCGGTTTTCGCGGTACTGCGCATTTTATAAAGCGCATGGGCACCAGTAACCCGGATGGCACTGTAACGCTGCAGGCTCATGCCATCCCAAAACTATTTTGCGGCCTTTCTGTTAATGCGGTTACAGACCAACTGATGGACCTGCTTTTCAGGCAAAGCCCGGAAATGTCGTGGCCGGTTGCGGCGGCTTTTTTATCTGAGCAGGTCGTGTGGCACCCGCAGGCCGAAAAGGCCCGAAGCCGTATTTTTGATAATGCGGCCCTTTGGAATGATATACCGGTCAGTGATAATATTATCCAGAATTTGGGCCCCACCTATATGGGGTGCAGCTATGCGGAAGCGCAAAACAAGCACGATATAAAGAAGCCAATGAACGCAATGGTCAGGCGCTGGCTTAAAGCGCATGATATTACAGATGTTGATTTCAGTGACACTGAGCGAAGGGCCGTGAAACGAAAGCCGACACTGGTTATTATGGCTGAACTTTACGACAGTGTGCACGCCATGCACCGCTGTTACGGCCCTGCCATTCGGGCCTTGAAAGACAGGTTTAAGCTGGTTTACATGTCGCTTGGGGGCACATGTGACCCGGCTATCGAATATATGTTTGATAAGATTGACAGTACGCCCTTTGTAACGGCGAACCCAAAACCATATTTTGACAAAGTAAAATCATACCGGCCTGATGTGATTTACTATCCGAGTGTTGGTATGCGCGGTATGTCTATTTTGGGCTCTAACCTGCGGTTGGCACCCATTCAGGTTATGACATACGGCCATCCTGCAACCACCCATTCTGATAAAATTGATTACTCGATGATTGTTGAAGGGTTGATCGGCAGCGAAAATACGATTGCAGATACAATTCTGCACTGGTACGCGGCACAGCGCTATGAACTGAGGCCAGACACCAAGTTTCCACCTGTTCAAATACGGCCAAAGCCTGCTGTTGTGCGCATTGCAGTGCCAGCATGGTCACGCAAGATCACACCGCGCTTTTTAGCGGTATGTCAGGCTATTCAGGAAAAATCGAAAAGGCCGGTAGAGTTTATTTTCTTCCCTAATGGTATAGGGCCTTTGTTCCAGTCGTTTAAGCGCCGCGTTGAAAGCATGCTTAATGCCAAGGTGCTGCCCCGCACAAATTATAACGACTATCTGAAATCGTTGAGCGCGTGTGATATTTTCCTGAGCTCTTTTCCCTTTGGGGCAACAAACGGCATTCTGGATGCAGGCCCCCTTGGGTTGCCTATTGTCAATTTGGTGGGTGATGAAATGCACGCCATGAACGATTCTGAAATGGTGTCACACCTTAAACAGCCAGAGTGGCTGTCAGCGCGGTCTGTGAAAGCTTATGTACAGGCGGTGCTGAAACTGATCGAGGATGATGCCACACGTGTTGCGATCAGTAAGGCAAATGCTGCTTTTGATTATGACAAGGGCATGATGATAGAACCCGGTGGAACCTGCGAAAGCTTTGGGCTCGCCGTAGAGGCAGCCTATCGGCATCACGAAAAAATACAAGCGGCTGGCACCAAATCATGGTCCTGTGCTACGCTTCGTGAAATGATGGAAGCCGGTACATAAAGAAATGGTGCTAGATGCAAAATCCGTTTGATCCGGGCTATTATGATAGCAGTGCGTTAAGCCAGATGGGCTTTAAGGCCGTTGGCAAAAACGTGATGGTTGCCAAAAACTGCACGTTGATCAATTTGCATAATATCTCCCTTGGGTCGCATGTCAGAATAGATGGCGGCACCACTATTGTCGCGGGGGATGCGGGCGTTACAATCGGGCATTATATCCATATTGGCGGGGGTAGTTTTCTGCTTGGCAAGCACGGTATTACACTTGGTAACTTTGCCAATATTTCGCAGGCAGTGCGGCTTTATACCACCAATGATGATTATGTTGGCGGGGCTTTTACAAACCCTATGGTACCCGAACGCTATACAAATGTAGCAACCGGCCCGGTAACTGTTGGCAAGCATACAATTATTGGCAGCGGATCGGTGGTGTTGCCGGGTGTGCAGTTGGCAACTGGCAGCAGTGTTGGTGCGCTGTCACTTATTAAAAATACGACAGCAGAATGGACTGTTTATGCAGGTAACCCTGCACGCGCTATTAAAGCCAGAAAAGTGGTAGATAGCGACGGCACGGTTGAAGCGCGGCTACTGTCAGATATTTAGCCATTGTTGTTTTTATGATGCCGTGATGGGCTGCAAAATTTCAGCAATGTCTGGCGGTAAAACTATAATGCCCAAGCTGTTCCTGACATCCAGCCGTTCCTTGTAGGAATCGTCTATAAAGACAACATCGGGGCCTTTGTTGATGTGGTTACTTTTAGGGCTACCATCCGTGATCCACAAGATTTCATGAAACAAGCTGGTTGCTATGCCGTACTGTGCCAAGGTGATTTCCGGCTGCTGAAAGTGCCGGGTGATCAGGCTTATCGGGCATATCCTTTGGCATGCCGCAATAAGGCGGGTGACGTGGGGGTTAAGCCTGCCGTGAACATAAAGTGTATCATCCATATCCAGATACAGGTGCGATACCGGGGCTTGAAACTGCGGTGCGGTATCGTTGCTGGTTAGGGTACCTGCAATATTTTGCTGGATAACAGAAACCGGATGGCCCGCTTTTTCAAAGAGAGCGAGTGCCCACACATTCACACCGAACTGGCGTAGCAAGGTTGCGGCACTCGGGGATATGCCGGTTACAGCTCTGTCTGCATACACCCAGCCGCCAATGGGGTGATAACGCTGGTTCGCACGTATAGCTTGCCTGTAGGCAGCTGATGTTTGGCTTATTATGAAGGGGCCATTTCCTGCGGCCCACGGTGTGTCTGCGGCAAAGGTTAGGTGCCCATCTTGTTGCGTATAGGCAACGGTGTGGCTATGTGGTGCTTTGGTTTTTGCACTTAGACCGTGGGCAGTAATCAGGCGTGCTGGTGAAATGCGAGCGCTCAATAGTATTTGGGCCATTTCTATAGTGGCAGGCAAAAGGTAATCTGCCATATCACTTGAAAGCATTTCTTTGGCAGCGACCATGCTATTAGTAGCTTCTGTACCGCCTGAGGGCAGGTCAATCAGCTGTACAGATTTTTCATGTGTGAGTGCTGCATACGCGGCGTCAGAGGCCGCGGGGCAAGCGGGGTCTGATATAATACACACTCTATGCGGCACGGAAAATCCCCACGTTTGACTATGTCTATATCCTACCTGAGAAATTCTGTTTATCAATTGCCTTAAAAAGGTTGCCTCACATTCTTAAAATCATCATGGACAGACTAAAGCCATAGGCGATATGGTGCGAGCTAATTACAGGAAAGAAAGTTTCGGTTTATGCAGCATCCATCAGGTGGGTATGTTTTTGTTGTGACCTACGGCAGGTCTGGTTCTACTGTTTTGCAAACAGTGCTTCAGTCAATTGATGGTTATCATATTAGGGGTGAAAATAACCAGCTTTTGCAGCCGATTTTTGAGGCATATAAGCTTGCTTTTGTAGCGCGACACGAGCACGGCAAAACTAATCCAACACCAGAAAAGCCGTGGTACGGCGCTAATATGATTGACCCTGTACGCTATGCAGAGCGCCTGTGTGCCCTGTTTGTAGAAGAGATTTTGCAACCAACCGAGAATGCCCGTGTTGTTGGCTTTAAGGAAATTCGTTTTCATCAGGTTGGTGACGGTGAGTTTGAAAACTTCCTGAATTTCATGAACCATTTTTTCCCGGGTACAAAGTTTATTTTTAATACCCGCAACTGGCAGGACGTGGCCCGGTCAAGCTGGTGGAGAACCATGAGCCCAGAAAAGGTGCGCAGCATGGTCGAATCCTGCGATAGCCTGTATGCGGCTTATGCAGCAAAATATCCTGAGCGGTCATACCTGATGAAATACGAGCATTTTAAAGGTAACGCGGGCGCGTTTGCGGGCCTTTTTGACTTTCTAGGGGAAAGTTTTGATGAAGATTGCATACGAAAAGTGATCAATAAAGAATTGAATCACTGTAAATAACCTGACTTAGAACATACTATCCGTATCAGTATGATAGCCATCAAAGCTACCTTTAAGGCGGCTGGCATTTAAAGATTTCCGGATGGTAATATCAGCTTGGCTAACCTTGTTTTCTTTACCCCAGTTTTCATCGTGCTGGTTACTGCTTTCAATGGTTTTTTGCAGTTGCTCTTCATTTTTAATGAGCGTGTACCCAAAGAAGTGGCTGAAAAAAGCAGCTTCTATTTTGCTGCGTTCATAGGTCTCATTCTCGTCATAGTCATGGCTGTGGTAAACAACAGCCTGAATGGCATATACTTTACCGTAGCCGGCTTTTATGATGTCATCTGCCCATACCTGATCTTCGCCAAACTTGATAGCGCGGTAAGGAATCTCTTTCCACACACTACGGCGCATACAACTGTTGTTATCGCTGTAAAAATGCAAGCGCTGTAACCACACTGGATCGGCATTTTCATACCGCAGTTTGTCGCTGTTGCGGTCCAGGTATAGTGGTGCTTTTGCCATGTTGTCGAAATGGGCGTTTAAGTCACGTTTGGTAAAGGGTGATGCTTCAGGCCATGCCAGATGTTTGCCAAACGCGCCTGCCGCATTTGGAAACCGTTCAATAGCGGTGACTAAATTATGGAGCCAGCGGTTATTGGCGGGCAGGGCATCGTGGGTTAGAAAAGCTATAAAGTCACCGGTTGTAAGCTCTACCCCCAAATTGCGTGTTCCGCCGTGGTTGAAATCCTCTTTAGCGATTTGGTGCAGCTTCACAGCTGGGTATTTTGCAACTATTTCAAGCGTGCTATCCGTCGAGCCGCTATCTATAACCAAAACCTCAAAGGGCCAGTCTGTTTGCTGGTCCATAACGGCTTCAAGCACTTTTTCAAACACGGTACCAGCGTTCAGTGTAGGTATAACCACAGAAGCTTTTATGCCAGTGCTAGAAAGTATTGCTGGTTTTTTAAGGGTTCTTTTTTTGTTTTCAAACAAGCTTTCTAGCCGTTGCTGAAAGGCAGTTTCAATAAGTTTGGCAGATTGATCCCAGCTAAAGCTGCGTACCCATTCAAGCGCTGCTTTAGACTGTTTTCGGCGTTTGCTATCATTTTGCAATAGCGACAGGATTGCTTCCGCGATCGCTTTTGGGTGTGGTGCCGCAAAGGTTACGACGGTATCTGGGAAAATGGCTCGTGTGCTTTCACCGTCAAGCTCGACAATAGGCAAGCCACAAGCCATCATTTCCTGTGGTACCAGTGAATAATTGGTAGCTGAAAAAACAACACCAATATCGGCTTTTTGGAAAATGGTTGCGAGTTTTTCGGGCGCTGCCACACCGTGATCTACAAAAGGGAAAGAAGCTGTGGTGAAATTCAGCGGTGCCCCAAAAAAATGTACTTCAAAATCAGCACCGGTTTTTGCAAGTTCTTCAAGGGCAAGCATGCCAAGCTCAACTGCCCGCCGGGCTGTAAAATAGCGGGCATAAAAAGCAATACGGGGACGTTTGTTTTCTTTTTTCTTTGGTACAGGGAAGTATAGTTTGGTATCCGCCGCCAGCCAAAAGGCTTTTGCCCAGCGCCCATATTTTTCTGTCATGATCTTTTGCAGCCACGGGCTTGCGCAAATACAGTCCAGATCTTCTCTATAGGTTTGTTCAGCCGTAAGAAAAGCAGACCCCATAGGGTGGAATGCGGGCTCATAGTCTTGAACAAAATAAAACCTGCGTTTAAAATTGGATGCAGATAAAACCGGCCACACAGTCCAGCAGTCAGTAGCGATTATGATATCACCCTTCGCTTTTTCAAAGCGCTTGTCGAGAAATTTAACCCTACCGTTGAAATTTTGAAAATGCTTGAGAATATCATCGTGCGCGTCTGTTTCGCTTGTGTGCATGGTGGGGTTGTACAGCCAAATTGTTTGCCTGTGCCCCATGCGCTCTAGGTATTCTGTCATACGGAAAATGGTCATGTGGCCGCCGCCACCTGCTGCAAAATCAGGGATAACCCAGTGAATTTTCAGGGAAGTGCTGTCAAATGTCAGTTTCTGGGGGGCCAGTTCGCTTTTTGTATAGTCAATCAAGCCTCTTAGACCCGGATCAATGGGTAGCTTTGCCGAACCATTGGTTCTGGTTTTTTTGACAACAGGCTTGGGCATGGGTTCACCAATCCCAAAACCATTTTGAATATAGTGCTTCAGTGCGCTTGTTTCGCCCGGTGACAGGTTTTTGTGCCGCTTGAAATAGGCGCGTGGGCAAAAGGTTGGCGCAGGCATGAAGCCTTGCTGTTCGCCGCTTTTCAGATAGTGGACAAACGGATTTTCTTTGCCAACCTGCTTTGCGTAGGTTTGCCTGTACCATGCTGTTTCAAATACAGGGTTTGGTTTTCTGTTCTGGGCGTGGCCCCTTGTTACAAAATGGTAGAGTGGGTTTATATAATTTTCCCTGTCCCAGAAGTCGGCATAGTATTTTTTATACCATTCTGGGTTAAACAGATCACTTTCTGCAATGAGACGCATGTCTTTTAATAGTTTTGCCCCATCACTGCTTTTTTGAAGCTGGCGCGGAAAAGCAACTTTTCCGGTATAGACACCTTCCTGAAGATAGTGCTGCAGGGGGCATATATCCGCTTTCAAAACTTCGGGGTATTCTTGCAAATATAAGGTGGTAGAAAAAACACTGGAGGGGTCTTTGCCATTTTTCCAGCCTATCAAGGCATAATGGAGTAAGGCCGGACCTTTATATTTTTTGGTGCCTTTTGCATGACCCCTATACCACACTGGGTCAAAATAAGGGCTGGGGTGATAGCCTGCTTTTTCGCCGATCGTTAAATAATGCTCAAGCGGTGAGTTACCGGCTTTGGCCGCTTCCGGGTAGCGGGTCGCATACCATTCGAATTGAAAAAGCCCTGATGTTAGTAGATATTCTCTAACAACTCTTGGGGAGAGGTGATCTTTTTTATGAAAAAGACGTAAAGCAGCTGATAAAATTTTTTTCATAAACAGATGCACCAACGTTAATTATAGTTTTACACCCACAGATAAAACTATAATGACCTTTAAATCCGCCCCCGTGCTAACCAGCGGTTATACAGTCTTTATTCGGCACTGCAAGAAACATATGTGTTGGTTCTTGAGCAAGAAAGGCCGGAGAGTAGCAATCATCCATTACTAAAATATGACTCCATTTTTCTTGCATTACTTTTCTCTCAATATCAACACGTTTGGTTTTTTCTGTGCTTTGTGCATCATAGCCACGGCTTTTAGATTCGTGATGTTGAAATGTGATGTGCGGGCAGTAAAGGTTTACAAAGCCCTTATGTTTAACGGCCAGGCTAAAATCCACATCATTAAAGGCAACAGCAAGGCCTGCTGCATCAAAGCCGCCAGCATCATTATAAACACTTCGGCGACAGCCCATAAAAGCCCCGATAATAGCGGAAGTGTTATGGCAAAGTTTGCTTCTGTTGCCGTAACCACCTGCACCGGGTGGCTGGTTATAAGCTTCTTTTAGAACAATAGCCGTGGGATGCAGCACATAGCCTGCATATTGCAAGGTGCCATCTTCAAATAACAGGCGCGCACCAACAAGGCCAATTTCAGGCCGGTTTAGCTGTGCGCGCAAGGTATGATCCCAGCCTTTGTCCATCGCGACTGTGTCGTTATTTAGAAACAGGAGATAGTCTGCATCTGTTTCAGTAACGGCACGGTTATTGATTTCGGCCCAATTAAACGGTGCATCGTGCACCAGAACCCGAATGCCATCCATATTATCGGCTTCCCGCAGCCACTGTTTGGTTTCGGCCTCTTGGCTACCATTATCCATGATAATAATTTCTGTCTGGTATGGGTATTCTAGGGTGCGGCGAATACTGTCAATACAGGTGCGTAGCAGCGGCAAGGCATCTTTGGTTGGGATAATAATGGCGAGCTTTGGCATCGTATCGTCAAGCGGCCAGTTTACTGTATAAGTGTCGGCGAGGTTGCCGCCGTAATAGTCGCTATGGGGCACTGCTATGGCCTTTGGGGCTTTCAGCTTCAGAAAGGCATTGAGTGCGGCCTCTGCGCTACCGGCCGATACGGAGGGGCGTTCCTTGTAATGCCACAAAACATGCGGGATATGATGGAAAGCGTTTTTGCCTTTTGCTGCATAGAGCCTGAGCCACAGGTCATACCATATGGCGGTTTTCATATTTTGTACCAGTCCGCCCAGCTCTGTCAGGGCGGTGCGGCGCACTGCAAAAGCGCAGGCATAACCTGGTCGCTGCAAGAGCATGTCGATATCAAAGGCGCTTTTGAAAACAGGGCTATGGTGGGTGTCGCACGGTTTTATGCTGTCATGGTCTGCAAAAAACAGTGCGGCTTCCGGGTTTGCAAGTGCCGCAGCTTGAATCCATGCAGCTATATCATCATGCAGCTCGGTTTTGCTATCATAGATGATGATCAGGTCTTCTGTTGCGGTTACGGCAGCGGTTGGGCTGTTGACCGATACAATAGTAGGTGCTTTTTTAGGTAAACTGGGCGCACGTGCTGTTTTGTACAGCGCTTTAAAGCCTGCATATTCGGTTACCGGAAAAGCGGCATATTGCTGAAGGTTTGGTAGTGCCCCTTCAATTTTTGTCAACGTTTCAAAGAGTGCATCTGCCGCCGGAGCCGCCGTGATTTCAAGCTGTTTGCGTGTTTCAGCAAGCTCAAGCACAAGTGACTGCACATAGTGTGCATTTTTTGCGCTGACGGGCGCATATTCACGCGGCCTGCAAATGGGGTTGCCGCTTTCATGGTCGTATATGGTAATGACAAGGCTATCCATTTCCTGCTGGTGTTGGGGCAGGTGCAGGTCATGGGTAAAGCCATAACGGCCTTGGCCGCCGTATATTTCCTGAACATCACGGCGAAGCGAGCCTGTTTGGCTGCTGCCTGCGTAGGTGTCATTTACAAATATATCCAGCATAATGGGCCGGTCAGGCATTTCTGTATCAACGGCGTAACCTGACAGGTGTGTCCCTTCAAGCTGTTCTAGTCGGCCTGTTAAAGTATGGTTGGAGCTTTGGATGCATTCTTGTAGCCGTGCTTTTAGCCATGCCGTTTCAAGGTGGGGTAAGGCCGCATCCAGAACCCTTAAAAACCGGGGGGCCTGCATGGCACAAACCAGTGCCGAAAAATGGTTTTGTAGCAGTGGGCCACTAGTAACAGTGTGGCTGAAGTGTTGTTGTAAACCACCCTGAATTAGGCTTTGCTGGTACGTGCTATAGCTCTGCTGTAATGGCTTGCGCCCAAGGCTAAGCGGCATCAGAATATCGCGGTAAAAAGCCCGCGATGCGATGAGCGACTTGGCAGCGCCAAATATACTAAGGTCAAGGCGCTTGGTAATTTCTGTGGTGTCTTCCGGTTCGTGCCCCAAGCACAGCAAAAACAGAAACCGAATGTCTGCTTCTGTAATGCGTTTAGGCTGTTTTTTGAACCATGCCCACATAGTTAATAACCGGAAGGGCCATATTTAAGGATATGCTTAAGGTATGTGCCGTAGCTGTTTTTATATTCGCCCGCCATTTCTGCGAGCTTGGCATCGTCTATAAAACCACCACGCCATGCCACTTCCTCGGGGCAGGCGATTTTCAGGCTTTGGCGCGCTTCAATTGTTTGCACAAAGTGGCTTGCCTGCAAGAGACTGTCAACAGTGCCTGTGTCAAGCCATGCTGTACCGCGTAGCAGTTTGATGACGTTCAGGTCGCCCCGGTTCATATAAACTTCATTGACCGTGGTTATTTCCAGCTCACCGCGCGCGGATGGCTTAATCGATTTAGCAATATCAACCACGTCTTTATCGTAAAAATATAGGCCGGTTACAGCAAGGTTGCTTTTTGGGGCTTTGGGCTTTTCCTCAATCGAAAGCGCGCGACCATCAGGCCCCATTTCAACCACACCAAAATCTTCGGGGTTGCCAACAGGGTAGGCAAAGACATAAGCGCCCTTTTCCACACTACCAGCTTTTTTCAGATACTGCGTGAAGCCTGCTGCATAAAAAATATTATCACCGAGCGCGAGTGCAGAGGGTTGGCCATTTACAAATTTTTCGCCGATCAGAAACGCCTGCGCTAGTCCTTCAGGGTTTGGCTGCTCGGCATATTGTATCTCAATGCCCCACTGGCTGCCATCACCCAGCAAATCACGGTATAGGGGCAGGTGGTGCGGTGTGCTGATAATCAGCACTTCCCGAATGCCCGCAAGCATAAGGGTGGTCAGCGGGTAATAAATCATCGGCTTGTCATAAACAGGCAATAACTGTTTGCTGATTGATTTGGTGATCGGGTGCAGTCGTGTCCCTAAACCGCCAGCCAGAATAATACCTTTCATGAAATCCCCCTTGGATCACAGGCTATAAAGCCTGTTTGTGTAAATGTTTTTAAAGCTTAGCCGAGTAGGCCTTCTTCGAAAAGCCGTTTGATACAGTGTGCCGTGCTGTCTTGCCAGCTGGGCATGGTAAAGCCATATGTTTTTTCAAATTTATCACAGTTTAGCCTGCTGTTCGCGGGGCGTTTTGCTTTTGTAGGGTATTCAGCCGTTGTAAGCGGGTTCAGCGTGGGTACAGGATGACCGTATTTAGCGGCTTCCTTGAAAATTTCAGCAGCAAAACCGTGCCAGCTTGTACTGCCTGTGCCTGCCAGATGGAAAACCCCTGCGTGTTTTTTATCTGGCTCTCCACTGGTTAATACATCCAGTACATGCAGGCATGCGGCCGCAATGTCCGCTGCATAGGTTGGGTTGCCTAGCTGGTCGCTTACCACACCGAGTGTGTCTTTGGTTTTGGCAAGGTTCAGCATGGTTTTTAGAAAGTTTTTCCCGAAAGGGCTATAGACCCATGCTGTACGCAGAATAACCGCTTTGGTATTTTCGGCCTTAACAGCGATTTCGCCAGCAAGTTTGCTGTGGCCGTAAACACCGGTTGGTCGCACCGGATCTTTTTCTGTGTAAGGTGTTTTTTTCAGGCCGCCAAAAACATAGTCGGTTGAAATATGGACAAAAGGTACCTGCATTTTGTGAGCAATGCGCGCCAACTTGCCTGCGCCGTCTGCATTGATGGCAAGCGCGGTGGTGGCATCGTCTTCGGCGGCATCAACCGCGGTATAGGCGGCGGCATTGATGATTGCAGTGGGCTTATGGTCTGCTATATAGCTTTCAAGGTTTGCAAGGTTGGCCAGATCAAAATCAGGCCTTCCTGCTGCTATATAGTCCAGTCCTTTTGCCTTTGCAGCTTCCTGTAGGGAAAGGGCAACCTGCCCAGAGCCGCCAGCAATAAAAATGCGCATGATATTATTTGCCTTTCAAGACGCCCTTGCGTTCCGCCGCATGGGTGCGCAGTGGTGCCCACCACCATTCATTTTCCAGATACCATACAATAGTCTTTTCAATGCCGGTTTCAAAGGTTTCCCGTGCTTTCCAGCCCAGCTCTGTCTCTAGTTTGCTGGCATCAATCGCATAGCGGGCATCATGGCCGGGCCTGTCTGTTACAAAGGTAATCTGGTCTGCATAAGGGGCATTTTTAGGGCGCAGCCTGTCAAGCGTTTCACAGATGCGGGTAACAACCTCAAGGTTTGTGCGCTCGTTCCTGCCGCCTACATTATATTTTTCGCCTAACCTGCCTTTTGTTAGCACAGTAAAGAGCGCGGCGGCGTGGTCATCAACAAACAGCCAGTCTCGAATATTGGTGCCGTCACCGTAGATAGGCAGGGGCTGGCCGTCGAGGGCATTCAGTATAACCAGTGGAATGAGTTTTTCAGGCAGGTGGTACGGCCCGTAATTGTTCGAGCAATTGCTGATAACCGCCGGGAAACCATATGTATGATACCATGCATTTGCCAAATGATCAGCTGATGCTTTAGAGGCCGAATAAGGCGAACTTGGGTCATAAGGGGTTGTTTCCTGAAACAGGCCTTCAGCCCCTAAACTGCCATAAACCTCATCGGTTGAAACGTGCAGGAAACGGAAAGCTGCTTTGGCTGCTTCGCTGAGTGTGCCCCAATAGCTGCGTGCAGCTTCCAGCATGTTAAAGGTGCCAATAATATTGGTGTTAATAAAGTCTGCGGCACCAGTGATCGAGCGGTCAACATGGCTTTCCGCCGCTAGGTGCATCACACCGTCGGGCTTGTGTGCGGTAAATACACTGTCAAGCGCAGGTCTGTCGCAGATATCCACCTGTTCAAAATGGTAAAGTGGGCTGTTTTCAATTTCCTTAAGGCTTGCAAGGTTGCCAGCGTATGTAAGCTTGTCAACATTCACAACACTGTGCCCGAGTTCCTGCACCAGATAACGGCAGACAGCAGAACCGATAAATCCAGCCCCTCCTGTAACAAGTATTTTCATGCCCGGTGCTTTCTCTATCTATTCATTAAAAATGTAAGGTGATGTAAAATCACGAAATTTTTGTAGTTTTTGGTCTTTTGCAGACAAAATAGCTTTGTCTTCACCCACGGGCCAGTCGATCGCTAGGTCAGGGTCATTGTATATAATGCCACTATCACTTTCCGGGGCGTAATAGGCGCTTACTTTATAGCAAAACTCGGTATTGGCCTCGAGCGTGCAAAAACCGTGGGCAAAGCCTGCTGGTACCCAAAGTTGTTTCCAGTTTTCGCCAGATAGTTCAACCGACAGGTGCTGGCCGTAGGTGGGGGAGCCAACACGCAGATCAACCACCACATCCAGCACACGCCCATTTGGTACCCGCACCAGTTTGCCCTGTGCGTGTGGTGGCAATTGAAAGTGCAACCCGCGAATTACGCCCATATCTTTTGAAAAAGAATGGTTGTCCTGAATCAGCTCAACACCGGGCACAGCCTCGGCAAATTGTACTTTGCTAAATGTTTCAGAGAAAAAACCACGATCATCACCGTGACGTTTTGGGGTAAACAAATATACACCCGGAAGGGCAAGTTCTTCAATTAACATTAAATGACCTGAAGTATGACTGGATTTAATACAGTCGCCTTTATATTAAAATGATGTTTAAATTAAAAGAACGATTTAGATTTTAATCATTGAGTAGCTTTGGGGACAGTATAGACAGTTTATGCTAAATCAACTTGAAAAATATGGGTCGGTTCGGTCTTTTACGGAAACCTGCATGGACGGTGCCTTGGCGCTAGCCGCTGAAGGGTATAATCTGGAGGGACGGGAAAAAGGCTATTTGCTTGCCTTTTATCCTGAGGATAAAAGAAACCCATTTCAACATATGCTGTATGCGTCGGCATTTCAAAATGGTTTTGCCTGTTTCCCTGTGGGCAGGCTTGACGATGTGGCACTTGCTCCTGACGGCGTAAAGCTTATTCTACATTTACACTGGGTACACAGAATATTTGACACGGTTGAAACTGCGGCAGCGGCCAAAGCTGCAAGCTGGCAGTTTTTAAACCTGTTAGACAATATCCAGTCAAGCGGCCACAAACTATTGTGGACCATTCATAACCGGGTATCGCATGAAAGTGTGTTTGAGGAGGAAGAATATAGCCTTAGGTCGCTTATTGCGGCGCGGGCTGACTTTTTGCATATCATGAACCCGGAAAGTGCATCCCTGTGTGCGCCGCACTATAGTGTACCTGCGGATAAAACCTTTATCGTGCCCCATCCTTCCTATACCGGGGTGTACAGCAATTACATGTCACGCAGTACAGCTAGGTTTCAGCTAGGCCTTGGTGAAAATGAAACAGTATTTTTGCTTTTTGGAAAAATGCTCCCACAAAAAGGCGCGCGCGAGTTTTTAGCCCGGCTTGATTCGCTACAGGCAGCGTTTGACGGCGACGCTCGCATTTTGCTTGTAGGTCGCTCTAGTACGCCAGAGTTTACCGAGGAAATACTGGGTTTAACGGCAGGTAGGCCTGATGTTTTGTCAGTAAGGTCTTTTGTGGATGACCAGAATGTACAATTATATTTTCAGGCCGCAGATGTGGTTATGTGCCCTTATATAAACGGCCTTAATTCCGGTGTTCTGATGACCGCCGCCAGCTTTGGTAAGCCCATTGTTACATCAAGAGATTTTAAAGCTGTGTTTGAAGGGATTGAAGACCATATTGCGTTCTTTGATACCGGCCCGGGCATGAAAGGGGTGGTGCAAGGATCTCTTAAAGCGGCGGCAACGGCAAAAGACCCTGAAGCCTGCAACACTATTAAAGCATGGGCAGAGAGTCGCCAGCCAGCGCTGGTTTCAAACCGGTTTTTTGAAGCGTTGCGGAGCAGACTGTGAGCGCCTTGGCTGATTACAGAAAGCTAACAGGAAGTGATTTTCTAGCTTCGCGTTTCGGCGTTTTTGGCATGTTGCATCCGCAAAAAATACTATTGGCACGGCGACCCTTGAAACGGTTTTTCCTGCTGGGGCGTGCCCGTTTGCGCTGTTTAGACATTGAAGCCCTAACCACACAGCGGGGCGGTGTGCGCGGCGCTGTAGAGGTTCGCATTCGGTATTTCACCATATGGGGCAGGGAAATAAAACAGGCAGAGCAGACACAGCTTTTGTTTGCTGACCCTGTGAATAATGCGGGATTGCAGCGCATATGGCTTTCTGGGCGCAAAGGTGGTCCGTTGGCGCTGTTTTCAATTGCGCGTACATCAAATGGGGCACCTGTTGGCATTACCAGCAGTTTTCAGCTTAAGCACCACAGTGTTGATGTGGAAGATGTTGCTGTTGCCGAAATTTTGCGATGCCGCGATGAACTGTTACTGCTTTCTGCCTACGAAAAAGCGGAAGACGACGGCGCGCCTGAGCGTGCGCTGCGTATTTTGGCACGCTTGGCATTTTTGTGGCAAAAACCATCTACTCAGCGCGCCATGACCTATATACGAGATGTGCGGCAGCTTGTGGCGCATGGGTTTAAAGTGAAAGGCGTTAAGGCCTTGGTGGGCCATGCAGGGAGCGGCACGTATAAGTATGTATCCTTATTTGCTGCAGTAAAGGGTTCAGACGTTCTCCTTAGCCGAAAGATTGCCTATGAAGCACAGCGACTGGCAGTGGAAATGCAAAAATCTGGCTCTGACACAGTAGAGGTTGCTGAAGGGTCGGACCTTTTGATACGCTTGATTGTGGCCTATAATCTTGGAGTGAAAATTTCGGTGCAAACAACACATATGGGTACGCTGCCTTTATGGGTGTCAGAGGTAGAAGCTGCTGAATTTGTTGAAACTGTTAAAAAGCTTCATTGACCGTATCGATAATCTAACCCTATCTTCATCAGAATACCAAAAGGTAGCAAGCTGAGGAACTTATGAAGAAAACGATCTATCCTGTCATTCTGTCTGGTGGTTCGGGATCACGGCTGTGGCCCATGTCGCGGTCAAAGTACCCAAAACAGTTCCTGCCAATGCTGGGGACAAAAAGCCTGTTTACTTTAACGCTGGAACGTGTGGGTGAAACATACGGGTTTGGCGCACCGCTGGTGGTTGCTAACGAGCATCACCGTTTTATCATTAATGAGCAGGCTGCAAAAGTGGATGTGAGCCTGCAATCAGTCCTGTTGGAGCCGGTAGGGCGTAATACCGCGCCCGCTGTGGCTGTGGCGGCCCTTAAGATCGCGAAGGTTGACCCAGACGCCTTGCTGCTGTTCCTGCCGTCAGACCATGTTATTTTGGATATGCCGGGCTTTCATAAAGCTGTTAATACAGCAGCATGTGCCGCCAAGAAAGGCTATTTGGTATGTTTTGGCATGACACCAACACGCCCGGAAACTGGCTATGGCTATATTAATGCTGGCTCTGAAATTGAGGGCGCGAAGGGTGCGCGTATCATAAGCGCTTTTCAGGAAAAGCCAAACGCTGAAACGGCTGCCAAGTATCTGGAAGCAGGCACCTATAGCTGGAATAGCGGCATGTTTATGTTTGCGGCCAGCACTATTTTAGCGGAATTTAAAGAGCATCAGCCAGCCATGCTGAAAGCTGCTGAAAAAGCTCTGAAAAGCGCAGTGCCGGACCTTAACTTTTTACGTATGGGTGAAAAAGAATTTAGCGCTGTACCTGCCGACAGCATCGATTATGCCATTATGGAAAAAACCAGCCGTGCGGCAGTTGTACCGGCAGAGTTCGGCTGGTCTGATGTGGGTAGTTTTTCAGCACTCGCTGATGTGCAAACACCAGACCAGAACGGTAATGTGCTAGTGGGTGACGTGCTGGCGCTTGATAGCCATAACTGTTTTATTCATGCGGGCGAGAAGCTTGTGTCTACCATTGGGGTGGATGATCTTATCGTGGTGGCAACAGACGACGCTGTAATGGTGGCCCCTAAGGATCGTGATCAGGACGTTAAAAGGCTGGTAGATAGCCTGAAGGCTAGTGGACGGCCAGAAGTGGATTTTCATAGCACTGTTTACCGCCCGTGGGGCAACTACCGCACACTGGCCGTTGGCAGCCGCTATCAGGTGAAAGAAATTGAAGTGTACCCCGGCAAGCGCTTAAGCCTGCAAAAGCACCATCACCGGGCTGAGCACTGGATTATTGTGGAAGGCTCTGCTGTGATAACACGCGACGCTGAAACCCACTTGCTGAGCGAAAATCAGTCAATTTATTTGCCGCTTGGCGCTGTGCACCGGCTTGCAAACCCCGGTAAAATACCGCTCAGGCTAATTGAGGTTCAATCAGGCAGTTATTTGGGTGAAGATGATATTGTAAGACTTGAGGATGATTTTAACCGCGAAAAAGAGAAATAGGAGCTGTGTTATGAAAGCGATTTTATCAGGACTAATGGTTGCGGGTTTTGTGCTTTTTCAAACTCCTGTAGCAGCAGAAGAAATGCAGCATCCTGAAAAACTTTCCAAGGATGAAATTGCGGGCGCTATCTTCAAAGACCCCCGTTTGGTTATCCACCAGTATGAAAGTGAGCTTGGCCCCTACGAAACACAGGATGTGGAAACATTCCTTTCAAGCGACAAGAAGTTTGATAGCGGCATGTATAAATCAGGCCCAGTGCGGATGGCGCTTGACCCATACGGTGTGGACGAATTTATGTATTTTCTGGAAGGCGGCGTTACCCTTACATCGGATGACGGCACCGTTACCGAGATAAAAGCGGGTGATGCCGTGACCATAGGCAAGGAATGGAAAGGCGTTTGGGAAACTAAAGGTTATACCAAAATATATGTTATATATTCCCCTGATGCACCGATTGAATAAGGCCGGTTATAAGCCTGCGTACCACTGAAAACCCTTGTCTTCCCAGTAACCGCCGCCACCCTTGCCAACATGGCGCAGGGTGTTGGCTGCCTCAATACGCTCGATATATTTTGCGTTTTTATAGCCGATTTGTAGCTCAACCCGTAACCTGATGGGCGCGCCGTGCTGTACCGGCAGTGGCTCGCCGTTCATTTCGTACGCCAGAATTGTTTGGGGGTGAAAAGCATCAAACAAATCGATGCTTTCATAATAATAGTTTTTGCCGTCGCCGTCAGAACAGTGAAAAATAATGAAGCGCGTATCAGGCTTTAGCCCTGCCATCATGAGAATAGTGGCAAGTGGCACGCCTTTCCACTGACCCACGGCGGACCAGCCTTCATCGCAGTTATGCTGGGTAATCTGGCTGCGTGCTGGCATGCTTTTAATATCATCCAGCTTTAGCGACAAGGGCCGTTCAACCATGCCGTCTACGGCAAGCCGCCAATTTGTAAAGCTATTATCAAGCCAGCGCTGGTATGTGTCGCCCGCTGGTTTATGGGTGCCGTTTGAGGGGAAGGTCGCCGATATTTCACTGGCAGGCAGTTCGCGCACAAGTGGCTTGTGTGCCAGCATTAGGCGCTGCGATTTCATGGTCAGGCTGCGGCCAAAATCAAGCAATTCCCTAAAGGTTGGGGTGTCCGGCTGTTGCTGGCAGCCGCTTAGGAAAAGCCCGGTAGGCACAAGCGGCAAGGCTGTGCCGTATGAAAGCAATTTACGGCGGGTAATAAGAGGTTTGCTCATTTTTTCTTTTCCTCCGGCACAGTGAACCAGCCGGTTATCATGCTGCGCATTTCATTGATAAAGCCTGCAACAAAAAGCTGGATAAAGTGAATGATAACAAAAGCAACGAGGCCGCTTGCCGCGATAAAGTGAATTGTGCGGGCAGATTGCCGGCCGCCAAACAGGGTAAAAAGCTCAGGGAACACAGCGGTTACCGCATTCGACATGGTAAGCCCTGTTAAAATCATGACGGGTAATAAGATAAAAACAACAGTGATATAGGCCAGCTTTTGCAGAAGGTTATAGTTTTTTGCCGCTTCGCCGTGGTGGCGCTTAAAGCGCAGGTGCAACCATAGGTCAGCAGCTATATGGCGTAGTTTAAGCTGTGCACGGGAAGGTGTGAAATTCCGCCAGAAATGGCGGCTGATCAGGCCGTATAGCAAATACACAACAATATTGATGGCAAAAAGCCATGCTGCCAGAAAGTGCCAATCGCGCCCCAGCGCCAAGCTGCGGTTGGACGGCAGGGTTACCAAAGGTGGGAAAGCATAGCTGCGCATCCGGCCATTTTCTTCACGCGTTATGCCAAGAATACCGGTTACGTCAAATTCCATAGAACCAATGGTAAGGGTGCTACGGTCAGATACAGCATCTTTAGCAGGTGCCGTGATAGCGATAAAGCTGTCCATGCCGTGATGGCCGCTTTCGCCCCAGTAGAGGGCCGGGTGGTAATTAAAGATCTGCAAACCGCTCATGAGTAGTACTATAAACGCGACAACATTCAGCCAGTGCCAGATACGAACCGGTAACCTGTGTCGGTAAATTGTTTCTTTTTTCGCCATAGCCCACGTCCTGTGTTTATGCCCTAGATGACGGAACAAGGCGTGCTTTGCCTTACGGTTTTTTTAGGTCGCCAAAAAATGCACCATGGGGCGGCAGGTAAATATCGTGGTCACAGTCAGAGGCAGTTTTAAAGCCGTGCCCATAAAGGCTGGTTAGGGTTCCATCTGCGGGTACATCAAGAATGACCACTTCGTCGTTAAAATTAAAGCAACATAAAATGGTTTGCTCCGGGGCCTTTCGAAGGAAGGCAAGGCTACCGTCTGGTGTGTCGATAAATTCTATATCACCGTATAAAAGCGCGGGCTGGTCTTTGCGCCACGCCATAAAGGTTTTAAATAGGGTGAGCACAGATTCAGGGTTATCTTCCTGTTCTGATACAGCAAGGGCGTAATGCTCCTCTGGTACCGGTAGCCACGGCTTGGCAGTGGAAAAGCCCGCATTATCAGCAGCGGAATTCCACGGTATGGGAGTGCGGCAGCCGTCCCTGCCATGAAATTCAGGCCAAAACTGAATGCCGTATGGGTCGCGCATATCACGCGGGTGGATAGTGGCTTCGGTTAGGCCTAGTTCCTGCCCTTGATAGCAGCAAACAGAGCCACGCAGCGATGCAGAAAGAGCAGTGTAAAGCTTGGCAAGCTCTGGCGTGCCGTGAATGCCACCCCAGCGCGATAAAACACGGGGTACATCATGGTTGCTGATCGCCCAGCATGCCCAGTCCCCAGCCATGTGGCGTTCTTGTTCTTCTACCGTATAGCGAATGTGATGGGTGGAGAAATCATCCACTAGAAGTTCAAAACTATAGCCCGTGTGCAGGCGGCGGTGGCTTTCGGTATATTCGCGGATGGTTTTAATCGCGTCTTCCGAATTGATCTCGCCCATGAGGGCAACGCCGTTATATTGGTCTGTCAGGTCTCGAAGGCGCTCCAGAAATACAAGGTTTTCGGGCTGGGTGTTATCATAAATATGATACTGCGCTGCATAGGGGTTTGTTGGGCTAAAGCCACGCCCACGGCGCTCTTCCATCGGCTTTAAAGGGTTGTCGCGCAGGAGTTTGTCATGAAAGCAGAAATTGATGGCATCTAGCCTGAAACCGTCGACACCTCGGTCCAGCCAGAATTTGGTTTCCTGTAACATTTGGTCCTGCACTTCGGGGTTATGGTAGTTCAGGTCCGGCTGCGACTTTAGAAAGTTGTGCAGATAATATTGTTTGCGGGTTTTGTTCCATTTCCATGCCGGACCACCAAAGATGGAAAGCCAGTTATTGGGTTCAAACCCTTCTTCATTAGGGTTTGCCCAAACATACCAGCTTGCTTTGGGGTTGGTTCTGCTTGATTTGCTTTCGATAAACCACGGATGGCTGCTTGATGTGTGGCTAAGAACCTGATCGATAATAAGCTTCAGGCCGTGTTTGTGGGTTTCTTTTACCAACTTGTCAAAGTCTGCCATGGTGCCAAACATAGGGTCAATAGCGCGGTAATCGCTTATGTCATAGCCGAAATCTTTCATCGGCGATTTGAAAAACGGAGATACCCAGATCGCGTCTACGCCGAGATCGGCAATATATCCAAGTTTATCAAGAATGCCGGGCAGGTCCCCAATACCGTCGCCGTTACTGTCCATCAGGCTGCGGGGATAAATTTGATAAATAATTGCGTTATGCCACCAGTCTGTTTTGGGCATCGGCCTTTTCTTGTTGTCGTGATTTGTGTGTTTCGGTTCAGGGTTACGGCCAGTTTAACAGCCATAACCCTCTATGCAACCCATTATATAAAAAGATATAAACAGGTGTTTTACTGGAATGTGATCAGCTCTTTTATGCGGCTTGCAAGGTGGGGGTCTTCTGCTGCAAACGAAAGGTTCGCCATCAACCAACCAATTTTGCTACCACAGTCAAACCGGCGCCCTTCAAAATTAAGGGCATGGAAAGGCTGTTCACCTATCAGCTTTTCAAGGGCGTCTGTTAGCTGTATTTCGCCGCCTGCACCAATTTGCTTTTCTGCTAGTTTGTCCATCACTTCCGGCTGCAGGATATAGCGTCCCACCACAGCTTCGGTTGAGGGGGCATCCTCAGGGTGTGGTTTTTCCACAAGGCCCGTTACCTCGATCAGGTTTTTGGTTTTTGTGCCGGGGGTAATAACGCCGTATTTACTGGTGTCCTCGCGGGGTACATTCATGGTGGCAACAATGTTACCGCCTACTTCGTTATAGGCTTCAACCATTTGCTTTAGCACGCCGGGCTTGCCTTTAATCAGGTCATCGGGCAGCGCAACAGCAAAGGGTGAACCATTCACAAAGGCACGGGCGCACCAAATGGCGTGGCCAAGACCGCGTGGGCGCATCTGGCGCACATAGGTGATACGGCCTTCCTCAAGCAGCATCGAGCGGGAAATTTCCAAGGCTTCATCCTTGCCTTTTTCCTGCAAGATTTTTTCAAGCTCGTACGCATGGTCAAAATGGTCTTCCATTACCTGCTTGTTACGGCCTGTTACCATGATGATCTCGTCAATGCCTGCCTCAAGGGCTTCTTCTACCGCATACTGGATCAGGGGCCGGTCAAGCACAGGCAGCATTTCCTTTGGTATGGCTTTGGTTGCAGGCAAAAACCGGGTGCCAAGGCCCGCAACAGGTAGAACGATTTTTTTAATTGGCTTATGCATCAAATATTCCCTTCGGGCTTATGCCCAGATTTTTATTAAAGTTCACCAAGGTATTTTCGTGTTAAAATTTTGCCTTCTTCCACGGCTGGCTGGTCGTAGGCATCAACCCCCATCAGGTGGGCGGTGATAACGGTTTCCAACATAAAAGAGGCAAAAAGCCCGCCCAGATTCTCTTCCGACAGGCTGTCGATTACAATTTCCCGTACCAAACGCCCTTTGGCGCGCAGTGTATCCTGTGTAGCACGCGACTGGCATGTAACCATATCGCCAATGGTGCGGCCCGCCATATAGGTAAGGCCGTATTTTTCGGCGGCAGCCACATCTATGCGCGGGCCTTTACCGTAGCTTGGCACCGTTACAATAGTGCAGAATTTGTCGTTAGGCCCATCAAGGAAAAGCTGCATCTGGCTATGCTGGTCCACGGGGCCTACCGCACGAATAGGGGTGGTGCCAAGGCCGTTTTTACCAAGGCTTTCTGCCCATAACTGCCCGTGCCAGCGTGTAAAAGCGCGCAGGCTTTCGGCGTAAGGCATGATTAAAACCTGTGTAACACCCAGGTTTTCATTCAGGGTTTGGATAAGGGCTGCGCCTACAACAGCGGCCGACATAGCAGGGTCTGCCGAGAAAGCATCACACACTGCCTTAGCGCCGTTTCTAAAGTCTTTTACAGAAAGGCCAGCAACAGCCACAGGTACCATGCCAACATTGGTTAACACACTAAAGCGCCCGCCCACATCTGTTGGGTGATCAAGAATAAGGCTACCAAGGTCATCGCCGTATGTGCGAAGGGCACGTTTGCCTGGCTCGGTAATGAAAGAAAAATGGTCTTTCATTGGTTTCTGCGTGCCTGCATTTTCAAGCCACTGGCGGCAGGCCAGAAGCTGGGCAAGGGTTTCACCCGTTGTACCTGATTTTGAAATCGCTAGTATATGCGTCTCAAGAGGATCAAGGCTTGCAAACAGATGGTCCATCAGGAACGGATCAAGGCTGTCTGGTGTATAAATTTTTGTACCAAGGCCTTTTGTATAAGCCGCAAGTGCAGTAGCGGCTTGCGCACCAAGGCTTGACCCACCCGTGCCGAGAATAACCAGATTAGAGAAGCCGCTTGTTATATGAGCCGCCAGCTTTTCAATGCCAGCAGTATCTGGCCCGCCTGCCGCTTGTGTCAGGCATGGCAAAAGGCCATTACCCGCAAAGTTTTTTGCAAAGACCGTCGCTTTGTTAAGGTTTTCGGCATAAGCACCAGCAAGGCCTAAAGCCTCTATCTGTTGCTGGAGTGATGTATCGCCAAAAGCAAATTTAAACATTTTCTTTCCCTGTTACAGTGCCCTTAGGCGCTTTATTATATCGTATCAGGCGTGGCTTTTTTGTGTTTATGGTACCTTTTAAATGCATTTTACGGCATGTTGCGGTTCGCCTCGCGGAACCACAGGTTAAAGGCCCATTTTTCACCGTCAATAACAGGGCACCCTGCGTGCAGGCTATTCGGGTGCCTGTTTGTTGTGCCGTCATAACAATTATGAAAAACCAGCAGTTTTCCGCGTTCTGCTGCTATCTTTATTTTTAGCTTGGGAAACTCTGTACCGCCGCCTTTTTTAACGGTGTTCAGGTACCCAAGAACAGTTGTCAGGCGCTGGCCGCCCCGTTTCATATTCCTGTCGCCGGCCTCTGTGCCGGGCTGAAAAGCATCAAAGTGGGCCTTATATTCCGCATTAATACCATAGCGGATAAGCTGAAAGCTTTCAGCGTGGCTAAGTGGTAAGCCGACAAGGCCGGCAATGCGTTGCGCCAATTTGGTTGTTACTTCATCCGCCTTATGGTTGATCCAGCACAGGTCATTGGTGCGCCCTTGTGACACCACCCCCTCTTTTTCGCCAGAAACAAAAGCCCGTGTCATTCCATTGGTGCCGCCAAGCGCAATCATATGATCGCATTCTTTGGGGGTCATGAAATTATCAAGAGTATAAACCCTTGGTTCCAAGTTAAGATCAATAATTGCACGTTTCATAAACAGGCCGACACTATAATAACAAACTCTTACTCTGCAAATATTACGGTTATTTGTACAGAGGGCAGATATAAAATATCCATAAGGATATGCTAAATATACTCAATTTCCCTAAAAGTGAAAAAGCGGGTGACATAGGTATGCATACTGATTTATGAATATAGGGCTTAATATCTTGTGAATACAGGGGGAATCTTGAGATGCTGAAAACAATCGTAAGTGCTGTTGCTGCCATGACAGTATTGTGCAGTTGCCAGATGTCAGCCCAAGGGTCAGAACCAACCGAGGCTGTAGCGGCTTATGACGGCACGGGCGTGCAGCCACCAAAAGAAATCCTCTTGCAGGAAGGCAAGACCATTGGCGATATAAAATTGCCTAAAGGCTCAGCTATAGATGCTAAAAAATCTATCATTCTGGGTAGCGGGCCTAATTCATTTGGTAAAATTTATGCCGGTGTCAAAGCTGACAGCGAGATGGTAACGCGCTTTTTTCTGGATAATATGCCTGCAGATGGCTGGGAGCTGATCAGCGAATTTCAGGCAGACGATACCACGCTCACATACCAGAAGCCCACCCGTGTTGTAATTGTGCTTATAGAACGGGGCTCGCGCTCAACCAGTGTGCGGATTACACTAACACCGCGCAGTTAAAGGTCGAACACGTCACTAAAAGAAAAGGGGCCTTAAATGTAAGGCCCCAGTTTGGTTACTGGCTCTTTAGCTGGCCAGTGGCGTTTATACGTGTGTATTCTAGAACGTAACGTTCAGGCCAACATGGAAGGTGTCACCCTTTTTCAGGTCTGTCGCCCACAGGCGGCTATAGCGTGTGGTAACAGCAACCTTGTCAGAGAACATCATTTTCACGCCTGCTTCTGCGCTGTAGCGGTCTTTTGCGGTTGCCACTGTTTTGATAGTGGCGGGTGCCGCTGTGTTACCAGAAAGCTGCGCAGTCAGGTCGTGGCTATCACCCTTTGTGCGGTAACGCCATGCTGTGCCGGCAAAAGGCTGCACTTCAACAGAGTTCCCAATTCTGAAACTTGGCGCCTCAATAAGGGTGTTACTTTCGATCCACTGTGATGTTTTGTTTTGTCCACCGTAGGTAAGGCCAAGGCCCGGCACGCCTGTTTCGCTGTAGCCGTTTAGGTCAACCTTGCCGTAATAGTAAGTGCCATCGAGGCGTATGTTAAAAGCGCCGATTTGGTAGTTGGTGGCAAGGCCCGCACCAATGTTCCAGAACTCGCCTTTTGTTTTGCCGCCAGCAATGTAGTTCGGCAGGCCTGTGTCGCGGTTGATGTCTTTTACTCTTGCGTCACCGTATTGGCCGGTCAGGGTAAAGTTTAGTTTTGGTACCCCGTATGATGCCCACGCGTGCAGCGCTTTGGTTGATGCCTTGAAGCTGCTTTCGCCGCTGAGTTCTGCCTCAGTGTCCATAAAGCTAATGCTGCCGCCCACATAGAGCCTGTCTGAAAGCGCGGTTTCAAGGCCCACAAGGCCGCCTTTCATCGTGAGGTCCATGCTTGGGTTTGTGCCTAAGCCTTTCATTTCTGGTGTAGCGTACAGTACATCAGCAAAAAGGTTCAGCTTGCCTGCAGATGTTTTGCCAATGTGGCGGTTTAGTTTGGTTTGTGCCATTTCAGCACTAAACTGTACTGCGTCAGGCATGCGGCTTGTCATGCGCGCGGCACTGCCGTTTGCGCCCGCAAGCGTGGCAGACCACCAGCGCGCCACATAGGAATGGCCTTTTTCTGTCATGTGCAGGCCATCAAGGAAGAGATGGCGGTTTTGCCCGGCTTTGTCAGCGGCGCAAATGGCCCCTGTGTCTGAGTTAAGGCAGGCTGTATCTGTATTATCAAAACCAAGGGTGCTCGCATTCTCTGTCAGGTAGGCCATCAAGTCAGCGTACTTCAGTGTTACGACATTAATGTCGCCTGTTAGGCCACTTTCCGCGATGGCGCTTGTCATCGCATCGTTTACAGCGCTTACCATGTCCCCTAATGCGGCTTGTGTTTCCGTATCGCCTGTAAAAATAGGCGCATACTGGAGCGGTTGCAGTTCTGAAATGATAACGGTTTTAATGCCTGTGGCAGATAGTGTTTCGATGTTCTCTAAGGTTGCGCCGATCACGTCTGTAGCAATGCTTTCGGCATCTTCACCAGCTTCCATGCGGTCTAGGAAGTCGTTCGCGCCTGCAATCATGAAGGCTACGTCATTTGTATTTGGGGTGATGGAACCTGCGCTCACAAGATCACGAAAGGCTTCTGTTTGCACGAGCACGCCTGTTTCAACGCCGTAGGGCACAAGGTCGCCGCCCCGTGTCATATGTGCACCTGAAATGGCAAAGTTAATATTGTTTGTATTGAGATCAGGGTCGAGAATAATATCAACATCACGGCCCATCATTTCAGCCCATATAAGGCCGTTTGAATCGCGCTCAAAGCCATTATTTGATGAGTTGGGGTAAAAATCTTCACCGCGTGAGCCAACAATGGCGCTAAAGTTACCTTGGCCAAGGTTGCTATCACCAAAGAAATACCAGTTGCCGTCCCCTGCATCAGCGGCGGCTTGCCCCGTGATCAGTGTAAGAGCGCTACAGCATGCAAGAAGCGTGTTTCTTGTGTTTTGGGTAAGCGAAAGGGTTCGCTGAAAATATCTGCGTTTCATAAGTCTATCCTTTTAGTCGTAACTTGGGCCGTTTATCCGGCGTTTCGTGGCCTTGCCATATTCGGAAAGGCCGTTTTGTGTGGTTATGTTCCTGCTGTCAGTTTTTTATGATTTTTCTTTAAGTGTGCTAAACCTCTCCCTGTATTCAGTGGCAGAAATGCCAAGCTGACGCATGAAGGTGCGCCTCATGCGCTCGGGGTTATTGAAGCCTGTTTTTAGGGCAATCTGTTCTATGGAAGTGTCCGTGTGCTCTAGTTCTGCTTTTGCAGCCTGAAAGCGGGCGGCTTCAACATAGTTGGCGGGTGTCATCCCAATTTCTTTGTTAAACTTACGGGCAAATGACCGCTCTGACATATGGGCGCATGCCGCAAGTGATGTCACGGTCAGCGGTTCGTGCAAATTTTGCAAAATATGATCAAGCACGCGGGTGAGCGATGGGTCTTGCGCCTTTTGAGCAATAAGCTGCGAACTAAACTGGGACTGTCCGCCGGGGCGCACCATATACATTACATTATAGCGCGCTACCTGCAGGGCTATGTCGTGACCCCAGTCATGTTCTACAATCGCAAGGGCAAGGTCCATACCGGTGGTTACACCCGCTGACGTCCATACATTGCCGTCTTGCACGTAAATGGCGTCAGGCTCTAGGCGCACTTCCGGGTATTTTTCTGCCATAATAGGGCACCACCACCAGTGTGTTGTGGCGCGCCTGCCGTTTAGAATGCCAATTTCTGCCAGAATAAGCGCGCCTGTGCATATGGAAATAACCCGCTTTGCTGAGCGTGCTGTCTGGCGAACATAGCTCATTAATTTTGGGCTTTTCAGAGCATCAAGTGTGCCGTGCCCACCTGCAATAATAAGGGTGTCAATGGGCCTTGTGTCCTCTAAGGCTTCATCAAAGCTTGTATCGGCATAAACATACATGCCGCTTGAAGTTTGCAGTTTGCCTTTCTTTTCGGCCACTACAAACAAATCGTATCCTGCGGTATTTTTATCCAAAAATAACCGGGTGCCTGAAAGTATTTCAAGGGGGCCGATTACATCCAGAATATGGCTGTTGGGGTATGCCACCATGGCAACCCTGCGTACGCCGTTATGTGTTTGGCTGATATGTTGTGTCTTTGTCATAGTCTGAAAATACTGTCAGACAGCAAAAACGGATAGGTCAAAAATCCCACGTTTTCTGCCAAAGCAAAAAAAGCTGCATAAATACTAGGGTTTTGGCTAAAAAAATGGGGGCATATAGCCCCCTTTAGTGGTGTCAGAACCGTATAATATTCTTAGATGTCTACTTCTTCACCCGGCAGGGGCGGCATGTTATGCCCCAGCGTTGTTAGCATGTGGGGTACGGCGTCCATAATATTGGTGCCGGGGCCAAATATGTGGGCAACACCCTGTTCTTTAAGCGCCGCATAGTCTTGCTGAGGAATAACACCGCCGGCGATTATACGGATATGTTTTGCATTCCGCTTCTCCAGTTCTTCCCTTAGGGCTGGCACCAGTGTCAAGTGGCCTGCGGCAAGCGAGGAAACCCCCACCATGTCTACCTTGTCTGCAACTGCTTTGTCTGCAACTTCAGCCGGTGTTTGAAAGAGGGGGGTCATCAACACCTTAAAGCCAAGGTCAGACAAAGCAGCCGCAACTGTTTTCACGCCTCGGTCGTGGCCGTCTTGCCCAATTTTAGCAAGCAGAACAGTAGGCCTTTTACCGCGAGAGGCTGCGAAATTTTCAACTTCGCCGATTAGGAAATCAAATTTTGCATCTTTTGACGCTGTCATTCTATAGACACCGGGGCTAGGCTTTAAGCCAGCCTTATGGCGGTTAAATGCCTTTTCCATAGCGTCAGACATTTCGCCGAGTGTCGCACGCACCCGCGCTGCTTTCACGCAGAGGTCCAGCAAGTTCGCTTTGCCCGCAGCGCCGTCGGCAAGGGCTTTAAGGGCGGCTTTAACATCGTCTTCATTTCTGGTGTCGCGCAGTTTTTTAAGGCGTTCTTTTTGCTGCCGGATAACCGACTGGTTATCAATTTCCAGAATTTCAACCGGGTCTTCGTCAGTGAGCTTGTATTTGTTAACGCCGACAATAACTTCATTACCGGTATCAATATCAGCTTGGCGATTAATGGCGGCTTCTTCAATCAGTTTCTGCGGGAAACCAGCTTCAACCGCTTTGGTCATGCCCCCCAGTTTTTCAACTTCATCAATCAGCTTGCGGGCTTCTGTCACCAGTTCGTTGGTCAGGTGTTCGATCAGGTACGAGCCACCAAGGGGGTCAACCGTGTTGGTTATGCCGGTTTCTTCCTGAATGATAAGCTGGGTATTACGGGCAATACGTGCTGAAAAGTCTGTCGGTAGGGCTATGGCTTCGTCGAGCGCGTTTGTGTGCAGCGACTGTGTACCGCCAAATACAGCGGCCATAGCTTCAATTGTGGTGCGGACCACATTATTATACGGGTCTTTTTCAGTGAGGCTCACGCCAGATGTTTGGCAGTGGGTGCGCAGCATCATAGATTTTTCTGATTTCGCGCCTAAATCTTTGGTGTAATGCGCCCACAGGGTGCGTGCAGCCCTTAGTTTCGATACTTCCATCAGGAAGTTCATGCCAATGGCAAAGAAAAAGCTCAGGCGCGGAGCGAAGCTGTCAATGTTACGGCCACGGGCCACAGCGGTGCGCACATATTCGATACCGTCTGCGATCGTAAAGGCCAGTTCTTGCGCTTGTGTGGCGCCCGCTTCCTGCATGTGGTAGCCGCTGATAGAGATCGAGTTGAACTGCGGCATATTATCGGACGTATATTCAATAATATCTGCAATAATACGCATGCTGGGTTCTGGTGGGTAAATATAGGTGTTACGCACCATAAATTCTTTTAAGATGTCATTCTGAATGGTGCCAGCAAGTTTGTCTTGGCTTACGCCCTGTTCTTCTGCCGCAATAATATAAAAGGCAAGAATAGGTAGTACCGCGCCGTTCATGGTCATAGAAACTGACATTTCGTCAAGCGGAATACCATCAAACAGCACTTTCATGTCTTCGATGCTGTCGATCGCAACGCCAGCCTTGCCCACGTCCCCCACAACAAGTGGGTTGTCGCTGTCGTAGCCCCGGTGGGTTGCCAGATCAAAGGCAACAGACAGGCCCTTTTGCCCAGCCGCTAGGTTGCGGCGGTAAAAGGCATTGCTTTCTTCGGCTGTTGAAAAGCCCGCATACTGCCTGATGGTCCACGGGCGGCCTGCATACATGGTGGCCTTTACCCCGCGTGTGAACGGGAAAAAGCCCGGTACACCAGGGTCCAAATGCTCGGTATCTTCTTTGGTGTAAAGAGGGTTCAGGTCAATGCCTTCTCGGGTCTGCCAGACAAGGGCATCCGGGTTTTTACCGCGCAGTTCTTTTTCTGCCAGATTACGCCAGTTTTTTAACATGCTTCAAATTCCATAATAACAGTATCGACAGCAAGCTGCGCGCCTTGTTCCGCATGAATTTTGGTTACAATAGCCTTTTTCACAGCATGAAGCACATTTTCCATTTTCATGGCTTCCAGAATTGCGAGAGATTGCCCCGCCTGCACGATATCGCCTTCTTTTACCAGCAGGGATGTTAGCACGCCCGGCATAGGGCATATCAGCATATTGCTGGTATCAGCCTCTACCTTTTCCGGCATGTGGGCCAGCAAGGGGCTAAGCGCAGGGCGGCATACAAAAACCTGTACCATAAGATCGCGGAAGCTAATTTTCCAGCCGCCAGGTTGCGGCGTAACCTGATAGATATTGCTTGTATCGCCGATTATAAGTTTTGCAAGCCTGTCGCCCGGTGACCACTCAAGGGTGGCAGGGGAGGTCGCAATATCAACCGGGTATGTTTCGCGGTCAATCACCACATGCCAATCAGTTGGGGCTTCAAGGTGCTCATCCAGTTGGCCGCTAATCGCCAGCTGGCGGCGTTTTTCGCGGTATGTTAACAGGCTGGCGAGTATTGCAATGGTTTTCTTTTCATCAGCGGTGGCAATGCGGTAGTCAAACCCGTCTGGGAATTCCTCCGCAATGAAATTGGTGCTAATGTTGCCAGAACGCCAGCGTGGGTGCTGCATAATGGACGAGAGGAACGGTATATTGTGCTGAATGCCATCAATGTAAGACTGGTCCAGCGCTTCTGCCATGGCATCTGTCGCGGCTTCACGGGTTGGCGCATGGGTGCAAAGCTTCGAGATCATCGGGTCATAATACATCGAAATGTCAGACCCTTCTGTGACACCCGTATCGTTCCTAAGCGTTATACCGCCTTCTGATTTTTCTGAAGGCATGTTAAAGCGGCGCAACCGACCAATAGAGGGCAGGAACTCCTTAAAGGGGTCTTCCGCGTATATCCGGCTTTCAATTGCCCAGCCGTTTATTTTTAGGTCTTTCTGCGTGAACGGCAGGTTTTCGCCCGCTGCCACACGGATCATCTGTTCCACAAGGTCAACACCTGTGATCAGTTCGGTTACAGGGTGTTCCACTTGCAGGCGTGTGTTCATTTCAAGGAAATAAAAGTTGCGGTCAACATCGACGATAAATTCAACAGTACCAGCACTGTGATAACCGCAGGCTTTGGCAAGGGCGACAGATTGCTCGCCCATTGCCTTGCGTGTTGCGGCATCAAGGAAGGAAGAGGGCGCTTCCTCAACCACTTTTTGGTTGCGGCGCTGGATAGAGCATTCCCGCTCGTGCAGGTAAACGGTGTTACCGGCTTTGTCTGCCAGTATCTGAATTTCAATATGCCGCGGGTTAACAATAAACTTTTCAATAAGGATACGGTCGTCACCAAAAGCATTGGCCGCCTCTGATTTGGCGCGGGCAAAGCCTTCGCGGGCCTCTGCCTCGTCCCATGCAACACGCATGCCTTTGCCGCCGCCACCTGCTGATGCCTTTATCATAACAGGATAGCCAATTTCGCCTGCAATTTTAAGGGCGTGGTCGGCATCCTCTATGACGTCAGGGCTACCGGGTACGGTAGAAACACCTGCTTCTGCCGCAAATATTTTAGATTCTATTTTGTCGCCCATCACCTTAATGGCTTTTTCGCCGGGACCAATAAACGCGATACCTTCTTTTGCAAGCGCTTGCATAAAGGATGCTTTTTCAGACAGGAACCCGTAACCGGGGTGTACGGCTTCGGCCCCTGTTTGTTTGCAGGCAGCGATAATTTTATCGGCAATCAGGTACGACTGCGCGGCAACAGATGGGCCAATGTGTACAGCCTCGTCTGCCATTTCCGTGTGCATGGCACGTGCGTCAGCGTCTGAATATACGGCAACGGTTTTAATGCCCATTTTCTGGGCTGACTTTATCACACGGCAGGCAATTTCACCGCGGTTGGCAATCAGGATTTTTTTAAACATATCTTCAGCCTACTGTGAAATTATAACGGGATATTGTCGTGTTTTTTGGGCGGGTTCTGTTGTTTCTTTTTCTTGAGAACCTGCAAGGAATGCGCAATACGGCGGCGGGTTGAATGCGGCATGATCACCTCATCCACATACCCGCGTGATGCCGCCACAAACGGGTTGGCGAACCGGTCTTCATAGTCGCTGATACGTTTCTGGATTTTTTCTGGGTCGCCCAGCTCTGAGCGGTACAAAATCTCAACCGCACCCTTTGCGCCCATCACGGCGATCTCGGCCGTGGGCCACGCATAGTTCACATCGCCGCGCAAATGCTTTGATGACATCACGTCGTAGGCGCCGCCGTATGCTTTGCGGGTAATGACAGTAACTTTCGGCACGGTTGCCTCGGCGTAGGCAAACAATAGTTTCGCGCCGTGCACAATAATACCGCCGTGTTCCTGCGCGGTGCCGGGCAGGAAGCCGGGCACGTCCACAAGGGTTACAATAGGGATATTAAACGCATCACAGAAACGCACAAACCGTGCGGCCTTGCGGGCAGAGTTTATATCAAGGCAGCCCGCCAGCGCCATGGGCTGGTTTGCCACCACACCAACCGTTTCACCGCCAATACGAATAAAGGCGGTAATGATATTTTGGGCATAGTCTGGCTTAATCTCGAACACATCGCCTTCGTCTGCGATTTTTTCAACCAGCTCTTTCATGTCGTACGGCGCGTTGGGGTTTGCGGGGATCAACGTGTCGAGCGACATTTCAATGCGGTCTGATTGGTCAAATGTTGGTCGCTTCGGGGCTTTTTCGAGCGCACTTAACGGCAAAAAGTCAATCAGGCGGCGAATTTCAGAGATGGCTTCAACGTCATTTTCAAAAGCGCCGTCTGCAACGGATGATTTTTTAGTGTGGGCGCTCGCGCCGCCCAGTTCTTCCTGCGTAACAGTTTCGTTGGTTACTGTTTTCACCACATCAGGGCCGGTTACAAACATATAGCTCGAGTCGCGCACCATAAAGGTGAAATCAGTGATCGCGGGGGAATACACCGCGCCGCCCGCGCAAGGTCCCATAATAAGGGAAATTTGCGGCACACTGCCGGAAGCCAGTGTATTTTTAAGGAAAATGTCGGCATACCCACCAAGGGCCGCAACGCCTTCCTGAATCCGGGCGCCGCCGCTGTCGTTCAGGCCAATAATGGGGGCACCGTTCTGGACGGCTGCATCCATAACCTTACATATTTTCTGGGCATGGGTTTCAGAAAGCGAACCACCAAATACGGTGAAATCCTGACTGAAAGCATAAACAAGGCGGCCATTAACGGTGCCGTGGCCTGTAACCACGCCGTCGCCCATGTAGGATTGCTCATCAAGGCCAAAGTCCTGACACCGATGGGTTACGAACATGTCGTATTCCTCGAACGAGCCTTCATCAAATAAAAGCTCAAGGCGTTCACGCGCTGTAAGCTTGCCTTTTTTGTGCTGTGCATCAATCCTGTGTTGGCCGCCGCCAAGACGTGCTGCCTCGCGTTTTTCGCTCAGCACTTCGAGTATGGTGTTCATATCCCGCCCCTACATTAAAAGTTATCCTACCATAACGCCTGAATCCTGCTTTGATAACCGTTGAAAGTGTACACAATTAATGTTATGCAAATTTGCAAATACAATTTTGCAAAAAAGTGTAAAGATGAAACATTCAAAACATTATATAGGCCGAAAATTACGCTCGATCAGGCGCGATAGTGATTTATCGCAAGCTGTGTTTGCTGAAAAGCTTGGCCTTTCGACCAGCTACCTGAACCAGTTAGAGAATAACCAGCGCCCGGTAACAGCAACGGTTTTGTTGGCGCTTGCAGAAAGCTTCGGCGTTGATATCACCAGCTTAGCCGGTCACGATGATGACCGGCTGGTCGCTGACTTGCGCGAAGTATTGGCTGACCCGGTTTTTCAAAATACACGTTACCCGGTGCAGGATATAAAATTTCTGGTTAGTAATCTGCCTGAAATTGCCAAGGGCATTATTGAATTGCACCAACGGTTTCACCAGTCGAACGAGCGTTTGCTGGAACTGGATGATACTGTGCGCCGCAGTGACACATTGGTGCAGCCCACACCGTATGAGGAAGTGCGTGACTTTTTCCATTACCGCGACAATTATATTCATGCCCTTGATAAGGCGGCAGAGGCTTTAGCTGAGAAAATTGGGGGCACTGGTGCTGGGCGGCTAGAGGCTTTGAAGGCATATATAGAAACAACTCACGGCGTGAAGGTGGAACTGGTGGCTGCTGATAGCGACAGGGGGGTGCTGCGCCGGTATAGCAGTGCAGACAAAACCCTGAAACTTTCGGCGCATTTGCATGCGGGTTCACAGT
This sequence comes from Kordiimonas pumila, assembly GCF_015240255.1. Taxonomy (NCBI): domain Bacteria; kingdom Pseudomonadati; phylum Pseudomonadota; class Alphaproteobacteria; order Kordiimonadales; family Kordiimonadaceae; genus Kordiimonas; species Kordiimonas pumila. The sequence goes on from NZ_CP061205.1 coordinate 1,416,144, forward strand.
TTTTTCATTTGGCACACCAGCTTGCGCTCTTTGAGCAAAAAAGCATTATGGATACGCTTATCCGCGAGGCTGGTTTTAAAACCCGGCAGGCAGAAAGCGTTTGCCAAACCGGGCTTGCCAACTATTTTGCGGGCGCGCTTCTTTTGCCGTACGAGCAGTTTTTGTCGGCGGCAAAAACATGCCGCCATGACTTGAAGCTGCTGGAGATACGCTTTGGGGCAACACTAGAGCAGGTCGCCCACAGGCTAAGCACGTTGCAGCGCCCGGATGCGCGGGGCATTCCGTTCTTTTTCGTGCGGGTGGACAGGGCCGGAAATATCACGAAACGCCACAGCGCCACCAAGCTAACCTTCGCGCGGTTTGGTTCTGCTTGCCCACTATGGAATGTGTACCGTGCCTTTGGGAGTGGCAGCGGGATTGACCGTCAACTTGCCGAAACACCAGACGGCGTGCGCTATTTGTGCCTTGCTGCTCCTATCATTAAAGAAGGCGGCGCATACGGCGAACCAAGCCAGCATTTTGCCATTGCGCTTGGCTGCGAGGTGAAGCACGCGTCTGATATTGTGTATGCAGATGATCTGGTTATGGGCAACGACAGGCTTTATGAGCCCATTGGCATTAGCTGCCGGTTGTGCGAACGCACCAATTGCAGCCAGCGCGCAGTGCCGCCTATCGACCGCACTTTTGAGGTAAACCCCAATGTGCGCAAGCTGGTGCCGTACGAGGTTTAACGTTACTCCACTGTCACGGATTTAGCGAGGTTACGGGGCTGGTCAACATCAGTGCCTTTTTCTACAGCGGCGTAATATGCCAGTAACTGCACCGGAATGGCATAGAGTATTGCGGATGACAGGAACCCGGCAGAGGGCATTTTAAGCTGGGCGAACATGCCCTCCTGTTTGGTTTCCGAATCACTGAACATTACAACTTTGCCTTGGCGGGCCATAATTTCCTGTAGGTTAGACAGGGTTTTATCAAAAAGGCTATCTTCGGGTGCAATGCCAATAACGGGCACGTGTTCATCAATGAGCGCGATAGGCCCGTGCTTCAGTTCGCCAGCCGCATAGCCTTCAGCATGAATGTAACTGATTTCTTTTAGCTTTAAGGCGCCTTCCATGGCGATCGGGTAATGAATACCGCGCCCGACAAACAATATGTCTCGGGCGGTGCTGATGCTGCGGGCAATGCCTTGCAGAGCTTCGTCGTGGTGCAATACTTCGGCCATAAGGGCCGGGATATGGTTAAGTTCTTTCACATAGCCTGCTTCTTCATTGCTGTTGATCTCGCCTTTTGCTGAAGCAAGTTTAACCGCGAGCGACGCAAGTACGGCTAACTGGCACGTGAAGGCTTTGGTGCTGGCTACGCCGATCTCTGGCCCCGCATGAATAGGCAATACGACATCGGCTTCGCGTGCCATGGTGGAACCGGGCATGTTTACAAGGGCCGCAATATGCTGGCCTGCAGCTTTCGCATGCCTTAGAGCGGCAAGGGTATCGGCTGTTTCACCTGACTGGCTAATGAAAATGGCAAGACCGCCCTCGGTATAAACTGGCTCGCGGTAGCGGAACTCAGAGGCGATATCTACATCAACCGGTATGCGGGCTAACTGCTCTATCCAGTAGCGCGCCACTTCTGCGGCATAGTAGCTGGTGCCGCAGGCAATAAGGGTAATGCGGGGAATGTTCGCAAGGTCAAAGGGGGTTTCAGGCAGGCAAACGGTGCCAGCATTTGGGTCTAGGTACCTACCAAGGGCCTGCGCCACCACGGTGGGTTGCTCGAAAATCTCTTTTTGCATGAAATGGCGGTAATTGCCTTTGTCCACCATGGTTGCTGCAACCTGGCTTATGGTGGTGGGGCGGGAAACCGGGGTGCCGTCTTCATCAAAAACCTGCACGGTTTCGCGTGATAGCGTGGCATAGTCACCTTCTTCCAGATAAATCAGCCGGTTTGAAAGGCTTGCGAGCGCTGTTGCGTCAGATCCAACGTAATTTTCGCCTTCGCCGTAACCAATAACCAGCGGGCTACCTCTGCGGGCGCCGAACATCAGGTTTTCTTCGCCGTTCACCAGCACACAGAGAGCAAAAGCACCTTCTAGTTTACCAAGTGTTTTGGTAAAGGCCTCAAGCGGTGTGGCGCCTTCATCCAGATAGTGGGTCATCAGGCTGGCAACAACTTCGGTGTCTGTTTCGCTTTCAAACACCATGCCTGCGGCGATCATGTCATCCTTCAGGGTGCGGAAATTTTCAATAATGCCGTTATGCACCAGTGCTACGCGGTGTGTCATGTGGGGGTGAGCATTTGCTTTTGTGGGCTGGCCGTGGGTTGCCCAGCGGGTGTGGCCTATGCCTGCCATACCGTCAAGGGGTTCTGCGGCCAGAACAAGTTCCAGCTCTTTCAGCTTGCCGGGTGCGCGGCGACGTTCAAGCTTACCGTCACTTAATACAGCAATACCAGCGCTATCATACCCCCTGTATTCAAGCCGCTTGAGACTTTCAACAAGCCTGTCTGTAACCGGGGCCTTGCCAAGAATGCCAACAATACCACACATAGGGTTTTATCCTTTTGACTTGTTCGCTTTTTCAGCGGCTTTTTTGGTTCTGAATGTGGTGGCATATCCGGCACTTTCATGCTGTTTGCCGCGCGCAACACCAAGAGCATCTGGTGAAACATCCTGTGTAATGACACTGCCCGCGCCGATAATCGCACCGTCACCTATTTTTACCGGAGCTACTAGGGCGCTGTTACTGCCAATGAAAGCGCCAGCGCCGATGATGGTTTGATATTTCAGGAAACCATCATAATTGCAGGTAATGGTACCCGCGCCGATATTGGCATCTGCACCAATGGTGGCATCGCCTATATAGGACAGGTGGCTAACCTTTGCACCTGTGTCGATTGTTGCTTTTTTTACTTCCACAAAATTACCGATTTTTGCATCTGCACCGATATCGGCGCCGGGCCTGAGGCGGGCAAAGGGGCCAATACTGGCACCAGCTTTTATGTACGCCCCTTCAAGGTGGCTGTAGGCCTTAATGGTTGCGCCAGTTTCAATGGTAACGCCAGGGCCAAAAAATACACCGGGTTCGATCGTTACATCATGGGCAATTTTGGTATCTGCACTGAAATATACTGTGTCAGGGTCTGTCATGGTGACGCCAGCATCAAGTGCGGCGCGCCGCCATTTTGTTTGCAGCACTTTTTCTGCGTGTGCCAAATCTGCGCGGCTGTTGATGCCCAGCACGTCAGCCTCATCGGCTTCCACAACCTGCACTGTTTGGCCGTCTTTGCGGGCAAGGGCAACAAGATCAGTCAGGTAATATTCACCAGCGGCATTCTCATTTGAAAGCGCATGCAGCCATTTTTGTGCGTGTGTGCCATTGATCACCATCATGCCGGAATTGCAGAGGGTTACGGCACGTTCAGCATCGCTGGCATCTTTATATTCAACAATACGTTCAAGGCAGCCATCCGCCCCTACAATCATGCGGCCATAGCGACCAGCGTCAGCGGGGGTGAAGCCAAGGGCAACAATGCCAGTACCAGCTTCAACAGCTTTTGCGGTCATTGTTTGCATAATGGAAAGCGGAATGAAGGGTACATCGCCAAATAATACAATGACAGGGCCAGTGATAGCCCCCATGGCATCAACGGCCACACGGGCGGCATGGCCTGTACCTAATTGTTCTGCCTGCGTAACAAACTTGGCATGAGGGTAAGCCGCTTCCAGTTGCTCCTTACCGCTCCCCACGACCAGAATGGTTTCTTTGGTGCCGAGTGCTGAAACGGTTTCCATCAGATAGGAAAGCATGGGCTTACCACCTACAGCATGTAAAACCTTGTGCAGGCTAGATTTCATGCGGGTGCCTTTGCCTGCCGCAAGGATAATGACATTGATACCTGTGTCAGCCATAGATCGGGTAAGGCCTTTCATCTTTCAGTTGCCAAAACGTTGCGCGAGCATAGCGCCCTATCAAGCAAAATTCGAAGAAAATTTAGTGAAAAATATTAGCGGTCAGCATTTTACCTGCATACGCCTGTTTTTCAGGCTATGGTTTGGGGGGTATATCGTCCAGCATTTCTGTCGCCGGAATAAGGTGCCAGCTTGCCTTGCTGCCTTTTATAGCGGCTTCTTTGTCCTTCCGCCGCCAGTAAGCCTGAATAATGGTGTGGCGCAGGTTTTTCCAGCCGGGAACGATCAGGCCCGGTAAAGGGTTAAACGGTGTATGACGGCTAAAGGCCCATATCTCAAGCCGAGATGCCCCCGCTTTTGCCTTGCCGCGCCCATGAAAGCCGTTAGTGTTCGCAATAACAAGGCTGCCAGCCGTGACTGTAACCGCTGTGGGTTTTGGCAGGTTCATTGAAGCAAGGTCGTCTTCCGTTGCGCGCAGGCTGCCTTTTTCGGAATATTTGTCGGCCCTGGTATCTGGCTGGGTAGAGCGCTCATATTCCCATGCAAGCCGTAACGGTGTGAAATGGTGCGACCCTCGTACATAGGTGAAAGGGCCATTTTTATCTTTAACATCTTCAAGAAATAACCATGCCTTCATGGTGGGGTGAAAAGTATCGCTGTGCATGCTTTTTTGCGGATCACTACCTTTACCGTTCCTGATGCGTTGTACGTACAGGAGAGGGGCCATCAGTTTGCCGCCCGCATAGCTCAGGTATTTGGCGAGGGTAGGGTTTTCTGTCAGGGCTTTTAGAGCCGGGTAATTTTCAGTGGCAGCTTTATCGAGCAGAATACGCTGTGTTGCAGTGTTGCCCTGTGTTAACTGCCGCACAGGGCCGGTGTGTCCCGCAATGTCACGGCGCAAGGCCTTTACCTGCTTTTTGCTTATAAAATCTGGTATAACAACAAAGCCATTACGGCGATATTCTTTGCGGTACTCTTTTGGCATAAGGGGGCTTAACATTAGCCACCGGCATTGCATAACAAAGTGAGCAAGCTTCACCCTTAGTATATGCAGCCCTAGCCGGTTCAGTGTAGTTGAGCCAATAACAGGATTGTCCCGAAAGGACTTTGCCCCGGTTACAAGCGCAAGCATATAAAATGGCAACTTTAACAGAGTAGTTATTGTTTTCATGGCCTGTACACAATTGTGCTTCCGGGCTGTTGCAATATAATCGCTGTATTATAGCTGTTACAATAATATGGCAAGCACAGGATATAATTACTGCGTTAAACAAGGTTACGGCGTATAATAAAACCTATGGTCATGTTTTTAACAAAATTGTCCGTAAAGCTTTATCCTGTTTTACAGAGTGCTATATACATCGCTGCACTTGCTGTAGCAGGGGAACCCTAGTGGAGGCTATTTATGAATATTGGTATTAAAGCGTTTGTTGGACTTGTTGGCTGTATTGGGGCAAGCATGGTTGCTGGCTTTTCTGCCCACGCTGAAGGCGCGTCTATTAAACTTTATGCGCTTGATTGCGGCGAGATTGAAATGCTCGATCTTGGTCTTTTTTCACGGGAAGGCAAATATGACGGCCAGAAAAACTCTGCTGTGGATACGTGTTTCCTAATTCGGCACCCTGACGGCGACATGCTGTGGGATACAGGCTTGCCGGAAGGTTTAAATGCCTTGCCAGAAGGGCTGATTAATGGCCCGTTTCATATCAAGGTACCGGTTAAACTTACTGATCAGCTTCAAGAGCTGGGCATGACACCTGCGGATATTGAAATTTTGAGCATTTCCCATTCCCATTTTGATCATGTGGGCAATGCAGGCCTGTTTGCCCGTGCCAAGTTTGTCGTGAACGCTAATGAATATGATCATATGTTCCGCGATGAAGCCCGTGCAGACGAACAGACATTTGCATCCTATAAGGCGCTGGAAAATGCGAAAACCGTTAAGATTACAGATCGCTATGATGTGTTCGGCGATGGCAGTGTGGAGATTATTCCAACCCCGGGCCATACACCCGGCCATTCGTCCCTGCTCGTGCGGTTGCCAAATAGCGGCGCGGTTTTGCTCACAGGCGATATGTACCACCTGACCCGCGCACGGGAACTGCGTACAGTACCCAGATTTAATACAGACCCAGAGCAAACACTTGTTTCAATGGATGTGTTTGAGGATTTGGCGGAAATTGAAAGTGCCCGTGTGGTTATTCAGCATGAAAAGGCTGATTTTCAAGATTTCCCCAAATTCCCTGAATATCTTGACTAGAGCATTTGTAGAATAAATAAAAAAAGCCTTCCAGTTTTGGAGGGCTTTTTTGTTTACGGCGTATGTATGCAAGCTATTGAGGTGCCGTAATATGTTGGCGTATGGCAGTTAATAGCTGGTGATTTTCTTTGGCAAAATCGCCGCTGCCACGCTCAGGCCAGTAGCTTAATTTTACAATCACCGTGTTTGTTTTGGGGTCAACAGAGATAAACTGACCATGAATGCCAACGGCTTCGTATATCTCGGTGCCTAGAAAGGTCCACCACTGGTAGCCATAGCCGCGCGGCGTACCGGATAGCACTGGATCGCTGCCCGTATAGGTGGTGGATGTCTTCACCCAGTTTGCGGGCACCACCTGTTTGCCGTCTATGCTGCCACCGTTTAGCATAAGCTGGCCAATGCGGGCATAGTCAACAAGGGTAGCATTAAAGCCACCGCCTGCAAAAGCCTGCCCCGTGCCGGGTTTACCGTCGAGCATCCAGTAAGCAGATTTCTGCATGCCTGCGGGCTTCCAGAGCATATCTTCTGTATATTGAGCGAGAGGCACGCCTGTTGCTACCTCAATAACCCGGCCTAAAATGCAGGATGTAAGCGTGGAATAGTTAAAGCTTTCGCCTTGGTCACTGTCGCGGTTCAGGCCAAGGGTGCGTATGTCTGTAAAGCGCTTTTCACCGCGAAACAGGGATTGGTCGGCAAGTATGTTTACATCCGGTGTACCTGTTAGGGTATATTCGCTGTAGCTGGTACCAGCCCGTTGCATCAGCATGTTTTTAAGGGTCACGCCTTCAAAGGCTGTATCTTTAAATTCGGGCAGATACATATCAACCGTATCATCAAGGCTATTGATAGCGCCTTGTTCAAGCGCAATCCCAAACAGGATAGATGTAACAGACTTGGCCATCGACCAGGATATAAAGCGGCTGTCAGGGTTTGAGGCATTTAGATATTGTTCATACAGTATTTTGCCGTCTTTCATGACGAGTAAAGCATTGGTATGAGTGTGGCGAAGGGCATCTTGCAACCCCATTGTGGTGTTTCCCAGTGTTACACTGAAATCAAGCGATACGGGATCAGAAGCAAGCGGTTCACCCGGCAATGCTGCCACGCTGTCCGTGTAGAAGAAGTCATCCATGCTGCGAAAGCTTACAGCGCTGATGGTATAATCTTCCACATGGCGGCGGGCGGCCACAATGCCGCCTTCTGCGGTTTCTGAACTATTACTGCCACAGGCTGCTATTATAAGCATAAGGGGCGCTATTATACCCGCTTTTAACATGTGCTTTTTAAGGTATGTGTGATGGGTGTATGCGTTTTTCATGTGCGGTTCTTTCAGGCTGTTAATGCTGTGTTACATAGGTGCGGATAGCATCGAACAGCGCTCTGTTATCCATTTCATACTGAAGGCCGCCTTTGTCGGGCCAGTAGCTTAGCTTTACAATCACGGTGTTTGTGTCTGGGTCGACCGAAATATACTGGCCGTAAACGCCTATAGCCTCGAAAATATGGGTGTCAATAAAGGTCCACCACTGATGCTGGTAACCCCGGTTTTCGATCGGAATAAGCACTTCAGTGCTTTTATAAATAGTGGATTCTGTAACCCAGCTTTCAGGCACAACCTGCGTGTTGTTTATATAGCCTTTGTTCAGCATCATCAGGCCGATGCGGCCAAAATCACGCAGGACTGCGTTAAAGCCTCCGCCCGCAAAGGCCTGGCCCTCGCCTAGTTTGCCGTCCAGCAACCAGTAAGCAGGCATTTGCATACCTGCAGGTTGCCACAGGGCTTTCTCTGTGTAGTTGGCAAGTGACATGCCTGTTGCTTCTTCCACTACACGACCAAGGAGGGAGGCTGTCAGGGTAGAATAGTTGAATACCGCACCCTGTTCGCTGGTGCGTGTTAGGCCGAGTGTGCTTACATCTGTGAAGCGTTTTTCACCTGTTACCAGCGAATGGTCTTTCAGTATATTTATATGGGAAATACCGTTTGACCCCATTTCGTCATAGCTGGTGCCAGCCCGCATTTGCAGCATGTTTTTCAGGGTTACATCTTCAAATACGGTGCCTTTTGCCTCGGGTACATACATACCAACAGTATCATCAAGACTTTTAATAAGGCCTGCCTCCAGTGCCTTACCCATAAGGATAGAGGTAACAGACTTCGCAATCGACCATGAGATAAAGCGACTATCAGGGTTTGCGCCGTTTCTATATTCTTCGTAAACAATTTTGCCGTCTTTTATCACCAGAAGGGCATTTGTATCTGTGTAAGTTAGCGCTTCAGGAAGCGACATGGTCTTGCCTGCTATGGGTACGCTTATATCCAGCGGCGCTAAAGCGGTAGCGATTGGCTTGCCGGGCTTGGCAGTAACCGGGGCCGTGTTGAAAAACGCATCCATACTGCGGAATGAAACCGGGCTTATGGTATAGTCTGCAACATGTTTTCGGGCCATAAACACGTTGGATTTTTCAGAGAGCTCCGGGTGTTCTTGTGCGGGCGCTGCTGTTACAGTGGGAAGAGCTAAAAGGGCATTCAGTGTTATGCTGTATGCCAGAATATGAAACCATTTTTGTTTTATCTTATGGTGCTTTATATACGGTGAAGGCTGCATTTTATCTCTCCCCTAAATTATCCGAACATATGTTCGTATTTTGTTAAATCAGAAAATTTCGAAAATTTCAAGAGAAACAGGTTTTTTAGGTTTTACGAACCAGAATTGTGAGTATAGCTTAGCTGGTGAAATAGTTAGCGGTGGCCCATCAGAACAGGGCGTTCACCAGATATAAGGTTTGCCATAAAGTTCCACACACATTCCATATGGGGCATATGGCGGGTATCTTCGTGCATCGTGAGCCATAGTTCACGGGTGATGCTCACTTCGCCCGGCAGCACGGTGGTTAGCACTTTCATGCGGTCTGCAAGGTAGCAGGGCAAAAGGGCGATCCCTAGGCCAGATTCAGCAACATTGGCCTGTCCGGTTACGCTGGTGGTGCGCATAATAATTTTGGGGTCGGGTATGGCTTTATCGAGAAGCTGTAGTTCTGGCAGGGGCTGCAAGTCGTCTATATACCAGATAAAATGATGCTGCCTCAGGTCAGACAGCTGCACAATAGGCGGGCGCTGCTGTAGGTACGCGGGGGCCGCATATAGCCCAAGTCGGTAATCTCCCAGTTTTTCACTCATTACACGGCCGTGGTCGTGCCGCGCTAGTGTAATAGCGGCGTCTGCATCGCGCCGGGTAAAGGAAAACTGCCGTGTCTCTGCCACCAGCTCCAGCATAATGCCGGGGTTGTAGGCATGAAAGTTTTTGCAGTGGCGGGCAAAAAATTGGCTGCCAAATGCTTCCGGTGTGGCAAGGCGGACTACACCGCGTGGCCCTTCTTTTGCGGGGGTTATGTCATCCATCAGCGCAATGGACTTTGCTTCCATTTCTTCTGCATGAATAAGCAGCCGCCTACCTTCTGCTGTCAGGCTGTATGCCCGGTTGGTGCGGTCAAACAGAATAATGCCCAGCTTTTCCTCTAGCGCCGTAATGCGGCGGGCAACGGTAGTATGGTCAACCCCTAAATGCATGCCAGCGTGCGATAGCCTGCCCCTGCGCGACAGCTCTAGAAAATATCGAAGGTCGTTCCAGTCAAACATATAAGGTGTACCTGTGTGGCTTGTGTCTGTATTATTTGTGCAAAAATACACAAAGTAAAGTGCAAAACTTCTTAGTGACATGCGTATTTTCACAAAGTATGGTCTGGCTCAACGGTAAGCATGTCAGGTAGCCCAAAACTACCCGCCAAAATACCTACGGGGAATGGGTGTACCTAACGATACAAACTTATGAAGGCGCTTTGGCCGTAGTGGCAGGGTGCCCAGTGTCATAACTGGTGGAGATAACCAATGTACGAACGTCATCATTTTGTCGGCGGTAAAGAAGTTGAAGGCACTTCTGGTCGCTTTGGCCCTATTTTTAATCCGTCAACTGGCGAACAGGCTGGCAAGGTTGCGCTGGCAACCAAGGCTGAAGTTGAAAACGCTATTGCAACAGCAGAAGCTGCTTTCCCTGCTTGGTCTGGCACGTCTGTTGTAAAGCGCGCACGGGTGCTGCAAGATTTGGTGCAGATACTGTACCGCGAAAAAGATGCACTGGCTGCGGCGCTTTCATCTGAGCACGGTAAAGTATTTTCTGACGCACAGGGCGATGTGCAGCGCGGTCTGGAAGTTGCAGAATTTGCGCAGGGCATTCCGCACCTTTTGAAGGGCGAATACAGTGATAACGTTTCAACTGGCATTGATATGTACAGCATGCGCAAGCCGCTTGGTGTTGTGGCTGGTATCACGCCGTTTAACTTTCCTGCGATGATCCCCTTGTGGATGAGCTGTGTGGCGATTGCCTGCGGCAATACTTTCGTGATGAAGCCATCTGAAAAAGACCCAACAGTGCCGCTGATGTTTGCCAAATGCTGGAAAGAAGCTGGCCTGCCTGACGGCGTGTTTAACGTGATTAACGGCGATAAGGAATCGGTTGATACAATCTGTACTGACCCGCGCGTGAAAGCGGTTTCTTTTGTGGGTTCAACGCCTATTGCTCAGTATGTGTACGCAACAGCCACAGCCCACGGCAAACGCTGTCAGGCTATGGGCGGCGCTAAAAACCACATGCTTATTATGCCAGATGCCGACCTCGACCAAGTGGCAGATGCGCTTATCGGTGCGGCTTATGGCTCTGCGGGCGAGCGCTGCATGGCGATCTCTGTTGCTGTGCCTGTTGGTAAAGCCGTGGCAGACAAAATGGTTGAGATGCTCAAGCCACGTGTTGAAGAACTGAAAGTTGGCCATTCGATGGACCCACTGGCAGAAATGGGCCCGCTTGTAACGGCAGATCACCTTGCGAAAGTACGGGGTTATATTGACCTTGCAGAAACCGAAGGCTCTGACCTTGTGGTTGACGGTCGTGCGTTTAAATACAACATGCAGGGCTATGAGAACGGCTATTATCTTGGTGGTACACTGCTTGATAATGTAAAGCCGGGTATGCGGTCATATAAAGAAGAGATTTTCGGCCCAACACTGCAAATTCTGCGGACAGAAAGTTTTGAAGAAGCGCTGCGTCTGCCATCCGAGCATGAATACGGTAATGGTACGTCTATTTTTACCCGTGACGGTGATACGGCCCGTGAATATGCAAACCGGGTTGAAGTGGGCATGGTTGGTGTGAATGTGCCAATCCCTGTGCCACTTGCATTCCATTCCTTTGGTGGCTGGAAAGGCTCTGCCTTTGGCGACATTAACCAGCACGGTATGGAAGGCGTTCGTTTCTATACCAAAACCAAAACGGTTACATCTCGCTGGCCAACTGGCATTCGTGCTGGTGCAGAGTTTGTAATTCCTACCTTGAACGGTTAAATTAATGGCTTCCATTGGGACATCCAGTGGGAGCCATATTTTTCTAGAGGTAAAACATAATAGTTTTAATAGTTTACAGTGACTTCTGGTTGATATGGCAAGGGCAGGCACGCCCGGAAAAATATTCGAAAGCAGGGATTGATTCTCATGAAGATCACTAAACTATTGTTAGGATGCACAGCAGTAGCGCTGTTAGCTGGCTGCCAGCCGGAATCGCCAACCAAACTGGTGATGGATGAAAAGGCTGAGCCGGGGCTGGATATGGAAATCCAGCTACCATATGAAAAATTCGAGCTAGCAAATGGCCTGCGTGTGATTGTGCACGAAGACAGAAAAGCGCCTATCGTGGCTGTGGGCATCTGGTATCATGTTGGTTCCAAGGACGAGCCAGAAGGAAAGACCGGCTTTGCACACTTGTTTGAACATCTGATGTTCAATGGCAGTGAAAATTATAACGACGAATATTTCAAACCGTTTGAGGCTGTGGGCGCAACTGCGATGAACGGCACAACATGGTTTGACCGGACAAATTATTTTGAAAATGTACCCACCCCAGCACTTGAAATGGCGCTCTGGATGGAAAGTGACCGCATGGGCCACTTGGTTGGGGCCATTGATCAGGCCAAGCTTGATGAGCAGCGCGGTGTTGTGCAAAACGAAAAGCGGCAGGGCGATAACCAGCCATACGGGCTTGTTGAATACCGCCAGCTTGAAGGTCTGTTTCCTGTTGGGCACCCGTACCGTCATTCAACCATTGGGTCGATGGACGATCTGAATAATGCTTCTCTTGACGACGTAAAAAGCTGGTTCAACCAGTATTACGGTGCGGCGAACACGGTTATTGTGCTGGCGGGTGATATTGATGTGGCAACCGCCAAGCCACTGATGGAAAAATACTTTGGTGATATTGCGGCGGGCCCGGCACTAAAGCAGCATAAAGCATGGGTCCCAACCCGGCTTCATGACACCGTGGAAGAGATGGTAGACCCGTCTGCCCCGCAAGTGCGTATTTCGCGCAACTGGGCTGTGGCACCGCGCACCACAAAAGATGCAGCTATTCTCAATTTGGCGGCGGATATTCTGGGCGGCGGTAAAAACTCCCGCCTGTATCAGGCGCTGGTTTACAACAACCAGCTTGCAACCAGCATTAGTGCCAGTATTCAGCCATTTGAACTATCGAGCATGTTTGAAATTCAGATTGACCTGAAAGAAGGCAGCGACCCTGTTGAGGTTGAAGCCCTTATGAATGCTGAACTGGATAAGTTTTTTGCTTCAGGCCCAACAGCAGATGAATTGAAGCGCGCTAAAACCAGCTTGCTTGCAAATACCATCCGGGGGCTGGAGCAAATTGGTGGTTTTGGCGGCAAGGCAACAGCACTGGCGCAGGCCGAGCTTTATGCGGGTGACGCTGGCTTTTATAAAAAGTCGCTCGACTGGATAAACATGGCAACCGCTACAGAAGTACAGACAGCTGCAAATGATTGGCTTGGACAGGGTTTTTACCAGCTTACCATAAAGCCAGAGCCTAAGTATGCCACGGCGGCAACGGTGGTAGACAGAAGCAAGGGCCTTCCAGCCGTTGGTGAAATGCCAGACCTGACCTTTCCTGCCATTGAAGAAACCACCCTTGAAAACGGCATGCGTGTTGTTGTGGCGAACCGCCCAACAGTACCGGTTGTTACCATGGCAATGCAGTTTGACGCAGGCTATGCAGCAGACAGTGGCAGGCCACTTGGTACAGCAAGCTTTGCGCTTGCAATGCTGGATGAAGGTACAAAATCAAAGTCTGCTCTTGAAATTTCGGCAGAAGCTGAAAGCCTTGGTGCAAACCTCAGTACAGGCTCTAACCTTGATATGAGCATGGTGAATGTTTCTGCATTGAAGCCAAATCTGGATGCCAGCCTTGCGCTTGCGGCAGATGTGGTGCGGAACCCGGCGTTTGACCAAACAGAGATGGACCGCTTGCGCCAGCGCTGGATAGCGGGCATTGGGCAGGAAAAAGCCCAGCCGGTGCAGCTTGCCCTAAGAACATTACCGCCGCTTCTGTACGGTACAGAACATTCTTACGGTGTGCCTTACACAGGTACAGGCACAGAAGCCTCAATCACAGGGTTAACCCGCGATGATCTGGTGAAGTTCCACAGCGACTGGATCAGGCCTGATAACGCTACGATCTTTATGGTCGGTGATATTACGCTTGATGAAGCGAGAGCGGCGCTTGAAAAAGCGTTTGGCAACTGGCAGGCACCAGCGGCTGCTATTCCGGTTAAAAATATTGGCACGGCAGCAGCCCCTGAAAAGGGCCGGGTTATCATTATGGATAAACCGGGTTCGCCGCAGTCGCTTATTCTGGCGGGGCACCTGTTCCCGTCAACCGGTGATGAAAACAATCTTGTACAGGAAATGGCAAACGATATTCTGGGCGGCGAATTCACTAGCCGTGTGAATATGAACTTAAGGGAAGACAAGGGCTGGGCTTACGGCGCTTATACCTTCACGACAGATGCCAGAGGCCAGCGTATGTGGCTGGTTTATGCCCCTGTTCAAACCGACAAAACCAAAGAGTCCCTAGCAGAACTTGAGAAAGAGTTTACAGCCTACCTCACAGACAAGCCTGCAACGGACGCGGAATTGGCACGTATTGTCGCCAATCGCATTAACAGCATGCCCGGACAGTTTGAAACTGCTGGATCAGTGCTGGGTAGCCTGCTGTCAAATGACAGATTTGGCCGCGATAACGACTATGTGCCAAGCCTTAAAGCCAAATACGAAGGCCTACAGATTGATGACATCAAGAAACAAGCTCTTGAAACTATCAAGCCTGACAGCCTGACATGGCTTATTGTGGGCGACCGCACCCAGATTGAAGCGGGTATCCGTGATCTTGGCCTTGGCGATATTGAGGTTTGGGACAAAAACGGTAACCGCATCGACTAATGGTTTTTTAAAGTATCTCGTGGGGCTTTGGCCCTGCGGGAAAGACTATTGTTATATGGCTGAAGGCTGGGCCAGACTGTTCAGGAGACGAGAATGGATTTTTCCTTGAATGAGGACCAGCGCGCAATTCAGGATATGGCGCGGGCTTTTACGGCAGATCAGATTACACCGAATGCAAGCAAATGGGATGAAGACCATATCTGGCCGGTGGATGTTGCAAAAGCGGCTGGTGAGCTTGGCTTTGGCAGTATTTATGTAAGCGAGGAAGCGGGTGGTTGCGGCCTGAGCCGGGTAGAATCCGTTCTGGTATTTGAGCAGCTTTCCTATGGTTGCCCTGCAACCTCTGCGATGTTTTCTATTCATAATATGGCCACATGGATGGTGGATGCTTTTGGGTCTGATGACTTGAAAGCACGGGTGATGCCAGAGCTTGTAACACTTGAAAAAATGGCAAGTTACTGCCTCACTGAACCGGGTGCAGGGTCTGACGCAGCGGCGCTTAAAACCCGTGCGGTAAAAGACGGTGACACGTATATTTTAAACGGCGCGAAGGCCTTTATTTCAGGCTCGGGTGATAGCGATTATTACGTGGTTATGGCCCGCACGGGCGAGGACGGCCCCAAGGGTATAAGCTGCTTTCTTATTGAGAAAGGCACACCGGGCCTTTCCTTTGGCGCACGGGAGAAAAAACTTGGTTGGAACTGTCAGCGCACAGCAACCGTAAACTTCGATGATTGCCGCGTGCCTGCGGGCAATATGCTGGGCATAGAAGGGCAAGGGTTCAAAATTGCCATGCAGGGCCTTGACGGCGGGCGTTTGAATATCGGGGCATGCTCGATTGGTGGGGCACAGCGCGCGCTGGATGAAGCGGTGGCCTACACCAAAGATCGCAAACAGTTTGGCAAAGCAATTGCCGGTTTCCAGAACACCCAGTTTAAGCTTGCCGATATGGCGACAGAACTAGAAGCGGCCCGCCTGCTGTTATATGCAGCGGCACAGAAAGTGGCGAACAAAGCACCAGATGCAGCGGCTGCTTCCGCTATGGCAAAACGCTTTGCAACTGATACCGGTTTTGATGTGGTAAACGCGGCCCTGCAATTACACGGCGGCTATGGCTACCTTAGCGATTATCCGATTGAAAAACTACTACGCGATCTGCGTGTGCACCAAATTCTTGAAGGCACAAACGAGATTATGCGCGTTGTGATCAGCCGTGAACTTTTGAAGGACTAATCCCGTGGAAGACGAAATATTATTTGAAGAAAAAGGCACTATTGGCCTTATTACCCTTAATCGCCCAAAGGCGCTGAACAGCCTGACACAAAACATGTGCGCGCTGGTGCGGGTGCAGTTAGAGAAATGGCGGCTTACGCCTTCTGTAAAGGCTGTGGTTGTTGTTGGCAGCGGCGAAAAAGCCTTCTGTGCTGGTGGAGATGTGGTGAAGGTCTCTAGTTCTTATCAGGCAGGTTCTGATGAATGGCGCGGCTTTTTCTACGACGAATATTTGATGAATATTGCAATCAGTGAGTTCCCAAAACCTTACATTAGCTTTGTTGATGGTATTGTTATGGGCGGCGGTGTTGGTATTTCCATTCCTGGTGATTTCTGGGTTGCGACAGAGAAAACCCTGTTTGCCATGCCGGAAACCGGCCTTGGCCTATTCCCTGATGTAGGGGGTGGCTGGTTCCTGCCGCGCCTTCCGGGTGAGGCTGGCATGTATTTGGCGCTTACCGGTGCCCGGCTTAAAACACCAGACCTTTATGCCCTTGGTATTGCCAGTCATACGGTGCTTTCTGTGAATGTACCGCTGATTATAGAGGCACTGGCTGAGGCAAGTATCGCTTCAAACAATGATGTTGCAGATATTTTAGACACTTTCCATAGCGACCCGGAACCCGCGCCGCTATCGCCGTATTTTGAAGATATCGACGACCATTTCGATCATGCCAGTGTTGAAGCTGTGGTTGCATCTCTGGAAGCGGATAACCGTGAATGGGCGCAGAAGCAGGCTGGTATTATCGCCACAAAATCACCCACAAGCTTAAAGGTAACCTTTGCACAGCTTCAGCGCGGTGCAGCGCTGGAAACCTTTCGCGAGAATATGGCAATGGAATACCGGGTCGTGAACCATATGATGGCCCACCCTGATTTTCATGAAGGGGTGCGCGCGCTTCTTATCGATAAAGACAATAGTCCGAAATGGTCACCAGCCACACTGGATGCTGTGAAAGACAGCGAAGTGGAAAGCTTTTTTGAAAGTTTGGGCAGGCTTGATTTGCTCGCGAAATAAAAGAAATAGGGAATATAAAACATGACAACAGTTGCATTCATCGGCCTTGGTAACATGGGCCTTCCAATGGCGAAAAACCTTTTAAAAGCAGGCATGCATGTGCAGGGCTTTGACCTTGCAGAAACTGCGCGTGCTGGCCTTGTAACAGCGGGGGGCAGTGCCTCTGCTGCTGTTGCAGATGCTGTGGTCGGTGCTGATATCGTTATCAGCATGCTGCCATCAGGTAAAATTGTAAGCGCGGTTTATGAAGGTGAGGACGGTGTTTTTGCAAACGCTGAAAAAGGCGCGCTGTTCATTGATAGTTCCACCATTGATGTGGCAACCAGCCGTGATATTTCTGCTAAAGCCAAAGAACTTGGCTTCGATATGGTGGATGCGCCCGTGTCTGGTGGTGTGGGCGGCGCAGCTGCCGGTACACTCGCTTTTATGGTGGGGGGCAGCAAGGATGCTTTCAAACGTGCTGAGCCTGTGCTTGACCCAATGGGCGCAAAAATTGTGCACTGCGGTGATAGTGGTACAGGGCAGGCGGCAAAAGCCTGCAATAACATGCTGCTTGCCATTTCCATGATTGGTGTATCAGAGGCCTTCAACCTTGGCCGGTCGCTTGGGCTTGATGATCAGGTGTTTTTTGATGTGGCTTCTAATGCGTCTGGCCAGTGCTGGTCGCTGACAACCTATTGCCCTGTACCGGGGCCCGTGCCAACGTCGCCGGCTAACAACGATTATAAACCGGGTTTTGCAACAGCTCTGATGCTGAAAGACTTAAATCTAGCTATGGCAGCAGCGGGTGAAACAGCAACAGATACACCGCTTGGTAAGCTTAGCCGCGATATTTATACCGCAATGGATAGTGCAGGCCACGGCGGTACAGATTTTTCAGGCGTGATAAACTATCTCGCTAAAGGCAAATAAGTTTGGTGCCAGTTTTAGGGTGGGCTTTCCTGCCCTAAAACCGCATGACTGCAGATTGCTGCTGTCTTTCTGGCCTTGCCATATAGCTGTCACTTGACGCGATATTATGGCCAGATGCCCCGTAGCGTATAACCGCCTGTGTTCGGTTTGAAACACCCATGACCTTGAATATAGCGTGCATATGCGCTTTTACCGTGCCTTCTGCAATTCTGAGGCGGGCGGCTATTTCTTTGTTTGGCAGGCCAGCGGCAGCCATGGCCAGAATTTGTTTCTGGCGGTAAGAAAGCTTTGTTAGATCAATCGATGGTTCATGGGCATCAATATTTTTCCGAAAGCGCGAAAATTCAGTGTTGATTGATTGCTGGATGCCAGTGCCAACGGTGGTGGGTGCTTTTGCTTGAAACGCATCTGCTGGCAAATGCAGGGCTTTCCTGATTGCCGCGATCAATTCTGGTACGGCTGCACTGCGCGGTAGCACAGTGGTGCCCAAAAACCGGAAAGCCGTATCACCCGGTGCATTTGTTATCACCAGTATGCTAACACCAGGGTAAAGCCTGCGGATCAGTTTTATCCAGTCGCTGGCTGGGTTTTTCATGCTGTCAGCATGCAGTACAATTAGTGATACATCTGTATAACTTGCTGTTTTCGAGAGAAAGTCCTGCTCGGTGCCAATTTCAATAATGTCAGTAAAGCGCCCTGCAAGGGCCACAACTTCTCTAACTGAAAGGCGGTATAGCTCTTCCCCGTCTATTATAAGTGCTTTCATTGTATCCTCTTTTGCTGTCGCGCTAATCGGCTGACGGGCTGGCAGGATGTAAAACTGAAAACAGCTTCCTGCTGTGCTTTATGGCGTTTATGGCTTGCCCGCCAGAGATGGGAAAGCCTGTTCCCCAGAACTTTCCCACTGAAACCATAGCAAAAACGGGATGAATACTGAGGCTTATTAGATGAAGTGAGTAAAAATTGCGATAAAGCGAGCAAAGTCTCGTAAATGCTAAATTTTGGCCCGAAATACATAGCAGGCAAATTACAGATAGTGTTATGGTGCCGACCTTGTAATTCTTTAGTCAGGTTAAAAATCAGGTTTCTTTAATGTCCAGTATTGTAAATGCCTTTTCCAACAAAGATGCTTGCGCAGCGGCGCTAGAGCAGGTCAGCGAACGCCAGTTAGAAATGGTTGCGCTTGTTGAGGCATGGTCAAAAATAAACAGCGGTAGCCGTAATTTGGTGGGCCTTGACACGATGGAAGCCGAAATTGTGAAAGCCTTTGAGCCGCTAGGCGCTGAAGTGGCTTATATACAGCTGCCTGACGGTGAAATGGTGAATGCCAAGGGTCAGGTTGAGACCATGAAAAACGGTAGATGTATCCGTATTTTCAAGCGGCCAACGGCGAACAGAAAAGTACTGCTTACAGGCCATACAGATACGGTTTTTGCCGTCGATCACCCTTTTCAGGCCCCCAAATATCTGGATGATATTACCCTGAATGGCCCTGGTGTGGCTGATATGAAGGGCGGTATTATTGTGATGTTGAATGCTCTAAAGGCGTTTGAAGAAACGCCAGACGCTGCAAGTGTGGGCTGGGAAGTGCTGTTGTCGCCCGACGAGGAAACCGGCTCTCTTGCTTCGGGTGCTATACTCGCTGAGCGGGCTAAAACTGCTGATATTGGCCTTACATACGAACCAGCACTTGCGGACGGCACCCTTGCTGGTGCGCGCAAAGGCAGTGGTAATTATACGGTTGTGGTGCAGGGCAAGGCGGCGCATGCAGGCCGCGAATTTCATGTGGGCCGTAATGCTGTTGTCGCTTTATCTCAGATTGTAGGTGAACTTGCGTCACTTACAGGCGGCAGGCCAGAGCTAACCGTTAACCCTGCTGTTGTTCAGGGCGGGGTTGCAGCAAATGTGGTGCCTGATATGGCATGGTGCCGGTTTAATGTACGTCTCAAAGAACCTGAAGATGCGATCTGGTTTGAAAATAAGGTACAGAATATTATCGACAAAGCAAATGCCGTTGAGGGTTATAGCGTGATGTTGCACGGCGGTATTAACCGACCGCCTAAAGCGCTTACACCGGCGAATTTGCTGTTGATGGAAAAAATTAAACTATGCGGCGCTGATCTGGGTATTGATGTAAACTATGTGCCAACAGGTGGGTGCTGCGAAGGAAATAACCTTGCTGCAGCAGGGTTGCCAAATGTTGATACACTCGGCGTTAGGGGCGGTAAAATTCATTCGGCAGAAGAATTTGCCCTTATTGACAGTTTTTCAGAACGTGCCAAATTATCGGCGCTCATTCTGATGGCTTTTGCAAATGGTCTTTTGGATGACGTTGTAAAAGCAAAGGCCCATTGAGGCCAAAGGCAACCGGGGCCCTGAAGAGTTGCCCGGACGTCTGGACCAAACGAAGATGCAACATAGATAAAAATCTTGTTTGGTCCCGAAAATAAGGAAAAATCACATGTTTGTGGTTCGACCCTCACGAATGAATGATCTGGACGGGTTACAGGCTCTCGCTCAGAAAACAGGAATAGGTTTCACATCACTGCCTGATGATCGCCCTACACTTAAAAAGAAACTTCAAGCGTCGATCGAAGCGTTTGAAAGTGACGGCGATACAGCAACCAGCAACAGCTATCTTCTGATGATGGAAGATACCAAGACAGGTAAGATAGTCGGCACTGCCGCTATCATTGTCGGTGTGGGTTTAGAGCGCCCTTTTTATAATTACCGTTTACTGCGTCAAACGCAGGTTTGTTATGATCCGCCAACACGGGTTGATACAGAACTTTTGCACCTCGCAAATGATTTTTCGCTGGATACAGAGGTTGCGACCCTGTTTCTGGATCCTGATTACAGGCGCGACAACCTTGGTAAGCTGCTTGCCAAAGCACGCTATATGTTTATTGCATCACATCCTGAACGCTTTACTGACCGTGTGTTTGCAGAAATGCGCGGCTGGGTGGATGAAAATAATAATTCCCCCTTTTGGGAGGCTATTGGTCGTCATTTCTTTGGGATGGACTTTAAAACGGCTGATGAAATAAATGGCATGGGCAACAGCCAGTTTATTGCTGATCTTATGCCTAAGTTCCCCATTTATACAGCCTTACTGCCTGAGGCGGCACAAGAAGTTATTGGCCGCCCGCAAGATGCAGCACGCCCAGCTTATCGCTTGCTTGAAAAAGAAGGTTTCCGCTATACAGGCGCGGTTGATATTTTTGATGCTGGCCCCGTGCTGGAGGTTGATAAAAGCCTGATCTGGACAGCGAGAAACAGCATCGAGGCAACTCTTGGCGGTACAGTTGACGGGGTGACAGAAAACCCGGCTTACCTTATCGCGAACCCTGACCTTAAAAATTTCCGTGTCACAATGGCGCATGTTGTTGATGGTTCAAGGGGTGTTTGGCTATGCAGCGATGCAGCCCAAGCCTTGGACCTGAAAGAAGGAGATGCCCTTCTGTATGCACCAATTGAAAAAGCACGTATAGCCGAATAGGGGTTTAAAAATGACACATTATATAAATGGTAACTGGCAGCAAGGCGCTGGCCAGACCTTCAAATCGTTTGATCCTTCAAACGGGTCTGAAATATGGACAGGTAGTGAAGCAACGGCAGCGCAGGTAAACGAAGCTGTGCTGGCGGCAGAAAGTGCCTTTGAAACATGGGGGTTCACGCCTCTTGATGAGCGGCTTGCCATTATTCGGCGCTATGCAGAGCTTCTGGTGGAAAAACGCCCGGAACTGGCAGAGCTTATCGCCCGTGAGGCCGGTAAAACATTGTGGGATGCAACCGGTGAAGCAACCGCAATGGCTGGCAAAATCGAGATATCGATCAAAGCACACACTGAGCGCACGGGCGAGCGCGAGGCTGTTAACGGGCTTATAAAATCACGGCTTTCTCACAGGCCACACGGTGTAATGGCGGTTTTTGGGCCGTATAATTTCCCCGGCCATTTGCCAAACGGGCATATTGTACCGGCGCTTATTGCCGGTAACACTGTGGTGTTTAAGCCAAGCGAGATAACGCCAGCCGTTGCTGACTATATGGTAAAAGTGTGGGCAGAGGCTGGTCTGCCTAAAGGTGTGCTGAACCTTGTACAGGGTGGGCGCGATACAGGCGCGGCACTTTTGGCGGCAGAGGGTATTAACGGCCTTCTGTTTACCGGTAGTGCTAAAACCGGGCTTTTCATGGCACGCACTCTGCTAGAACGACCGCAGGTTATTCAGGCACTTGAAATGGGCGGTAATAACCCGCTTATTGTTGCTGAGGTGGAAGACAAAACCGCAGCAGCGGTTATGACCATTCTTTCAGCTTTTGTAAGCTCTGGTCAGCGTTGCACATGTGCTAGGAGGCTCATTGTGCCGACAGGTGCTGAAGGTGATGCTTTTGTTGAAGCTTTAAAAGTAGCAATGGCAAAAATTACAGTGGGCGCATGGGATGATGCCGAGCAAAGCTTTATGGGACCGGTTGTTAGCAAGCATGCTGCTGGTGTGGTGCTGGCCGCTCAGAAAAACCTTATTGATAACGGTGCTGAGGCGCTGGTGCCTGTTACGCAGTTAGCGCGCGGTGATGCTTTCCTGTCGCCAGGTTTGCTTGATGTAACCCATACGAAAGACCGGCCAGATGAAGAAGTGTTTGGCCCTATGTTACAGCTTATTCGGGTGCCAGATTTTGCGGCGGCTATCAAGGAAGCTAATAATACCAAGTATGGTTTGGCCTCTGGGCTTATTTCCGATTCTACAGAGCTGTATAACCAGTTTTTCCCGCGTGCGAAGGCAGGCATTGTGAACTGGAACCAGCAGTTAACGGGTGCAGCCTCCACGGCACCGTTTGGTGGTATAGGTTGGTCGGGCAACCACCGGCCAAGCGCTTATTATGCAGCTGATTACTGCGCCCATGCTGTTGCAACCATGGAGCAGGCAGAAGGCAAGGTCGCTGTTGCTGCCATGCCGATTGGCTTAAAGCTTGACGGTGAGGGTGCATAATGTGGCAGGAAGTAAACTTTGACGGCCTTGTTGGCCCTGTTCATAATTATGCTGGGCTTTCATACGGTAATGTGGCGTCTGCCAGTAATAAGGGGCTGGTTGCCAACCCGCTTGAGGGCGTGCTTGAAGGTCTTGAAAAAGCACGTTTTTTAAGCGGTCTTGGTATGGTGCAGGGGGTTTTGCCCCCGCATGACCGGCCTCATATCAGTACGCTGCGCAAGCACGGGTTTAGCGGTTCTGACGCTGAAATATTAGCGGCGGCATGGCGGGAAAACCCGGCCCTTATCAGGAATGTGACATCAGCCTCCACCATGTGGACAGCAAATGCAGCGACAGTTTCGCCCAGTCCTGATACGGCAGATGGCCGTGTGCATTTTACGCCTGCCAATTTGGCAGCCATGTATCACCGTTCTATTGAGGCACCAACAACGGCTAGAATACTGCAAGCCATGTTCCCGGAAGGGCAGAATTTTGCCCACCATGCGCCGCTTGAAGGTGGCACGCACATGGGCGACGAGGGTGCTGCAAACCATAACCGTTTTTGCGCTGAATACGGTGAGGTGGGTGTTGCGCTTTATGTTTATGGGCGCGGCGCTTTTGAAAATGCGGCAGAATTGAAGTTCCCAGGTAGGCAAACCCGCGAGGCAAGCGCCGCTGTTGCCCGCCAGCATGCGACAGCACCAGAGAAAACCCTTTTTGCACGGCAAAGCAGCAGGGCAATTAATACGGGCGCTTTCCATAATGATGTGGTGGCCGTTTCAAACCGCAATAGCTTTTTCTATCATGAGCATGCCTTTGATAGCCCTGATGCACTTGAGGCTGATATTCAAAACGCAATGGGCGATGTGGAAATGCAGTTTGTGCGGGTGCTGGAAAGCGAAGTGCCGCTTGCTGACGCTGTAAAGTCGTACCTTTTTAACAGCCAGCTTTTAAGTGTGCCAAACAGAAAAGGCATGACCCTTATATTACCGCGAGAGGTTGAGGAAACTGCATCTACAAAGGCATATGTGGAGGGGCTTGTTTCATCTGGTGGGCCTATAGGGCAGGCTGAAATACTGGATGTGCGGCAAAGCATGCGTAATGGAGGCGGGCCAGCGTGCCTTAGGCTTCGTGTTGTGTTAAGTGACGAGGAACTGGCCGCAATGGGCGCTAATAGCCTTCTTGATGACACGCTATATGAAACACTGAAGGTCTGGGCGAAAAAATATTACCGTGACCGGTTGATGCCAGAGGACCTTGGTGATGTAAAACTGATGGAGGAATCGTTTTTTGCTATGGACGAGCTGACACAAATTTTGCGTCTTGGTAGTGTGTTCGACTTTCAGCGCGGGTAACGTTCAATGTAACGTATTTATGGGCCGGGTGTTTTATCCCGGCCTTTTTTATATGTCGCTAACTGACCCAAGCTGGGTGACAATGTCGTTATCTGTAATACCGTTACGGTGATAATGATCTGCGGTTTCTCGTGGTAAAGAACTGTATTTCACAACACCAATAAAATAGCGCGGCTCATTGTTTTTATCCAGTAAAGGCAAGTGAATGGCGCGTTGAAGTCGCAGGGACCCTGATGGCAGTTGAAAAGGGTGTTCCAAATACCCAGCAGAGGCACTTTCTGAAAGGCTGGTGAAATAATTACTGTAAGTTTGCTGCAAGGCAGCGTAGCTTGTCTGGAGAATATTTTCACCGGTTGTTTCCCGGTCCAAGTATTCCCTAAGACTAGTTCCTGCAACGCGGGTTACAATGCAGTTCTGGTCAAGACGTTCATAAAGGAATACGGTTCTAAGGAACTTACCTAATTTTATAGGGTTAAAGCTATCCTTTCTTGGGCACTGTATAGAATCAGTTTTTGGCAAATTATTCCAAATACCTACAAGTGTAGATGCTTCTTCACAGAAATGTATGCTTTTATTAAATTCTACCATTGCTAGACTGTATTTCAAAAAAAATAAACTTCAATCATTTTTATTAAATAAAATTTAACTATATTTTTAAGTAACTTTCTTTTTTTGATCACGAAAATGGTAACAAGACGTTACTGGACCTTGGAAAATAAGGCGCTATTCTAAGCTGCATATTGTTGCAGGAGATATATAGTATGCTGATAAAACACCGTGAAAACTGGCATGCCAGTGAAAATGAAGTGACATCAGAACAGCATTATCTGAATCGCAGGCATTTTATACGCTCTGCGACGGGGGGTGTTTTAGCTGCAACGGCACTGGGTGTCAGCCAGACTGTATTTGCAAGGGAAAACCGGACCCTTCAGCCACTGACTTACAGCAAAACAGCTTACAATCCGGGCGAAGACTTAACACCGGAAGATGCCATCACAAGCTATAATAATTTTTACGAGTTTGGGCTGGATAAAAGCAATCCCTCTGAAAATGCCTGGCGGCTTGAGCCAAAGCCATGGAGTGTTAAAGTCTCTGGCATGGTGGATGCGCCGGGTGATTATGCCTTTGAAGACCTTATTGATATGAAGGCACTTGAGGAACGTATTTACAGGCTGCGCTGCGTTGAGGGTTGGTCCATGGTTGTTCCGTGGATAGGGGTTCCGCTTGCAAGTGTTTTGAAAAAGCTTGGGCCACAATCTGGTGCTAAGTATGTTGCGTTTGAGACACTTGCTGATCGTGACCAAATGCCGGGTATTAGGTACCCTGTACTAGACTGGCCGTATGTTGAAGGATTAACGCTACCTGAGGCCATGAATGAATTGGCTTTCATCGCGGTTGGCCTGTACGGTAAGGAAATCCCGAATCAGAACGGTGCACCGCTAAGGCTTGTCGTGCCTTGGAAATATGGTTTTAAGTCAATAAAGTCGATTGTTAGTATTAAATTAACAGACCGGAAACCAGCAACAAGCTGGAATAAATCCGCCAGTAACGAATATGGGTTTTACTCGAACGTAAACCCTGAGGTAGACCACCCACGCTGGAGCCAGGCAAGAGAAAGGCGCATTGGTGAGTTTAGCCGCCGTAAAAC
Source organism: Kordiimonas pumila (assembly GCF_015240255.1). Lineage (NCBI taxonomy): Bacteria > Pseudomonadati > Pseudomonadota > Alphaproteobacteria > Kordiimonadales > Kordiimonadaceae > Kordiimonas > Kordiimonas pumila. The sequence continues at coordinate 1,441,815 of NZ_CP061205.1, forward strand.
CTTGATGTTTAACGGGTACGGCGAACAAGTGGCGCACCTTTATACTGGGCTAGATTTGGAAAAGAACTTCTAGGTATGGCGCTTTTTAGTCAGAAAAACCTGCGGCGTTACGGTAAGCCGTTTGTGTTTGCCCTGTTTTTAATTCCAGCTGTATGGCTCATTTATAATTGGGTGCAAGCTTATGCCGGTGCGCCGCACGACCTTGGGTTTAACCCGCAGGAAACGTCTAACCGCTTCACGGGGGATTGGGCCTTGCGGATACTACTTTTGTCTCTTGCTCTGACGCCGCTATCCCTGCTTACCGGGTCGCCGCGCTGGATATTATTTCGCCGCATGACCGGGTTATTTGCATTCTTTTATGTGTGCCTACATATCACCAGTTATATATGGCTTGATATGCAGTTTGACTGGTCTGAGCTGTGGACCGATGTTGTAAAACGTATTTATATTACAGTTGGCTTTACGGCGCTGTTATGCCTGTTGCCGCTTGCTATAACCAGCACGGCGGGGTGGGTAAGGCGGCTTGGGGCTAAGCGCTGGCAAAAACTGCACAAGCTTGTGTATGCTGTGGGGGTTCTTGCGGTTATTCATTTTATTATGATGCGCAAGGGTTTTCAGTTTGAACCCCTTATATACGGTGCAGTGCTCGCTGGCTTAATGGTCTTTCGCTTGCCTATGGTAAAGAGCTGGCTACGGCGTCGCACCCAGCAAAAGCCTATTAACGCGGGCGTTTAGCAACCATATAGTTTGACGTTACTTCCATCAACTTTTCACCCTTGTCGTTGAAAACAGTGGTGTGGTCTTTGACAAGGCCTAGTTCGGGGCGCGATTTACTATCCCGCTTTTCAAGTAGTTTTGCCGTTGCAGAGAGTGTATCCCCCGGGAAAACAGGTTTTAACCACCTTAAATTGTCAATGCCGGGAGACCCCAGCCCTGCAAGGCCTTCGTCTGCCATTCTGTCCACCATCATACGCATTAACATGGCAGATGTGTGCCAGCCACTGGCGCAAAGCCCCCCAAAAACAGATTTTTTGGCAAGCTCTTCATCTGTGTGAAAATACTGTGGGTCATACTTTTGGGCAAACTCTATCACCTCTTCTTTTGTGACTTTGTATGACCCAAAAGTAACTTCTCGGCCAACTTCTAAATCTTCAAAAAAAAGCTTGTACATAAATGGTAACCCTGATTGTTGTGTTATACAGTTTGGCTCATAGAAGAATATAGGGTGTTTTAGAGTGAAAGCGATAGGCGGCATCATTATTTTTATCGTTCTTGTTGGCTTTGCCTCGTGGGTAATAGAGCTGTCTTCAGTACCCGTTATGCCGTCTATTGCCGTGATGGTTGGGTTGCTTGTTTTTTTACGTATCTATGGCCGTGTGCCAGCTCTTTTAGATGCGGGGGCAAACAGCCTGTTCAGGCTATTTCCGCTTTTGTTCATTCCCCCTGTTGTTATGGTTGTAGCGGTAAAAGATTTGCTGCTGACAAATATGGCGGCGCTTTTGTTTGCTGTTACAGCCAGTTGTCTGCTGGGCCTTGCTACCTCGGCTTTTATATACAGGCTGTTTGCCCGCAGGCAAAAAGGCAAGGTGGTAAAATGACGGCGTTTTACTGGTTTGCGGCGACACTGTTTCTTTATGCTGTTGCTGACATACTGTACCAGAAATCGGGGCATAAGGCATTTTTGCACCCAGTTTTTATACCGGTTTTTGTGCTGGTATCGGTTTTTTGTATTTTCAATATGCCGCTCGAACCATTTGTGGCGGGAACCTATGTTTTTACTATTTTGCTGGCTGCTGCTGTAGCGGCGCTTGCGCTGCCCCTGTACCGCAATCTTTCTGCTCTCAAGCGTGATCCTGCGGCTATTTTGGCTGCAATTGCTGGCGGTTCCATCAGTAGCACGGGCAGCGCGTTGGTGGTCGCCTATTTCCTGCATGCCCCGCCCGAACTTATGGCCAGCCTTGCGACAAAATCTGTCACCACGCCGATAGCGGTAGAAATTGTCAGGGTTATTGGCGGTATACCGTCTGTTGCAGCGGCTACAGTTATTATTGCGGGTCTATTTGTTGCTGTTTTCGGGCCGGGGTTTTTGCGATTGCTGGGTGTTGATGATGACCTGAGTATGGGGCTTGCGCTCGGCACTGTTGGCCACGGGCTTGGTATGGCGGAAAGTGTTCGTAGAAGTGACCTGATGGGGGCTGCCGCGGCATTTTCCATGGCCTCAAATGGGCTTGTAACAGCTCTCATGTTACCCATTTTATGGCCGTACCTAATAAATTAAGAGAGAAATTCAAGTAATTCTTATAGTAAAGTTTTTATTAATTTTGCTTTGCTGTTAATATATTGAAAACTATTGATGATTTATACTTGCATAATTACACCTATAGCGATGGGGCGAGTGTAAAATATTTGACGGGTGCATATTAGGCTGTTGGGTATTATTTGAGTACACGTGTGATGGTACGAGTAAAAGATGGTCGGTCGCTGTTGGGGGGGTTATCCCTTATCGTTGCAGGTATTGTCCTGAGCGCGATGTCGTACCTATATTTTGAGCAAGCATATACGGGCTCTGGTATTCTACGTGCGCGCTGGCTCTGGGAAATTATCCTTAATTTGCAGATTTTCTGCCTAGCCACTATGTGGTTTTGTTATCTGGAGCGTATCAACGGCCCTGACCCTATTGTTGCGGTGCAAATGCGAATGCGCCTTGCCCTTAGCTTATTTGCGGTTCTTGTGCCCACATGGATTGCGCTTCTTAGTGCATATTTGGGTTGGTTTTATGTGCTGCCGGGTAAAAACACCATAGATGCTTTATTGGGAACGATGGTTGTGTTCTGGACATTTGCCTCACTTATGCCACGGCTTTGGAAACGGAGGAGAGGCGCTGATGATAAGCGCGTGAGACTTATACTGCGCCGCAAGTTTCATATAGCATGGTCATTACCTCTGATCGGTGCAGGGGCTGTCATTATTATTGATTTGATAAGGCGTGAAAATACGAGCTACTTATGGCTGCCTTTTTTACTCTATACGCAGGCAGCGGTTCCTTACATTAGGAGCGGCCTTGTAACCGTTTCAGCAGAAGAAGAATACAGCACTGAAAACGATTAAGGCGTTTTTCTTTTTTTCAGGTTTCTCGCTTTTCGTTTTTTAAGCCAGATAATAACACCTGTAACGGAAAGCATAGCGATAACCAGCCCCATACCTGAAATAAGAATACGGCCCGGCAACCCAAGGATGCGCCCTGAGTGTACAGGGAACTGAGCCTGTACAAAAATATCTGCTGCGGTGCCTTTCCACGGCTCAAAACTGCCCAGTTCACGACCATCTGAACTGTCAAAATACAAGGCCTTGTGGCCTACACCACCTGCGCCGTGGCCGTCCTCAGGGTTAGAAAACTCTATCCTGTATATGCCAAAGTTCCGAGCGTAAAATATGCTTGATGCAGGCTCCTGCCAGCCATGCGTACCAGCCTGTTCCTTTGCCTTTGCAATAATAGCAGCTTTACTGATAAGCGGCGTAATATACTGGTTATCAGCCGTTGGTATGCGGCTATCATAAGGCGAGGGCGTGACATCAGAAACCAGTGTCATAACCGGGTAAAAAACTTCCCGGTAAAGATTAAGGGAAAAGGCAGTGAAGGCGACAACAAATAAAAGGCCCCATGTCCACAGGCTGAAAGCCCGGTGCAGGTCAAAATTCAGCTTGTAGCCGCCAGCGCGCCAGCGTATCAGCCATGCAGGCTTCCAGCGCTGCCACCATGATTTTAGTGACTGTGCCGCAGGCTTTTTTCGCTGCCTTCGGGGGAGTGTCAGGATAAATCCGCTAAAGCAGTCCAGTGTCCAAAGCAAGGCTATGATGCCAAGCAGCCACACGCCCCACCTGTCTATCCCCCACATTTCGGGGATATGTAAACTATAATGCAGTACATAGAGAAAGGAGACAAAGTTTTCTGTGGTGATTGGCCACACGGTGCCCCAATATCGGGTTCCCAGTTCTTTTTTGCTTACTGGGTCTATAAATATCTGGTTGAAATGTGCGGGGTAAAGCTCACCTGTTTCCGGGTTGGTTTTAGGCGCAACAAATAGTTCGAGTGCATGGCCTTTTTCCGTGATCAGCGGGGCATAAAGCACTTCCATTTCGGGGTACTTTTGTTCAATAGATTGTATTATTTCAAGAACAGGGTGCGGTGTACCCTGTGTTTGTGTCTCAACCAGATGCGGGTTTAGCCATGCATCAAGTTCGTGATCCCATGAAATAATAGCGCCGGTCAGCCCTGTTACAAACAGGAAGGCGGCTATTGTTAAGCCAACCCAGCGATGCAGATACACAAAAATTGTACGCATGTTTTAGTCTACTTATTAAATGGCCCATATGGTAAAATGGATGGCTTATAATTCTTGTCGAATAAAGCCATCCACTTGCCCCCGTTGTGCAGCCTTAGAATTTATACTGGGCTTTTACGCTAAAGCTGCGTGGTTCGCCGTAAGCAAGCTGGCTATAAAAACCAATTTGGCTGTAATAGGTTTTATCAAACAGGTTTTCCACATTCGCTTGCAGGGAAATCTGCTCGTTAACCTCAAAGCGCGCCATCAGGTTTGCTAAAATATAGCCTTCCTGCTCAAGCCGGTCAGGTGCAGCTGTTAGGGGGTTTGTAGCATTAGTATAGTTGCTCCCTTCCCAGTTAATGCCGCCGCCTACTGTTAGCCTGTCTAGCTCACCCGGCAGGGTATAAGTGCTAAACAGTTTAAATATTTTGCGGGGGTGCGATGTGTTTACAGCATCACCGTTTGCGTCCTCAGCTTTAAACTGGGTATAGCCCATGCTCATGTTCAAACCGGGTAGAATTTCACCCACAACCTCAAGCTCGAAGCCTTTACTTTTGGTGCCTTGGGCAGCGCGCGATGCTTCAAATATAGTGCCGGGGATCAGGTAGCCGGTGTCGGGCTGCGCCAGATTATCCTGCTCGATAAGGAACAAGGTTGCTGTTGTGTGCAGGGCATCATCTAGGAAGGTGCTTTTCAAACCAACCTCATAGCTTTTCCCCGTGAGAGGCGGCAGAAAGTCACCATTTCGGTCGCGGCTGTTTTGGGGTTCGAAAATTTCTGTATAGCTTGCATAAACAGTGTGGTTTTCAGCGAGTGTATAAAGCGCCCCAGCGTAAGGGATAAACACGCCGCTATCACCGTAATCACGCACGGTGCCGTATAGCTGGCCTTTTTGCTGCCATTCTGAAAGACGCCCTCCTACAACCAGTTTCAACGCATCGCTGACATTCAGGCGTGTGGCCGCGTAAAAGCCGGTTTGCGTGGTATCATAATCACCGTCAACAGCGCCGGTGGCTGCAAATGTTGGTTCAGGGTATGAGCCGTCCCACGTGTTAAAGTTACCGATTGGTGCTATGTCTGTAGCCGCAAAAGTGAGTGCTTCTGAATGCTGCTTGCTATGCAGGCCACCAAAAACCAGTTCGTGACTGCGCCCAAACAGATTGACGGTGCCGGTAAGCTGAAAATCAATACTGTTTTGTTTGCTACTTGTTTTAGCCCGGTAAGGGGAGGCCCCAAGGCCAAGGCCGGTATCTATGTCTGGCGTGCCGTAAAGATACAGCAGTTTCAGGTCAGCGGATGTTTCATTCCGGTTCAGGTTCAGTTTTGCCTGCCAGCCACCAGCAAAATCATAAATCAGGCTTGCAAAATAATTTTCAGTTTTTGATGCCCAGAAAGACCAGTCAGGCGCTATCGTTTTTGTGCGGTCCCAATCTGTTCTGGTACCGTCGCTGTGCCATGTGGGTAGGCCGCCCCATGTTGAGCCTTTTGGGTTATTATCTTGGTAGCTTGCGCCAGCACGGATAAGGAAATGATCTGTAACGTCGGCTTCCAGTACACCGTATAGAACAGTTTTTTCATTGCTGCCCCAGTCACGGAAAGAATCGCCGTCGCGGTATTTAGCAACAACACGTCCGCGAATAGAGCCATCCTTATTCAGCGGCGTGCTGACATCGGCTGTTATGCCGTATGTATCCCAGCTACCGGCATCAACCGCAATGCTGCCTTTAAATTCGCGGCTGCTAGCTTGTTTTCTCACCAAATTGATCGAAGCAGAGGGGTCGCCAGCGCCAGTTAGCAGGCCAGTCGCGCCGCGCACAATTTCAATGCGCTCATAAAGGGCTGTATCAACCTGTGTTTCGCCAGAATCACCGCCAGGGCTCCACGCCAAAGGCACACCGTCAAGCTGGTAGTTCTGAATGGCAAAACCGCGTGCTGAAAAGCCAAAGCGGGAACTATCATATTCCTTTGCAGAAACACCAACAGCGTTCATCACAATATCGGTTAAGGAGTTAAGGTTTTGGTCTTCAATACGCTGAAATGTCATTACAGATACGGATTGCGGTGTTTCCTGCAACGATAAACCAAGGCCTGTTGCCGAATCCAGCCTGTCGTTTGTTGTATATGAACCGGTGACGATAATCTCTTCCATATCGTCTGCTGTTTTTGTACTGGCTGCCTGAGCAATCTGAGGTGTTACAGCGCTTAAGGCACATGATGTAACAAGGCCTAGCAGAATACGGTTTTTTCTGTAGGTTGAAGGCGTCAGGTACTGATAACAACTGGAAGGCATGATGAAATTCCCTTTACACTAATGTGCACTCATGGTGGTAATTCACACTGAATGCTTATATGCAATTAATAATGATTATTAATATTAGAAAAGGCTTATTGCATATTGTTCTTAACAAGGCAAGGGGGGCGTAAAAGACTTTTTTGAAAAGATTTTTTATTTAAATGTAAATAAAAACAAAAGGTTACCTGAGGTATTGCTGAATGGGTTGTTTTTGATTAAGCGTAAATACTTGTGTAGCGGGCAAAAAAATACCGCCTGAATAGCTATATAAAGCTAGAAGATCAGGCGGTAAAATATTCTTTTAGAGATTAGTTAGCAAACCGGAAGTGCAGAACGTCGCCGTCTACTACCAGATATTCTTTGCCTTCCAGACGCATCTTGCCTGCATCTTTCGCCCCTTGCTCACCGCCTAAGGTTACATACTCATTGTAGGCAATGGTTTCAGCGCGGATAAAGCCTTTTTCAAAGTCAGTATGGATCACCCCTGCGGCTTGCGGTGCCTTGGTGCCTTTGGTGATTGTCCATGCACGGGCTTCTTTGGGGCCAACAGTGAAATAGGTGATTAGTTCCAAAAGGTCGTAGCCTGCGCGAATAACGCGGGCGAGGCCAGTTTGGCCAAGGCCAAGAGTTTCTAAAAACTCGGCTTTCTCTGCATCATTATCAAGCTGTGCAATTTCTGATTCGACCGCCGCAGAAATAATAACACATCCAGCACCTTGTTTGGCCGCCATCTCAGCAACAGCTGTAGAAAACGCGTTGCCTTCAGCGGCGCTATCTTCATCCACGTTGCAGATATAAAGGATAGGCTTGCCGGTTAACAGTTGCATGCCTTGCAGAACCTTTGCTTCTTCTTCGTCTTTAACATCCACTATCCGCGCAGGTTTGCCGTCTTTCAATAGTGGTATGATCTTGTCGATCAGGGCCATAATAGCAATGGCTTCCTTGTCGCCGCCGCGCACCCGGCGCCCAAGACCGTGGATACGGCCCTCTAGGCTTTCAAGGTCTGCAAGCATCAGCTCTACTTCAATGGTTTCTGCGTCAGATACTGGGTCAACGCGGCCATCAACATGGGTGATGTCATCGTCTTCAAAACAGCGTAGCACATGGCAAATGGCGTCAGTTTCGCGGATATTGGCAAGGAATTGGTTACCGAGGCCTTCGCCCTTAGAGGCACCGCGAACAAGGCCCGCAATATCAACAAAGGAAAGCTGTGTGGGGATAATTTCCTTTGAGCCAGCAATTTTAGCAAGTTTGAACAGGCGTTCATCAGGCACTGGTACTTGGCCAACGTTTGGCTCAATCGTGCAAAAGGGGTAGTTGGCCGCCGCCGCGCTTGCTGTGTTCGTAAGCGCGTTAAACAGGGTTGATTTACCCACATTTGGCAATCCGACAATGCCGCATTTAAAACCCATTATGTATCTCCGTTTTTGAGAGCGCGCAGTGCATCAGCAAGCGGCCCTTCATCAGATTGCTTTTTAAACTGATCCGCCTTTTTTACAGGGGAAGTGGTCACGACCGTTTCCGGTTTTAAGGTGCCAGAGCTTGGTCGCTGTGGCTGCATTACAAGTGCCAGTTGGCTCATATAGCGCGGGTAGTCATTTTCTGCCAGATAGCGAGCTTCTGATGCTAAAGCAGACAGTATTTTTTCCAGCTCGGGCATTTCTGCTTTTGCAAAATCCCCCAGCACATGACCATGTACACGGGCTTTGTCACCCGGGTGGCCAATGCCTATGCGAACACGGGTGAAATCAGGGCCAATATGGCTGGTGATAGACCGTATGCCATTATGGCCAGCAGCACCGCCGCCAACCTTTACCTTCACCTTGCCAAATGCCAAGTCAAGCTCATCATAGAAAACCACAACATCAGCAGGGGTAAGCTTGAAAAAGCGCATAGCCTCGCCAACAGCCCGGCCACTTTCGTTCATGAAGGTTTGGGGCTTAATGGCAACGATTTTTGTGCCAGAGAGTGTGCCCTCGCATGTTAGGGCCTGCCAGCGGCTTCGGTCTGGCGAAAAATTATGGCGGCGAACGATTTCATTCACCGCCATAAAACCAACATTGTGACGGTGGTTTTCATATTTGCTGCCGGGATTACCTAACCCTACAAATAGCAGCATGAAAAACCCCTTCAGTTATGAGTATAACTGGCATACCCATAAGTTGCTGTTTATTCTGTGTCTTCTTCGTCTTCGTCAGAATCTGCTTCAGCATTTTCTGTAGACTTGAGGCCAGACGGTGCAACAATCGCGCAGATTGTGAAATCGCGGTCAGTGATTGTTGGTTTTGCGCCTTTTGGCAGTGTTACGTCAGAAATTTTAATGGCGTCACCGATATCAAGTTTCGCAACTGATACTTCGATAAATTCTGGAATAGCATCTGCCTGTACTTCAAGCTCGATCTCGTGACGGGTATGGTTGATAACACCGCCGCGTTTCAGGCCAGTTGATTTCTCTTCGCCTGTTACATGCACTGGTACAGCCATAATCACTGTAGCACCTTTGCCAAGACGCAAGAAGTCGATGTGCATTGGTACGTCAGAAACAGGGTGTAGTTGCAGATCGCGTGGTAGAACAGATGTTTTCTTGCCGCTCACTTTGATTTCAAATGTATGAGACATGAAACCGCCACGGTTCAAGAGACGAACCACTTCGTTCAGACGAATTTTTACTGATTCTGGCTCTTTTTTGTCGCCGTATATAACGGCAGGTACAAAGCCCGAACGACGTGTTGCGCGAGAGGCTCCCTTGCCAACCCGATCACGTGGTTCCGCTTCGATGGTGATGACTTTTGCCATTCACTTTCTCCAAACTATATTCAGTAGCCGGACCATCCGGTTACTGACCGTCACTTCCTCCAGGGATGCAAGGACGGGTTTTCCTGAAAAGGCAATCCTTCCCAAGTGCGCGCGATTTAGCGTGAATCCCGCAGAATTGCAAGCATATTGACACTTTAATTTAAAAAGTTAGCCTGTTATTAACGAGTTTTAGTAAAAGATAGCCATAATTCAGGCAGGTTTAGTCATGGCGGCTAGGGCCAGGATATTATTTTGTATTGAGTATTTTGTTATGCGGCTACTGTATTTTACACTTTTTTGTTTGTGCTTCTTATCCGTCGGGTCGAAGGCTTCCTACGCATTAGATGCCGGGCAACTTGTACAGAAACCAGCGCCTGTTCGGCTTTATGTTCACGGTGAAAGTGACGAGGCGAAACAGCAGCCAGATGGTTCTTTTACAGGGCCTGTGGTTGATGTGTTTAAATGCAGTATGGCAGCGCTTCATATGTCTTATTCAATTAATGCCGTAACCATGAACCGAAAAGAATGGGTGGAGGAAGCCGGCGGTCTTGATCTTTGGTTCCCGCTGTTTGATGACGGCGCACCCGGCAAAAAAGAGAAGTTGGTGCCATTAGGCGAAATAATTATTTATTGGTTTATTCGGCCTGAAATTACCTTGGATCCCATTACAGACGATTTTAAGAAAACGGTGAAAGTAACAGCATTTCCAAAATCTGCTCCAGAGGGATACCTCAAAGATAATGGCTATCGCTATGTCCTCAGTACTGACGATGAAAACCACATGATGCTCTGGCTTCTGGAGGGGCGAATTGATGCGATTTTGGCGCCTGACTTTATACATTTGCTGAAACCTGGCGCACGCGCTATTGCAGAAAGCCTGCGCCGCACGGTATATGCGCGTTACAAAACCGGGTTTGAAGTAACACCAGCTTATCAAGCCAAAAATCCAGCGTTTAAGGCGGCCTTCAGCAAGGCGGTTGAGGGGTGCCGGTAAAGGTTTTGTCTGGGATACACAGCATTATCTGCTTATAAGTCTGGCTATAAAAAAGCCCCGCTAAGAAGCAGGGCTTTTGGGTATTATGTCGTTGCTGCTTTAATCAAACAGGCTTGAAACACTTGTTTCATGAGCAATGCGGTTCATTGCCTCTGCCAGAAGCGGTGCCACAGTAACAACTCTCACCTTTTTGCTGGTGTTCACACCGGCTGTTGGTCTGATGCTGTCTGTGATAATCACTTCATCAAGGCCGCTCGCCGCAATGCGGTCAATAGCAGGGCCAGAGAGAACACCGTGCGCAACATACGCTGAAACAGATTTTGCACCAGCGCTTAGCAAAGCTTGGGCTGCATTACAAAGGGTACCGGCGCTGTCGACAATATCATCAACCAGCACGCAGTTTGTGCCTTCTACTTCACCCACAATGTGCATCACCTCAGAAACACCGGCGCGTTCGCGGCGTTTATCAATGATCGCAATCGGCGAATCCATTCGTTTAGCATAGGCGCGTGCCCGAACCACACCGCCAACATCGGGCGATACGATTGTTGTAGGGCGGCCTGCATATTTTTCTTTCATATCACGCACCAGCACAGGCATGGCATAGAGATTATCTGTCGGGATATCAAAGAAGCCCTGAATTTGGCCTGCGTGTAGGTCAATTGTCAGAACCCTGTCAGCGCCTGCTGTTGTGATCAGGTTGGCAACCAGCTTTGCTGAAATTGGTGTGCGGGGGCCGGGTTTACGGTCCTGCCTAGCATAACCGAAATACGGAATAACTGCTGTAATACGCCGTGCTGAAGCCCGTCTTAGGGCATCAATACAAACAAGCAGCTCCATCATGTGGTCGTTTGCTGGGTAACTTGTCGGCTGCACAAGGAAAACATCCTCACCGCGAACGTTTTCCAGAATTTCAATAAATACTTCCTGATCTGAAAAGCGCTTTATAGACGCTTTCGCGAGCGGGATATTAAGATAAGCGGCGATTGCTTCCGCTAGTTCCGGGTTCGAGTTCCCGGTTAAAATCTTCATGCCCATCAAATGGCCTCCACGGTGATGAAGATTGACCAATATTGCCGGACCTTTAACAGTGCAAAGCCACTGTGTAAAGCCGCACGGGCAAAATGTTTCAAATAAGTTGCTGGATTATGTAAAATACAGGACAAGGGCACCGGTATTTTAAGCCGGTATCATAATGGCGGAAAGTTGCCGGCCATAGTCTGGTTCGCCCCTATGGGTGGTGCGTCTGTAAGAAAAGTGATCCAGGCTTTTATAGGTGTCAGTGCCGGCACTCCAGACAGATGTAAGACCACTTTTCCCAAGTTGCGTGCAAACAAAGCCGGGCAGGTCAAACTGGTAATGGTCTGGGTTTGTGCCAGCGATGAAAAAAGAATCGTTATCAGGGTCTGTATCTGTGAAAACGGTTTTGAAATCACTGCCTACTTCATAGCTTTGCTGGTGGATAGTAGGGCCAACAGCTGCATGGATTCGGTCCCTGCTTGCGCCCAAGGCCTCCATCGCAGCAATGGTGTTTTCCAGAATACCCGCAAGAGCGCCTTTCCAGCCAGCATGAGCTGCACCAATAACGCCTGCATCAGAATCAATGAATAATACCGGGGTGCAGTCTGCGGTTAAAATGCCAAGAACAACCCCGGTTTGTTTGGTAACAAGGGCATCAGCTCTGGGCCTGTTATCCGGGTCTACTTCCCAGTCATCTGTAAGGGTTAGAACATCTGCACTGTGGATTTGGTACAGGGTTGCAAGTGGCGGCGGGCGTTTGCCGTTTGTTAGATATTGCAAGGCGATTCGCCTGTTGGCAGCAATGTTTTCCGGTAGGTCATCAGACCCCGTGCCGCAGTTAAGGCTTGCGTATATGCCGCTTGATATACCGCCTTTGCTTGGAAAAAAAGCATGGGGCAGTTGAATGTAGGGCGACTTGATCAGCCCTTTCATCATGGGTGCATTTTTCATTTTTAAAATCCCGCCGGTGGTGCAAGCTTTTTATCCTGCAAGGCTAACACTTTAAAAAGTGTACCCATTTCTTCACCGGCTGTCAGGCGTTTTAATTCAGACAAAATGCGTGATTGCCCTTCTTCTGACCCAATATGGTCTGAAAGCTGTTGGGCGCGAGCGCCGATTCCCAGCGCCATTAGGAACATGCCTTGGGCGGCAGGACCGTATGATACAGCGCCCTTTGATGTGGCTGCCTTTGCAAGTTGATCGAACGCAACATGGGCGGTAATATCGGCGGTGCCTGGCTCTAAAAGCGGGCTGATAAATGTATGTTCTTTAAGGGCTTGGAATGTATCGCCGTGGGCACTTTTCCTATAGCCATAATCAATAATAAGCGCTGCACCGCCGTTTTTATCCAGCCGTTCAGCAATGTCGCCAGCGATAGAAAGCGCGCTGGGGCAGACCTCTAGAATACTCCCTTCAGCACCTGATTGCCTTAATGTTTCCTCAGTCAGCGCCAGCTTGGGTGTGGGCGGCGTAAGCACAAGGGTGAAGTCCTCTCCCTCTGCATTTATGCGGCGCTCCAGCCAGTTGCCTTGGAACTTTTCAAATTGATGAATGGGCAGGGCGTCGAAGAATTCGTTCGCCACAATCAGGCTTGGGCCGTCTGGCACCTGTGCCAGCGTATCGTGCCAGTGTGCAAAGGGCACCAGCTCTGCTTGCAGCTTTCTAAGCTGCTCGCTTGCTTCAACAAAATGAACGGTAAGGGCAGACTGAAAGCCTTCAACCGCAGCTGTGGCGCGTAGCATGTCAGACATTAATGTGCCGCGCCCCGGCCCTAGTTCTATAAGCTGTACACCGTCAGGTTTACCCATTTTATACCAGCGGTCAGCAAGCCAAAGGCCGAGCATTTCGCCGTACATCTGGCTAACTTCAGGCGCGGTTATGAAATCACCGTCTGCCCCAAAAACTGTTTCTTTCTGGTAATACCCATGCTCTGGGTGCATCAGGCACTCGGCCATATAGTCTGCAATAGTCATGGGGCCTGATGTGGCAATGCGCTCGATCATTAGCTTTTTAAGGGCGTTTTCTGTCATGGTTTTTTCGCTTTCTTTGCCTTGTGCTGAAAGCCTTTTGAGATAAGCCAAAGCGCTAGTAGGAACATGGGAACAGAAAGCATCTGTCCGCGTGATATGCCAGAGGTTAGCCCAAGCTGTGCGTCTGGTTCCCTTACAAATTCCACCAAGATGCGCACCAAGCCGTAGCCTGCAATAAAGAGGCCTGCTAGAACACCCGGCATATCTTTTGCGACACGGGTTTTATGGTACAAAAGCTGTAGAATAAGAAAAAGAATCAGCCCCTCGCCAAGCGCTTCGTAAAGCTGGCTTGGGTGTCGGGGCACCTGCAGGGGGTCGCTTGGGAATATCATTGCCCAGCTTACATCTGTTGGCCGGCCCCATAACTCGCCGTTTATAAAGTTGGCAATGCGCCCTGCAAAAAGCCCAACCGGGGCGACAATCGCCATCAGGTCAGAAACCCGCATCAGTTCGAGCCCGTGCTTGCGGCAAAACAGAATAACCGCAACAACCACACCTGCGAACCCGCCGTGGAAAGACATGCCGCCATCCCACAGGCGAAATATGGCAAGAGGGTCGTTCATATAGGCAGGCAAATTATAAAACAGCACATACCCAATGCGGCCGCCAATAATGACGGCAAGCACTGCCCATGTTACAAAATCATCCACGTGACTCTCTGACATGGCAGCACCGGGTTTTCTGGATAAGGTGCGAATATACCACCAGCCAAACATGATACCGCCAATGTAGGCAAGGCTATACCAGCGGATTGCCACAGGGCCGATTGCAAAAATAATTGGATCAATCTGGGGGTATGTCAGCACGCTAGCGGCGAAAAGTTCCTGCATATTTGTATGTCCTATGAATTTTCTGCATCATGCGGGGTAAGGCTCAGGTGTCAAGTATTCATACAGGAATATGTCGCTCTTGTGGTGGTGCACGCCGCCATTGCAATTTTGTATTTATTGCCCCATATGTGATTTGTAGACATGAAGGGAAGATGACATGCAAACAAGCAACAAGTTTTTTGATGATATGGCAAAACTCGCAACCGGCGCGGTTGGTGCAGCCCATAGTGTTAAAAGCGAAATGGAAGAGGCATTTCGGTCATGGCTTGATCGGCAGCTTGCTGGAATGGACCTCGTTACGCGGGAAGAATTTGAAACAGTTCGGGCGATGGCAGAAAAGGCCCGTATGGAAAATGAAGATTTACGCGCTGAAATAGAGCTCATGAAGAAGAAAAAAGCAAAATAATTTACGCTATTTTCATGAAAATTTCTTCCAATAATCTGCTTCAATTCTTGTTGCTAACAAGCTGAATTTTCTACTTGAATCAGCAAAATAGAATGATGCTTTTAATAAGTTTTCCACAGAAAAAATACAAAAATATAATTAAACCCTTGCAAGCGTCGCTGTGGGCTGGCACCCTATATTTAGTGTTAAGTTAGTTAAAGGGATCCAGATTTCGTGTTTCTGGTTGATCAATACTAAGGCGCTACCGACAACCCATCTTGTCGGATTGGCTTCCGGCAAGAGCATCTCCGAGGGGGATTTGAGATGACCACACTCAGTACCGGCCATTCGGAAATAACCGTCAGTAATCCTGTTGACATGGCAGAAGAGCTTGCAGGCGCTAATGATTGGGCTGTTGAGCGCCATAGCGACCATGAATTAACCATGTTTATTTCGGGCCAATACACCGAAATGCAGTTTCGGGTTTTCTGGCGTGAAGATTTCAAAACGCTGCAATTTGCCTGTTTGTTTGACCTTAGGGTGCCTGAAGGGCGCCAATCTGATATTTATCAGGTCATTGGCCTTATTAACGAGCGTATGTGGATTGGCCATTTTGAATATTGGTCAGAAGAAGAAGTTCTTTTGTTCCGCCATGCAAGCCTTGCTAATGACCCACTTCTTGGGGGAATCGGCGAGGACCATATGGTAACAATGATTGAAACAGCCTTGGGTGAATGCGAGCGTTTTTATCCTGTATTCCAGTTTGTTATGTGGGGCGGTCAAACGCCTGCCGAAGCCATAGAATCAGCAATGCTAGAGTGTGCAGGCTGCGCTTAAAATAATTACTGTGGTCAGGTTTTAGTTTATACAGTCTGCATGATTGGCAGGCTTGATGTACGAGACGGGTGGGGCTATGCTCTGCCCTTCTTTTTTTATAATCAGTTCAGGGTTTTTTCATGCACCATGTATTTTCTGCACAGCATCCACTTGTTCTTGTTGGTTTTGGTAATATGGGACGGGCACTTGCCAGTGGCTGGTTAAAGGCAGGTCTGCCCGCAGAAGCCTTGTATGTGGCAGACCCATTTGCAACAGCTGATTCTTTTCCATCTGTTCCGGCGGCTAATTTTGTTAAAGGGGCAGATGCCCTGCCAAAAGGCATTATGGCACGCGGGGTTATTCTTGCGGTTAAGCCACAGATCATGAACACTATATTGCTTGCTGTTGCAACGATTACGGCACCCACAACGCTGATCATTTCCATTGCTGCGGGTGTAACGCTTAACCAGATGCAAAAGGGTATTGGCAAGCCAGCGGTTTACGTGCGGTCTATGCCCAATACACCAGCGGCTGTTGGTGCTGGCATTACGGGTGTAACGGCTGATGATATTTCACCTGAAAACCAACAGCTTGCGCTTGATATTCTCTCTGCAACAGGGTCGGCTGTATGGATACCATCTGAAACATTGATGAACGCGGTAACGGCGGTATCGGGCAGTGGCCCTGCATATGTCTTTCATTTGGTTGAGGCCATGGCCGCTGCTGGCGTAAAAGAAGGCCTAGATGCGAAGACGGCTATGGCACTTGCGCGGCAGACTGTTATTGGCGCAGGGCGTTTGATGGAAGATGATCAGGCAACAGAAGCGGCTGAACTGCGTAAGCGTGTTACAAGCCCAGGCGGCACGACGGCTGCGGCGCTTGATGTTTTGATGGATGATAGCGCAATGACCCGTTTGCTGGAGCGTGCGATTGCAGCTGCATCAAAGCGCGGCGCCGAACTTGCTGGCTAGAAATATACCAGTATAGATTCTTCATCGATTACAATTTGGGCTGCCCCTTTTGGGGTGGCCCTTTTTATAAAGCGCGCAAAAAAAAACGGCCTGCAAAAGCAAGCCGTATAGGTATCATTCAGGGAGGAAGCTCACTAGGAGCTAAATAAAAGGGCCGGCCCCGGGGGAAGTGGGGGAGGGGGGAGGGTCCCGGAGCCGGCCTTTATGACGGAAAACCGTCAAATCACTGTACATTTACTCAAAACTAAAGCCTTTAACAAATTCGCAGGGAGATACGTTTCCGTTTGGCTTGATGGGTATATAGGATTGAATTCTTGCCTGGAAAACCCTTTTTATAGTCGTATCAGATATGCGTTTTTTGCATGTCTGTGCTATGTGAACTATTTGTGAAACGCATTGCTTGGTTAATGGTATCGCTATGAAAAAAATATCTTTATTTTGCAATAGTTTAGCTATTTGTCCGGGAAGATAAGCAATAAAGAGCCTTTGTAGGCATTCACGGTAAAAGCTGCTAAAATAGTGAAAACGTTAATAAAAATTAATTTTTAGGTGCTGTGAAATACTATAAAATATTACTTTCAGATCGAATCTGGCGGACCATAAAATCTCTGAATAAAGCAACCCTTAAGGAACCTCTCAGTTCGGGAGGATAGCAATAGTAACTATTGAACGGTTGTTCCTCAACATCAGGTAAAACACGGACAAGCTTTTTTCTGTTGTGCACAAGGTAATCTGGTAATACTGCAATACCAAGCCCGGCTTCAACGGCATGAAGCATGCCGTAGAGGTTATTAATTTCAAGTCGGGGTCTGCGCCGTTTTTTACCTGTGCTGAGTTCCACAAGCCAGTTCAAGTTTTGCAGGGTGCTAACCTTGCTGTTCCCGAAGGCAATCAAGTCGTGCTGATCGAGGTCTTCAATACGGATGGGCATACCCTTGCGGTCAAGGTATTCAGGGCTTGCATAGATATGCGTATGAAAGGTTGCCAGTGGTCGCTGTATCAGGTCTGCTTGCTCTGGTTCGTGCAGGCGGATCGCAACATCAGCTTCACCTGCTGCCAGATCAAGATCTTCATCATCCAGAATCAGCTTGATATCAATATCAGGGTATTCTGACATGAAGTGCTCAAGATGAGGCGTGAGCCATACAGCACCAAAGGTTACCATGGTTGTAACCCGTAACAGCCCGGAAGGGCGCTCCTTAGATTCCATCAGGCTGCGTTCGGTTTCTTCGATACGCAGCACAACTTCGCGGGCGGTATTATAAAGCTCCTGTCCTTCCTGAGTGAGAACAAGGCCGCGTGCATGACGGGTGAAAAGGGAAACCTTCATGCTTTCTTCAAGCGCCCTGATCTGCCGGCTAACGGCGGATTGGCTAGAGTTTAGGCGTGCACCGGCATTGGTGAAGCTGCCTGATTCTGCTACTGTGTGAAAAATCCGAAGTCTGTCCCAGTCCATAGACTATCCTTTTGAACGCGAATATTAACTATTTCATTCCTTTACGGATTGATCAAGCTTTAGCAGAAGTATGAGGGATGGTTTTTTTCTGGTAATCTTTTGCGCAGGAAACCATACTTGGTTTTGCTTCGTCATAATATGATCAAAGTGAGTTGCTGAGTGAATAATAAAGCTCTACTTGAAAGCGCGGCCAATTTTTTTAAAACCAGCTATCCTGGGGTGACAGCAGAAGCTGTTGTTTGTTTTTTGGTTTTCATTGATTTGCCATCATTGGTGACTGTTGGCTCGCTTGCGCAGGAAGTGCACATGGCTGAGCTGGATGTTTACAATCATTTAACATTGCTGGCAGCGGGTGGTGCCGGGTTGCTCTCATTGGAAAATACGGGTGGAGACGACACCATTATAAGCCTTACTGACGAAGGCTATGCTGCCAAAGATAATTTAATGGCCAGTGTTGCAACTGCTTAAAGTAAGGCCCCTCAGGTTTGAAGGGCCTTTACTGAGTTATGCCATCGTTTAGGCGTGCTCGAGGCCTGCAATATATTTTTCTGCTTCGAGTGCTGCCATACAGCCCATACCTGCTGCGGTTACAGCCTGCCTGTAAACTTTGTCGGTTACGTCACCTGCTGCAAAAACACCCGGAATATCGGTTTTAGTGCTGTCTGGGTGCTTGATAAGGTAGCCTTCGCTATCCATAGGTAACTGGCCTTTGAACAGTTCGGTTGATGGTGTGTGACCAATAGCAATGAAAACACCGTGTACCGATAGTTCTTCGGTTTCGCCGGTTTGGGTATTTTTAAGACGTACACCGGTTACACCTAAGGGCGCCTCTGTTCCCAAAACTTCATCAAGAACAGAATTCCACTTAACCTCAACATTAGGTAGTTTGAAGAGGCGGTCTTGCAGAATTTTCTCGCTGCGCAATTCATCGCGGCGGTGGACAAGGGTTACTTTACTGCAAATATTGGCCAAATACAGAGCTTCCTCAACAGCGGTGTTGCCACCACCAATAACGATTACTTCCTTGCCGCGGTAAAAAAAGCCATCGCACGTGGCACAGGCTGAAACACCGTACCCGTTAAACTTTTCTTCTGTTGGCAAGCCAAGCCATTTGGCCTGTGCGCCTGTGGAGATAACAATGGTATCGGCTGTGTAAACAGTTCCGCTATCACCTACTGCACGCTTTGGTACGGCTTTCAGGTCTACTTCTGTGATAAGGTCGTAAATAATTTCTGTACCCACATTTTCGGCCTGTTGGCGCATTGCCTCCATCAATTCTGGGCCTTGAATAGCTTCAGCAAAGCCTGGATAGTTTTCCACGTCGGTAGTTATAGTGAGCTGGCCACCTGCCTGCATGCCTGTAACAATAGTAGGTTTTAGATTGGCACGTGCTGCATAAATCGCGGCTGTATAGCCCGCCGGGCCAGAACCAATTATCAGCATACTGGTATGTTTTACATCACTCATAATACTATCCTTATGTATCTCTGGGGCGCCAGTGTTCACCAGCGTGTTGTCTCTTGCTGTTTTACATAATGGTTCTGGTGGAAAATGCCAATCCATAAGCTGCGCAATTACAATGGATTGTTTCGATTATGTTAATCGAGAAAGCCGATACTGCAGGCGTTACCTATATTTTAGGAGCCTCAAGTCAGAAAGGCCTATCGTTTTCAGTTAGATGGAATGGGAATGCTTAACCGCTTCGTTGCAGCGCGGGCACTTTAACATATTGAAGCGTGAGTGAAGGTAGGTAAGCGGTGTCAGAGTGAAAATTTCACCGCAAGATTTACAGCGTCTTTTGGGTTGCACAATGGCGAGTGAGATAATTGGCAAAACCACTAGCAGGCTGACTATGGCTGCAGGCGTAGGGTGGACGAACAAAAGGAGCGTCAGGCATACAATTGCAAACAGTAAAATACTGAGGGATATGTTCTTTAGCAACATAAAGGCTCACGTGTCGTTGAATTAGCTTTTTTAAATATAATGTCAGACATAAATGACCCCAATCGCAATGTCTGTAAATATTATAAATTATTAGAGAATATTATGAAACAGTTTCAGTTAATATTTCCTTAGCAGATTTGTAAAATTTTTGAAAAAATTGATGGGTTAGGCGCAAAAAATAAGGGCCTACAAAATGCAGGCCCTTAAAATAAACATTATTCAGAAGGTTTAGAGCTTGCCAGCATGCTTGCTGAGGTAAGCCGCAACACCGTCTGCATCAGCTTTCATGCCTTCATCGCCCTTGTTCCAGCCAGCAGGGCAAACTTCGCCGTGCTCTTCATGGAACTGAAGTGCTTCAACAAGGCGAACAAACTCGTCAACATTCCGGCCAAGCGGCAGGAAGTTTACATACTGGTGCCAAACGTTACCGTCTTTACCAATAAGGAATGTGCCGCGCAGAGCAACGCCGTCTGCTTCGATCAGAACGTCATAGTCGCGTGAAATCTGTTTTGTGATATCTGCAACCATTGGGAAGTCAACAGGGCCAAGGCCGCCTTCTGCTGTTGGCGTGTTGCGCCATGCAGCGTGCGAGAACTGGCTATCAACAGAAACGGCAACAACTTTCACGCCAAGTTCTTTGAACTTTTTCATGCGGTTGTGGAATGCCAGAATTTCAGAAGGGCACACAAATGTAAAATCGAGCGGATAGAAAAATACCAAGCCGTACCCATCGCCGATATATTCTTTCAGGTTGAAGGATTCGTTGATGCTGCCATCTTCCATTACCGCTGCTGCGGTAAAATCTGGTGCTGGTTTGCCTGCTAGTACAGCCATTAGGGCCTCCTGTTCGTCTTAAAATTAAAGGTTAACTGAATTTCAGTTATGCATACGCTGTTTATATGACAGCAGTACTGCTTAACTAAGTCGGCGTTACTTTATGCTTTTTCAAGGTAAAATCAACGCGGTTTAAAGTGATTACTGTAATCGTTTTTTTCGATTAAATATCAATATAAAAAACAATATTGTCACTTTTAACGTAACATGGCTTTTTATGCAAGTGCCTAATGCCATGCGAAATGTGGGGGGCTAGGTAAAATGGTATATTCATAATTGTAACCGGGGGTATGTAATCTTCTGCTTTGAATGAGGCAGCCTGTGCCTGTATAATATTGCCATGACCGGCTAGCAATTAAAGCGTGGGGAATACAAATGCTGGAGTTACTGGACAATTTGTTCAGATTTGGTGCCATCACATGTTCTGTTTATATAGCTGTACTTATATGGCGCGATGCGGTTCACGGCCTGCCAGCCAGACTTGCTGTATTAGCAGCCCTTACTAATGCCTCTTATATGATGTGCTACTGGCCAGGGCTTAGTGATGCCATTGGCGCATGGATGCTACTGCTGTTGCTGGTTTGTATTATCTCGCCCATTGCCATATGGCTGTTTTGCTTATCTTTATTTGACGATTCTTTTCGGTTAAGCCGCCTGCATTATGTTGTTGGAGGTGCTTTTAAAGCTCTGTGCATAGGTCAGTATATTCAATATTACATCATAACTGGTCAGTTGCCACTGATTTTACCGTCTGGCACCCACCCGGTTCTTCTGGGGGCTGGTCCGTTTGGCTGGCTTACAAGCACCCTAATCGTGCTGATCAAGGTTGTTATTGTGTGTCACTTACTGTTGGTTGCCTGGTCTGGCCGTGATGAAGACCTTGTGGAAAAACGCAGGCAATTCCGAATGGTATTTGTAAGCGCTGTTTCGGTTATTTTTGCAGCGGTCATCATCAATGAAACATGGTTGGTGGGCTATGCCCCTGAAGTGGCACATATTTTTAGGGTTGTGCAGTCAGGCTTTATTCTTGCCATTATGTTTTATCTTCTTATGCATATGACGCGCATTGAAGGCGAATGGGTTTTTGGTAAAGCTGAGCAAGAGGTTAAATTACGGACAGAAAAGCCGAATGAGCAAGACAGGCATGATTTGTTGGCGCTTGAAAAACTTGTAAAAATTGGAGCGCTGCTTGAGCAAGGCATGACAATAAGCAGTCTTGCCTCTGCGGCACTCATGCCGGAGCACCGCTTGCGCCGCCTTATTAATCAGCATTTAGGGTATCGTAATTTTTCTGATTATATTAATCATCACCGCGTAGAAGCTGCCAAATCGCATTTAGCTGATGTGGATAAACGCCATGTGCCTGTGTTGACTGTCGCCATGACGCTTGGGTATGGATCTCTTGGGCCTTTTAATCGCGCTTTTAAAGAGCGTGCAGGCATGACCCCCACTGAGTTTCGCAAAAAAGCGCTTGCTGATTTTTGAAAATATCAGCTGATTTCTTAAAACTATAGCTGATTTAAAAATCAGCAGGACGCGTATCTGTAAACCTTTCATAAGGTACCCATCTTACTGTGATGGCGAAGCTGGCGGAATGTGCAGCATCCATACAACCTTAATGAAGAGCGAGGATACACTCATGAATTTCTATATGAAAAACAGCTTACTAGCTGGGGTATTATGTGCGGGTGCTTTAGTGCCTGTGCAGGCGGAAGATCAAAATATGGTTGCTGGTTACTGGCTTACGGAAGGGCAGCAGGCAATTGTTGAGATCGCACCGTGCGGTACTTCAGCAAAGCGGATATGCGGCACCATTGTGTGGGCAGAAACCGGTGCCGAGCAGGTTTTGGGCGGCGAAATACTGAAAGGTTTTCGGCCTATTGATAAAAAGGCCTCAGATAAATGGGCCCAAGGCAAAGTGGCAATGTCTACAAAAGGTAGGGGGCTGGACGGTAAACTGGACCTTATTGAAGAAGGTTTAAAGGTTAGTATTTGCAAAGGATCAAGCTGTACTTACAGCATTTGGTCGCGCCCGAGCAGCAGTATGACTGCGGCAGCGGGCTTGCGCTCTGGAGGCTAGGCTATAAGGCTGATAGTTTTACACAGGCGGGTCCGGGAATACCTAGCCTGCCTGTGCCTCTATATATACAAAGTGTTATTCACGTGCTGCAATAATACCAAAGTTTTGACGTAGTAATTCCTGAACAGAATCAGGCCCTACAAGGTGGCCAGCACCAACAGCTATCAATACTGTGCCAGACCCTTTTAAAATTTCGTTGATCTGATTGGCCCAGTTTTGGTTTCTGTCCAGCAAAAGCGCTTTTTGCAGTTCAGGGTGAGCTTCCAAAGTTTCTAGTAAAATTGTATCAACCTGAGCCACATTACCTGTGCGCCAGCCTTCAATCAGCTCATCGACCATGTCTGGGTCTTCAATCATGGTTTTCAGGCCATCTTCCAGAAAAAACAATTGTGCAGAAGGGGAGAGGTTGGCAAGTGCCATCACCTGGTCTGCATCTGTTTCCAGATAGGCCATTTTTTTGCCGTCAGTTGCTGCGCGTTTTGATAATACCCGGTCAGCGCCCAGTTCAGGGTCAGCGCCGCTTGCCTGCATTTGTACATTGGCTATCTGCACGGCAGCAAGCCAAGGCTTTAGAGGTTCTAGCTGCTGCGGAAAGTTTTGCGGCAAGCCAAGCATCTGAATAACCTGCGCCAGATATTCCGTGCCTTCTGAAGTCATTTGGGCGCTCAAGGGGGCTGTTGTGTTCAGGCCGTATTTCATAACATAAGGCTTGATTCCCGCTGGGTCAGCCGGGGCTTCGAAATATACTACATCTGCCCGATTATACGCTTTGTTCAGAGCCGGAGAATACCAATCTGTATCGGGTTTTAGAATATGGATTGTGCCAAAAAGCCAGATTTCACTATCCTCATCGGACACTTTCCAAATGGCCGGACCTTCACCTGCTGTAGCAGTTATGCTCAGGAAGGTGAGCACCAGAATAGCAGTAATGCGGCGATATAGTTTGTAGCAGGTAGCCCCGTAAAGTGTCATGCATAGCTCCCATAATTGCATATCCGGTATACATAGAATGGAAGTAAATATCAATTATGGCAACAGGATGTTACTGTTTACTGAGCAACTGCTCTTTCAGCGAGCGGGCACAAGCTGTGGCAATATCACCCTGAAGGCGAACGCCAGGGTTTGTTGATGTTTTTGCAGCATCAGTTAACCGTTTCAAAGCTTCATCCAACACTTCGAGTGTGGCAAGCATTTGTTCAATGCCCGGTGCGGCAGCAACGTTTGTATCGGGTGTGCTTTCTGCTGGTTGTGGTGCGGCGGTTTCTTGTGGCTCTTTTGGTGCATTATTTGTGTGCAAGCCACCAAAAGCATCTTTAATTATATCTGCTACCGCTGTGGCTGTTGTCGCAGATATAAGAGAGGTGGTATCGTCTGTAAGAGATACCGATTCTTCTGGTGTATTAAGCCTTTCTTGCGAGGGTAAAGGCTCTTTGTCGAGGCGCTTGAAATAAGGCTGTTTCTCTATTGGGGCATCGTCTTCATCGTCCCCGTGCAGATCATCTAGGAACATGGCGCTGCCATCATCATCGTTCAGCAAAAAGCTGTCATCGTTGCTGGCGGGCACTACGGGTGTTAAAATGCCCTCATATCCTTCAAATATGCCACCGTGTGCGCTGAAGAGAGGCGTTGCCTCCAGCGTCCAGTGCTGGTGCGGTTTGTCGAGCATGCCAAGGTGAATGGGCGCATCATGGATCGTGCTGCGGCGCTGGAAAGCCCGCGCAACCGGATGCCCCAGCTTTGCGTTCAAACCCAGCAAGTCAAGGACGGATGCCCCAAGTGCAACGCTGGTTTCGCCGAGAAGTTTTTCGCCGTAAGGTGAAAGCTGCATTACAATGCCATCCCGGTCTGTTTGCCATGACCAGCCACCGGGGCCGGGGTCTTTTAGGGGGGAGGTTGCAAAATCTTCGGTTAAAAACTGTTGCAGCGCTGCGTTATTCACCGATGGCTTGGAAACAGTTTTTCGTTCCGGCTCCGTTTCTTTTGGTGCTGGCTGTTTTAATGCCGTGTGCGGAAGCTTTTCATTGTCTTGCGCAGCATTAGGTTTTGTGTCTGCACGCTCTGCAATCAGATCATCGCCGGTTTTTATAATGCGAATACCGTTTGTGGCCGCTTGATGCGGTGTTTCTGCGTGCATCTGATCAAGGCGAGCCGGGTGCAGCGGTGTAACGGTTGCGGTGTCTTGGCGCGGACTATGTTTTGGTGCCGTGCGCAGAATACCTAAATCATCACTCCAGAGTGCAAGGGTAGACTGGTGGTCAAAAGGAGGGGCGCTTGGCGCAGCACGGGCAAGGGCAATCCACACGTTTGCAGACAGGTCTTCTCGTGTTGCCAAAATTTGATGGTGCTCACGCCCTGTCCGGCCAATCAACTCAATGATATCATCTTCATCAAACGGAGCTAATTTAATAAGGTTTGCTACAATACTGGCGCGGTCACGGCACAGTCTTAAGGCAAGATCAGAGGGTGGCAAGAGCATGTTGGCAAGCAGATCTGCTGCCGTGCGTCTGGTTTCGCTATCAACATGCGGGATCATGGCTTCAATAACATCAAGTAACTGGCTGCGGGTATGGTCTGCTTTTGGGGCCTTGCCTGTCAGAAACAGATCAATAAGGTTACGGTACAAGGTTGATCTATCTTCGCCGTCACGCGAACGTGCGTAAGCGACAAGTTCCTTGATTCTGTTGTCAAGTGCGTTCATGTCGAACGCGGATGCCTTGCTCACAACTTGTAACCCATTTCAAGCAGACTCTATGCTCGGCATAAATCTGATTGGCCGTCCCAGCCTATAAAATATTGTTTTTAAGGTGGGCGATTTCTGCTCCCGAATCACCCTTTGCGCGTATTGTACTCAAAAATGCCTCAGAAGCTAGTGATGATTAAGATTGGAAATAAAATTATAAGTATTTGGAACTTTATTTCCCAAAAGCCCTTCTGTAAGATAGATAGTAAGCGTAATTGAAAGTTTAAGCTAAGGAGTTGCCTGATGGGGCGTGTCAAACTTGACCAAGTTGATAGAAAAATTTTGACGTGTCTGCAAGCAGAAGGTCGCATCACGAATGTGGAACTTGCCGAGCGTGTGGGTATTACAGCCCCGCCGTGCTTGCGCCGGGTGCGTGCACTTGAGGAAGAAGGCTATATTCAAGGATATCATGCCCAGCTTAATCAGGAAGTTTTGGGGTATGGTTTGATCGTTTTTGCGATGGTTGGCCTTCATAGTCAGGCCGAAAGCGATTTGCAGGCTTTTGAAAAACAGGTGCTAGGCTGGGAAGAAGTGCGCGAGTGCTTTATGTTAAACGGTGAAATTGATTTTATGTTGAAAATTGTAGCGCATGACCTGTCGTCATTTCAGAAATTTCTAACCGGCAAGCTGACACCAGCCCCGAATGTTGCCAGCGTCAAAACATCGCTCACGATCCGGACATCAAAACACCTACCTGGTGTGCCTATGCCTGAAATAGGCTAGTTTTTAAAATTGAGACACCCATAAAAAAAGCCCGCACTTGCGGGCTTTGGTGTTTCTGTGTGACACGGTCTAAATGAATTCGATCTTAGTGATTTCATAATAACGCTCACCGCCGGGCGTTTTCACTTCGACTTCTTCACCAATTTGGCGGCCAATAAGTGCACGTGCAATGGGGGACTGGTAAGAGATCTTGCCCTGTTTAACATCGCCTTCTTCAACGCCGACAATCTGATACTTTACTTCATGATCGTCTTCATCAAGCAGTGTCAGGGTAGCGCCAAACATAACCCTGTTACCAGAGAGTGTGGTCGGATCAATCACATCAGCGCGAGACAGCTTGCTTTCAAGATCAGCGATACGGGTCTCAATGTGGCCTTGCTGTTCTTTTGCAGCATGATACTCAGCATTTTCCGAAAGGTCGCCGTGTGCGCGCGCTTCTTCAATAGCTGCCACTACTGCAGGGCGCTGTACACTTTTCAGGTTTTTAAGCTCGGCTTCCAGTTTTTTATGACCGTCTGCCAGCATGGGCACTTTGTCGTTCATGTGTCCCGTCCATCGTTTATAGTTATTACGGCAGGTGTTATTTTATGTTCCACCCTATACAAAACAGGAGCGCCGACCCGAAGGGCCGGCGCAACCTAATTACTATTTAGGCATATTATCGTCAAAAATCAAGGCTGTGTGTATGAGACACCTGAAAAATCCCTAATTTTCAATGATTTGTTGCATAAAGTGGTGTGGGGATACGTGCTGATTTAGCAAAAATACGGGGTTCTATCCATGTGTGTTGCCCGAACTATCTACATCTTTACCGGGGTTTTGGGTTTTACCAAGGGCACGACATATTAAAAAGCCCCGCACATATCATTATGCGGGGCTAAAACAGGCAAATTATTAAACCGCTATGTTTTTATGCGTAATCCTGCAGGCGTTTAACAGATAGTTCCTGTGTTTTGAGGGCATGCAGGGCCTCTGTTGTTGCGCTTGAGGCGGCATAGGTTGTGAAATAAGGCACTTTCATCACAAGGGCCGTGCGCCGCAAGGCATAGCTATCCTTGATGGCTTGTTTGCCTTCTGTCGTGTTAAACATCAGCTTGATATCGCCGTTTTTCATGATATCCAGCACATGGGGGCGCTGGCCCTCTACAACTTTAAAGACAGTTTCAACGGTAATGCCGTTCTGTGCCATAAACGATGCTGTGCCGCCTGTTGCCACAACACCGTACCCCATTTCGGTCAGGGCTTTAACAAGCGGCAGGAAGCGTTCCTTGTCGCTATCTTTCACAGATACAAAAACCTTGCCGCTAAGTGGTAGTTTAACACCTGCTGCAAGCTGTGCTTTATAAAAGGCCATGGGGAAGGTGGTATCGATCCCCATAACCTCGCCGGTTGATTTCATTTCAGGGCCAAGAAGCACGTCAACACCAGGGAAACGGGCCCACGGTATCAACACTTCTTTCACTGAAATATGCTTGGTGATCGGGTCTTTGAGGTCAAAAGCTGAAAGCTTTTCACCCGCCATGGCCCGCGCTGCAAAAGCCGCAATTGGGCTACCAATTGCTTTTGCAACAAAGGGTACTGTGCGGCTGGCGCGCGGGTTCACTTCAATCAGGTAGACTTCGCCGTCTTTAACTGCAAACTGCACGTTCATCAGGCCTACAACATGCAGTGCACGGGCTAGTTGGATAGACTGTTTTTTCACTTCTTCGATAATGTCTGCAGGCAAGCTATAGGGTGGCAGGCTACAAGCGCTGTCCCCAGAGTGGACGCCTGCTTCTTCGATATGCTCCATAATGCCAGCTATGTGGATTGTTTCGCCGTCAGAAAGGGCATCAACATCCAGCTCTGTTGCGTCATTCAGGAAGCCATCAATCAGCACAGGGCTTTTGCCTGATACATGCACAGCTTCATTAATGTAACGGTCGAGGCCTTGACGGTCGTGAACAATTTCCATAGCTCGCCCACCAAGCACATAGCTAGGGCGGATAAGAACTGGATATCCGACGTCGTCTGCGACCTTTACCGCTTCGTCGTGGCTGCGGGCAATGCCGTTACGGGGTTGCTTTAGGCCCAGTTTTTGCACCAGTTCCTGAAAACGTTCGCGGTCTTCAGCAAGGTCAATCGCATCGGGGCTGGTGCCCAAAATTGGAATGCCAGCATCTTCAAGCGATTGACTCAGCTTTAGGGGCGTTTGGCCGCCAAACTGAACGATCACGCCTTTTACGGTGCCGTTTTCCTGTTCCTTGCGGATAATCTCAACCACATCTTCCGATGTCAGCGGCTCAAAATATAGTCGGTCTGATGTATCATAGTCGGTCGATACCGTTTCAGGGTTACAGTTTACCATGATGGTCTCATAACCCGCTTCAGACAGGGAGAAACAGGCATGACAGCAGCAATAGTCAAACTCAATACCCTGTCCAATGCGGTTTGGGCCGCCACCCAAAATAACAATCTTTTCGCGGTTTGTAGGGGCAGATTCGCATTCTGGCGCTTCACCGTCCGCAAATGTTTCGTAAGTGGAATACATATAGGGTGTTTTGGCGTCAAATTCTGCGGCGCAGGTATCTATGCGCTTGTAGCTTGGGCGTACACCAGCATCTAGCCGGGCTTTCAGAACATCAGCCTCTGGCATGTTGGTTAATTCTGCAAGGCGGGCATCAGAGAAGCCAAGCATTTTGATTTTGCGTAACGCGCGCGCGTCTGTTGGCAGGCCGTCTTTAATAATGTGTTTTTCCGCAGTAACAAGGGCTTCAAGCTGCTTCAGGAACCAAGGGTCAAAGTGGCTTACCCTGTTAATATCCTCAAGGCTAACGCCTTCGCGAATTGCCTGAGTGATACGCAGAATACGCTCTGGTTTTGCTGTGCCAAGGTCGTTCAGGATAATGCTTTTGTCAGGGTTTTGCCGGTCATAGCCGTCAAACACCACCTCATTCAAGCCCGTTAGGCCAGTTTCCATTGACCGCATGGCCTTTTGCAGGCTTTCCGCAAAATTGCGGCCAACGGCCATTACTTCACCAACAGATTTCATAGCGGTGGAAAGAACAGGGGTGGTATCCGCAAATTTTTCAAAAGTGAAACGCGGTATTTTGGTAACCACATAATCAATTGTGGGTTCAAAAGCGGCGGGGGTAACGCCTGTTATGTCGTTTGAAAGCTCATCTAGTGTGTATCCAACAGCCAGTTTTGCTGCCACTTTGGCAATTGGAAAGCCTGTTGCCTTCGATGCCAGTGCGCTTGAGCGGCTAACACGAGGGTTCATTTCAATAACAATTAGGCGACCATCCTTTGGGTTGACAGCAAACTGTACGTTTGACCCGCCTGTTTCCACGCCAATTTCCCGCAGAACCGCGATCGAGGCGTTTCGCATGATCTGGTATTCTTTGTCGGTCAGTGTAAGGGCTGGGGCAACCGTGATACTGTCGCCTGTGTGCACGCCCATTGGGTCGACGTTCTCGATAGAACATACAATGATACAGTTGTCCGCCTTGTCGCGCACAACTTCCATCTCGTATTCTTTCCAGCCTAAAATGCTTTCTTCAATCAGCACTTCATTGGTGGGCGAGGCATCTAGCCCGCTGGTAACAAATTCAACAAACTCGTCTTTATTATAAGCAACGCCGCCGCCGGTACCGCCCATTGTAAAGCTGGGGCGAATAATGACCGGCAGGCCAACCCATTCCAGCACTTCATATGCTTCTGCAAGGTTGTGGGCGGTTTTGCCGCGGCATACCTCTAGGCCAATTTTTGTCATAGCCTGATTAAAGCGTGTGCGATTTTCAGCTTTGTCGATCGCGTCTGCGTCTGCGCCGATCAGTTGCACACCGTACTTTTCAAGTGTGCCATCCTGTGCCAGCGCCAGTGCCGTGTTAAGGCCTGTTTGGCCGCCCATAGTGGGAAGCACTGCATCAGGTCGTTCTTTTTCAATAATTTTGGCAACGACCTCAGGTGTGATTGGCTCTATGTAAGTGGCATCGGCCAGATCTGGGTCGGTCATTATGGTAGCAGGATTGCTGTTTACCAGAATAATCCGGTAGCCTTCTTCCCGAAGTGCTTTACAGGCCTGTGTGCCAGAATAATCAAACTCGCATGCCTGCCCAATAATAATGGGGCCTGCACCGATGATAAGGATACTTTTGATGTCGGTTCTTTTTGGCATTAGGTGTCCTTATGCGGCTTTGCTTTTTACGATCATGTCCATGAACTGCTCAAACAGATAGAAGCTGTCTTGCGGTCCGGGCGAGGCTTCGGGGTGTTGTTGCACGCTGAAGATCGGTTTATCAGTGCATTCAATACCGCATACTGTTTTATCAAACAGTGATATGTGGCTGATTTTTACATTTTTCGGCAGGCTGTCGCCGTCAACACTGAAGCCGTGGTTCATACTGGTGATTTCCACCTTGCCTGAACGCAGGTCCTGCACCGGATGGTTCGCGCCCCGATGGCCCTGTTTCATTTTGTATGTCTTGCCGCCAAACGCGAGTGCCAAGAGCTGATGCCCAAGACAGATACCAAAAATTGGCAGCCCGGTATTTATAAGGTCTTTTAAAACCGGTAGGGCATATTCGCCTGTGGCTGCCGGATCGCCAGGGCCGTTAGACAGAAAAATCCCGTCTGGTTTATGGGCCATAATCTCTTCAAAGCTGGCTGTTGCGGGTACCACAGTTACAGCAGCGCCTGTTTCTGCAAGGCAGCGTAGGATATTATCTTTTGCGCCGTAATCAACGGCAACTACATGGGCCCTTATGTTTGTTAGGCTTCCGTAACCATCTGCTATGGTCCAGCGTGTGCCATCCCATTTTTCTATCTGCGTACGGGAAACATCTTTTGCGAGGTCCATGCCCTTTAGGCCGGGCCATGCTGTTGCCTTAGCGAGCAGGGATGGAATATCAAACACCCCATCTTTGTTGTAGGCGATTACCCCTGTTGGTGCCCCAACGGCCCGAATGTGGCGGGTAAGCTTTCTGGTATCAATACCGGAAATGCCTATCAGATTCATGCTTTCTGCCCAGTCGCACAGGTGGCTTGTTGACCTATAGCTTGAAGGTTCGGTAACGTCTTCGCGCACCACAAGGCCGCGTGCGGCCGGAGTGCGGGTTTCTGTATCTTCAATGTTTGCCCCTACATTCCCGATGTGCGGGAAGGTAAAGGTAATGATCTGTCCGGCATAAGACGGGTCTGTCAGTATTTCCTGATACCCGGTGATGGAGGTGTTGAAGCAAACTTCGCCAACAGTATCCCCCTCGCGGCCAAACCCATAACCCCAGAATAGTGTGCCGTCTGCAAGAACAAGAACAGCCGTAATATCGGGTGAGGGCGGCACAGCCTTGGTGGATTCGGTCATTAGTTGCCTTCCTTTCATACTGGCCTAGTGGGCGATCGAGCCAGTCTATCATACGATGACCCTTGCGCTACAAGGGAATAGCCGCTAAATACACGCGCCCGGTCAGGTGTCGGGCTGCGGCCAAATTGTCGGGAACATAAGCAAAAGGGCCCTTGGGGTCAAGTAAAACTATTTATTAAAAAACACAATAAAAACAATGAGTTACAGAGCACATTCTTCATTGCTTCATGCGGGCAGGTGATATAGTATGGGCGCTTCCGACTCGTTCTAACGGGGTGCAAAAAAAATGTTACGTGAAGAACTTACCCAGTCGATGAAAGACGCAATGCGCGCTAAAGACAAGCGCACTCTTTCCACAGTTCGCCTGATTCTGGCGGCTATTAAGGAAAGAGATATTGAAATGCGTGGCTCTGATACTGCCGAGCTAGACGACGATGCGGTAATTACTGAAATTCTGGCTAAAATGGTAAAGCAGCGGGGCGACAGCATCAAGGCTTACGAAGAAGGTGGGCGCTGCGAGCTGGCTGAACAGGAACGCGATGAGATTGAGATCATCCAGCAATTTTTGCCAAAACAAATGGATGAAACCGAGATCAAAGTTGCCTGCAAGGAAGTGGTGGGTGAACTGGATGCAGAAGGCCTGAAAGATATTGGCCGCTGCATGGCTGCGTTGAAAGGGAAATACCCCGGCCAGATGGACTTTGCCAAAGCCAGCGGCATGATTAAAGGTATGCTGAGCTAAAAATAGCAGTTTGTAATGCGTTAGCGCTGCATAAAAGGGGCTTTCATAGCCCCTGTTCTTTTTCTATTGTGGCAGACAGTCAAACAACAGTGATGTGATCAATGGCGCTTAGTCCGCAGTTTTTGGATGACCTGAAACACCGTTTCACCCTTTCTGATGTGGTAGGGCGGCAGGTGAAGCTTGTGCGCAACGGCCGCGAGCATAGCGGCCTATGCCCATTTCACAGTGAAAAGTCGCCGTCTTTTACCGTGAACGACCAAAAGGGTTTTTACCACTGCTTCGGTTGTGGTGCTCATGGTAGTGTTATTGACTTTGTAATGAATACACAGGGTATGACCTTCCCTGAGGCAATAGAGCAGTTAGCCTCGGAAGTGGGTGTTGATGTTCCAAAGCCTACGCGCGAGCAAATGGAGCGCGACAAGCAGCGCGCCTCCAGTACAGAAGTTATGGATGCGGTTTCAAGCTGGTATCAGGCACAGCTTGTGGGCCAGATAGGTAAAGCGGCACACGACTATATAAAAGGGCGCGGCCTAAGGGACGAAACCATCAAGCGCTTCGGGCTTGGTTATGCCCCTGATGGGCGTACCACCCTGAAAGAAGCCATGCAGGCACGCGGTATTAAAGAAGACCAGCTTGTTGAAACAGGCATGTTGATTAAACCAGAAGATGGCAGTGCCGGTTATGACAGGTTCCGCGATAGGCTTATGTTCCCGATCACTGACCGGCAGGGCCGCATGATAGCCTTTGGTGGGCGAGCACTGTCAAAAGACGTGAAGGCAAAATACCTGAACAGCCCGGAAACGGTTTTGTTTCATAAGGGTGCGACGCTTTATAACTGGGCGAATGCGCGGGCTGCAAGCTATGACACAGGCCAGATACTGGTAGTTGAAGGTTATATGGATGTGATTGCCTTGGCACAGGCCGGGATTGATCATGCGGTTGCCCCCCTTGGTACAGCCCTTACAGAAGAACAGATTAGCCACTTATGGCAAATGGTGGATGAACCTACCCTGTGTTTCGACGGTGACAACGCTGGTATGCGCGCCGCTGAACGCGCGGTAGAGCGGGCCCTGCCAATGTTAA
Source organism: Kordiimonas pumila (assembly GCF_015240255.1). Lineage (NCBI taxonomy): Bacteria > Pseudomonadati > Pseudomonadota > Alphaproteobacteria > Kordiimonadales > Kordiimonadaceae > Kordiimonas > Kordiimonas pumila. Next base: position 1,475,221 of record NZ_CP061205.1, read on the forward strand.
AACCCGGAAAGTCGCTTCGATTTATTTTAATGCCAGAAGGTGATGATCCCGATACACTGGTTCAGCGCGAAGGCAAGGGCGCTATTGATAGCCTGGTTGATAGTGCTGATCCACTGGTTAACATGTTATGGAATATGCTGCTTGCAGGCACCGCTTACGACACGCCAGAACGCCGCGCTGGATTAGAGAAAAAGATATTTGTAAAGCTCGCTGAAATTACCGATGAAAATGTCAGAAAGCTTTATCAAAGCGAATTCAAGGATAGGCTATTCCAGCTTTTTCGCCCTAAAAAGCAAGCAAAAGCACCCTTTGTGCCTTACGCGGCAGGCAAAGGGCAGGCACGAGGGGGGCGCGGGTTTGCCTTTAAACCGCCAGCCACCGGGCTACTTTCCAAAACATCGCTTGGTCGTAGCGCAGGGTCGATCGCCGTAAAAGACAAGATCGAAAAACTTATTATTCTAACGCTTGTGAACCATCCTGAAATTCTGGTGCGGCACGATGAAAGGATAGCCGGTATTCACTTTACAGTGCCAGAGCTTGATTCTATTAGGTCTGCCCTACTTGAAAAAGCAGTAAGTGGTGACCATCTTGAACGGGAAGCGATTGAAATATGGCTCAATCAAAAGGGCCTTTTAGCGCCTGTTAGCAAGATGATGCAGGATAATAGCCTTAGAGATGACTGGTTCGCGTGGCCAGAGGCGGCTCTCTCTGATGCGCTTACGGGTTTTGAACACTTGATGATGCGGTATCAATATATTATGGCAAAGAAAGCCTATGCGCAGGCTGAAGCTGATTTTGCGGCAAATATGACAGAAGAAAATCAGGCCCGGTTTGTTGCAGCGCAGCAGGTTTTCCGGGCTTTAGAGGAAAAAGAAGCGGATAAAGAGGGCTATAGGCTCGAATCAGGGCGGTTTTCTTTCAGCTAATATGCTATTACTCCGATTCGCGAGTATATCTGGAGATTTTTTGTATGGCGAAAGCTACGACTCAGGAAGATGATGACAACACATCGGTAGCACAGGATGATAGTGGCGATAGCCCTATGACTGATGTTGCTGAGGCTGCTGTCAAAAAGATGATAGCGAAGGCAAAAGAGCGCGGTTATATATCGTATGACGAGCTAAACGCTGCCTTGCCAACGGATGAAATCTCTTCCGAACAAATTGAAGACATCATGACGATGCTCTCTGAAATGGGCATTAATGTGATCGACGGCGATGATTCGGACGATGATAGCAATGAGAATGAAGAAGAGACCGCCGAGCCTGAAGAGGAATTTAAGGTTTCTGAAACCAAAAAGGAAGTTGGTGACAGAACAGATGACCCTGTGCGCATGTACTTGCGCGAGATGGGTTCTGTAGAGCTGCTTTCACGCGAGGGCGAGATTGCGATCGCCAAGCGTATTGAGGCTGGCCGCGCCACCATGATCACGGGCCTTTGCATGAGCCCGCTAACTTTCAATGCCATCATTGAATGGGCTGAGCGCCTTGAAAATGAAGATATGTTGCTGCGTGATATTATCGACCTTGAGGCAACGCTTGGTAAACAGCCTTCTGCAAATGAGCTTGAGGACGAAAATGCCGGCGACGTGATGACGGGTGCGGAAGCACAGTCTAACGACGACGATGACGACGACGAGCCAGAGCAGCCTGAAAAAGATGAAGATAGTGAAGACGATGACGGTGAGCGCAATTCTGATGAAGAAGGCGAAGCCCGCCCACGTCGCCGCGATGACGACGAAGACGATGAAGCGGCCATGTCTCTTTCTGCTATGGAAGCGCATCTGACACCTGAAACTATCGAGAAATTTCGCCTTATTACTGCGACACACAAAAAATATGTGAAGCTGGAAGAAGCGCGTATGTCTGCTGCGGTGCAGGGTGAAGAGCTTTCTGGCACGCAAGAACGCCGGTTTCAGAAACTTGGTGATGAACTGATTGAACTGATCAGTTCTGTTAAGTTCAACAATCTTCGGATTGAGGAACTGGTGGACGAGCTTTACGGCCTTAACAAGCGCTTGATGAGCCTTTCTGGACGTTTACTGCGTCTTGCAGAATCGCACAAGGTTTCGCGGCAGTCTTTCCTTGATGAATATCAAGGTAACGAGCTTGAAGATGGCTGGACAGACCGTGTTAGCAATCTGAAAGCTAAAGGTTGGGCTGCTTTTGTTACAGCAGAAGCTGTGGCAATTAATAATATCCGTGATCAGGTTAGTGAAATTGTAAACCGTACTGGCCTGCATGTGAATGAGTTCCGCACCATCGTGCGGACTGTGCAAAAGGGTGAAAAAGAAGCTCGTATTGCTAAAAAAGAAATGGTGGAGGCTAACCTCCGCCTCGTGATTTCGATCGCGAAAAAATATACCAATCGTGGCCTTCAGTTCCTTGATCTTATTCAGGAAGGTAACATTGGCTTGATGAAGGCGGTGGATAAGTTTGAATACCGCCGAGGCTACAAGTTCTCGACTTATGCTACGTGGTGGATCAGGCAGGCAATTACGCGGTCTATCGCTGATCAGGCCCGCACGATCCGTATTCCGGTACATATGATCGAGACGATCAACAAGCTGGTGCGGACTGGCCGCCAAATGCTGCACGAAATTGGCCGTGAGGCAACGCCGGAAGAGCTGGCGGAACGCCTTTCCATGCCGCTTGAAAAAGTGCGCAAAGTGATGAAAATCGCGAAAGAGCCTATCTCCTTGGAGACACCGATTGGTGATGAGGAAGATAGCCACCTTGGTGACTTTATCGAAGATAAAAACGCGATCCTGCCAGTTGATGCAGCTATCCAAAGTAACCTGCGCGAAACCACAACACGGGTTCTTGCAAGCCTGACGCCGCGCGAGGAACGTGTGCTTCGTATGCGCTTTGGTATTGGCATGAACACCGACCATACGTTGGAAGAAGTAGGTCAGCAGTTCTCGGTAACACGGGAACGTATCAGGCAGATTGAAGCAAAAGCACTTCGGAAACTGAAGCACCCAAGCCGGTCGCGCCAGCTTAGAAGCTTTCTTGATACATAAGGGCTTTTTAGCCTCAGAAATAGAAAAGCGGCTGTATAAGCCGCTTTTTTTATGGGTGCTTCATGGTGTGCGTCGCTGTGTTTGTTAAGCTGCTTCTTCCAGCAGGGAAAAAATAGCAGAAGGGTTACCGTTTGCAATCGGCTGTGATTGCCCGCTCAGTGCTTCCTTAAGCTGATTGGCGAGTGCGGCAGCATCCTGTTTGTTCAGGTCTTCCTGCACAAGGCCTTCGAGCTTTTCTTCTTTCTCAAGCGCGGCGCTTGCATTTTTGGAAAGGCTGGTTGTGTCGTCTGCCGTGTGGGCAGGTTTTTTAGCAAGCGCGGATTGGTCTTGCGCTTTGCCTGTGACTGCCTGTTTATCTGTGGCTTTAGGGCTTGTTACATTGCCCGCTGCCGGCGTAATAGGGTTAACCATACTGTAGCACCATATATTTTTTGCGCACACCCGCGCCTTCTAGTCCATATTTCACTGTAGCATTATGCAGCGCACCATGAAAGCCCGTTCTTATGGGCGGTTATATTCAAGAAACGCCTGCACAGCATTTTTAAGCGAGAGAATGTCCATTTTATCGCATACACCGTAAGGCGAATGAATGGAAAGCACGGGCGCCCCAAAGTCAATCGTGTCAATATTCAGCTTAGACAGTTCTGTGCCCAGTGTGCCACCACCGGCTTTACCAACCTTGTAGGTTGTTGTTTGCCACGGAATGTTACGGCTATCGAAGGCTGCTCGTATCCATGCCGTTGTTTCACTGTCAGCATTCAGCCCTCTACCATAAGCCTTTATATTCACGCCGTACCCAAGGCGCGGTGCATTACCTTCTTCCCAAACGCTAGTATCAAGCGGGTTAATGCCAGGGTTCATGTCAATCGACAGCGCAGTAGAGGCGCGCAGCGCCCGTGCCAGCATGGGCTGGCGGTAGGCATCGCCTGTTTCCGCATAGATCAACTCGCCGATAATATCCTGTAGGTAACTCGAAGAGGCCCCTGTAACATTCACATTGCCGCCTTCTTCATTATCTGCAAACAGGATGATGGCCGTTTGTTCTGGGGTTGCCATGCTAAACAGGGCAGCAAGGCTTGTGTAGGCACCAAGCCGGTCGTCGTGGCCGTCTGCTGCAATCAAATGCCGATTAAGGCCCATGTCACGGGGCGGCATGGCCGGTACCAGCGCCAGCTCCGATGAAACAAGGTCAGCTTGCTCAACGCCATATGTATTTTTTAGGTATGCAAGCACGGAGGCCAAAACATCAAGCTTACCGTCAGGCCCGTGGTTTATAATGGCGTCGAGGTCTTCATAGCTAATAACCGTTTCGGCAGAGCGTTTCATTTGGTCTTTTGCAACATGGGGTGATAGGTCAGTGATCATGAAAATTGGGTCATCCGGCTGCAACCCGACAGACACATTTACTATTGTACCATCTTTTTTATCAATACGCCCGACAAGCGCAAGCGGTACATTTGTCCATTGATATGCCTTTATGCGACCATGATAATTGGTTTGCACAAGTGCAAATTCATTAGTGGCATAAAGAGGGCGCAGTTTCAGGTCTAGCCGCGGGCTGTCTATATGGCTTGCAACAATACGTACACCCTTTGAAACCGGCTTTTTCCCGCCTAAAATTAGCAGTAGGCCCCGGTCACGGTTGTTATGATAATATTTATCGCCTGGCTTTATTGAGGTACCTGTCTGCCATGGCTTGAACCCGCGCTTTTCTGCAAGAGCAATGGTTTTTTGAACTGTTGTCAGCTCTGTGCGGGCTGTGAATAAAAAGTCTTTGTAAGAATCGCCAATATCAAACGCCTGTTCTTTTTGGCTTTTACTGGCTGTTTTCCAGCTGTTTTCACAGATTCCTTGCGGGCAGGCTTTGGCGCTACCTGTTAGCTGAAGATGAAGAAACAAAAGGGTCGCAATAACAGTGAAAAAACGCATGGTGGGCTCTCTTGTGTTCTTATTTGTCATTTGTAATATCAGTCGTAATAGTATGGGCTAGGTAGTTCTATAAGGCATTGCAAATATTTGTGATTACACCCATATTTATGATTATTGCAAATAGGGAGGAAACCATTCAATGGATGTTTTTACAATGGTGGTGGTAGTGGTGGCCATTGGGTCACTTTTAATTGTTATTCAGCACTGGCTTAAGTTGAAGGAAAAAGCACTGGATGCCAGCAAGCAAGAAGATGGTGTTCTTGCAGGGCGTGTCGATGTGCTAGAAAAGCGTATCAGAGTGTTGGAGCGGATAGCTACAGACAAAAGCAGCCACCTTCAGGAAGAAATTGACGCCCTTTAAGCAAAAACTGCATTTTTTGCTATTCTTCACAAAAAACCTTTGCTAGGTAGTGCGCGTGGTACGGGCCTGTAGCTCAGTTGGTTAGAGCAGACCGCTCATAACGGTCTGGCCGGGGGTTCGAGTCCCTCCGGGCCCACCACACCGCACTTCATGGTATCAAACACCCCAAAAAGCTTTAGTGGCTGGGCGATTGCGGCGGTTCGTATACCTGTTTCACGGTCATAGGCAAGACGCTGCGGAAACGCCAATCTTAGTAACATTCTTTTATGCTCCAATAGCTCGGATGTCCAGAGTTTCCAAGGGTTCGCGAGAAATTTACAAGCGGTTCGAAAAGTTTCGTCAAAGGTAGCCAGCGGCGAGGCCGTAGTGTCTACTTTTTCGCGCATAAGGGCTTTTTCGGTTTCCAGCTTTTCAATGCGGGCTTCATAGGCCGGAATCAGCTTGGGATTGTCTGCGCTGACAATCCGGTCCATGAGCTTATCAATCGCTTGCTCGGCTTTTACCAGTTCAGCTTTCAGGGATGCTTGGCGCGTTTTAACGGCAGCGGAGCGCTTGCCCCATTCATCACTGAGCATCATGTGGAACAGTTTGAACAGCCTTGGCGCTGGTTTGAGGGTGCGGATCATATCCTCAAACTCGCTCTCAATTTTATCACCGCGTATGGACTTGCGGTATTCGCTGCATGCTTTCTGATGACAAAAATAATAGGCGTAACGGCTATTGCGTCCCTTGCTCCAAGAAGCTGTCATGGGTTGCTCACAGGTGGCTCATGCTTGCCGGGATGTAGATGGATGTTCCATTTGGGAACGCTGATATGTCCGGTGTAAAGAACACGGTCCAGCATATCGACTACAGTGTTGAGAGGCACATCACCGTATTTGCCTTTTTGTATGCTGGGGAATGTACCAAGGAAGCGGCGTACCTCATTGGCATTTTGAAAGCGGCCACAGGCATAGCCCTCAAGCGCCTCAGCTACGATAGAGGCGTTAGGTTCATCCCGTACGATCATTTTGCCGTGTCCCGGTACGTTGGCGTAAGTGTAGCCAAGTACAGGCGCAAAACACCAATAGCCTTTTTCAATACGAGCCTTCATTTTTTGAACGACTTGGCGCTGATTTTGTTTGCGCTCCAATTGGCCTTGGGCCGCGAATATGGTTTCAATAAATTCACCCTCTGGCGTGTCTTCAAAATTGAAGTTCAAACATTCAACACTAGCGCCTTTTGCAGCGAGAGTAGCGCGAAGTTTGAAATGGAAGTCCCGGTCACGAGCAAAGCGTTTCAGATCATCAAACACAATCACATAATCCTTGCTAGTGTTAGCATCTAAATACGCCAGAAGCGCCACCATCCCCTTACGCTTCATAAAATCACCACCGCCGGACACATCATCGGGGAAGACTTCTTCAACATCATACCCTTGGAAAGCCGCATATTGGCGACAGCGGTGCTCTTGACTATCTAATCCGTGGCCTTCTAAACGCTGTTTCGAATCTGAAACTCGGCAGTATATAAGGGCCGCTTTGCCCGGTGTGTTTTGGGATAATACTGGTTTCATCGGTGACTCCTCGCAAGCGGCATATCACAGCCGCCTTTGTCTGCTTTAGGTTTTATGGATTTACCGGATGATTTTAGCATATTTACGGCAGATTTTGGCAAAGGTGTTTGCTGTGCATTTTGTTTTCCACAGGCGGTTTGCGTGGCACTGACCCGCATTGCAATATCAACAAAACCGACAGCAAGGGCATGTAATGTTTCAATAAGCTGGTGCGCTTCCTCATCACTATAATCGTAGCCCTCAAGCTCGGCCATATAGCGATCATAGTCCACTTTGGGAATGCCCGGTACGCCGCTGGCCTTGAGCCACACACCTTGAATTGAGCCATTATCTTTATGTTTATTTGCCCTTTTAACTGTCATATTTTGTATCCTTATCGTTCACTTTCTCCTGTTTACTGCTCCATCACTGCAACGGAACAAAAAGAGAACATTTTTATATAAAAATATCCGCTTGTATAGGAAAATATTCCTCATTATCGACCTTTATTAGGGCCGGGCTGTCGAGCTTGGCTTTGGCTGCGACTTTGCCCGTTATCCCGGCGTTTCATAAATTCAAGACGGGATAGTTCGCTCACGCGGTTATGAGCGCGCCGGGCGATCTCAGCCACGCGCAGGAGGTCATCCTTGTTGAAGTTATGCGTGTCTTTGAGCACCCCGTCTTTGTCGCGGTAGGTCTTGGCAAGATCGGTGGTGAAGAAATCCTGTTTCTGCCCCTCACGCCGCCAGATTGTCGCCTTGATATTGACATCGCGTACCGTGTCTTCGGGCTGTCTGTTTTGTGCGGGCACTTGTGCAGGGGTGGATTGCCCCTGATTTTGCGCTTGCTGCGTTTGTTCCTCAAGTGGTGCCTGTAACTGCTGGTCATTCATTATGCTCTCCTATCTTTTCTGGGTTTTGGATTTCTGATGTATTCGGGATTGGCTGTGGGTTTGTACTTGCCGCCGGGCCATGAACAGGGCCTTACGCCTCATTTTGTCCAGATTGGCGGCTCCACTTTGTGCTTTGGTCTGCGCTTGGGCCTGCGTTTTGCTCTGTGCTTTGACGGCTTCATTATGCATGCGCGTTTTTTTGAACGCATCCATACGTTGCCGGATACCTTCCAATTCTTCACGCGGAATGCGGGGCGTTTGAGGTTTGCGTTTTACGGCTGGTCCTTCCAATCCGTATGGGCTTGGCTTGAACAGGCGATTGCCCTTTACTTGCTTGGCGATATATTCTTCCTGCTGAATACGCACACGCTCAGGATCACTCGCCACGTAAAAGTTGCTGCGCATATGTGTCTTAGAGAGGCCGGAGGGCGCATTTGCCCGTGGCAGGTTGTCTCGGTTCTTATGCGCATAGCTTACGCCCTCACGCTGTCCGGCTGGTTTTTTAGGGGGTGTACTCACTTAAAGCCCTCCACATAAGACCACATGCCATCCGCATATTGCGGCAGGTGCGCAAAGCACGCTGGCACAGGTTCGTTGATGATGTTTTTCCAGCGATAGCCAATGAGGGCCTTAACGCGCACACGGTCTATCGGCGGGTGGTATGGATTGGGATGGAAGCGCCCGGCCATGGAGCGCTCTTTGTAATACGGCCTACGGTCTGCGTAGATGGGCAGAGGTACATCATCCATGAAGACATAGGCTTTATCATTCGGTGTTTTGAGAATTTCATCCGGGGTGCGCAAAAGCCGTTGTTGCTTGCTGCGGTTCTTGGCCGCCATGCGGTAATGATTCAGCTTATGCGCGGTTTCTACCGGGCTGGCCCCATTTAGCATGGCGTGAATGGCTTCCTTACGGGCCATGTCATCGCGCCCTTGCGTTAGTGTGTCATCATACTCAAGGGTTTGGTGCCCTAGCATCCGCGATAGGCGCGCGGAACCTTCCTCATCACGGATCGTGAAGTAAATCCTCACCGCCGCCGATGACGGAATGATGGTCTTGGCCCCGCGCCCGGTCAGTTCCATTTGGTCTGCGCTTTGGTAAACGGCGACCGGACGGATGCCGATTCCTGCGGTGTATGTAAAGAGCTTGGGTACAAGTGGGAAGCTGCCAAGCTGCGCGCATTCATCCAAAATCCATGTTTGACGCGGCGCGGATGGGGCGCGGGATTTATAGATCATAGCGCCGACAAATATGGCTTTGATGACTGATCTCCAACCATCAATAAACTCGGCTGGTGGCATCATATAAAAATTGTAGGCTTGGCTGCCCTCGCATAGCTGTGACAATGAGAAGTCATACGGCGGGGATATAGAGTCTAGGAGAACTGGATCAGAGAGCGCCGAGAAAGATTTGAATATCTCACCCAATATACCGCGCATACCTGCGCTTTCGCCGTGTCTGCTTTCGGCGATTTCTTCTTCAATACGGCGGGAGATTTCAAACCCGCATTCATTCATCTGAAAAGCAAACTCCACCCACGCTTCGCTATTGCCGGGGATCAGGTTGATGATTTCATACAGGCGTGGCAGGGTTAATGCGCCATCCATATCGACTATGGTCAGAATAACAGCTTCGAGAAACTCACGGCCCCGAAGCTCAAAATACTCTCCATTGTTCGAGCCGGAGAGTGCGATCATATTCTCGGCAAAGACCTTGGTATCTGCAATCAGGGTGGGGCTATCCGCATGGATATAATCAACTGGGTTGATCCGGTGCTGAGGCAGGCTCCCGCCGTGAAGCGCCAAGGGATTCCAGTAGATACAGGGCTTACCAAGGCGGGTCTGATTTTGGCTGATATAGGCGCATTCGCCCTTCATGTCGAGCATGACCAAAGTGCCCTCATACATGCCATCAAGCATGCTGTAGGCCAGTATATCGCGGAGCTTGCCACCGCGCGCGCCAGCGGTCAGAAGCACACCGCCCATACCGTTCCAATACAAGGGCCTGTTGCCGACAAATCCGCAAAACAGCGAGTCTGGCGTTTTCTTGAAACAGGGCCGCAGGGCCGGATCATCCGCATCGATAAACCCGGCGCTTCCATAGCGGTCCCGTTCATTATCAAAATCTGTCATGTGAAAATTCCAAAGGGTCAAAAAAAGACCGGGCGGCGCACCACCCGGTCAAAGCGTTATTCCTGATTATGTTGCGCAAGAGGCGATTAGCAGGATGAGGGCGACTACAAAAATAATTGCCCCCCAGTTCGTAGGTTCAGGACGTTTCTTGTAAACGCCATAACTACCGCCTGCGACTTTGTCGTATTTAGCCATTGGCTTTCTCCTTTTGCTGAGGATTAAAAGATTTTCGAGGCTAGAGCGAAGCCGCCAATGGTGATGACGGTGGCAATGGTGGCTCTCGCCAAGGCATATGTGGAAAGGGCCGTCACTACGAACCAGAAGGCTTGAATGACCCATTCAAATCCATCGCCGTATTGTGTTGATGTGAAGTCAAGAACCCATCCGATACTCACCGCATAAAGCGGACCCGTCGCGAAAAACGCCGCCACAATTGCCGACAGGTTGGCAATCGACTGGACCGACTTCTCATAAACACCCTTCGCTGCGTTTTTAGTGGAACTAGACATGATGCCTCCTTTCGCTGTGTGCTGGTGTTCCCCTTAAGAGATACCAGCGTTCACAGGAGGCCAGAGGAGGATACGCGACAGATTTTAGGGTTTTTCATTGTCGTTTGCTGCCCGTACACCCCACATCAGGGCTGCTTTAGAGTTATTGGCCCGCAGGATAGTAGCAAGCACCCTGACCCGTTCACGGGCTTCTCCGCGTACATAGGGCGTAATGTCATCTGAAATGGGCGTGCAACAGAAGGCGCGAAACCAGTATTGAATGTTTCCGGTTTCGAATACTTCGGTGTCCAGAAGCACCTCTTTGCCATCCGGTCCGGCAATCCAGCCGCGAAAGTCCCGGTACAGGTTGACGGCATATTCATGCCACCCGGTATATGGAATGTTGAGCGTATAGGCATAGGCGCGGATATCGCGGATCATATAAGGGTTAGCCAGTTCCTTATCGGTGAGCAGTTGCACTTTGCGTTTGGTGCAGTAACCGATGGTGATGCATTGGGTGCATAGAGCCATAATTTATCTCCTTCGCTATTATTATTCTTGGAATTGCCCCTCAGCTCAGGAAGCTGAGGAACGCGTTTGCGAAGATGAGCGGATCGACCTGTTCAACGGCCTGTTTGCAGTAACCGCCCAGTGCGATAACCCGATCAGACATAATTCCGGCAATCACACCGATCAGAAGGATGCGGTCTTGAAACCGTTTTCTCGGCTTTCCAGCTTTTAGGGCTGCTCGTTCCTGCTGGTGGGCTTTTGCCCGGCGGCGGGTTTTCGCCAGCATCCTATCTACTCTTGCATACGCACGTTGCTGTGCAGATGAAGCGGTAGAGATATTCCTGTTTTGGTTCCGGTTGCTCATTTCTTTGTCCTCAAAGAAAAGTGAGCAGTGCACTGCGTTACGGTCCAAAGGGCCCTTAGACCGATCAACAGGCTTCATTACCCGCTGACAGGAAAATAATCCCACAAACACAGGCGGTTATCGAGGTGAAGGTTTAGGTGAAAACAGGTGAAATTCGGTGATTCTGCAAATTTTATCAGCCCGAATTACAAAACTATATGAATGCATTACATAGTAACATTGCAGGTAAGTTTGCTCAAATGATACTATCATGAATGAGTTCGAGTTTTGAGTTACCCGGTGAATTACGCGTTTCTGAATTAGAGGGCACACACGATATTGTAGGGCCATGCCTCATTGAATCACGCTGGAAACATAGAGTTAGACACAGTATAAATGACCAGCCTGCTGTTCTTTATCGACACCCTGACACCAGAAAGGTTTTCAGGCGTGAATGGTACGATAAAGGTTTGCACGGCAGGGCGAACGATCTGCCATCGATTATTGATGAAAGTAGTGAAGACACCCTCTCTATTTGGCATGAAGATGGCCATGTTGGTCGTCCCCGGGGCCCAGCAGTTACATGGACGGCACCTAATGGTATTGTAGTGCGTGAAGAATATTGGCGGCGCGGTGATCAGCCAAAACGAGGCGTAGTAGCAATTGAGCGGAACAGGTATACGGGAGAAGAGACCATGCGTGAGCTGGTTGGCCTACCCGGGATGGATCGCTTCCAACCCGCACCCTAAACACACTTTTCCTATACTAAAAGTTGATATTTCTAAAAGTTATGGCAAGAATTGTCCCTGAATTTTAGGGGGTAATATTGGCCAAAGATCACAATAAATCGGATGGTGAGCAAGCACACAATTTGGATGAAAATCCGAAGCTATCCAAAGCTGGAAACTTGGTTGAGCATGTAAAATCAATCATCAAGGAACTTTACAACGATAATAGGGTACAAGCTTTTGATCAACTGAATGAGATTGCAAATTTTGTCGGAAATGGGAGCGATTATTCTCAAGACGCAATTATTGAGCTCAGAGAAGGTCTCAAAATGCTCCGAAACGATAACTTAACCCTGAGTGAACGCAAGCGAATCTCTAAGTCTATCAATTCAGCAAAGAAAGCATGGCTAAAATATTATTTTACCAGCGTTAAATATGGTCGAATAAAAGACAACGAATGGGTATTGAATGCCTACATCAAGAAATACGGGAAAAAGGTCAATCCGTTCGAGACGGTTAACGAAGAAAAGCATTGGCTACGCGCAAATAACGATACGTTCATTCCCTTTGTAGGGCGTGAGAAAGAGATGTCTGCGCTGACGGACTTTATATCCATTGAAACTCAAAAGAATTTTCAAATGTGGGCTATTGTTGGTCCGTCTGGGGCTGGTAAAACGCGCCTTATGGTCCACTGGGGTAACAGCGGGGTTCTGGATAAGTGGCGGGTGATAAATGTTGATCAATATCGTCAACCAGACCTTACCAATATTGATCAGCCAACGCTTATAACCATTGACTATATTTATGGCTATGAGGACCTAATCGCGGCCATTTTATCTTGTGCAAGAGATGGTGATTTTGTTCATCCTGTACGATTGTTATTACTTGATCATGCAACACCAGATCATATGGAGGACCTTTTAAAAGGTCCTCGTTTTGATTACGGAGGTACTCAATTAGCAGATTCCGGTATTGTGGAGGAAAATTACTTTTTCAAAGACGAACCTCTGAAGCTTTTAGTCACAGAAAATAAACAAGGGGACCAATTTTTAGCAGATATCATTTCTGGGGTTTGTAAGTATCCACCAGATCATGTTGAGATTCAAAAAGGTGTTGCTTACTTGAAGGATACCATTGGTGCTCGCCAGCCCCTTTTTGCAGCTCTTGTGGGCGATGCGATTCTCAATAATCTATCCTTTGTGTCTGGAGATCGTCGAGAGTTGATCGCCGGATTTTTGCAGCATCGCCATCGGATCACTTGGCGTATGGATCAGAGAGAATATGTGAATTTATCCTATCGGAAAGGTGCGTGGGCAGCATGCTTTATTGCTGCTGCTACAGCACGCCGAGGAGCAGACTATCGGGTGTTAGTTGACTGTATTCCCGATGGTTTTGAAGATGCTAAAAAACAGATTATGCAAGATTTAATGGACTTCAAGGCTCTATGCGCCGGGGTGGTCTCGGGTGAGACGGAAACACATCTGAAAGCCTTTGAGCCTGATATTCTTGGTGAGAGCCACTTCTTGCTTCTTTTGCAGGAAATTAAAAGCAACCTGTGGGACTTTGATAGGGTACTTTTGGCTCTCATCGTTGAAGGAGAAAGGTCCGTTGCCGAGCAAAGTGCCGTGCAGTTTGTCGCTTTTATGACACGGCTGGCTCGCAACCTAACGAATGATGATCAATCGCTCATGGAAACTCAACAACATTGGGACGCTATTGAGACTTTCCTAACACCTGAACGGTTTCCAGAAAACAGCCCTTTCAGGTGGGCTGTAGCCAGCGCCTGTTTTGAGTTGGCGGAGATTTTGGAAGAGAAGAAAGTTGAAGAATAGGGCCAATCAATTCTTCAGCAAAATTGTCGCTGATGATCTATATATTCCGCCCAAAGATCATATGACAGCAAGGCATGTTTGGCAGGCAATCCGGTATTTTGGTGTCAAAAAAAATGAAAGCTCTGAGCTACCGAAAGAACTGAAGAACTTACTGAAAATATGGGATCAAGAAGGGGATCAGAATTATACCGTCCTTATGTTGGCTATTTTAGCTACAAACTCAACCGTAGCGGATTATTTGATTGATCGTGAGGCCTATCTTGACGCTGTTAATAGAGATGGCTGGACTGCGCTCATGATGGCCTGCGGTAGTAGTCAAGAGAGTTTGGGGGTCAAACTAGTTAGTAAAAAAGTAGGCCTCAATATACAAAATAGAGAAAAGGTAACAGCGTTAATGCTCGCCAGCATCAACGGCTTAGAGAGCTTGGCTTGCAGGCTAATAACTGCAAAAGCCAATCTTAATGTGCAGAACAAAGATAAAAATACAGCACTGATATTTGCCTGCAATTATGGGCGGGAGGCTTTGGCATTCCAGTTAATCGGAGCCAAAGCTAATTTAAATATCCAAGGCAAGAAAGGTTGGACGGCATTGATGTTTGCTTGCTGCTATGGGCACGAGAACATTGTGCAAAGATTAATAGATGCAAACGCCAAGCTTAATTTGCAAAACGAAGGTAGATGGACAGCTTTAATGGTTGCTTGCTTTCATGGTCAGGAAGCTGTGGCACTTAAGTTGATCAATGCAAAAGCCAATCTATCCATACAAAACGAAGGGAAGTTGACAGCGTTGATGCTTGCCTGTCGCTATGGCTTAAAAGCAGTGGCCTTACGTTTGATTGCAGAAAAAGCCAACCTTGAAGCACAGAGTGATACCGGCTCGACGGCGCTTATGATTGCCTGCCACTATGATCAGGAAATAGTGGCACTGCAGTTGATTGAAGAGAAAGCTAATCTTAAGGCACAGGATAATGAGGGCTGGACGGCATTGATGATTGCTTGCGCCAAGGGTCAAGAAGCTGCGGCCATGAAGTTGATTGAGGCGCAAGCCAACCTTGAGGCAAAGAATAAAGTTGGCATGACCGCCCTGATGTTTGCCTGTTCCTATGATCATGAAGTCGTGGCGCTGAAACTGATTAAAAGTGATGTTGAGATCAATTGTAAAAATAGTATTGGCCTGACCACTCTGATGTTTGCAGCCAATGCTAATCAGAAATACGTTGTGAGAGCCCTAATGAAACGGAATGTGCGTACAGATGATGTATGGGAATATGAGGAAATTAAAGCTACTGCGCTTGGGCTGGCAAGAGAAAAAGGTCATCAAGAAATCATAGAAATGCTTGAAGCGGCAGGCGCTCTCGAACTCCCACCCTACAACCCCTCATAAAACCACGCCACGGGCACGCCGAGTTCATGAGCGAGCGTATGCAGCTTCGTCGCGCTTATAATGCTTTTGCCTCGGTCATATTTCTGCATTTGTTGCCAGCTTACATCTAAAACACCGGCTAGTGTTTTAAGGCTGATTCCAAGGTCTAATCGCCGCTCTCGCACACGCTGGCAAATATGCTGATTAATTGGCTCGTCCGGGGTCCAGCGGGTCATACTTCACCTTCCATGCCGTATCTCTTGAATGCTCGCCCCAGTGTCACCGGAGCAACGCGGTATTTATGGGCGATAAGGCCAATATCCATACCAGATGAAAGCAAGCGCCATGCATTTACGGCTTTGCGGCGGCTGATCTTGTAGGGCCTGCCCATATGCAAGCCCCGGCGCTTGGCTGCGGCCATCTTGTCTCGTGTTCGGCGGGAGATAACCGCACGTTCATATTCAGCATCCGCTACATCATAGGTAAAACGCTTACGCCCTTCCGGGGTCCGCGTGTCCATCTGCTGATAGATGGAATAAAAGGTAATGCCTTCCCTGTGTAGGACATCGAGAAACAGCAACCCTTCGATAGCGGAACGAAACGCCCGGTCTATGGACAGCACCACAAATACATCACCGGGCCGCAGGGCTTGACGTGCGTCTTGAAGTCCGGGTCTATCTGCAGCAACGGCTGAGGTTGCATCATCGGTGAAGACTTTATCACACCCGGCATCTTCCAGCGCATCAAGATACTGATAGAGCGTTTGCTTGTCCGTGGAAACCCGCGCGTAGCCGATCTTGCGGCTTCGTTTGGAAGGCACATTTTTCTTGCTCATGGCCGCACTCCTTGCTTGCCAAAAGGGAACCCTTTTGAAGGGAGGTCATGGCGATGTCCTTTCCGGTATATAAATGCCTGATTTCTGCGGGTGTGCGGTTCGTATTTCATTTCCATAATAAGTTGTTGTATAAGGTTACATAAGGGTTCCCTTATGACTCTAAAGAAACTGGCGGTTTCAGCCAGTATCGCACTGGCATTTACCACTTTTAATCCACAGAATGTTTTGGCCGAGGGCTTTCGGGGAAAGCAATTTCTCGAAATGCCGCCAGAGCAACAGCAATACTGGCTCAATGGTTCTATTGGTACACTTGTCTATATTGCAGCCTTTAAGAAGGCAGAGATCGGTCAATGCGTGAATGACTGGTATTTTGGTGAAAAATTTGGGGAACGAAATTGGCTGATACTGGAAAGTATGAAGAAATATCCTGATCATCAGCCCGTGGTTATACTGGTAGCACTGACAGAACGCGCATGCGGTAAATATACCAAGATTGAATGACCCTCATTATGGGGAACCCAACGGTAAATCGGGTACAGAGGTATCTTGAGGCTTTGAAACTTTTAACTCGTTATTTGATGTAAGGTCCGGTTGAACACCCTCTTGAATATCGATAGCACGTTTTTTGAGGGCTTCTAGTTCTTCCGGCGAAGGTGGATCGTTCTCGTTTTCCATGCGCGCTCTGATCGCCGCAAGCTCGGCTTCATATTCCTGCATACGGCGATGCCGTTCTTTGGCATCTTCATATTCCTTTTGAAGCCGAGCGATTTCCTCAGGGCTGGCACCGCGCTCTCTGGCATCTTCTAAAGCGTCACTGGCATCGTGCAGTTTATCGGCTGATTCAACCATCGCATCATAAACAGCGCTATCGGCATCGTTTATTGCGTTCATGGTGTCTTGATAGGCGGCTGCATATGCGGGATCGGCAAGCATGGCATCAAGCATAGTCTGAAACACTTTGTCAGAAGCGGTTTTGCCGCTGCGCCGTTTGCGTTCTTCGTCAGTAACAAAGCGGGAAATTTTGCCATTATCACGGCCAGCCAGTTCATGTTGAAGATCATCAAAATCAACCTGCCGCTTTTCAGCAGCGCGGGCAGTTACCTTCTCACCTGAATAATAGTCGTCACCAGCCATGAACCCTCATTTTCATGGCATCATTATATTACGAATATCGTTAATTTTTGAATAAGATTAAGCTTAAAATTACAAGGTCAAGGGCAATATAAAAGACGCAATATAGGGTCATACCAATTCAATTAACCCAAAGATTTTCACAATAATTTCAAATTTAAAAACTAATGCAAGATGTGCGTGGGGTAGTACCCACGCATCTTGTGCTCCCAAATGCTGCGCATTTGCTCGGCAAGGGGAACCCGTTCCCGGTTCCCCGTTGCATCCCCTCCGGCTTTGATATGCTGGAGGCAAGGTTAGCCTAAACGCCGTTGTGTAAGCTTCTGTCTTATGATTTGTAATTTATCTACCACTTCATCATTTAAGTGAAATGTTTCAATCAGAATTTTACGATCTGATTTGAGAAGTATCTCATCAATCGACCCTTTATTGTCAAAGTGACCAGCAAACTCTATAAAATCCGATTTGCTAATTTTAGTGTAGGGAACCGGAATCGATTTAAACTCATTTGGAGTTAGCTCGAGCACACCGCCACCGTAAAACCTACCTCTTAATTCTGCCAAAGAAAGAGTTAGAGAATTATAAAAGGAGTGGACAAGGCTTTGGATGTCATAGTCGTCCAGCATTGTAATGCGATAAGCTGAATCAGTAGCTACTGCATCAGAGGTGTTTTCTAAGAGCTTAGGGTAAAGATGACTTCTCTTAAAGAAGAGTCCTTCTGAAGACCATATTCCAGGAACATTGTACCAAGGTGATCTTTTTCGACATTTGTATCTTTGATCAATTTCCAGTTTTTCACCAAGCTCCAAATATCGCCGCGTCTGAGCCGAGAAATTATTTTTTTTAACCTTGCTGAAATCTAATAAATGGCAAGCTTTTCCACTTTTTTTGATTTTTTTAAATGCTTCGGGGGTAAAGGATGCACTGCCATTTACGTACATTCCTTTCTGTATGATAGGCTGCGCAAACTCTTCCAAATCGTATTCATTAAGGGTTTCATCATTTACGATAAAAAAATTATTTGCGGCGGTAACTATACCTGCGACTGCAGTACAATAGCTGGACACTGGTTTAAATTGTTTTTCTAAGTCCACAAGAAGCTTAAGTTCTTCTTGTGTTAGAATGTGACTAGTCCATTTGAAAGTGTGCGTACTTATAGGTCTTCTTTTAAATTTTGGCTTATTTTCTAGTAATTTAGAAATGTTCTTTCGACTGGTTGAAAAGAGACCCTTATTAGAGTGTTTTTTGTGAGCGATTAGCAGAATCGTGTCTTGTTCAATGTCCTCAAAAATAATATCCTCGAAGGCTATTATCTCCACACGATCAAAACATTTCAGCAGAAAGCTTCTTAACTCTTCTGAGTACTTTACCTGCAGTAATTCAGCGGGTAGCACAAAAGCTAATATGCCGTTTTCCGAAAGGAAAGAGGCCGATTGTACTAAAAATCCACCCCACAGGTTTCTAAAGCATCGACTATTCAATCCTGCTGCATTGTATACTTCTTTGCATTTGTCCGTGGTCTCTAGGGAGAGTCGTTTTTTAACGACATACGGCGGGTTTCCAATAACTAAGTCATATTTTTTTGTATTTTCTAAAGAAAAATCAAAAAAATCTGCGTTAATATAATTACAGCGCATAACTTTATGAGACGAACGTTTTTGTGCCAACGTCAATGCAGTTTCATCTAGCTCTACACAGTCAATTATGTGACCATTATTTTTGTGTTTAAGAAAACAGCTCATGATGGCTTCAATAAATACGCCATCACCACAACTAGGCTCTAAAATTGATAGGGGTTTACCCTTCATCGAAGCAGCTAAAGCATGTTCCGCTAAAAACTTGGCAAGTAAGGGTGGGGTATAATAGACCCCATGATCTTTTGCCGTCATACTTTAGTCCTGATAATTTTATGGTAAGCCTGATAATGTCTTAATAATTCATAATGCTGCTTTTTGAGTTCTTCTATATCCGGATCATCCTCGTCAACGGATTGTAAAACAACTTCCACTTTCTCACATTGTTCCATCACGCGGTCTAGGAGCCATAGAAAACGGTGTTTCCTTAACTGCAATTTGAGTCTCTTGGATATATAGGCACCTAAAGGGGTTTTACCCGCAATACTACCATCAGTGCGCCGCTCCAAATGGTCATCATATTCACTTTCGCAAGGATCAATAAAGCCTCGTTGATTGTCATGCGATGGCCGGGCGGTACTCATTGGCCAATGATTCCATTTTGCACGATTACAACTTGGGCAAGCATATACTAGATTCGAATAGTCAGTCTCTAGCTCTCCGAAGCGTTCCAGTGGAGCGAAGTGGTCAATATGGAAGGGAACACCCAAAACTTCATCATGAATATCACAATATCCGCAACGATTACTAAAGTCAGCCTTCAGTGGATCACGGTAAGCGCGATAATTGCCTGATTGATCAGTATGTGTTCTGGTTGGTATGCTACGCCTAAGCATTGTCTATCTTTTGAGCCGTTATTTTTGAAATTAGTTCTTCGGAAATGTTTATTAGTTTTTGGGTTAATTCAGCATTGGATGTTTTTTTTAGGTGTTCAGGTATATCAAGGTCATGGCCAACTTGTTGGCTTAAAAATGTATCAAGCTCGATTAGGCGCTCTTCTTCTAATGCGTTTAATGGACCTGTATCTGCTTTTTGGATTAAGGCCATAAACTCGTTTTCTGAAGCTTCACACGCTTTTTGATAGTGCTCGATTTGTAATCGGATTCTCTCATTAAACTCGCCTTTGCCATCAACTTGTTTCTCTTTTTGTGAAATCACATTTTTTGGATAAACATAATTGACATCTTCGGCTTGCTCCATTGCTTTGACATCATGAGAAGTAAGGACAAAAAGTGGAAATCGTTCATTGTATTGTTTCAGTTTTTTAACAATATCAACACCATCATAATTTATTTCTGGCATTTTCTCTGACAATAGATGATCCAAGATCACAGCCTCAGCGGATGAGTAACGGATGTAATGTAATAGTTCATCTTGATCTTCAAACGGAGCAATGGTTTCAACTTCAAAAGCGTCATAAGTGTAGCGGGTGAAGTTATCTCTCCAGATTTTTTCCTCATCTATATACAAAATCTTGTATGGAGCCATTTTGTTTCTCATGCTGCTGGAAGTGTAATGTTTAATGAAAAGCCATTTTGAGCTTTCCCAAAACTCATGGAGCCTTCGTAATCATCAACAATAGACTTAACCAAGTACATTCCAATACCGGTTCCTATGGTTTGGCCAGTATTTGGGTTGCGTTTTGTAGAAAAGTAGAGATTAAAAATCTTGCTTGGGTCGTCAATGTCTGGAGATAGGCCCGTACCAGTATCTCTGTAAGAAATATGAATTTCTTGATCTTTACGAGCTACTGAAAATGAAATTCTTCTTTCATCAAATTTAATTTTTTTACTGAAAACCTCAACTGAGTTAATAATTAAGTTGTTAAACAACGCATCAAGTTCTGCCTCAAAACCTCGAAACTTTACATCATCCTCAACAGGATTGATCTTTATCTCTATTTTTCTATCTTCAAGAAATAGTTTCCACAGACTTTCAAAGTCGGAAAAGTACTTTTTCAGACCAATTTTTCGTCTATTTCGTTTGTCTTTTCTAATGCCGGATAGTGCAAATTTCATCCAATGCAGAAGTTTCTCATCAGTCTCTGCTGTTTGGTCAATGTATGAGTAAGGGTTGAAGGCACTTGGAATGTCAATCGCTGTGGCTTCATCTAAATACGGTTCAATAAGGCTTTTCAGTGTCGCGGCTCTATCATTTATAATATTTTGCATCGCATGGACTTCGTGACCAAACGTAGCAAGCATTGACCCGCTGCTAGCTAGCACCCGAAGTATTTTTTGTTCATTTAAAAGCTCGTCACGTTCTTCTTTAAGGTCTTCTGCGTGTTGGATTAAAACTTCTATATCTTCTGTTGTATCTTCTTCTTCAGTTTCAGTGCGTTTCTGGTTTTTTTTTGTTCTTTTGGCAATTTCTTCAGCGCGCTTGGCTCTTTCTTCTTTTGGACTTTTTGCCTTATGCAAGGCATCCATTTCATAAGCTATATAACTTCTATCGTACTCGAATTCATTCACAATACTAATTAACAGCTGTTTAAATAAGTCGAATGCACTATTTTCATGGATACCTGTGCGACTAGAAAGGTCTTTTAAAAATGGATTGTTAACCCGCGAAATATCTACAATGCCTGAAAGGTTGTGTTCACGAGTTTTATACTGACCTTTTCTTGCCACACCCGCGGGGTTTGAACCATACCTCGGCCCTAGACCTAACCAGTCCATTGAAGAACTATTGGGTTCGCCATATGGCCGAACTCTGAAGTTATCCCGAAATATCTTTATCCCTACATGTTCTTGAAGCCAATCATTTCTGAGTTTGGCATTTATATCCTTGTGAAAGAATTTTTCTTTCTCTTCAGAGCCAAGGTGTTTCTTCATAAAGTAAAAAGTAAAAGTAAAACCGCCTATATTTTCCACTGCGCTTTCTGCGGCTTCGCGTTCAAAACCGGGCATGAGTTGTGATAAGGTTTTCTCATACTTGAAGGTTTTATTAGAAAACGTTTGCATATCGAAGGGAAACTCCTTCATTCCCCCACGTTTAAATAGGTCTGGATCAATGCGCTTTAGATCAAATTCATTTCTAGTAATTGTGATAAGAGCTTTATTGTCTTGTGATACCTCTGCGATTACTTTGTAGTCGTAGTCATCACAAGGACTGGTTTCTATTTTGCCAAAACGTTTTGGGTATTGTTCTGAAAAAAGATAAATGTCGAAAGTTGTTTGTTCTTTTGGCGGTATTAGGGTGCTTAAAGACTTGTATAACCGCTCTAATTCATTTGATTGCCAAGAGTCTCTCAAATCTTCTACGCTAATAAAAGTGCCTGAATTAAAGGGGAACTGTTTTATACTTTTTATTGCGGGAGTTTTTGTGGCAGAAAAAATTTCATTTGCGGTATTAGATAATTGCAGTTTAACAGTATCAAGGTCAGCCTCAATCTGCTCGACTGTATCAAACTCGTCACTTTCGAAATCTTTCCAGTCAGCCACCCAAATAAAGCCCACTTCTGACTTTATAGGTTTTGTAAGCATTGAGCAGGTTTGGCCCAATCGGTCTAGGGCAAAGCGGCCAATACCTTTTTCACCTGATTTTATGCGTCCTAGCTTTGAGGATATATAGTCTCTCTCTTTGTTATTGGTGCCAATGGTCATCCAATAATCTTCGATAATTGTATCGGACATTCCATGACCATCATCCATTATATGGAGTTGTCCTTTGTTGTCGAAATAAATTATACAATTCTGTGCGTCGGCATCATAGGCATTCTTCACAAGTTCAATTAGGGCGCTTTCGGCACTACTAACGTTTTCCCGGCCTATCAGCCGAGCTGTTCGTGCTGAGACTTTGAAATGGACCTTTTTGCTCACTGTTGAACCTTGATTAAAATCATTTTAAACTATTGTTGTTTAGTATTTTTACGCTAAAATTAATGAAAATAGCGAGAACTTTGTTCTGCGTGGCAAACACTCTTCCCCAATTAATGTTCAAACTCAAGCTTGCTTGGTCGAGAGAATTCAAGGCACCATAGTGCAAAGAGTGCAGGCTGCCCAACCCTTGCGCTAGTGTCTATGCTTAAAATTGACAATTTTTGCCAAAATATGTCAATAATCAATATTGAGAAATGGAGATTATGATATGGCGACCATGAATGTTTCACTTCCTGATGAAATGAAAAACTGGGTTGAGGGTCAGGCTCAAACAGGCCGTTACAGCAACGCCAGTGACTATGTGCGCGACCTCATTCGTCACGATCAGGAACGCAAAGACAAGATTGCCCATATGCAAACGCTGGTGACAGAAGCACTCGAAAGCGGTGAGGGTCAAAAATCCATGAGTGATATTCTGGCCGAAGCTGGTTCTCTCACCTCTATGTCATTATAAGCCGTAGCCTATAAACTCAGTGTTAAAACTGCAGAAGACATCCTCGATGATCTAGATATTCCCCCTTTGCTTTGAGGATTGGCACTTTAATGGCTGCGGGGCTGTGAGCAACCACCTTCCACACATGCACTGAGAAGGCAGTTGCACCCACCCCCTATGCAGCCAGTGCTCCCTCCTTGTTCAAAGCAAAGGAGGAACATCATGACATTCACATTTCACGCAACACCTTTCGATATTTCAGCCGCGGGTTTCTATTTCAGTTCCGCTGATGAATACCGTAAAAAATCAGCCAATCATTTGAATGAATATTATGAAATCGTTGAAGAATTTGAAATTCAGCCCATAGATGGTGAAACACTGGACCTTGAGCTTTTTAAAGCCTTATCTATCAATCAGTCCAACATCTGCACCTTCATTGAAAAATGCGAAGAGTGGGAAGACCATGAGAAATACAACATCATTATCGCCGCTGGTGAATGCGGCTATGATTTCGATATAGATACTGATAGCCCCTATGATTTTGATATCGATATCTATGACGTGGATAATCTGAAAGACCTTGCTTACCAATTTGTTGATGAAGGTCTGTTTGGTGACATTCCCATGAACATTGCCTGTTATCTTGATTACGATGCCATTGCACGCGATCTGGGCGTGGATTACACGGAAACTGTTATCAATGGTCAGAGCATTGTGTATAGGTGTAGCTGATGAGGGGCATTATTCGCTTTGGAAATAAAGCCTACTTTTTCGCGAGTGCTTTTAAGACCTCGTGATTACGGCGCATGATTTCTCTCCCTATTTCCATTTGCCGAGCTAACTCTATGTCATCGGTGGCTAGCTTGGTGTTTTTGGGAAGGCTATCATCCAGTTTTTCTTTTCCGTGTTTTTTACTCATATTTCTTCCTTGAGAGTAAGCGGCGACTGCATATATTTCATAGCACCAGCGCTACCTTGCCGTGTTAGCCATTTAATCGGCCATACCACGTGCCTTTTCCGCTTCCATGCTGGGATAAATGGTTAGCTAAAACTAGGGCTTGCAGGTGCTTTTTAACAGTGTTGCGGTTTGCTCCTGTTAGTTTCACAATTTGACTATTAGTGAGCTTGCCGTGTTCCTTTGCCAATTCCAGTATTTGTATGGAAAGCTCAGGCAGGGTTTCAATGACAATACGCTCACGCTCAATCTTAACCTGAAGTCTGTTTTTTTGCTGTTGTAAGGCCCTCAGGAAATAAATCACCCATGGTTGCCAATCTGGTGCATCACTACGGATCGTACCTTGCGTTTTACGGAGCGCTATATAGTAACCTTCTTTGCTTTGCTCCACTACGCTTTCAAGCGAGCTGTAAGGTACATAATTATAACCACTTTTCAGCAGCAATAGCGTTGTTAGAACCCGAGATAATCTACCGTTGCCATCTTGAAACGGATGAATTTCCAGAAAGGTAACAGTGAATATGCCAATGATAAGGAGTGGGTGCAGTCTACCTTCCTCTAGCGCCGTTCGGGTCCACTCGACTAATTCAGTCATTAACCGAGGTGTATCAAATGGGGTAGCGGTTTCAAAAACGATCCCGATTTCTTTACCGTCCGTATCAAATGCAACAACATGATTGGGGTTGATTTTATACTCCCCACGATGCCGTTCATCTTTGGCGCTATATTTAAGAAGGTCGCGGTGAAGTTGCTTGATATAGTTTTCTGTAATATTGATTGTATCCGCATGGGCGAAAATCGTTTCCATTACCTCTGCGTACCCAGCGACCTCTTGTTCATCGCGCGTTTCAAATTTCTTGATTTCCAGATTGGACAACAGCCGTTCAACATCTTTGTCGGAAAGCTTGCTTCCTTCAATACGTGTTGAGGAACCAATGCTTTCAATCGTGGCAACGCGGCGTAGCGCAGACAGGCGATCCGGGGCAAGTGTACCAAGCGCTCTCCATGCCCCTTTAAACTCGTCGATTTCAGCAATCAACAAGACAATTTCCGGTGTTATTTTTAATGTATCAAGATTAAATGTCATATCCATATATTTACCCAAAAATATCCATAAGTGCAATAAATTAGAATAAATACCCAATAATATACCCACAAATACCCAATAATGCATATGGGCAAGCCAAACACAATTTAAAGCAAGGCCGTTTTCATTACCTTCGGAGCATAAGTCTCTCGTTCAGAATTATGAGCGAGAGTTTCATCGCTCAGGGCCTGAGTTTTTGCCCCTTCTTTGGCGGGCTGGATCACTCTTTTGCATTTCTCTTTTCTTCATGAAAGCCTCTCGGCGCGCATCACGATTGGCGGCTTCATTGAATGAAGTGCTTATGGTGCGGGTTGCATCAATTTTTTGCGGGCTGCGTCTGCGCCGCGTTTGCTGTGGCGGAACGTGTTCCGCTGTGATTTGAGCCGTGACTTTGCGATCTTGCGCGATTACTCGCTGTTGCTGCCTAATCTGCACCAAGTCTTGCTTGGCGTTACGGGCTAGCCGTTTGCGTTGCTCCATGTGCCGGAATATCAATTCATCCCGCCGGGCTTGATCACGCCGGGTAGCTTGCCATGCTTCTATTTCATTGCGTTCACGAATGCGTTTGTGCTGGCCGTTGATCCGATCCCACAAACCTTTCGTGCCTTTGCGAAAACGTGCTTGTCTTCGTATGGCCTCAGCTTGCAGCCGGGCTTCCATCATTCGTTTTTGCTCGGCGCGTTGTTCCCTCTGCTTGGCAATAAGCGCTTGTTTCTCTTTTTGCAGCGCTTCTTTGCGCAGTTGTTCTTTCTGTGCCAGTTCCGTATCAAAGCGGTCCAGCATATCCCCCATATCTTGAGAGATTACCGCTTTGGTTTCCTCAAGGCCGGGCAGCTTGCTGGCATCACCAAGGCGGGCTTTCAGGTCTTTGGGTTTGACATCCGACCATCTGGACAGGGAATAATGCTTGCCATCCGTATTCACAGCCAGAAAGCCGCGCCGATCACCACGGGCAAGGCGGTAGCCCCGTTCTTCCAAAGCATGCGTGAATGCGGCCTTATTATCAGAAATCGCCCATGCATCTTGCAGGGCGGTCTTGATGTCTCGCGGGTCTTTATCTTGCCGCTTGGCTTGCTGCCACTCTTCCAGTGTAAAATTACGCGGATCAGCTTGGCTGGACTTGGAAAGACCTTCTGGCATCTTCCAGCCATGTTCCAGATATAATTCGCGGGAAATTTCCTGCATCTTGTTTCTGTCAAAGGAAAGCTGCCTTGCCTTTAGCTCTTGCGCATCAATACGGGACCACACCGCATGGGCATGACGGCGCATCATACCGTCAGCCCCTTCTTTTTCATGGAAGACAATGGCGCGGGGCTGTCCATCTAGGCCAAGCTTGTTTTCCACGCGCTCAATGGCCGCTTCAAAGTCCTGCGTGGGTACTTCCACATCTGGCGGCGGGTTGAGGCTAAGGGAGAACAGGAATTGCTTGCACTTGGTGGCCTTGCTGATTGCATGTGCTTCTTGAAACGCACCATGGAGATCATCTGAGGCAAAGCCGCGCAGTTCATGAACATCCACATGTTCATTTTCATCTTTCATTAGATGGTGGGCAAGGTCATATGCCCCGCCGCGCTGATTACCGACAAGGATCATTGAGGCCGCACCCCCAGCTTACGCAGCAAAGCGGCGCGCATGGTGCGAATATCGGTACACGCTTGTTCTAGCTGCTCTGAAAGCTCCTCTGTTACAGGTAGCGCACCAATCTCGGCAGCTTTGGCGATACAGGCCATGCTGCGCGCCAAATCAGAGGAACCGAGGATAGCCAGCACCGTGGCGGCATCTGATTTTGTGATGGCGGCGCGATTGCCCTCAAACAACTGCGCCTTGATAAATGCGCCAAGCGGCTTCCCCTTGGCCCGGCGTACAAGCTTGGCTTTCTCATCCTTGGTCAGACGCAGGGAAAAGGGTGCTGGTTTCTTGGCTGGTTTTGCGGTTGAAGGCTGGGTCATGGTTCCAGCCTTTCAAAGTCAATTTCAGCATGTTTTAGCTGGTGTTCCCAATCCCCCAAAACCTCGAAAACCTTGTTCGAGGTTTCTTCGTCCAAGTCCACCACTTTCTTGTTAAGTCTCAAAAATAAAGAGAGACTTTTGCCTCTGATATTTATTGGTGTGGCATTAAAGCTGTGGGGGCACGGTCAGATTTATTCCAGATAAACTGATAATATTTAGTGGGCTGATCAACAATGCTAGACCATACAAAGAGCAGTTCAATATCTGATATGAGCCTCGGGTAAGTGTTGCTGGTTTGTGCTGTGATAGCACTTGTCAATTTGCCGTCTTTCTTTTTAATAACGATATCATTGCCACGGTTTTGTGACTGTGCTGCATTAGCGTGCATTGTCATAATGCCGATGACTGCAAGGTATCAATCCACACACCGAAGGCAGGCGTTATTATACCACGCGATGGTATAAGGCATAGCCGCCAATGCACATTCAGATTAAGCCTTTATACTACGCTATTGCGGTGCCGTTTAGAGCTTTTCAGTTTGTTAAACTGTTCGGCTATCTGTGAGATTGTGCCTAGTTTTCTATAACAACGGACATTCCTGTTCATGCCAGTTGTTTTTCCCGACCTTCTTTGCGGGCAAAGGTGATGGCGGTAAGTTCCAGTAAATTTTTTACATGCAGCACATTGTTATGACTGGTTTTTTCACCGTTTATAGTAACGGCGTGGAGGGTTGTTTGGCCATGAGTTTGAGTGATTTTAATTATCTATTGACAAATTAATTATTTTATAACAAATTTAAATCATGTTACAGCACAAGTTTGATAAGTTTGTGCAGGGCCGAAATAATAAATATTCTAATATAGGGAGTGGAAGTCGTGTCAGGATTGGGATCGATGAAAAAACGGTTGCTGAATGCTAGCTGTCTGGCAGGGTGTGTTCAGGTAGTAATAGCTCTATTTCCTGGTGGAGCGGCGTTAGGGGAAGAAACTGAAAAGCCAGAAATGTGGCTTGATGAGATTGTGGTTACTGCGCAAAAGCGGGAACAATCGCTTCAGGACGTGCCGATTAGTGTTTCTGTTTTTGGTGGCCCAGCCATTGCAAAGCAGAATATTACAGAGCTGGGCGATTATTTTGACCTCACGCCGAACATTGCAGCTGTGAATTTGGGGTCGCTTATTGATAATCAGGTGTCCGTTCGCGGTGTTTCCAACATTGGTGGTGCCCAGAATGTTGTTGGCTTCTTTGTCGATGAATTTAATGTGGCGCCCCTTGTAGAAAACGCGACTTACGATCAGCGCCTTATTGACGTTGAGCGGCTGGAAGTGTTGCGCGGCCCGCAAGGAACGCTGTTTGGACGCAATGCATCTGGCGGCGCCATCAGCATTACAACCAAAAAACCATCCAGTGAATTTGGTGGGTATGTAACCGCCGGCTATAGCAGTTTTAAGACAAAGTTGGTGAAAGCAGCGGTGAATGTACCAGTGTCAGACACTGTGTTTGTGAGAGTGAATGGTTTTCTGGAGGACAGCGCAGGCTTTTTGAAGAATGAAGGCCCGAGCGATGCAACAAATGATTACACCAGCTACGCTGTCCGGGGTGCCGTGCGTTTCCAGCCAAGTGAAGAGCTGACAGTGGACCTTGCGCTCTCGCATCAGGACCATGAGCAAGGCTTCATGAATTCCGTACCAACGGGCATTCAGGGCGATACGCTGGCGTCTCTTGGGTTTCCTATCTTTACTCTTGATGCAGGATATTTCCCGGAAAACAATGATACCATTCAGACTGACCGGGGACGCGATATTAAAGCAGAAACCACGATGGCAACAGCCCGGGTTCAGTATGACTTTGAAAATGTCACACTGGTGTCTGTTACCGGTATTATTGACCATGATGCAACGATTAACGGCGAGGCTGATCAGTCTGGTCTCGACCTATGGAACGATGAAAACTATATAAAATTGAACAGCTGGAGCACAGAGCTGCGGTTGCAAACGGGGAATGACACGGGCTTTAACTGGCTCCTTGGAGGTGTGTACGCAGAAGACAAAAACGAAACACTTGATCGTAGGCCTTTTTCTCCCACCTTCTTCAGCACATTCTTTGGTGTAACAGTGCCTGAGGGGACGATTGTGACCCCAATCAATGATTTGGAAACCTTTGATGTAACGTCTTTTGGTTTGTTCGGCGAACTGAGCTGGACAGGTCTTGATGATCGGTTAACGGTTAGCGCTGGTCTGCGTTGGCAGCATGATGAAGTGGCCTCAACCTTTTATGCGCTCCGGAATGCTGTATTTCCACCCTTTACAGCTGTCCCACAAGACGAAGCAGGCGAAGCGTCGTTTGATAGCTTTATGCCGCGCCTGACAGCCAATTATGCAGTATCAGATGAAGTGAGTATCTACGGTACTGTTTCGAAAGGGGCCAAGCCGGGTGGATTTAACTTGGCCACCGTGACATTCCCTGACCTTGGGCTTCCGGAAACGTTCGATAGTGAAAGCCTCTGGAACTATGAGGTTGGTATGAAGGCTGTTCTTGCAGATCGCAAAGTCCTTTTGAATCTGGCAGCCTTTTATATTGACTGGAGTAAAATTCAGGTTTCCAGTTTCTTCTTTGATCCGGTTACATTTGACAGTGGCGTCGTAACGCAAAATGGTGCGGAAGCAAGCTCTAAAGGGTTTGAGGCAGATATTGCAATCCGGCCGGTTGAGGGGCTTGAGTTTAAGGCTGCAATTGGATACCAGGATTCAACATTTGGTGATTTCCCGGATGCGATCATTGACTCTACCGGCAACACAGCAGATGCATCAGGCAATCGGCTACCCCTTGCACCTGAGTGGACATATAATGCGTCTGCAGAATATAACTGGTTTATGTTTCAAGATGCTGAAGCTTTCGTGCGATTGGAATATATTTACCGTGACAGTGTGTTTACGGATAATGAAGCGCGGGCAACACCTCCGGACTTTGTAGGGGCCTATGATTACTTGAACCTGCGTGCTGGTTTTGATGTAGGACAGATTCGTGTGCTTGCATATATAGAAAACTTGACCGGGTCTGATTACACAACCGGATATTTGCCCCCGAATTCTATTACGGGTGTTTTAGCAACAGTAAATCCCAGACGCATTGGAGTGTCTGTAACGTATGATTTCTGATGCAAGATTTGGTTTCTTCTGAAATTACTAAAAGAACCGGATGACATAAAATTTTATTTAAATACAAATAGTTAACGTGACGTAACTAAAAAAGCCCCTCCATGGAGGGGCTTTTTCTTGAGCAGCATAATATGGAAAATATAGTCATGTAGACTAATGAGTTTAGGGTAAGCTTCAGCCTTTTTAATTATTAATTGACAAATTAATTATCTATATTACAATTTTATAAATGATGATAGAGTCGCATTCTTCGCTGTAAGGATAGCAGTTCACGAATGATGAGCTCGTATAGTCATCAATAAAAAAGGGAGGAAAACATTGCTTAATAAAATGACATCCAAAAGAACAATTGGTCTGAAAGTTGGGCTTATAAGTGCAGCTGCTTATGCGGTTTTTCCAAAAGCAGTTATGGCTGAAACGGCGGATAGTACTGTTTCCGCCTTTGAAGAAATCGTCATTACAGCTGAAAAGCAGGGGCGGTCTATAAAGGACACCGCGACTAGTGTGTCTTTTTTCAATGAAGATGACCTCAAAGAGCGTGCCGGAATTGCGGCTTTAAGTGATTTGGTGATGCGCCTTCCAAATGCGAATTCATTTGGCAAAAGTGGATTGGTACCAACCGTACGTGGTGTTGATGGTACAGGCCCGGCTATTGGAGCAAATGCGTTTTTTGCAGGCACACGGAACCGGCTTAATGTGCAAGTGGATGGGCGTGCGCTCAGCTATAATGAAGTTGCTTATGGCGATGCCCAGATGTGGGATGTGCAGCAGGTTGAAGTGTTGCGCGGGCCACAAAGCACCCTTCAGGGGCGAAATGCTGTTGGTGGTACGATCGCTATCACGACAAAAAACCCTACATATGAATTTGAAGGTGCCATTCGCGGGCAAGCGGGTACGCAGGATCTATATCAGGGTTCTATCGCTCTCTCTGGCCCGATTGTTGCCGATCAGGTGGCAGTACGCTTTTCGGCAGACCACAGGGAATATGATGCGGGCGCAGAATTGGTGCCTGTGCCTGGCCTAGGTATTGACAGCCCTGAACATTATACAGCGACCACCTTGCGCGGGAAAATTCTGATAGAGCCTGAAAACCTTGAAGGTTTCCGGACGCTGGCAACTATCACCTCTGTTTCTTTCGAGGGTCCACAGGTGGAGCGGGTCGGACGGCCATTTTCTGACCGGGTTAGTGCTCTTGCCACGGGTGATCCTGTGCACAAAACCGAAGCGTTGAGTGGTATTTTGGATATGTCCTACGACATAAACGAGACAGTTACGCTCCAGAATATTCTCTCTTACACAGATTTTAAAATGATCCGCTATGCTTCCAGCGCGCCAGCGCGTGTTGACGGTACGGAATTTGTTCTGGAGCCGCGTCTGGCTTTCGCGTCTGCTGATGCTGGGATCAGTGGTATCGTGGGCCTCTATTATTTTGAGGCTGAACAGGATGAAGAAATTCTGTTTGGCGTGCCGTCTACTTTTAGTGATGAAACAACAACAAAAGCAGCCTTCGCTGAATTTAACTATGATATTTCGGACAGTTTTACGCTTACCTTAGGTGCGCGCTATGAGGAAGAGCATCGTGTACGGGAAAATACAAATGCCGGCTTGTTCACTATCAACCTTGATGACAAATCCAGCGTATTTCTGCCCAAATTTGGCATTGCCTATAATGTAAGTGATGCCACCACCATCGGTGCCATTGTGTCCAAAGGCTATAACGGCGGTGGTGCGGGCTTTACATTCGAGCCTCCATTTACAAACTTTGAGTTCGACCCCGAATTTGTGTGGAACTATGAAGTTTATGCTCGTAGCAGTCTTGCAGACGGTGTGCTTCTGACGGCTAACGTCTTTTATTCAGATTATAGCGGCATGCAAATTCCGTTTGATCAAAACCCTGATCCTGCACTGAATTCGCAGATTATTCTGAATGCTGATGAAGTGATTACGTATGGAGCCGAGCTTGGACTGCGTTGGACGGTTAATGAAAACTTCGAGTTTTACGGTGAAGTAGGTCTTTTGGAAAGTGATGTAGATTCTCCCGGCTCTCTTATTGATGGTAACGAATTAACACGCTCAGCTAGTATCACGGGTAATGCAGGTGTCATATTTACAAGTGGCGGTTTCCGGGCTGCGGTCGACGCTAGTTACTCAGGGTCATATTATACAGACGAGCTAAATGACCCGCGCGGCTATATAGATCCGTTCTGGTTGGCGAATGCGCAACTTTCCTACGCGTGGGACAATGTGCGAGTATACGCCAGTGTGAGCAACTTGTTTGATTCAGACCATCCTGTTGGCATTCTTCCAGGAAATACAGCAAGTCTTGATCATGCCTTTCTTGTGCCAAAGCGGCGCTTGATTGCTGGTGTGACGCTTAACTTCTAAATTCTTGGTCCCGGAGATAACAATGTTCTCAACCAATCGTATATCATATGCGATCCTGCCATGGCTGCTTAGTGCGGCCATGGCGATAGTGCTGGTTTTTCCTGCACTTGCGGAAGGCGCACCCGAAGTGGCCATAAGCCCTCGGTTACAGCAGCTAACGGAGAAAGTTCAGGCTGGCGACAGCAAGGCGCAGGACGTATTCTGGGCTGCTGTTACCAAAGAAGGCCTGCCGATGCTGGAAACGGGCGCTGAAGAGGGGCTGGTGACCATGACATTCCTCCTGCGTGCAGGAAACGGTGCAGACCCTCGCAATGTGCGCGTCGCGATGATGGTGCCTGAACATCCACTTTATGCCTTCTCTCCGGTTGTTGGTACAAACCTGTGGTCTGCCACGCTTGAAGTATCAGATGAAGCTATGGGCATGTATTGGCTGGCTTGGCCGCGCGGTAAGGACGGCAACAGCGAGGCCGTGTTTGACTATCCGCACCGTGACGGAATTCATTATGAATTTTTTGCAGACCCGAATGCGGGCCATAGTATTAGGGGGACTATACAACCACAGTTTCCAGACAAAAAAATGTCTGTGTTTTTTGCCTCTCCGGATCAGCGCTTGCCTTATTCAAAAGCACAAGCGGATATTCCTAAAGGTACTTTGGAGCATAAAACTCTTGAGAGTGCAGCGTTTGGCGGTCCGCGTCAGGTTTCGGTTTATTTACCTAATGGCTATTCTGAAGGTTGCCGTTACCCATGGGTATTGGTTTTCGATGCGGAAAACTATCTGTCGCTTATGTCAACAACGATAGTTCTTGATAATATGATCGCAGAAAAGATAGTACCGCCAATGGGTGCCGTTTTTATACATACTGGCGCGAGCCGGGTGCCTGATCTGGCGCCAAACCCCCGCATGGAAGGCTTTGTGCGCGATGAGCTTATCCCTTGGGCGCGGAAAACCTATGCTCTTTCAGTGGATAATCAGCAAACGGCAGTTATGGGCTTTAGCCACGGCGGGCTTGCAGCCTTGAATGCAGGCCTCAAGAACTCTGACCTGATCGGAGCAGTTATTGCCCATTCTTCTTCAGCTTGGTGGTCATCAACCCTCCGGCCTCCTTTTAGCCTTCTGGAGTCAATGCCTCCTGAAGCAAACGAACTTGCGCGGTCTTTCACTGCCGGACAAAAGCTGCCGCTGCGCTTTTATATGGATGTAGGGGCATGGGAAGGAAACTGGCAGGTTAATTCCAACATACAGCTGAAAGATGCACTTGTGAAAAAGGGGTATTCTGTCTCTTTCCGCACCTATGAGGGTGGACACGATTATTTGGCATGGCGTGAAACGATGCCTGGCGCGCTGCGTAATATTTTTTCAGGTCGTACTGAAGCTGCCGCGTGCGTCAGCTCACAACAATAAATACAAGGGAAAGGGTTGATTTATGTCTACTTTTAAAATGTCTGTATTGCCTCTTGCGATGGCTGGTTTGGTTTTGTGGTCTGCAAACGCCACCGCTTATGCTGGTAGCCATGCAGAAGACCTAATGACAGGTTATTATGGCAACACATGGGAATACAAGGACCATGAAGGATTTAAGCTTCTGCACATCAACAAAGATATGTCGATGAAGGTTAAACTGAAAGATGGACGGGTGTTTGATGGTGTCTGGGATGTGACAGATAAAACCGTGTGTTTCCGTGTGGGGGATGATGCTGCTTGTTTTGATGATGTGCTTGGTCGCGGTGCAGGGGAAACCTGGACTGGTACTCATGATGATCATGCTTACACTGGAATAGTACACGAAGGTCGTGAGGCATTTTAACGCCAGATCTGAATTGATACAGGCAGGTGGCTAAGGCTATCTGCACTAATCAAAAGCCATGGTTGGTGATGTAACCCAACTGGGCAGCCTGATGGTTGGCCAGCAAGGTATCTGTCACGTCTGTGGTGGCTGCGGGGCGCAGCTAGAAAGGAAATACAGTACAGACTATGATAGAAGATATAAACATAAAGCCGATACGAGAATTTGATCATCTTATGTGCGGAGTGAAGGATGTAGAGGCAGTAGAAGATGCATTTAAGATGTTAGGCTTTACCATGGGGCCGGTTACACCACTAGAAGGCGTTGGTGTAGTAAATCGCCGTATCCTATTAACGCCCAAACATAAAAATATTGCGAATTATATTGAGTTTATGCAGCTTGGAGGGGCGTCTGGAGATATTCCATCCTACCTGAAAAAATGGCTTGGTGCTAGCGTGCGAGGTGATGAGGGTATTCATTCTTTTATCATGCGTACCGATGACGCACGAGCCGCCTTTACGCATTTTGAAAAACGACATCAGGCAGACCCGTCTGGTGGTTTTTCCCCTGTTTTGTTGGAACAGGATTTTGTGCAGAATGGGCCGGATGGTATGCCGTACCGGGTGAATTTCAGTAATTGTATTATGCCTGATCTTGAGCCACCTTTATATATTTCTACATCGCAGATCAAAACGCTGGATTTTTATATGGATTCTGTCTGGCGGACCCATCCGAACGGAGCCTGCTCATGGCTTTCTACAATAGCAGTATCAAAGACACCTCTGGAAACAGCTAAGGGTATGCAGGCTGTGTGGGGTGGTGATATTCACCTTGATGATGAGGGTATGGTTGCGGTTGGTCCTAGCGAAATGCGCCTAAAGATTTTCACACCTGAAAGGTTCGAGCATACCTATGGTGTTCCTGTTAAGACAGGCGCTGACAGGCAAGAAGTGCTTCCCTATGCTGCGGGTGTGCACATATCTGTTAATAATATTGATGAAACGCTCGATTTTTTATTAAAGCGACAGATCAAGCCTGTGCTGCGGGAGCACTATGTTATTATTCCACCTGAATATGCACATGGCATTCTGCTGTGCTTCGAACAAGAAAAAACCAATGCAGCGGGTGAGTAAGCGGTTATGCTCACGCTGGTGTATGAAGCTGAGTTGTTGCCCTTGATTTCAAAGGAGCACCTGAAAATTAGGTGTCCTTAAAGCCCAAGTGATAGGAAAGGGCTGTAGTTGTTTCCAGCAAGTCCTTAAGTGCCGGGTGATCTGGGTCGTCCAGTTTTTCATTCTCACCTGTTACAGATAGGACTGCGCTGGCTTCGCCGTGAAAATTTAATATCGGGCTGGCAACGGCTTGAAGATGAGGCAAGACATCAACATCAATAAAGGAGAGGCGCGTTTTGCGTAAGTTTTCAAGGGATGACTCGATAGTCTTGAGTATAGCTTTTTGTGCGGCCTTTTCGCGCCTGGTCTTGAATTCCAAATCCACAGCAGGTTTGGTAACTTGCTCAGGGAGAAAGGCCCTGAAGATGCGCCCGGTTGCCGATCGCATCGGGAGTAGGGAACCCAGAGCAATAGAGGTGATTATTGGGGGGCTGCACTGCTCAAGCTTCACAATGGTAGGCCCTTGTACGCTATAAACAGTGAGTGCAACCATAACATGGTGCTCATGCGCTAAGCGCTTCATTTCCGGCGTGGCAATTTCCACAATATTGGTGCGGCTGAGTGCTGATAGCCCAATATCGAGCGCGAGGGGGCCTAGGTCATAATGAGATGTGTAGGGGTCTTGCCGCAAAAGGCCAGACTGAAGAAAGCTGGACACGTACCTATGTACATTACTGGATGCCATCCCAACAGCTTCGCTGAGTTCCTTCAGGGGTAAGGGGCCGTTGGCCTTTGCCATTGCTTTCAATATAGAGACACCAATGTCAACTGATTGAACACCTCTGCGATTTTCAATCTTTGAGTCCGAAGATCTGCGTGCCATTGGTGTTGTTATCCTTACGAAATTCCAGTCGTTTGGTCTGATCATATCTGACGTATTATTGTATGATATTGGTTTAAAGTTATACCAGCCCTGTTGACAAAGCTTATTCACTAAATTGGGGGTATTTGCAAGGCTTACTGTGAACAAGAGACCTAGTTGTTTACTACATGGCGTGATGATGTGATGTTATTTGTAAATAAACAATCAATTGTCTATTGTGGATTTATATGCGCCATGTTACGGTGTTGGCTATATTGAAATTGAATTGTATGGGATCGTGAAAATGGATAGGCGGGAATTTGTTTTAAGTGCAGTAGGGGTTGCTGCTATGGCGGGTTTGCCCACAGCAGTTAGGGCGCTGACAAAAGATCAGGCATTATGGAAGTATGATGCGATTGGGTTAGCAGAACTGGTCCGCACAGGGCAGATCTCTCCGCTTGAGTTGTTGAATGCAACAATAGCCCGATGCGAACACATAGATGAAAAGGTCAATGCTCTATCGATCAAGCATTATGAAAAAGCCCGTGCGGATATTGCAGCAGGCCTGCCTGATGGCCCTTTAAAAGGGGTCCCTTTTATACTGAAAGACCTTGAAGTTGAGCTTGCAGGCACTGTGACCACTAACGGTAGCAAGCTTATGCAAAAAAAAGCAGATCAGGATAGCGAGCTGGTGGCGCGGTATCGCAAAGCAGGGCTTGTTATGTTTGCAAAAGCGGCGGCGCCGGAAGGTGGTACTGCGGGCTCTACGGAATCTATGATGCATGGCCTTACCTTAAATCCGTGGAACCCCGAGGTTGCAGCGGGTGGCTCGTCTGGCGGTTCCTGTGTGGCCGTTGCCTCTGGTATGGTGCCAGCGGCAGAGGCTTCTGATGGCGGGGGTTCCATTCGGGCGCCTGCATCACAGTGCGGCATATACGGCCTGAAAGTTAGTCGTGGGCTTACCCCTTATGGGGGCGACTTGAGTGTTGCGCATGCGGTAACAAAAACTGTGCGTGACAGTGCAGCCTTGCTGGATGCAGTTGCGGGGCCATATCACCGTAGCATGTACCGCGCACCCATGCCCGAAGACGATACGTATCTTGAGCTTTTGGACCGTGAACCTAAAAAATTGAAAATGGCATTCTTTGACTCGTACGAAGGGTACGAAACGCATGAAGAATGCAAAATTGCCACGCGCAATGCTGTACGGCTGTGTGAAAGTCTAGGGCATCATGTGGAGGAGGTGAAACCCCCGGTTGATATGGCCGGGTTGTATCAGCC
Source organism: Kordiimonas pumila (assembly GCF_015240255.1). NCBI lineage: Bacteria > Pseudomonadati > Pseudomonadota > Alphaproteobacteria > Kordiimonadales > Kordiimonadaceae > Kordiimonas > Kordiimonas pumila. Next base: position 1,512,842 of record NZ_CP061205.1, read on the forward strand.
TTTCACGACCCTCTTTAAGGTGGGTATGCTGCGTCTCGTTCAGTTTCTTGAGCATATTCACGGTCGTCCGATCCAGCCGGGTGATGTTGACGCAGGTAAATGGATTGCAGCTGAAGAGGGCAAAAAAATCGATGGAGCCACCTATATGGCAGCGCATTCAAAATTTGCTGAACTGACTGCAAAAATGGGTGATTTTTTTACCAATTACGATGTGCTTGTAACACCAACTCTTGGGCAGCCTCCTGTGCACCCAAGCAAGCTTAGCCCGCTTACTGGGCCAATTGATGGTGTGTCCAAGGTTACTCAGGTGTATGGCACAACGACTGTGTTAGGGTCTCTCTCAGGTATTCCGGGGGCATCAGTGCCATTGCATTGGACGCCAGAGGGCTTGCCTGTTGGTGTACTGTTCCAATCTGCTATTGGGCAAGATGCACGTTTGCTGCAATTGTCCGCACAGCTTGAGAAGGCGCAGCCATGGATTAATAAATACCCTGATCTAGGATAGATGAAAACCATGCCGGCAAAAAACAGGCATTCTTGGTATGTTGTTGGGCTATTGACGGTCTGCTATGTTCTTTCGTTAATTGACCGGTTGATTGTTGGGCTGTTAGTGGAGCCCATGAAAGCATCGCTTGGTTTAAGCGACTTTGAAATCGCTTTGCTGCAAGGGCCTGCATTTGCGATTCTGTATGCAGTACTGGGCGTGCCCTTGGGGCGTGTCGCAGATATTTGGAACCGTAAAAATCTTATCTCAATTGCTATAGCGCTCTGGAGTGTTGCAACAATGGGGTGTGGCTTGGCAGGTGGTTTTATAAGCCTGCTGATTGCCCGCATCGGTGTTGGTGTTGGGGAAGCTGCTCTTAGCCCATCGGCATATTCCATGTTTGCGGATATGTTCGACAAAGGGCGATTGGGGCGTGCGATCTCTGTGTTTACCGTTGGAGGGATTGCGGGGGTTGGGCTTTCTCTGTTGCTGGGTGGGGCATTATTTGGCTATTTCAGTAGTATAGGGCCTGTTTCCCTCCTTGGCTTTGGTGTGCTTTTGCCGTGGCAAATGACATTCGTGGTGCTAGGCATTCCGGGCATAGCGATTGCCTTTGTAATTTACTTTGGTGTGCAGGAGCCAGAACGAGCGGGCGCACAACGAACAGTCGAACCTGTTGCTGCGGTTGCTGGGTATATTATAGGGCATGGTAGGTTCTATGCTTCCATCTTTGTTCTTCATGCCCTTATTGCTGGTGTGCTCTATGGTTTTTATAATTGGGCACCGTCTTATTTAATCCGTGATTTTGCTATGGGGCCGCAAATTGTGGGGCCTCGGTTTGGCTTATTGGCTATTGCTGCGGGCATAACAGGCCCCTTGTTAGCTGGGTGGATTGCTGATCGCTTGCAGGTGCGGTACGGCGCCACGGCACCGCTGTTTACAGCCGGTGGCTTTTTTGCCGTACTAGCCGTGGTTTCCTTGTTTGCATTCCGTGCGGATACTTTTGAACTTGCGTTGGTTGGTTGTGGCATGGTTGCTTTGTTTGGGTCGGCAATGCTTGGGCTGCCGCCTATAGCGTTACAGCTTGCAACTCCTAACCGCATGCGTGGCCAAGTTTCTGGGCTAAGTCTGATGATCAGTAATTTGGTTGGCCTTGGTGCAGGCCCCGTTGTTATTGCAGGCCTTTCAGAGTTTGTATTCCCTGATCAGGGGTTGGGCTTTGTTTTGATGGTTGTGATTGCTACTACATCTGTATGCGGTGCGGCCCTTGGGTTTTGGGCCACGTTAAAGGCAGACCGAAAGATATTGGGTAATGAGTAATTTAAAGTTGCCGTCAGACTTAACCCTGCAGACCCAAAGCCTGATGTCGAGGGCTCATTATGCAATCTTGCAGGGGTCTATGTCTGTGAAAGACTTATCGGGTGATCATTATACTGCGCAGCTTGCATGTCTGGATAGGTCTATTTTACACCTATCCCGCGGGAAATGGTTATATGGCCGTGCAACAGGGGAATTAGCAGATTTTGCATTAAGAAGCTTCTCAGTGGATGATTTAACCGAGGCTTGCAAAAGTTTTACCCAAGCGATCAGGATAATTGACGAGATAAGCGAAAGTACCCTCGCAGAACAGCCTGTTCCAGCTGACGGTATCACACAGAAAAACGAACTTACATGGTTTCAGGATACCCCCATTGTCCCCAGCATATGCCCGCTGGTGATTTTGGCAGGCTCTTCTGTGGATATGGGGCGGCAATATGCCAGCCAGTGCATTGAAATTTTTGGCCCCTTTATTTTTGAAGCCTTTGCCGAAAAATGTTTTTCCAAGGCGGAAAAAGATCATTTAAACGCATGGGCGGATAAGATCCGGCAGTTCACACCTGAAGTACTTGATATGGCAACTGGCATTGCCGAAGGGGCAAGCCAGTGCGGCATTGCCCTAAGCCAAGATCAGGCATTATCCTTGTGGATAGGCACCCTGCAGCCTGCAACTTCTCCAGCGCCCATTGGTGTGCTTGATGCAGAAGGGGGCGGTGTTATGGGGGCATATTTTGGTAATGTTGAAGGTGCAGAGCCCCTGCACGGTGATATTGGGGAAGGGCTTTGCAGCGGTGCTGCGGCATGGGGCAGTGCCACCAAAGATGGGCATCTTTATTTCTCCTCCTCTACAGACCATGATTGTACGTTTCAGGTAACGATTATTGCATACCCGGACGAGGGCTATCCTTTTATATATACACCCTTTTCCGTGAACGGGTCAGTGCCGGGGGTAGGTAGGTTTGGTTTGGCGGGCCATCCGGGTTTCAATAGCGCAGGGCTTGCTTATATTCATCATGGCGGCGGCGGTGCCTGCGCTGAAAATACCAAGGAGTGGGGCTACGGTATTCCCAAAGGGGCATCCACATTTCATGTTTTACGGTATGCGAAATCAGCCGGGCAGGCGGAAAGCATGGAAGGTGATTTCCCAATTGGTAATGTAGGGCATGTGCTTGGCTCACCCGGTGGATTTTATGCTGATGATTGCGGTGGTTTTGTTTACGAATCCCGGGACCGGGATAAGCCTGTGATACGGTATGATACGCAAGATACTGCGGGCATTCGGCACCAATTTTTGTATGCGACCAATAATATAATCAGCAAAAATATATCCTCGCCTGTGTTCCCCGGTACAGTGGGGGAAACGTGGCACCCAGTTCAGGGCTGGATATGTGAACAGGCTGATAAAGCAGACGATGCTGGCCTATTAACGCGGCGGTTATGGTCTGTTTCAGCGGCTTCCAGAAACCAGTATCTGTATGATGCTTTAAGGGCCCATGAGGGTGCTCTTGATCTGCAGAAAATGGTGTCTTTGTTTCAACAAGGCCCAGATGTTGGTGCTGTGACTTGGGGTGAGGCCGAGGCGGATATGAATGCGGGTGGCCTACTTCCTCGTCACTCGGCAGCACACCGATTGAATGCTTTTGTTGCGGCGGGTGCCCCGGCAGACCGGAAATATCTGGCAGCAATCGGGCCTATAACGCACCGCTCTGTGTCTCCTAATCGTCCGGGGCATGGATACTTTATCTATGATGAAACGAATGCTTACTGGGAAGTGACGCTGGCTGACAGCATTATTGATATGCTTGAAATTGCCAAAAGTGTTGCTTGTGAATTAGCGGCCAAAGCCGAGAAGGCAATGGGTCAGGCTTTGCGGGCTAAGCATGCGAATAAGAAAACGGCCGATCACTTTAAAGAAATACAGGCTCTTTTAGCGACAGAACTTCCTACGTTCAGCGACACTAATCGAACAGATAAGGCGCTGTCATCTGCATCTAAGTGCTTACGCCGCTATACCCGTGCACAAGTGCGGGCACGGCAAATTCTTCAATCGCTTAATCCACCAGAGGAGTGGGATATCAAGCGTATTTACTCATCTTAAAAGGGCTAGCTTATGCGTTTTTCTGAAATGAATTGGTCGCACATGGCAGACTATCTGGCGAGAGACGACAGGTGTGTCTTGCCCCTTGGCTGTGTTGAGCAGCATGCAGCACTGTCCCTCTGTGTGGATGCCATTGTTTCTGAGCGGATGGCGGTGGAGGCAGCAGAGCCGCTGGGCATTCCTGTTTGCCCGGTGCTGTCTTATTCTGCAACACCTTCTCATGCAGCATTTCCGGGTACGATATCGGTTCGGCTCAGTACATTTTTGAATATGGTGGAGGATATTTTAACATCCCTGCTGCAAGGCGGATTTCGTCGCATATTAATTGTAAATGGGCATGGGGGCAATACACCCGCCAAGATTTTGGCACAGGAAATACTCGCTAAACATCCTTCCAGTTCCATCATTTTTCATAGTTGGTGGACGGGTCCTGAAACTGCGGCGGCGATCCGCAAAATAGGACCAGATGGTACCCACGCGAATTGGCTTGAGAATTTACCGTGGACCCGGCTTGATGCTGAAGCACGACCTCCTAAAGCCCCTATCAATGAAGGGCATATGGATGCTTCCCCGCCGGAGCATGCAAAAAAAATGCTGGGTGATGGCAGCTATGGTGGGCGGTATGTAGCGCCGGAAGAAGACATGTTGGAAATGTGGCGTGTTGCAGTGGCAGAAACACGTGATTTGCTGGAAAATTCTTGGCCGTCAATAAACTAGTGAAGGGTGCTCTTTATCATGGCTAAAAACACACGTTCCTTACTGGCGCTCTATGTTCTTCCTGGTCTTGTGATGCAATCTATTGTCATCGGGGGTGGCTATGGTACCGGCCGGGAAATTGCTGAATTTCTGTTGTCTGAGGGGCCATACGGTGGCCTTTTTGCCTTGCTTGCCGCCACATTGGTGTGGAGCGCAGCTTTAGCCATCAGTTTTGAGTTGGCCCGGGTGTTCAAGGCGTATGATTATATCAGTTTTATAAAATGCCTTCTTGGCCCGGGTTGGATTATGTTCGAGGCAGTTTATCTTCTTGGGACAGTTCTTGTTTTATCGATTGTCGGAGCCGCCTCGGGTGAATTGTTTCACAGCCTTACCGGCGCTCCCACCATTGTTGGGGTGGTGCTGGCTATGGTTTCCATTGCCTATATAACATATAGGGGCAGTGAGTTTATAAAGCGGTTGTTTGCGGCTTGGTCCATCCTCATTTATATTGCTTATGGCATCCTTATTTTTATTACGGTTAGCCGCTACGGCGAGAGTATTTTCGCGCAGTTCAAACCATCCCCTATTGAATTTAGTTGGTTTTTCAGTGGTGCTAAATATGCAGCATTAAATGCAGGTATTATTCCTGCTGCTTTGTTTTGCGTTGTGCATTTGCAGTCAAAAAAGAACGCATTAATTTCTGGCGCGCTTTCTGGGCCTATCATTATGGCACCTGCGCTTCTGCTCTTTTTGTCTTTGCTCAGCCAGTATCCATTGGTAATGTCAGAACCAATTCCAACCAACACGCTTTTGCAGGTGATTGATATGCCTGTTTTCTCTGTATTTTTTCAAATATTATTGATTGGAACGGTGATCAACACAGGCGCTGCTTTTATTCATGGTTTTAATGAACGTGTGAACCAAGCTTTTCACCATAAAAAGAAACCATTCACAGCCTTGCACCGCAGTGCTTTAAGCATAGGTATCACTATAATATCTGTTTTTGCTGCCGAACGCGTGGGCTTGATAGACTTGGTTTCAAAAGGGTACGGCGCTTTTACCCTCGTTTCACTAGCAGTATTTATTGTGCCTGTTTTAACGGTGGGGGCGTGGCGGGTTGTGGTGCCTAGGAAAAAGGCTAGTAAAGACTAATTGGGCTTTATCATTCGGTGCGGGCTGTTCACACCGAATGAAGCATATGTTGGTACTGTGGTCTGGCCTTAGGTAGACCGCATTAAGGCGCCAACAGGGTTGTGCGATGTTTGCCCGCAAAGGCGCAGCGCATGCCACGCCAGTGCATGGGTACTTGTTGTAATTGGTATACCTAATTCTTGCTCCAGTTCATCAATGATATCTATGGACCGAAGGCTGGTGCAGGACATGAATATAGCATCGCACGTTTCATTGCTTCCCACAGTTTTCATAGCCGCTTTAATAGATTCCAGATCAATTTTTGCGACAATGCTGTCAGCAGACTCGCAAAAAGAGCCCACTGAGACAACCTCAAACCCTTGATCTTCAAGGCGGGTTTGTATCAAGGAAGCCACTTCAGGAATATAAGGGGTCAACAACCCGATCCGGCGCGCGCCCAAATGCTTTAAGGCTGCACTTGCTGCTGTAAAGGGGTCAGTTACATGGGCGCCTGGGTGAACTTGCTGGATTTTTTCCGCAACCCGCTGCTCCCCGATAACGAGAGCAGCAGACGTGCAGGCAAAGGCTGCAACATTTATGTTTACACCGGGGGGTAGCATGGAAACGCAGTTAATGATTTCGTCTTCCATTTTACCCAGTACTTCAGGCGTGACTTCGGGCAGGCTGCGTATGCGAGTACAATAAACACCCATACCTAGTTCCACGGTCAAGCGATAAAATTCATGCTCTATTGTTTGGTCATACTCTAGCGCAACCAGCGCTATATTACCGCGCAGACCAATTCCTTTATCTGTTTGAAAAGGAAGAACACCATGGTTTGTGATGGACATTCTATAACTCCCCGGTTGTCGCGGTGCGTTTAGAAATACGGTCTGAATTTTCAAAAAAAACGTGCAAACATTTTATATGCATATGAATGGTTCCCTTATTTTTTACTGCCAAAGTAGCATCTGTGATCAAAGAACATTCGCGCTCTTGGCGCTTCTGTTGGGGCTTTTTTTGCCATTTTCTCTCTGATTTGAGCCATTTTTACGAGGCAAATTGCCGTGCAGTGGTTTATGTTTTAATTGTTAAATTGACAATCTATTGTTCATTGTATAATTATGTTTGACATAAAGCAACGCTAAATCATGGCAGCTTTGCAGTGGGTGATAGGTGTTTCGGAAAGCGCCAGCAGTAATGCTGCGCAGTAATTTTGTGCGAAAAAAGGTGAAGCATGGGCGTGGTTTTAACCGAAGATGAGGATAAAAATATTCTGGTTGATCTGGTGACAACCAACCCGCTTGCATGGCTTGTTTCGCCAAATTTGGTGGATGCTACTTTGCTGCCGCTCTTACCTATTGTTGATGACCAGCAGAATATTGTGGCGATTGAAGGCCATATGGCGCGGACTAACCCGCACATTAAAACCCTCGAAACAGAAAAATCAGCGACCATTCTATATAAAGGCCCTGATTCCTATATGCCGACAGCGTGGGTGGCAAATAAACGTCTGGCGCCAACATGGATGTTTTCATCGGCAACGTTTTTGGTTGATGTCACGTTACTGCCTGCTGAAAAGGACACCCAAGAACACTTGAAGCGCCTTGTTGTCTTTATGGAAAAGATCAATGGATCAAGCTGGAGTGTGGACAGTATGGAAGAGCGCTTTGAGCCTATGTCGCGCTACGTTATTGGGTTCAGGGCAGCGGTTAAGTCCGTTAATCGCCGTTTCAAGCTTGGGCAAAATGAAGAACCTGATGTTCTGAAAGAGATGGTTGCGGGCCTTATGAGTGCGGATAAAGCTGATATCGCAGCGTGGATGAAAAGGGCCAATGGCCGTATCGATTGGTAGTTTACAATAATAAAACCATGGCCCCTTGAAATCTACCGCCGTGGTAAATGCCGGGAGGGAACTGAGTATGAGACGCCTGAGAATAAATATATCGATTTTGCATCGTTGGAGTGGGCTTGTTTTAGGCCTGTATGTGGCCCTTATGGGCATCAGCGGGACAGCGATGGTATTGCAGTCAACGTTCTATGAGTGGGAATTTGGCGCGGATATCATGTCTTATGAAGACAAGCCTCAGGCGTGGGCTTTGCCGTCAGTTTGGCTTGAAAATGCACAGGCTAAGTATGGGCCTATCGAGCATATAGAGGGTATTTTTGGGCCAGAAACAACGCCTATGCGTATTGGGGCCCCAACTATTATATATGATACTGAACGTGCTGGCGGTGGCCACGGGCACGGGGTGGTTGTTGTAGATCCGTACACAGGTGAACCTAAGGCACATTTTATTGCGGAAGACACAGCAGCAGTTTGGCCTCTGTGGTTGCACCATAGTATGTTTATGGGGGATGCTGCGATACCCACGATAATGATTCTAAGTATTCTGATCATGGTGTTCTGCGTGTCTGGGGTATTTTTATGGCTTCAGCGACCAAAAACAAAAAAGTCAGATTTAAAAATCGCCGGATTTTCATCCCCTCCCAAAATGCGGCGCTCGCATGCCACATTGGGCATATGGTTGTGTGTCCCCCTTTTTCTTTTTGCCATTACAGGCTTTGGGTTGGCCCGGTTTGATATTTCCATGGCGTTTGCCAGCCTATTAGGTATGGCTGATGGCACTGTAGCATCTGAAAATCAGCAGATGTGTGCTACCCCTTCGGCTGACAGAGCATGGACAACGGCGCTTGAGGCCAACCCCGGTTCTGAGATTACAATGTTCTTTCTCCCGAGTGAGAGAAATGCTGGATATCAGATATTTATGGGCCCAGAGGGAACTCGCTATCCAACACGTGGAAATTCAGAGGTACGTGTTCTTTCAGAATGCTCAACATTAACACATTTTCGCCCCGCTGAAGCTAATAGGATTGGTGACGTGATGCTTAGCTACATGCTCGATTTTCATAATGGTAAAATCGGTGGTATCGTTGGTGAAACACTTGTTTTCATTTTGGGTCTGATTGTCTTTTTATTGCCGCTCGTTGGTATCGCGGCCCATGTGTGGCGAACCGCCCAAAAGAAGAAACGCTGATGGTTTCAAGCTTGAAATGCGCATGAAAATATCAGAGGTCCATCATGGATAAAAGCAGTCTATATTCCCTAAAACAGCAGCGGGCTGTAATCACTGGTGCGGCCAGTGGCATAGGGGCAGCAACCGCACGCCTCTTTGCCCGTGCGGGCGCGGACCTTGTTTTGCTGGATTTGAACGCTGAGAAACTAAAGTCAATTGCAGAAGACCTTCAGGCTGATGGTGCGGTCGTGCATACATTATCAGTGGATGTTTCGAGGCCGGAACAGGTTAAAAAAACTATAGATGAAGCAAGCCAACTGATGGGCGGCATCGATATCCTTGTTCACAGTGCAGGGGTAGGTGTAGAACGTGGTTTTCTAGAAACAACGGATGCAGACTGGCAGCGCATTATTGATATTGATCTTTCGGGAACCTTCTATGTCATGCGGGAGGCAGGGCGTATTATGGCGGAAGCCGGGTATGGCCGTATTGTTACTCTGTCTTCAACAGCGGGTGTTCGCGGCGGGACATTCCGTGCCGCGTACGGTGCGGCAAAGGCTGGGGTGATTATGCTCTCTCGCACCCTTGCGGTGGAGCTTGCCAGCAAGAATGTCACGGTGAACTGTTTGGCACCCGGTGCAATAGATACGGAATTAGTTCAGGAAATGCATTCCAAGCTTACGAGGGAACTGTATCAAGCAGCCATTCCGGCCAACCGGTATGGCTTGCCGGAAGATGTGGCGCACGCCGCGCTATTTTTGGCATTACCACAATCGGCCTATATAACAGGACATGTGCTGGCTGTAGATGGGGGCTTTCTTGGTGCAGGGCTTCAAATTCGGTAAAGGAAGTGCTTTTATACTGTATTCTGGTGCGCCGTAGGCGTGAACGCAACAGCCAAAAGTGGGGCTTTCCTTAATATATAACCATTTTCTTCGAGGTTTTTTAGCCTTCGCCAGCCAGTATCCTCATAGAAATGGCCATCGGGAAACAGGGGCAGGACAAATACCAACTATGCGGTGGGGTGCAGTTCAGGCTAAACAGCTCGTAAATCTGAGCCTTACCACAGGTTTTTGAAATTGACCCTGCTATGGTTTCCAGGTGATTTTCGCGTAACGTAAATCACATACAGGGTGTTATTATGAGTATGATTTCTAAGGCAGGCTATGAACGTCAGAATATTTTTTCTGGCAGCGATTATGAAAAAACATATAGCTATAGCAGGGCTGTAAAAGTTGGGCCGCAAGTGTTTTTGTCAGGCACAACAGGCTACGATTATTCTACCGACACACTGGCAGCAGGTGCCGCCGCACAAACCGCCCAGTTGATGCAGAATGCAAATAATGCACTGGTTAAGGCTGGCGGTAGCCTTTCAGATGTGGTGCGGGTCAGGATGTATATAGCGGAAGTTGATGACTATGACGCTATCATGGATATTTTTGCAGAGACTTTCAAAGGTATTAGCCCCGCATGTACAACTGTTCAGGCTGGGCTGTTTGATCCGGAAATCAAGATCGAAATGGACATGGATGCTATTGTGGAAGCTTAGTATCTTGCACTAACGCATGAAGGTATAGATCAGTAAAATAACCAGCTATCAGCTGGTTATTTTTTTACGGGTAGTACGCCTGCTTTTAAGCATCCACAAGCTTAAACCCATCACTGTTAACAGGACCAGTCCTATTGCTGCAATCAGGTATAGGATGCGGCCTGTAAGGCCCCAAAACTCACCTGTATGAAGTGGATAAAGGGCATCAAAGACTTTAAGTTTAAGGGACTTAGTGGTTAGCGGGTTATAGATGCGCAGAATACGGCCATCCTGCTCGCTGATGTAAAGCGTTGTGGTGCCGTATACCAGCCTGCTTTCATCTGGTTGGGTAAGCCGCACCTGATAGTATGGTGTGGATGCTTGCGGAAAGCTAACCATAGCCAGTGCACTACCGGGAAATTCCTGTTTTGCGATATTGATGGCATCTGTCAGGGACAGGGTAAGGCCGCTGTTTTCTGCTCTTTCTATGGTGGGGTTATGGGTAGCCCCTAACATAGACCGTAATGAAGATTGCCAAACCTGAATAGTGCCGGAAACAGTAATGAATAAAAGCAAAAACACACACCACAGCCCTACTGCCCTGTGCCAAGCATACAAGCTGGCTATTTTAAATTTGAAGGCCTTTGGTTTTAAAACATGTTTTGCGGTTCTGTTTCGTGGCCAGCCGATATAAAGGCCCAAGGCAAGAGATGTTGTTAAAAATATGCCACTTAGGCCTATTATCCAGTGCCCGAGATTACCGGCAAGCAACCGTGTGTGAAATAAATGGAGGGCACGGAAAAAACTAAGCGTGGAAACTGACCCTTCCCAGTAATAGGTTTTGTATGTGTCCCCGGTTGTGGCCGATAGGCGGTATACAGGCAGTTCTTTTTCTGGGGTTTCTGTGATGAGGTCAAAGATATTATAACTGGTGCTGTTGTTAATCAGAAAAACCGGCTTATGGGTTGGGTTGGTTTGTTTTAGTTTCTCAATACCGATTGAAAGCCCGGCGTTGGTATAAGGCATGTCTTTGCCGTATGGTGCTATGGTCGTGAGGTCTGTTAGTTCGCGCTGAAATACAAGCAATGCGCCACTTACGGCCTGTAAGACCCAGAAAATGCCAAAGCCCAATGCGATCCATTTATGTATTTGTGCAAGTTTTTTCATAGGGAAAAGCTTCGTGCGAAGCCGTTTTATTGTCAACCTGCAACAATTGATGCACTGGGTCTAATTATTGGGGCTTGGGCGGTCTTTGCTTTCTTTCAGAAGCCAGCTTTGCAGCTTGAGCACCTGTTTGTTTTGCCCCCGGTGGGGCGGAACAGATATATAATACCGCGGTGTACGCGGTAGGCTTGAAGGGGCAATCAGAAAAGGAATGACAAGCTTTTTTGTATCTATCAGATGGTGGGCATTATGCCGGTTAGCAAGAGCAATGCCGATACCCCTTTGGGCAGCTTCTAAAGCATGAACTGTATGGTTCACGGTAAAGAACGGTTGCTGGCATAACCAATGTTTGCCTTCCAGTAGGTTATGCCATGAAACAAGCCGCCTAGATGTTTCTATAAGGGTAATTCCTTTTACACAGTCAAGCGTGGAAAGTGCCAAAACATTAAAATGGTTGGGTGATATCAAGGGCACAATTTCATCTCGGAGCAACAGTGTTGATGCTAGTTCTGGGGCTGGTTGAAAGCGGTACTCAATCGCACAGTCTATATCCTTCTTGGATGGATCAAAAGTCAGTCCCTCAACAAGGCGTATATCTATATCAGTGTTTTCGGCAAGAAAGCCTTTCAAGCGCGGAATAAGCCAGTTCGCTGTAAGGCTAAGCGGTGCAGAAAGCGTGAGTTGTGCGCGTTTTGAGCGATTTTTAATGGCAGCGGTGGCATTACTGATTGTTTCAAACGCGTCTGCTATTTGCAGCAGATAATCTTCTCCTGCCTCTGTTAGCCTAAGGCCGCGTCCTTCACGGTAGAAAAGCTTTCTCTGTAAGTGGCCCTCCAGAATTGATACATGCCTGCTGATAGAAGACTGGGTCACATTCAGGATTTCGCTGGCAGCGCGAATGCTGCCGCTGCGGGCTACAACCTCGAAGGCGCGCAAGGCATTAAGCGGTGGGTACATGTTTATACTTCTAATTTTTAGAACTAATTCGTTACATCAAAGCAATTTTTAAAAGATAACTTTTGCTGTACCTCAATAGCAACGTATTTTTTATGCCGGTTCGGGCATTATAAAAGGATTGCTTCTATGCAGGCTCTTACAGGGTTACTTGTTGTATCAGTTGAGCAGGCTGTTGCCGCACCGCTTTGTACCGCTCGGCTTGCAGAAGCGGGGGCGAGAGTGATAAAAATAGAGCGTCCTGAAGGTGACTTTGCCAGAGGGTATGATACAGCAGCAAAGGGTGACAGCGCTTACTTTGTTTGGGCAAACCAAAATAAAGAGTCTGTTGTGCTTGATTACAAGCAGCCTGCAGATAATGCGCTTTTACATACCCTAATTGCGAAAGCAGACGTTTTTGTACAAAACCTATCGCCCGGCACTCTGCAAAGGGCAGGTTTTGGCTCGGCTGACCTACGTGCAAGGCACCCTCGGCTTATTACATGTGACATTTCGGGCTACGGTGAAACCTCTGCTGCAACGGATATGAAAGCCTATGATTTTCTTGTTCAAGCAGAGAGCGGTTTGGTTAGTGTTTCTGGTGGGCCAACCGAACTGGGGCGAATTGGTGTTTCTGTGTGTGATATTGGTGCGGGCCTTTCTGCGCACGCGGGTATTCTTGAGGCCTTGCTTTATCGAAGTGTGAGCAGTGTGGGAACTGGTGTTAAAGTTTCCCTTTTTGATGTAGCCGCCGACTGGATGACAGTGCCTTTTCTGCAGAGTGAATACGGGCAAGGTGCGCCAGCGCGGCAAGGGTTGCAGCATTGTTCCATTGCGCCTTACGGTGCTTATCAAACGGCAGATAAGGCGCTGACCATACTCTCTATCCAAAATGAGCGGGAATGGCAGCGTTTGTGTGAAACTGTTCTCTTTTTGCCTGAGCTTGTTAACGACCCGCGTTTTTACAGTAATACTCAAAGGGTTCAAAACCGTGCAGATATGGACCAAAAGCTCAATGCAGTATTTATCACGCTAACAGCGAGTGAGCTGCGTATGCGGCTGCTTGATGCATCCATTGCTTTTGGCGCTTTAAATGATGTTGCAGGTCTGGCGAGGCACAAGGCGCTCAGGCTACGGCACACTATGACAAGCACAGGGCAACAGGTCGCGCTGCCTGCGTTGCCGGTGCAGTTTACGCATATGACAAACCCCAAAGTTCATGCAGTGCCCGGTTTGGGGGATGCAACGGACCGGGTGTGGGCCGAGTTTGAAGCCCAGAAATGACAGATAATGAAAGGCATTTTGGCACAGTGTGTCGCTCATTCCTGTTTGTGCCAGGGGATAGGCTCGATCTGGTTTCAAAGGCTGTAAAAGGCTCGTCGGATGCCATATGTATTGACCTTGAAGACGGGGTGGCAGGCACGGCAAAAGATACGGCGCGCTACATGCTTCCTGAGGCTCTTCAGGTCGTGATAGAGGCAGGGTGCACGGCTTATGTTAGGGTTAACCCACTACAGGACAGGGCTAACCACGTGCAGGATTTAGCCGCTTTAACGGTACAGCCGGATGGTATTGTACTGCCAAAAGCAGAGGGGTGGTTGCAAGCGGCAAGTGTCACTAAAGGCTTGAGTCTGTCTGGTAATCTAAGGCTTGTCGCCATGATTGAAGACCCAAAGGCATTACTGGCATTTGAACAAGAAGCAATGATGCCAGGAGCAGTAGACGCGCTTTTGCTGGGAACGGAAGATTTTAGTGCATACTGTGGCTGTTCGCCTGATGCACCGCTCATTACAGCTGCTTATGTGCGTATGGTAATGGTTGCTAAAGCAGCAGGCGTAAAGGCGTATGGTATGCCAATAGGTATTGCTGATTATAAAAACCTTGAGGCTTTCAACAAAGCTGCTTGTTTTGCCAAGCATGCGGGCGGTGATGGAGCCTTTGCCATTCACCCACGCCAGATTGAAATTTTGAATACAGTATTTTCTATTACAGAGGATGCAGTAGCTTGGGCGCAAAATGTGATTACTGTATTTGAAAAAGCGCGGGCAGCAGGGCAAGCAATTACAACTCTTGACGGCGAGATGGTTGATCAGCCTGTTTATGCTCGTGCGCGCAAATTACTGTCTGGCACAACGGCCTTATAAATGTGAGCTATAGCTTCATATTGAAAGGCGGTTTTAGGCATTACTCAAAAGCTGCTGAAATTTTTAAGACCCCCCATTCTCTTTATTGCAATGGACAAGCACAGTTATTTTGGCGCTACATAGGGGTGAAAATATTTATCTAACACACAGATTTGTCAGGAGAGATAAAAGCCATGCAAGGCAAGTGCCCTCAGAAAAAGAGCATATTCGATTTGCACCACTGCGGATTAAAAGTCTTTTTGCTGGGGCTGGTTTTATCTTGTTACAGTGTTGCAGTGCAGGCTGCTGAGATGGAGGTTATTGACGTTGCTCTAACCTCTGATATCAGAAGTACAGACCCAGGCGTAAACCGAGACGCCAATACAGATACAGTTATGATGCATGTTCTGGAAGGGCTGGTTGCTTACCGTGAAGATGGGAGCACAGGGCCGTTGCTTGCTGACTTTGTTGATATTTCAGAAGATGAAAAAACATATACTTTTCATTTACGCTCAGGGGTGCGCTTTCATAATGGTGATCTCTTAAAAGCAGAGCATGTGGTTTGGACATGGAAGCGATACCTTGACCCCGCTACAGGGTGGGGGTGTCTCGCAAGTTTTGATGGTTCAAACGGTGATAAAATTGAATCTATCGAAGCGGTGGGTGATGATGCTGTTGTTTTCAAGCTAAACCATCCGCAGCCTATGTTTTTAAGCCAAATGGCTGTTATACACTGCGGCGCCAGCGGTATTATTCACCCCAGTTCCTTGAATGCAGATGGCAGCTGGAACAGGCCTGTTGCAACGGGGCCTTATATGCTGGGCAAGTGGGTTAGGGGCCAGTATATTGAGCTGGACGCCTTTGCGGATTATCAAAGTCGTGTTGAGCCAAGGGATGGTAATACGGGCGGAAAAATTGCCTATGCCACTAAAATAAAGTGGTTGATTATTAGGGATTCTGCGGCGCGTTTGGCGGCTTTGTCCAAGGGGCAGGTGCAGGCTATGCCAGAACTTCCCGCCGCCGAGATGCTGCAAGTTAGGCGCATGCATAATGTGCAGATTATCAGCAAACCGATGCTGGTGAATTACGGCATTCTTATTCAAGACCGTGACACTTTATTATCAGATGTACGGATGCGTAAAGCGCTGGCAATGAGCATTGACCGAACAACGGTGGCAAGCCTTGTCACGGAAGACGTGGGGGTTGCAAATGCTTCTGTGATCCCTAGTTCCAGTGTATTCCACAGCGATATTCAAAAGCAAAGTGATGGCTTTCATCCAGATAGGGTGAAGAGGATTTTGGATGAGATCGGCTATAAGGGGCAGCCTATAAAATTGGTAACAAACCGCCGGTATCCGGCCATGTTTAATCAGGCGCTTTTGGTGCAGGCTATGGCGCGGCAGGCAGGTATTAATATAGAACTTGAGGTAATAGAATGGGCTACACAAATCGATCGCTGGCGTTCCGGCAACTATCAATTGATGTCGTTTGGTTATTCAGCGCGCGCAGACCCGTATTTTAATTACCAATCTATTCTCGGTGATAGAGACGCCAATAAAACGAAGCTGTGGGACAAGCCTGAGGCGATTGACTTGTTGGCAGAGTCTGCGCGTGTTTCCGACCCAGACAAGCGCCAGCAATTGTTCAATGAATTACACACGCTGATGATCGAGGATTGCCCCATCATTGTACTTTATAGCCTTTCAGATGTGAATGCTGTGCGCACCAGCATTAAGGGTTTTAATTCTTGGGTGTTTGGGCGAGCGCGCTTTTGGGGTGTGAAACGTATGGAAGAGGGCAGCTGATTATGTCCATTGCAAAATATTTACTGATCCGGGTACTGCTGGCGTCGATGACGTTGTTTATATCACTGGCTATCATCTTCTTCCTTATTCGCTTAATTCCCGGTGACCCGGCCCAGATCATGCTGGGTAATATTGATGATCCTGTCGCGCTGGAGAGAATGCGCGCGGCTCTTGCGCTTGACCAACCGGTGATCATGCAATTTTTAAATTGGCTGCACCGCCTTGTTCAGGGCGATCTTGGTGTCTCTATTACACAGGATAGGTCTGTGCTGAGCATTATTATCCCCAGTTTTGGTGTAACGGCGTCTCTTGTGATCCCGGCCGTTATTATTGCCGCCCTTATTGCAATTCCGGCGGGTTCGGTTGCAGCATGGAAACAAAACACAAAAATTGATGTTATTGTGATGACGGCTGCAACAATTGCGCTCTCGATACCAAGCTTTTGGCTAGGTCTTCTGTTCCTGTTGTTCTTTGGTCTTAAGCTAGAGTTCTTACCCGTTGTTGGGTATGTGTCCATGTTCGATAACTTTTGGGAAGGCGTCACCTACCTGATAATGCCAGTGAGTGCTCTGGCCTTAACTGAGGCGGGGGTTATTGTTCGATTGATGCGCTCTAGCACTATTGATGTGCTTCGGCTGGAATATATTACCCATGCCTATGCTAAAGGTTTAACGAACTGGACAGTTAGAACACGGCATGCATTGCCGAATGCCATAGCACCTACATGGACCATGATTGGCTTGATTTTGGGTGCGCTACTTGGCGGTGCGGTTGTAACGGAAACGGTGTTTACGCTGCCGGGGCTTGGCAGGCTGTTGGTGGAAAGCATTTTTGCCCGTGATTATCCGGTGATCCAAGGCTGTATGCTTATCGTTACCCTTTCTTATGTATGTGTCAATGTGATCGTAGACACGACTTATTTACTCCTAAGCCCAGGAGCAAGCTATGATTAGTGAATGGTGGAAAATTTGTAAAAGCAGGCCTAATGCCTTTGTGGGTAGCTTATTGATGCTACTGGTGTTTGTGGTTGCTGTTATTGGCAGTTTTTATACGCCCTACGATCCTATCGCGGTTAGTACGACCGAACGGCTTGCAGCCCCGTCTCTCGCGCATCTTTTAGGTACAGACGAATGGGGGCGTGATGTTCTGAGTAGGCTTTTATCTGCGGCAACAGTGAGTGTTGCGATAAGCGGTATTACGGCAATTATTGCTACGGCTATTGGTGCTTTTATTGGGGCAGCAACAGCTTTCTACGGCGGTTGGTTCGATAGAATAATGCTTGTATTTATGGACTCTCTCTTAGCGTTTCCTTCGCTTATATTAGCGCTGTCGGTTATTGCTATATATGGTTCTGGTGAGTACGCCGTTATCATTGCACTTAGTATTGCCTATGTGCCTTCCGTGGTGCGGGTTGTTCGCACTTCTGGCCTGTCACTGAAGCGGCGCGAGTTTATTGATGCGTCTGCAATTATGGGCAATAGCCGCTTTTTTACGCTTTTAAAACATATCCTGCCTAATACGCTCGCTCCCATTATTGTACTGGGTACATCGCTGTTTGGCTGGGCATTGCTTGCAGAGAGTGCTTTGTCCTTTCTGGGGCTCGGTGTTTCGCCGCCTGCTGCCAGTTGGGGCGGGATGCTTGCTGATAGTCGCTATTATTTTGAAAACGCCCCTTGGCTTGCGGTGGCACCGGGCCTTGCTATTTCTATCTCTTTACTCGGCATCAACCTTTTTGGTGATGCGCTGCGGGATTATCTTGATCCAAGGATGAAAAATCTGTGACAAATTCTGTTCTTGCAAATGATACGGTGCTCGCAGTTGAGAACCTGCATATTGATATTACTGTGGCCGGTGAAAAGCCTAAACCTATTGTGAATGATGTAAGCTTTGGCATTCAAGCTGGTGGTATAACAGCCCTTGTTGGGGAATCTGGCAGCGGTAAAACCATGATAGGCCGCGCCTTGTTGAGGCTGTTACCTCCTGTGGCAAGAGTTAGCGCCGGGACTATGCTGTTTAAAGGTACAAACCTGCAGCTTGCGAATGATGCAGGCATGCGCAGCTTAAGGGGCAATCACATAGGTATGGTTTTTCAGGAGCCTATGTCTTCACTTAATCCGGCACTTCGAATTGGCTTCCAGATGTCAGAAGCGTTGATGCTGCATAAGAACATGACCAGAGAAGAAGCGCGCATACACAGTATTGAGATGCTTAAACGGGTGCAAATAACCAATCCGGAAGAAAGCTTTAATGCGTATCCTTACCAGTTTTCAGGTGGTATGCGGCAGCGCATCATGCTGGCATCGGTACTGGCAATGCGGCCGGCTTTATTGATCGCTGACGAACCAACAACAGCGCTTGATGCCCTCATCCGCAAAGAGATCATGGAGTTGATGCTGGAAATTACCAAAGATATAGGAACGGGTGTTTTGCTTATCAGCCATGACCTAGGCATGGTTGCACAGTATGCCGAGGATGTGGTTGTGCTGCGTAAAGGGGTGCAAATTGAAAGCGGCAAGTGTTCTGATATTTTGCTAAGCCCACAACATGATTATACGCGTGACCTGATGGGGGCTTTGCCCGCGCGTAGAACAGATATGCTAGAAAAAACATATACTAAGCCACTTCTGGATATTAAAAACCTATGTGTTGACTTCAAACGGTCTGGCTCATCATTCTGGAAAAAATCGAATATGGTGCGGGCTGTTGACCGAGCCAGTTTTGCTGTTAATCAGGGTGAAATCCTTGCTGTAGTAGGCGAATCCGGTTCTGGTAAAACAACGATTGGCCGCACCATTATGCAGTTGTGTGCAAAGTCATCTGGCCAGATATTTTTTGAAGGTCAGGATTTGGATAGTATGGCAAAGGGGAAGCTCGCTTCCGTGCGCGGTAATATGCAAATGGTGTTTCAGGATCCCTTTTCTTCGCTTGACCCACGCATGACACTTGAAGCCACGGTGGCGGAAGGCCTGCGGCATAATAAATCCCTCACAGCGAAGGAAAAGCGTGCACAAGCACAGAATATGTTAACAGAAGTGGGTTTGCCGGGTGACTTTGCTGGCCGCTACCCTCATGAGCTATCTGGCGGTCAGCGCCAACGTGTTTGTATCGCGCGGGCTATTGTCGCGCAGCCCATGTTTATTGTTGCTGACGAGCCGGTTTCTGCCCTTGATGTAACTATCCAGCATCAGGTTCTAAAACTACTTGCGCGGTTGCAGGAAAAATATGGTTTTAGCTATTTATTCATATCCCATGACCTAGGCGTGGTAGAGCAGGTTGCTGATCGGGTTGTGGTTATGTACAGAGGTAAAATTCTGGAGGTGGGTAGCCGCGATGATATTTTTGACAGGCCCTGCCATCCCTATACAATACGCCTGCTAGAAGCCACCCCACGCTTGGTGAAGCAGGATGATACCTCTTACAGACTTGTTGATACGGTAGCCACAAGAACGAATGCCCCTGAAGGGTATGTGTTTTTTAACCACGGCAGTATTCCGGGCGCAGCTATAACTTCAGCAGAATCAGTTATGGTTGAGATAGCCCCTGGCCACATTGTGTGCTGTGCGGCGACATAGGTTTATTGGTAAGAGCTGATAATACGCTTGGTATCGCTCATTTCATCGCATATCCATTCACGCAGTAAGCGCACTTCTCGTCGTTGCTGTTGCATGGGGGGGTGGACAAGATAGTAGGATATATCGCTTGGAACAGCGATGTTCACTGGAGTTACCAACCTCCCGCTTTCAATGGCGTCAGCGCCTAGAACAACATCGCTCATGGTAATGCCAAACCCAGCTTCAGCTGCGCGCAGTGCCATATCAAGCACGTCAAAATCAAGGCCATCTTCCGTGTTGAAGCTTTCGCCGCCCCACCTTTCTGACCACATTTTCCAGTCTTGGTGGCTGGGCAGCGGGTGTAAGAGAGTTACCTTGTCAAAGTCTGCTGCGCATTCCAGTTTGCGGCCATTTAGATAGTCCGGTGCGCAAACAGGTGTTAGCCATTCTGGGTATAATTCCGTTACATATTCAGGGGACCAGTTGCCACGGCCATAGCGAATGCCAAGCTCTGCTTCACCGTCGCCCGAGATCATGTCGTGCCAGCGTGTTTGTACAATAACCTGAATTAAGGGGTATTGGCTTTGAAAGCGTTTTAGGCGGGGGTAAAACCAGCGCAGCGCCATGGTAGGCAATACTTTTATTTGTACGGTATCTTTATCGCGCTGGAAAGTTTCAATGGTTTTGGCAATCTGGCTGAAAGCATCTTTGGTGCTTGCGGCGAGAGCAATACCCACATCAGTGATTTCAAGGCCGCTATGCTTGCGGTGGAATAAAGGGGTGCCAAGCTGTTCTTCCAGTATGCGTACCTGCCTGCTGACAGCACTTTCGCTGATGCGCATATAATTGGCTGCTTTTTTAATGCTCATCTGGTCAGCAACGATTTCAAAGCAGCGTAGAGCATTCAGGGATGGAAGTCGGCGTGCCATAATGTACTCCCTTCGGTTAGGTACAGGTGCTACCGGCAAGCCTGTGTGGCAGTCCGATAAATCTTTGTACCATATTTTTCATAAAAAGGCTTTTTCATAAGCGTATTTTAGCCTTGGTTCACATTAATCCATATTGTTTTTGATTGCAGGTATTGGTCCATGGCTTCTGTTCCTTTGTCTCGGGCAAGGGAACCAGATTGCTTATAGCCACCAAATGGTGTTTTAATGTCGCCTTCTGTAAAGCCATTGATGCCTACTGTGCCACAAGCAAGCCGGCGGGCCATGTATAATGCCTTATCTATGTCTTGTGTGAAGACAGTTGCGTGTAGGCCGTAATCGCTATTGTTAGCACAGGCGAGCGCTTCTTCCATGCCGTCTACAGTTAAAATGCCAAGAACCGGACCAAAGATTTCTTCGCGGGCAATTTTCATCTCTGGTGTCATATTTGTGAAAACAGAAGGGCCAACAAAACAGTCTGATGTGCTGGTGTAGGCATCAGCCATATCAAGGGCAATATCTGCTCCGCCAGTTCGGCCAGCTTCAACATAACGCATAACGGTATTACGGTGTTCCAGCGTTACCATAGGACCAAGTTCCGTCAGAGGGTCTAGCGGGTTGCCAACAGCGATTTTTTTGGTTTTTTCAACAACACGGTGGGTGAATTCCTCCACTATTTTTTTATCGACAATCTGCCGCATGTTTGCTGAACAGTTTTGGCCGCCATTCCAAAAGGCGGATGATACAGCATTGTCTATAAGGTCGTCTGTTATTTTGGTATCACCGAGTATAATGAATGGGCTTTTACCACCCATTTCAAGGCCGATTGGCTTTAGGTTGCTTTCGCTTGAATATTTCAGGAAATACCGGCCAACTTCGGTAGAACCTGTGAAAGAAACAACATCTATCCCGTGATGGCGGCCAATAGCCTGCCCTGTTGTTTCACCAAGGCCGGGGAGAATATTAAGCACTCCAGCCGGGATGCCAGCCTCTGCTGCGAGCTCAGCGAGGCGCAGTGCGGTATAGGATGTTTGTTCAGCGGGTTTTACAATGGCCGAGCATCCACTTGCTAAGGCTGGCGCCAGTTTCCATGCCGCCATTAAAAGCGGGAAGTTCCAAGGCAGCACAAGACCCGCTACGCCGATAGGCTCTTTTATTATCATGGCGCAGGCGCTGGCGTCAGTGGGGGCTATTTTACCAAAACTTTTATCTATCAGTTCTGCATACCACTGAAATGTGTTTGGTACTTCTGTTGAAATTTCATGGATGCAGTCTTTAATAGGTTTTCCACTATCAATGCTTTCCATAACGGCAAGTTCGTCTGAGTTTTCTCTGATCAGATTTGCAAGCTTCAGCAGCACTGCTTTGCGCTCTTCAGGGGCGCAGCGCGACCAAGTGCCTGCGCCGAATACACGACGCGCCGCTTTCACCGCCCGGTCTACATCCTCTGGCTGGCAGTGGCTAACAGTGCCAAGCGTTTCACCAGTTGCAGGGTTTATAGACCTTATAACCGCCCCGGATGCGGCAGGTGCAAAGCTTCCATCAATAAAAGCTTGCGACGGTAAAACCAGTTGGTCTGCAATGGCTTGATAATAAGCTTTGTCTTTTAGCGCCATACTATATTCTCCGGGTTTAAAGAGGTGCGTGGGGGGGCTTGAATGTGCCTAAAACGAAACGATCCAGCCGAAAATCGTTTAGGGATATATCTGACTTTCCCTCTGTTGCCAGTTGCGCAACGACGGTGCCAACGCCAGGCCCCAAGCCAAAGCCGTGCCCGGAAAAGCCGGTCGCAACAATTAACCCTGGTACAGAGGGGGGGCTGTCGATTACAGGGATGGCATCGGGTAACACGTCAATATAGCCTGCCCATGATTTTACAATTGCGGCCTCTTGCGGCATTTGAAAATGCCGCTTTAGCAGACCCAATGTCTCATTTACTTTTCGGGTGTTAGGTTTAATTTTAGGGCGACGGGGCTCTAGTAACCTATCTTCTTTTGCAGCAAAAACTTTTCTGTGGAGGTCATCAATAAAAGGGGCACCCAAATTGAAGGAAAATGTACTCCAGTGGTTCAGAAGGCTGGGCAAAAAGAAACGCGCAGCACGCATGGTATCTAGGGTAAAATCAATATCAACATCTGACTCTGAAGACAGAATGCATGATCCATCTGGTCGTTGACGGATACCAATGCCCATGCCGCAGAAACATGCTTCACTTAATAGGTTCAGGGGTTCTGTTAGCGAAACTGTGTTGCGCACAATTTGTTGTGGCAACTTTAACTTGAGTTTTGATAAGAACCGGTAAGATGTTGCGCCTGCCGCACATATAACAATAGGTGCCTTTATTAGGCCGTGCTCTGTTAAAACCCCTGATACACTGCGTGCGGTTGTTTCAATTTCTACAGCGCCGCAATCTTCCAGAATGTGCGCGCCGTTTTCGCTCGCGGCTTTTGCAAAAGCTATTGTTGCAAGGCACGGTTCTGCTTGGCCGTCAGTTTCAGTATAAAGGGCGCCGGCCACTTTTGTTTTTAAATTAGGAATATATTTTGCTGTCTCTGTGCTGGACAACATTCTAGCATCTGAGGCAATGTCTTTTGCATCCAGTTGCCATGCTTTAAACTTTTCATGTTCAGCTTCGTTTTCCGCGACAAAAATACAGCCGTTTTTTTTCCAGCCAATGTCAACAGCTAGCTCTTTCTCAAGGTTAGGCCAAAGCGAAAGAGCAAGGCTTGCAAGGGGAAGTTCGGCCAAGTCACGATACTGGGTGCGCACAAAACCCCAGTTTCTGCCTGATTGCTGAGAGGCAACCTTGTCTTTTTCAACCAGAACAACGTTTAGGCCTTTTTTGCTTAAATAATAAGCTGATGTAGTGCCAACAATACCTCCGCCAATAATGATAACATCGGCATTTTTGGGCATAACCTCATGCTTCTGCTTTATGCGCGAGAGTACATCGTCGGGGCTATGAGGGTATAGACTAAGCGCCTGCATAAAAGGTTGTCTCCAAATTCATTTTATAAATGGTATCTTGGGGCCTTACACACGAAGGCTGGCGCGGTCTGGAGCCAAAGCTGCTACCGATATACCAAGGCTTTTTTGTTCTTCCGGCAGGTCGCTATTTAACAAGAGGGATGCCGCTGCTTGACCAAGGGCCGGGGATGTTAGTACCCCGCAGCCACCGTGGCCTGCTAGCCAGTAAAAACCTTCTGCATCTGGGCGAGTGCCCAGTACCGGGTTTTTATCGGCCATAAAACTTCTAAGGCCAGCCCACGTGCCTGTAGGCCGTCTGATTTGGAATATGGTATCCTGCTCAATATTATAAATGCCCTGCGCAACATCCATGTCGTCAGGATAAACATCGCTCGGAGGTGTTGGAACGGTATCAACCGGGCTACCCATAAAGCCATGGCTTTCGGGGTGCAGATACCATTTATAGTCAGCATTGCTAACATGAGGCCACTGTGAAACATCTTGGTTGTCGGGAGATGCAAATGTGAAAGCAGTTCTGCGACAAGGGGTTAGGCCAATAGGTGGAAGGCCTGCAAGCTTGCCAACCTCATCAGTCCATGCGCCGGACGCGTTCAGCAGGAGCGGCGCTGAAATGGCCTCATCCGGTGTTTCAACTGCCCATTTCCCTGAGGTTCGACGAATAGAATTCACTTGAATATTGGTCAGTATTTTAGCGCCGTTTGCCTTTGCGCCCTTAGCATAACTTTGCAGCAACAGGTCAACATCAATATCCATTGCATTCTCTTCATAGACTCCGCAGTGAACATTCTCTGGGCGCAGAGCTGGGAACAGGCTCAAAGCTTCTTCTCCGCTTACGCGGCGCAGAGCTGCACCGGCCTCATCAAGATAGTCATATAGTTTATCAAGCTTGTCCTGCTGGTCTCGGCGACCAACAGTTAGGCAGCCTCGCGGTGATAAAAGTGGATAATCGGCAAAGCCTGCAGGCGGTGTTTCTAAAAATGAGCGGCTCGCCTTTGCCAACCGCCGCATGGTATCTGCGTATATACCAACAGTAAACTGCCCGGCAGTTCGTGACGAGCTGTGTGTGCCAATAGCTGTTTCACGCTCAACAACAACCACAGAAGCATATTTTGAAATAAAATATGCCGCAGATATACCCGCTATACCCCCACCAACAATTATAATATCTGCCTGCATATGTTTGGTACCCTTACTTAGATTAGTGCAACGAATGGTGTGCTATGTGTAAAATCAGCTACAATAAGGGCCATAATTTTGGTGTATTGTCGATTTCAATAAATTGAACCGGGCGCCTCAAAAATGTTGGGTGCGAATTTTGTCGGGCGTTTTCTGTGATGAAAACCACCTATGTTGAGAGGCTGATTATTATATGCCCCACGAAGTGTTTTTTGTAACCGGGCATCTATTTATTGAAATCGACACAGGGGGGTATTCATTATAGTCAAAAGATAAGAGGTCATGCGTGTGTGGCCATGATAAAACCTAAAAGGTACCTAAAATGAGTATGATAAATCCCCCTATTGCTAGCCTTCAGGATATGTTTGGTGGCAAAATGCGGCCTTCAGTGGCTGTAAGTACCCTTATGAATAGTGACCAGCTATTTCCTACCGCAAAGGTAGCAAGGGGAGATAATGCGAAACCGCTTGCTGTATCTGGTACGCCGTTCCCTGCTATTAGCTTTGAAAGCCATGACCGGATTTGTGACCTGAATGATTACTTGACTATAAACCGGGTTGCGGGGCTGCTTGTTTTGAAAAATGGTGCTGTTGCGCTTGAAAATTATGAATATGGACTAAACCCTGATCAGCACTGGGCTTCGTGCTCAGTCGCGAAATCTATTGCGTCAACATTGATTGGTGTTGCTGTAAAAGAAGGGGCGATTGGCAGTGTAGACGACCCCGTAACCCAGTATGTGCCAGAGCTTGTTGGCAGTGCCTATGAAGGTGTTAGTGTGCGCCATGTTCTTATGATGGCATCGGGAGTTGAATGGGACGAAACATACATAGACCCAACATCACACAGGCGTCGCCTGCTTGAGGCGACACTTTCTGGCGGTAAAGGCAGTATCGTTGGCTATATGAAGACATTGAAGCGTGCGTGCGCGCCGGGTATAAAGTCTGTTTATAATACAGGTGAAAGTTACATAATGGGTGCAATCCTCGAGAATGCCACCGGCATGTCTGGTGCACAGTATCTTTCTGAAAAGCTGTGGTCAAAACTTGGCATGGAGCAAGCGGCAGGATGGTGGCTTGAGGCACCGGGCGGTATGATACTGGCCGGTAGTGGTATTTGTGCCTCGCTGCGTGATTATGGCCGGTTTGGCCAATTTGTGGTTGATGACGGCGTTGTGGACGGTGAGCGCCTTGTGCCCGAAGGTTGGTTTAAAGAGGCTGGAGCACCACTTTTGCCTGCTGTTCAAGGGTATGATTATGGATATATGTGGTGGGTGCCTGACCAAAATGTGCCAGAACATGAAGGGGCGTTTATTGCCTTTGGTATTTACGGGCAGGCTATTTATGTAAACCCCAAAAAGCAGCTTGTTATTGTAACTCTGTGTGCTCGTTCAAAGCCTAGTTCTCTGAATAGGGTAGAGCTTGATGATGATGCTTTTTATGCGGCAGTTGGTCGTGCTCTTGATGACTAGCCAGAAGTTTTTCAAAAGACCAAGCTGACTATGTGAAAGGGGCTTCTTTGCGAGCCCCTTTTCTTATTTTAAAAGCATTTAGTTTGTAATTGGGGTGTGTGTTTCTGGTTTTGTTATATTTAACATATTGTTTTATAATGAAAATTTAAGGTGTAATTTGAACCCAACTTTTTTGCGCCCCATGCTTCCACTTATTGAAATCGACATTCCCAAGCGCATCTGGTTTCATTAATTGACTGATAAATTTGATTGATCAACGGGAGAGATCGGTCATGGCTGTCGGGCTTATTTGTTTGCGGCGCTGTTTTTGAAAACAGCAAAAGCCCGATGTTAAAAACAATATTTAATGGGAGATTTAACATGTCTGCGGAATTGATTGCGTCTGAGAGCGCTCGGAAAAAAAGTAATTTTATATCATTGGTGCTGTCTGGTACCGCCTTGCTGAGTGGTACAGCTTTCATGCCGGTTGCTGTTCAGGCCGCCGATAAGGACGAAGGGGTTGTGCTGGAAGAAATTATTGTATCTGCAGATAGAAAAAGCAGCTTCAGTGCTGATTTTGTTCAGGCGGGAACATTTCGGAATGCGCGTTTGATTGATACACCGTTAACAGCAACAGTGATGACGAAAGAGCTGTTGGAATCGCAGCAGGCGCTGAATATGTCAGACGCCATGAAAAATACTGCTGGTGTCACGACATCGCAAATTAACACGGTTATTTATAGCAACCTCGCAGTTCGAGGGATCAGCCTTGGTAACCTGAGCAACTACCGGATGAATGGTGTGTTGCCTGTCGTGAACTATATTCATATGCCGCTTGAAAATAAAAGCCGGGTTGAAGTGTTGAAAGGTGCTGCCGGTTTGTACTATGGCTTTGCTTCGCCTTCTGGTGTTGTGAACTTGGTGACAGAACGCCCCGATGATAATGAAATAGGTATTTCTGCCAGCGTTAATAGCCATGGTGGTTACGGCGGCGATGTTGATATTAGCCATGTTTGGGGCAACAGTGGCCTGCGCGTAAACTTGGCCGCAGCGAATACTGAAATTGGCGTTGATAATACGGGTGGTGATCGTTTTTTTGTATCGGCCGCTTATGACTGGCGCCCTACTGACCAGTTCTCTTTAGAGCTAGACGGTGAGTATATCGATAACACTGTTACCGAAGCCACGCTTGTACGTATTAACCCGGTTGCTGCTGCGGATTATGAACTGCCGCCACTATTACCATCCTCTGCTAATCTGGGTTCAGAATGGCTTTATGCAGATGGTAAAGAGCTGAACTTAATGGGTAAGGCTACTTATAAGTTTAATTCTGCTATATCTGCCTCTGTGAGTGCTGGGCGTTCTTACCTTAACAGAACGCGCCGTTTCTCGTGGTTCCGTGATTATGATCTGGATACAGGTGATGGTACTGTTCAGGTCTTTACGTACCCGGAAAATACATTTGAAAGCTCTATCATTCGGGGTGATCTGGCAGCTGCTGCAGAAACCGCAGGTATTGAGCACGAGTTTATTGTTGGTATTTCAAAGCAGTTTCTTACCGTTGTAAACCCAGCGGGTGTTGGGCAAGGCGTCATCACACAAAACTATTATACGCAAAATGGTGATTTGCCTGTAATGGGCGATGCTGCCTTCACTCTTGGTGTTAAGTCAAAAACAACAGATTTTGGTGTGTTTCTTGCTGACCGCATGCAAATTACAGAGTGGTTGCAGGCAACAATTGGCTATCGCTTTACCAAATATACCAACGAATCTAATACCTCCACTTATGAAACATCACCGGGAACTTTGTCTGCCAGTGTTCTGTTTAAGCCAATGGAAAACATAAGTCTTTACGGTACATATATTGAGGGCCTTGAAGAAGGCGGTATTGCACCTGGTATTGCTAATAATACAGGGGAGGTTCTACCCGCAGCTCTGAGTACACAGTGGGAAGGTGGTATCAAGTTCGAGCCTAAACGCGGCCTGCTAATGACAGTGGCTTATTTTAATATTGAACGGTCATCCTCGTATATTAACGCAGCTAATTTCTTCGTGCAGGATGGTCAGGCTGTTTATCAGGGGTTTGAGTTTAATCTGGCGGGTGAGATAACCAAAGATTTGGCGATCGCTACAAGTGCTACGTACATTGACGCAAAAATGGATAGCGGTGCAGCCTCCATTGTTGGCAAGCTTATTGAAAACACACCTAAATATACAGGATCTTTCTTCCTTGAGTATAAAGTACCAGCTCTTGAGGGCTTAAGCTTGAATGGCGGTGTGTTTTATACCGGTAAACGCGCAGTAAACCCTGCAAATGATGGCTTTACACCTGCTTACACGCTGCTTGATTTAGGGGCGAACTATAGCTTTGACGCTGACGGCCATCCGGTTGTGCTGCGCCTGAATGCAGAAAATGTTACGGGCAAACGCTACTGGGAGGCAACTGGGGCAGGACTTCTTGCTCAGGGCAAGCCTAGCACCGTTAAATTCTCAGTTTCTACATCATTCTAAGGATAATAACATCAACCTTAAGGGAGCCGAGCTGTTATGTTTATCTCTTACCTTAAACGGTTGAACGCTGTGGCAACTACACATGGGACTAATCCCATGTGTAGGACTTCAGGTGTTTCTGAAAAAGCAGGCACATCTGCACCGTTCAATAATCTCTCAAAATATCTTGGAATGTTTTCGATTGGTATTCTGGCGTGCCTTTTAACGCCTAGTGCTGCTTTTGCTCACGGTGTACCGCTAGAAGATATTCAAGCACTTATTGAAGGCGGAAACTGGGCATTTGTTAAGTCTGGCGCCAAGCATATGGTTACAGGATACGACCATATATTGTTCCTTTTTGGCGTAATGTTTTTTCTAACAAAAATGGGCGAAATCGTTAAGTTTATAACGGCTTTCACTCTTGGGCACAGTATCACGCTTTTGTTTGGTACATTAATGGGGATATCAGCTAATCCTTATTTGGTGGATGCGTTTATTGCACTTACTGTTGCTTATAAAGGCCTTGAAAATATTAAAGGATTTCAGCGATATTTTCATTTTACGCCGCCAAACTTGGTTACCATGGTGTTCCTTTTTGGTCTGGTCCACGGATTTGGGTTAGCCACTAGGCTTTCAGTTTTGCCGCTCGGTGATGAAGGTCTGGTGTTAAAGATCTTATCTTTCAACCTTGGTGTTGAACTAGGGCAAATAGCGGCACTCACAGTTATTCTGGTGTTGCTTGCTGCGTGGCGCAAGCTGCCGTCCTTCGATAAATTCAGCGATGTTGCCAATAAGGCTCTTATCTTTGCGGGCTTTATGCTGCTGTTGTTCCAGCTACATGGTTATGCCCATACAGCATACCCTGACGACTTTGGCTTTAGTGAAGATATGCACAGCCATGCTCATGCCGATATGGAGCGTGAAGCGCTGAAATCACGGCATAATTCAATCGATTAAGGAAAAGCAATGCTTAAAAAGACTTTACTATCAGTGTGCTTGTTGGTGGCAGCAACGTTTTCTGCAAATGCTCATCCTGGCGGGCACGGCGGAGTTATCCCTGAGGATGAAGCGGCCATGATTGCAACCCAGCAAATTACACGGCTGGTTGATGCCGAAAAATTACCAAGTTCATGGGCTCTGTCAAAACTGGAAAAGGTTGAACTGAGAGAGGATGAGGAGGCAAACGAGTATATCGTTGTTTTCACAAACCCAAAAGCTACCGACCCTACGCAGCAAACGCTTTACATTTTTCTGACTGAATCAGGGGAATATATCGCCGCTAATTATAGCGGGCTGTAGAACATAAAACTTCTAACCAATAATGAGGACAGATGATGAAAAACCGGATTAAAGCTTTAATTACTGGTGCGAGTGCCTTTGCGTTTCTTACAGTGCCTGCACAAGCGCATACAATGTGGATTAATGTTATTCCTGAGTTTGATAAGCACGTATTGGCCGCAATTGCATACGGTGATGCTATGTCAGGCAGTGAACTGTTAACACCAGACTGGTGGCCAATGTATATTGCCGAATATGATGTTATTGACCCAGAAGGTACACGGACAGCACTGGGTGTTCCACAGCTTGTAACCAAGGAAAAACAAAAGCTTTCTTCAGGTATGGAATTTCAGGCTGGCGGTGATACAGGTAGGCGCAAGTTTGTTATCAAGCCTGATACACTGAAAGGCACCTACCAGTTATATGCCACAACACCAGTTGCCCATGTTATTAATTATATGGATAAAGACGGCAAGCCTGGCTTTATAGATGCTAACCTTACAAAGTTGCCAAAAGGCGTTAAGGTTACGAAAGAAAAGCTGGGCGTAAACCTGATGAAGGCGTCATTCAGTGTTGGTGCGTGGAGCGACCCAGAACCAGTTGGCATGCCTCTTGAAATTGTTCCTCTTACTGATCTTCACAAAACCCGCGTAGGGGATGTTGTTCGCTTTAAAGTTATGTTGAACGGCGAAACCCTTTCGGATGAATCCCACATTGTTGCCTATAACATGAGCTTTGGGGATCGCTGGGGTTTGTTTTCAGAACTGAAACACGGTGAGGGTGAGTTCCGCGTGCCGGTTGCTGGCCTGTGGCGTGTTGATGTTGCTTACCAAGGATCTAGCAATGATGTTGATGCTTACAAAAGCGATAAAGAGCTGCCTATCAGCATAGAAAGCAGCTTTGTCTTTAATATCAAGCCTTAATAAACAAGGTCAGCGTCTCTTTGATCAGGCTCAGTACTGTGTGCTTATTTCCCTTGAACGAAATATAACACTCTGGGTCTGATCTATAACTCCCCCCTTTACGGGCCAAATTTAACCAAGTGATTTTAGAATGAAAAAAACTGCAGCGGGTCTGTTCGCTGGCATGGCACTTACTTGTGCCGGTAATGCGGAGCAGGCTCTTGAATTTGATGCATCACACATCAGCGAGGTCTGGTCAAATGTTGATGGTGGTATTAAAGAAGACACCAGATATCTGGCATATGGTGACCTTGGAATTAGCGTTGACGGCATGGCGGCGTTAGGCTGGAAAGGCATGAAGGCCAGAGTTTCCGCGATTTACAGCAATGGTGTTTCTGTTACAGAAATGGCTGGTGCATCACAGCCGCTTAGTAATATCGAAACTGATGTTAGTTCTGTATGGCTTTATGAAGCTTGGGTGGAACATGTATTTTCCAACAAGATTTCGGTGAAGGTAGGGTTGCAGGAAATCAATGAAGAATTTGATGCCAGCGAAACACGGGCAGTGTTTCTGCATTCTTCGCACGGCGTAGGCGGTGAATTTGGTTCAAGTGGCGTAACCGGGCCTTCCACATACCCCTATACTGGTCTGGGTATTCGCGTAAAGCAAAGCTATAAAGAAGGCTATTATGTGCAGCTGGGCGTTTTTGATGGTGTTCCTGGCAATCCTGCTGCCCCCAAAAGCACAGCAATTAAACTTGATAGTCAAGAGGGTGCTCTAATCGTTATTGAAGCGGGTTACGAACAAGGTAACGTGAAGGTTTCTGGGGGTGTGTGGCGTTATACGGCGACATATGACGATATTCTGGAAGTTGATTCCTCCGCGCAACCATTGAACCGTAAAGGAAACGATGGTTTTTACGGTCTTGTTGAAGTGCCAGTTTGGACTGAGGCTGATGGGCAAGGTCTGGTGGGCTTCATTCGAGCTGGTGTTGCCGATAGTGATTTTAATACTATTGACGGATACTGGAGCGCAGGCGGTGTCTACACAGGGCTGTTTTCTGGGCGTGATACAGACCAGATCGGCTTTGCAGTTGTTGTAACCGAAGCAGGTCAGCCTTACAGGCAGTCGCAGGCTCTTATAGGTGAGCAAACAAATAAGAGAGAAGTCTCTGTCGAGCTTACCTATAAAGCGCCGCTTGCAAACTGGGCTTATATTCAGCCAGACATACAGTATGTGATTAATCCGGGCATGAACCCGGTGACCGATAATACCTTGCTGTTTGGCCTAAGACTTGGGCTTGAGTGGTAATCACTGGGCACAATTGGGAGATAAAGTAACATGATTAAGCATGCCTGCAGATGAACCTATGCAGGGTGTATTGCTGTGTTTTCCCTATGCAATGACATATTTATTGACGTTAAGGTGCATGCAGATACGTTGGCGCTGGTTAGCATGCTGCTTTCGGGGGCATGAGCCTTTCAGTCTGTGGCATGTGTTTTTCTCTTTAAAATTATCTGCAGGCGATAGCTGAGGGCAAGGTTGTGTATTATCTTGCTACCATCTGTATCCGTGTCGCCTCTTTCAGTGAAATAGAATCCCTCTCCCTTATTATATTCCTTACAGTACCCATAACTAGCGTAGCAAGCTTGTGCTTATCTCTGTGCCACATGGCATAGTAACATACCAAAAGCCTTGTGGATTTATAGTGTGCTCTGGAGCTTGTTTCAGGCAGGCACGCTCTTGTTAGGTATGCTTCAAAAAGATTTCTATCTAATGGGAAAATTATTTTTGGTATTTGTAATTAATTAGTACCAAAAATAAACACCATCAATTTTGTGCGTATTTTGGCATACTTTTAACGTTAACTAATTATTATAAATGTATTTATTTTTATTTAACGTCTCCTTTTAGAGGGGGTATCTGGCGTAAAATTGGCCTTGCTTACGTTCGTGTAAAAGTTTTTATTTGGTATATCTCATGCTATAAATACAAAAATGCACTTGCTATTTGGTACTTTTTAATATAAATACCATAATTATAAGTAAATTCGCCAAAAATAAGGTATTTTATAATAATTAATGACCATATTGGTGTGTAGGTTATTTATACCTAAATGATAAAGTGGTGGAGGGCTTAGGTTCGAAAGTGAAGGGATGGATTTTGCAATAGGCAGTTTTCAGTTGCCAGCAAGGTTTATTGGATACGAGACTGAAACATTACAGGGAGATGTGAGTTGAAAAGTTATAAAATTAAAAAGAACATGTTAAGGGCTGGCGCGGGCATTATGTCCCTTGCGCTTGGTATGCCGGCAATTGCACAGTCAAGCGATGCTGATGCCCCAGAGCAACTGGAAGAAATTATCATTCAGTCATTCCGTGCAGGTAAAAGCGGTAAAGATATTCCAATCAAGATTGATGTTTTCAGGGAAGATGAAGTGCGTTTGCAGCAGTCTCTGTCAACTAACCCGGCGGAAGCGCTGGCGAACATGGTACCAAGCTTTGCGCCAAGCCGGCAAAAGCTTACAGGGTCTGGCGAGACATTCCGTGGTCGGACCCCTTTGTTCCTGATTGACGGTGTGCCGC
The DNA here is from genome assembly GCF_015240255.1 of Kordiimonas pumila. NCBI lineage: Bacteria > Pseudomonadati > Pseudomonadota > Alphaproteobacteria > Kordiimonadales > Kordiimonadaceae > Kordiimonas > Kordiimonas pumila. Next base: position 1,546,482 of record NZ_CP061205.1, read on the forward strand.
AATCAACACCGCTGCGCCCTGGTGCCCGCGAAGGCTTCACGATTGATCTTGAGGTTATTGAGCGTATTGAGGTTATTTTTGGTGCGAATGCTATTCAGGGTCTTGGTGGTACCGGTGGTATGATCAACTATATTACCGTTAGCCCGCCAAAAACCGGTGAGTTGCATCAGCGGGCGTCTGTTTCTCTTACCTCTAATGATGATTTTAACGGCGATAGCTTTGGCTGGCGTGCGCATTATCTGGTCGCGAAAAAGTTTGAAAAATGGGATGTCACTGCATCAGCAAGCTATGAAGAGCGTGGTTTGATGTTTGATGCAAATGATAATGCCATTGGTATTTCAAACTTTCAGGGTGATGTGGCAGATTCCTATAGTCGTAACTTCTTTGGTAAGGTTGGCTACGAGCCAGATGAAGACCAGCGCTTTCAGTTTATGGTAAATGACTTTTATCTGGAACAGAACGGTAATTACATCCCGCTAGACGGCGACCGTACGCTTGGTATTCCTACAACTTCGATTGAGGGCGATCCAGAGGGCGGCCTACCGTACAACGATGTGACGACCATGTCGTTTGATTACCACCATGATGATTTTATGGGTGGCCGGTTTGTGCTTCAGGCTTATTACCAGAAATTTCAGGCCCTTTACGGTGCTGATATTGTAGCATCCTTTCAAGATCCAGCTATTGCTGTTGTTGGTACACTACTGGAGCAATCCCAGAATAATTCTGAAAAATATGGATCACGCTTAACATACGGGCTTGATGATATAGGCGGTCTGCCCTTGAACCTTATTCTTGGTTTTGACTTCCTGCGTGACCAGACAGCGCAGCCGCTTGTGTTGACAGGACGAGTTTCAGTACCGCCAACCACATTCTTTAACTATGCACCATTTATGCAGTTAAACTATGAGCTTGCTGAATGGGCAACACTGTCTGGCGGTATCCGCTGGGAAGTGGCAAACCTGAAAGTGCCAGACTATATCACGCGCGCAGGTAACCGTGCGAGCAGTGACTTCCTGCCTGTGCCTGTTGAAGGTGGTAAGCGTAGTTTTGATGATTTCTTGTTTAATGCAGGCCTGGTTATTACGCCAACTGACAAATTAACTGTTTATGCTTCCTATGCTGAGGCCTTCTCAATGCCTGATGTTGGGCGTGTGCTGCGCTCTGTTTCAACGTTTGGTGAAAGCATTAACACGCTTCTGGATATTGGGCCGCTTGTGACGGCTAACAAAGAAGTGGGTGCCTCCTATGTTGCTGACAAGTGGGAACTTCGACTGAACTATTTTGAATCGTCTTCTGACTTTGGTTCACGGTTGATAGCGCGGGACGACGGTACATTTGACCTTGCTCGCCAAGCAACAAAAACCAGTGGTTGGGAAGTTTCCGGTAAATTACGCCCAGCTGAATGGCTCTCTTTGGGGGCTGGCTACTCTCTGTTGAACGGTGTGTATGACAGCAATGACGACGGTGTGCTGGACAGGGACCTTGGTGCAAGTGAAATTGGGCCAGACCGTTTAAGTCTGTCTATGGATATTACACCAAAAGGCAAATTTAGTGGTCGCGTTCAAGCTTTCACATACTTCAGCAAGTCGTTCCTGAATGCTGCTGGTGCTGAGGTTGCAAGCTTCGATAACTATACAACGGTCGATGCCTCTGTATCTGTTGATCTGAGCCCGTTTGAAGTGAGCTTGTCTGTTAGTAACCTTCTTGATCAGCAGTATATTACATATTTTGCGCAAGCCGCTACTTCAGCGAACTCGCTGTATGATGCAGGGCGAGGCCGTACAATTATTCTACGAACCGGCGTGACATTCTAAACAACTTAGAATGGCTATTAAATAAAATATGTGTTGGGGGAATGCGGTGTGTGTTCCCCCGTTACTCAAGTTTTGTTATTTTCAGGAGTTGCAGGTGTATATATCCATGACCAAGTCTTTCTTAAATCGTTTTGTACTACTTTCTTCAATGGCCTTAGGGGTGTCGGCATGTGCTAACTCATTAAGCCCTACGGAGATCAAGTTCACCTCCGTTCAAACGGAGCTTTTTGCAACACCAGGCGCTTTGTCAAATGCTTGGGGTGATTATGATAATGATGGCGACCTAGATTTTGTTGTGACATTCGGAAATGGTGAAATTCGCCTTTTCCAAAATAATAACAATGTTTTTAAGAATGTTGGCGCTGTTGCAGGTTTGCCAACGGAAGGCCCTCAGCAGGTACGGTCCGCCGCATGGGGCGATTATGATGGAGACGGCGATCTGGATTTGTATGTAGGTACACAGATCAGGCCATTACCAAGTTATAACACTTTATATAGAAATGATCAGGGAACAAAATTTGTTGCGGTTAGTGACGGGACAGCTCTAGCCCTTGAAAATGTTAATAGCCGTCAGGCCAGCATGATTGACTATGATGGAGACGGCGATCTGGACATTTTTGTTCCCGATAGAAGTGGGCCAAATCACTTGCTGCAAAACCATAATGGTACTTTTACCGATGTCAGTGAGAGCGTAGGTTTTACAGAGAAACGTCATACTGTAGGTGCTTGCTGGTTTGATATGGATGAAGATGGTGATCTAGATCTGTTTACGACCAACATGAGCGGTGACAATGATGCTCTGTATGAAAACACCAATGGAACATTCTCAGATATTGCTGCTAAAAGTGACATTGGGAAAATTGCAAGAACTACAGAAGAAGGCGGCGTTGGCTGTACCGTTGGTGATTTTGACAATGACGGCCACCTAGACCTGTTTGTCCCTACATACGGTGCCGACCTTTTATATCGTAATGTCGGAAATGGGATCTTTAAAGAAATCGCTGCTATTTCTGGCATAACTGGGGCCAACCATATGGTTGGGGCAAGCTGGGCAGATTATGATAACGATGGTGATCTTGACCTGTATGTAGCGGGTTATATGACAGTGGATGAAGCTTCAAAAGCAGATGATCGGTTATATGAGAATGAAAATGGTAAATTTACCAATATTCTCACGGCAGACAGCCCGCTAAACGCTTCTGATCACGGTATACAATGGGTTGATTTTGACAATGATGGCGATCTGGATGTCTCGCTGACAGAAGGGTACCCTGAGGATGGGTCTCACCCATTGTTACGGAGTGAAATGCCGCTTGAGGGCAGGCAAAATTCCTTGAAGGTTCTGGTGCTAGATTCAGCTGGAAACTATACCAAAGCCGGGTCAGAAGTACGTATCTTTGATGCAAAAGGTAATATACTTGCAACCCGCTTGGTTTCGACCGGTGATGGTTATAATTCACAAAGCGCTGTCCCTGTCCATTTTGGATTGAAAGATACGGCTCCAGTAAAAATCGAGGTTTCTTTTCTGGTTAACGGCAAGAGGGTGCCCCATGTGGTTGATGCCGTAGACCCATTGGAGTGGACCGGTAAGGCTATTGTTATCAAACAACCGTAAGTAACTGATTTTAATGCCTGGAAAGGTAATGTCATGAGTACAGTGAGTACGATTAGAAATGCCCCGTCAGGTTTTAAGCACATACTCAAAAACATAGGCCCTGGGATTGTTATCTCAGGGTCTGTGGTAGGCTCTGGCGAATTGTTGGTAACGACAAGAATGGGCGCTGAAGTGGGTTTTGTTTTCCTGTGGGGTGTTATTCTTGCGTGTATCGTGAAGTTCTTCATTCAACTGGAATTAGGCAGGCAAGCCATCATTGGTAACAGTTCAACGATCGATATTTTAGACAAAGTTTCAGGCGTTCGCTTTGTTGGTATATCTTGGATGGTATGGGTCTGTGTGATTGGTTTTTTCGCCGTCATGCTCTCCCTTATTGGCATATTGGGTTCTGTGTCCGGCCTTATGGCTACCATTTTCCCATTTGGTTCTGAAAAATTGTGGGCTGTTGTAGTCTTTTTGATTATGACGGCATTGTTATGGCGCGGCCTTTACAGCGACCTTGAAACGATGGTTATGGTTCTTGTTACTGGTTTTAGTCTTATCGTGATTGGCTCTGTGTTTGTGCTTCAATGGACACCTTACGCAATTTCACCTGATGATATTCTCTCTGGCCTAACATTTGAATTGCCCGCAGAGGGCGCTTTTGTGGCACTTGCCCTGATGGGGGCAGTGGGCACCACTGCTACTGAACTCTTTATGTACCCATATTTGATACAAGAAAAGGGCTACCCGGGTTTTGTGGGGAAGCCGGATGGTTCTGCTGAATGGGAAGAGCGCTATAAAGGTTGGATGCGTGTTGTCAAGCTAGATGCGCTGGTATGTATGGCAATCGCTCTGTCGATCACGAGTTCATATTATGTGTTGGGAGCCTCAGTATTGGCAGACAACAATATCATCCCGCAGGGTATGCGTGTTGTTGAGCAGGTGTCTCTCATCTTTACGGAAACAATCGGTTCTTGGGCATACTATATTTTTATGCTTGGTGGGTTTTGCACTTTGTTTTCGTCATTGCTTGTTGTTGCTGCGGCCTCAGCACGCATTGCTGTGGACTTTCTACAAAAAGCTGGCGTGAAACCTATAGTAGATGCAGCGGGGAAAACACGGTGGGTTCGTATTTTACAAATCTTTTTCCCGTTTGTGTGGTTGCTTTTTATTCTTGTTAACCCCGGTGCACTGGAGCTTGTTTTAAAGGGCGCTAATATTAATAATATTTTATTGTTGCCTCTTTCATATGCCGTTTTACACGTTAGCATGAAAACAATTGGTAAAGCCCGGATGTCGGTAGGGTATGAAATTTCCCTATTGGTTACGATTTGGGCTATTTTAACTTTCACCGTAGTAAATCTTTCACGTATGTAAAAAGTGGGCGGTTAAACGTGTCTATTTGCCATCATCTATATTGTCTTCTTCTTCTGCTGGCCTTGTGCGCGAGAGCACATACTAGCGCATCTGCAATAGAGTGGCCTGTGGATGCTATACGCGGGTCATCTATTCCCTTTGAAGTATCACTGGATGAAGCGACATGGGTATCTCTCGATGTCTCTCCCGATGGCGAACAAGTGGTTTTTGATATTTTGGGCGACCTTTATATCATGCCTATCAAGGGTGGTGCGGCAAAGCGGCTTACAAATGGACCAGCATACGATGGCCAGCCACGCTTTTCACCAGACGGAAAACGCATTGTTTTTGTATCAGATCGCAGCGGTACCAGTAACATATGGCTCATTGCGCCTGACGGGGAAGGCTTGCAAAAACTAACCGAGGAAGCGGATGCCAGTTTCTTTTCGCCAGAGTGGAGTGCAGACGGTCAAGATATTCTTGTAAGCCGTCATGATGATTTACTATTTACAAACTCAAGTGCTTTATACGCCTATAGCATAGAGGGTGGGGAAGGCGTTGCTTTGGTTGACAAAGCTCGCAGCCCGTTAGGTGCTGCCCCGTCACCTGATGGCAAATGGGTATATTACACAGAGAGTAGCAATACAGCTAAAGCGACTATCGAGCGGTATAATCTTCTAACAGGCGAAACGTACACAGTTGCAGACGCGTACGGCGGATCTGTAAGGCCAGCCGTAAGCCCGGATGGGCGCTTTCTCGCGTTTGGGCGTCGCTTCGATAATCAGGAACGCATGGTTCTACGTGATATAAGTTCAGGTGCAGAACAGGTGCTGGACGTTGAACTAGACTGGGACCAGCAAGATAATGCCTTTCGCGACGGCGACCAACTGCCGGGCTATAGCTTTTTGCCAGATGGGTCTGCAATTATATATGCGTCACACGGTAAAATACGGCGCTATAACTTAAAGAATAAAGACACTAGGATTATACCGTTCAAGGCCACATTTACGCAGACACTGCATAAGGCAGTACATTTTAAAAGAAAGATAGAAGACGGCCCGGTTACGCCTAAGTTATTACGTTGGACCCACGAAGCACCTGACGGAAAAACGCTATTTTTCAGTGCGGCAGGTAAAAACTATCAGTATACGCTTGATACCGGAAAGGTTACCCCGGTTGGGGAAGCCTACGGTCTTGGGTATTCGCCCACTGTTTCGCCAGACGGTAAATGGCTGGCCTATACGGCGTGGACAGATGCAGGCCTTGGCCATATATACAAAACCTCTCTTGTGACCAAGGAAACGGTGCGTCTTACACAAAGCGCGGGGCTTTATGAAAATCTGGCATGGTCTGCCGATAATGCGAAACTGGTTTTTCTGAAAAGCTCAGGCGGTGAACAGCGCGGTGAAGGAAATCTGGAAGAAACGCTCCAAAAATCTATCTGTTGGATATCAAGTGACGGCGGGGTAGCGCAGCATGTGATTACAGTGCAGCCACGCGGCGACCGGCGGCAGGCTATTCGGCCGGTTTTTAATGCAGATGCAACCCGGGTGTTTTTTGCCGAAACACCGGTAAAGCGGCAATCAACCTATTTCAATTCGGTCCGGCTTGATGGTAGCGATAAGCAACAGTATCTCGAATTTCGGTTTGCTGACGATGTTATACCGTCGCCTGACGGTAAATGGGTTGTTTTCACTGAGCATTTTGAAACCTATCTTGTGCCAATGCCTTTGGCGCACAGCAAGCCCGTTTATGTGAGCCCTGAGAGAAAAGGCGCACTACCGGTTATCAAGCTTAGTAAAGCGGGTGGCTATTTTGTAAATTGGGCTGAAAATGGCAATATGATTACATGGAGCTGGGGGCCTGAATATTTTCGGCTTTCGCTTCAGGATGCTCTGCTGTTAGGGGAAAACGCGAAACCTGAAATGGCTTCTATTTCCTTTACTGAACCCAGAGTTATGGGAATAGGGCAGGTTTTGCTGCAAGGCGCCCGTATTGTGACAATGGGCGGCGCTGGTGTCATCGAGAAGGGGGATATTCTTGTAGAGAATAACCGGATTAAAGCGCTGGGTGATACAGGCACACTTGAGGTGCCTGCTACAGCAAAGGTTATAGATGTTACAGGGAAAACAATTATCCCCGGTTTGATTGATGTGCATTACCATTATCGTACCAGTTATAATACGGAAGTATTCCCGGAAAATGATTGGGGTTATGTTGCCCAGCTTGCTTACGGGGTAACCACGGTACGAAACCCTTCAGCCCGTTCGCAAGCGGTTTTCACCCAAGCTGAAATGATAGAAATGGGCCGTACATTAGGGCCACGTAGCTATAGCACGGGCGAGGTTATGTATTATGTGCGCATGCCTTTTTCTAACCCAGTTAAAAGCCTTGATGATGCACGCATTCAAGTGAAACGCATGAAAAAACTGGGGGCAACCGCTGTGAAGCAGTATAGCCAGCGCCGCCGCGAACAGCGCCAATGGGTGCTGGAGGCTGCACGCGAGGAAGGTATGAATGCAGTTGCTGAAGGCGCATCAAAAGTTTTCATGAACATGACACTTTTGATGGATGGGTATACAAACCTTGAGCATGCGGTGAAAACCAAAGTTCTTTATAAAGACATGCGGTCACTTTTAACCGCTACTGGGACATCTTATACCCCAACCCTTATCATTTCGACCGGTGGTTCAGCACAAGATTACTTTTTTCAGCAAAGCGACGTTTTCCGCGATGAAAAGCTGCGGCGCTTTACTCCATATACAGTTTTGGCAGACTTGGGCCGCAACCGTACCATGCGCCCTGAGGAGGACTTTTATTTTAAATGGTTGGCAAAATCGACAGCCGAAGTTTTTCATGAAGGTGGCAAAGTGGTTATGGGGGCACACGGTAATCTTCAGGGGCTAGGTGCCCACTGGGAGATGTGGGCAATGGCGATGGGGGGCTTAACACCTTTGGAAACATTGCAAGCTTCAACAATTAATGCAGCTTTTGCCTTGGGGTTAGATTCTGATATTGGCTCTTTGGAGGCAGGTAAATATGCTGACCTGGTGATATTGAACCAAAATCCACTTGCCGATATTCGTCATACAAACACTGTTAGCTATGTTATGAAGGGTGGCCAGATGTGGGAGGGCGCGACCATGAATCAGGTTTGGCCTGTACAGAAAAAATTCTCTGGCTTTTACTGGCAAACGGAAGGGAAGGTGCCTTCGCGGTAAGGCGTTTCACGTATGGGCGCATGGTAGGTGTATGGATAAATTAGCTGGTTTTTTTTCTTTATATTGAACCAAACTTTACAAGCCTGTATAGGCTAAGGGAAGGTTCTAAAGCGGGGCCAACGACGCAGGAAGCACACAATGACCACTGATAATGCAAACCTTTTACCCATGGATTTGTCAAAGCAGATTATAGGCTACTTGCGGCAGATCTCTGCCGAGCCTGGTTATCGTTTGACAGAGCGTGCGCTTGCAAAACAGTTTGATGTTTCCCGTTCACCAGTGCGTATTGCGCTTAATTTACTCGCAGATGAAGGTGTTGTTGAGGCAAAAGAAAGTGGTGGGCGCTTCTTGGCGGTTGACCAAAAGGAACTTGAAAAATATGCTATTTCTGCGCCCGCGAACCCGCTTGGCGATCTCTATGATACAATTATCAATGAGCAAATAGCCGGTAAACTACCAGAGCAGTTTACAGAGGCGGATTTGCTGCGCCGGTATGATGTGGCAAGGGGCCTTTTAATGAAGGTTCTGGGTAAAATGTCCAATGAAGGTCTCATTGAGCGGCGGCAGGGCCATGGATGGCGCTGCCTTCCTATCATTAATACCATGGAAGCTAATTTTAAAAGTTATGAGTTCCGCTTGGCGTTAGAGCCCAGAATTATTTTATCTGATAGCTTTGTGGTTGATAAGGCAAGGTTACAGCGCTGTTATAATTTGCAAAAAGAAATGAGCGAAGGCCGCTTGCAATATATGTCGAGCAGTGAGGTGTTTGAAGCAAACGCAGAAGTGCATCAAATGCTGGCTGACTTTTCGAATAATGATTTTTTCCATGAAGCTATTCGCAAGCAAAACCAGCTTCGCCTTATTATGGAAAACAGGGCTGCAAGACACGCTGCACGCATGATGGACTCTTGTCAGGAACATATGCGCATTTTAGAGGCTGTTGCAGACGGAAACCGAACCACTGCAGCAAACTTAATGTTTAGCCACCTTACCAAAGCATCGCAGAGCAGCTTTGGTTTGGCCAAGCTATCGTTTGGTTCATAAAGCCGCTGCTACTCCAGTAAAAAGCACATGATTTTGTAAGGCTGCACCATTGTTGCGGCCTTTTTAAATTTGCCATGCATGTAGCATAGCAGGAACCACATTTCAGAAAATGCTATTTTGGTACTTATTTTAACAAAATACCAAATATTTCACTTAATATATTTGACTTGAGGTACTTATTATATATTATAAACCAAAATAAAGGTTTGTGACTTTCACGTTTCTACTATTTTTAAAAAAACTTGGATCATGTGCTTGGTTGCGATGTTTCGGTAAGAGGCAGGGATGCAAAAGAAGGTATTTACAGTACATAAGTGGGTGGGGCTTTCTGCGGCAGCATTTCTTTTATTGCAGGCTGTTACTGGCTTGGCCCTCGTTTACCGTGCTGATATTTTGCATATGGCTGGCGCTGGTATTTCTGTTGCAGAAGTACCAGTTCTGGAAAGTGAAGAGCGCGCTTTAGAAACCACCATCGATTTGATAGCAAATCAATACCCCAAGTGGTCTGTTCGGCGGATCGATTTTCCCGCAAGTCCTGGTGCCCCCTATGTTGGTAGAATGATCACAGATACAGGTGCCGCAGGGTTTCTCATGGTGCGCCCTGAACTAGGCACTGTGTCCGAACAAAATTTTGCAGACCGGGCTTTGCAATTTGTGTTCGATCTTCATGTTGATTTGTTGGCGGGGCAGGCGGGCGCTTATTTTATTGGCATTATGGGTATAATACTGGTTGTTGGTATTGTGACGGGTATTATCATTGCGTGGCCAGGCTTTAAGCGATTAAAGCGATCCTTAAAAGTTACATTTAAAAATACAACGCGCACACTCTTTGAACTGCACCGCAGTGCGGGCATGGTGTCTCTGGTTGTTATTTTCTTGTTGGCGTTCACTGGCATATTTTTGATTTTTGGATCGAAGATAAAACCTTTTCTAGGGGTGACATCACCGAAAGCCATTGCTGTGCAAGAAGGGGAAGTCGCGCTTCCTAATGCTCAATTGCTCAAGCTTGCAAAAGAGGCAATACCGTTTGCCAAAGTGCGAAATGTTCGTTTTACGTCAGGTGCCGTATTAAACCGGGTGGTTTTTTATCATAGCACCCTCGGCGCAACCGCGCCAGCTTCGCAGGTTTGGATTAACCCTGTGACAGGTGCAGTCACCGCACAGAAGCAGGCGTCAGACATGAGCTTTGTTGAAGCGTTCTTTGCGTGGATGTACCCACTTCATGTTGATTTTGCATTGGGTCGCTTTGGTCAGTTGTTAAGCTTTTTGGGTGGTTTGGTGATTACGCTTTTAACAATCACTGGCCCGATTTTATGGTGGCGTCGGTATCAAATTAGGAAGCCCAAAGTGCACCGCGCAAAAGGAGCTGGCAATGCTTAATGTTTATGAAAAGGGCGCAACTGCTTATGTCGCATCAAGGTATGATCAGCGCTTTGGGTATTATCTTTATGTGCCTGAGGCTTTTAGCTTTGACTGTGCAGCAGACTATCAGCTTATTGTTGTTATTCATGGTTCAAACCGGACGCCTCAAACCTACCGCGACCTGTTCAAGGATTTTGCAACCGCACATAAGTGTATTGTTTTAACGCCGCTTTTCCCAGCGGGCATTTATGAAGACGGTACCGAGGCGAATTATAAGTTTCTTCGTTCGGGTGGTCTCAATTTTGATACCATTTTGCTTGAAATGGTGAAGGAAGTACGCGGGCGCTACATGCTTCCAGATGTGCCGTTCTATATGCATGGTTTTTCTGGTGGCGGTCACTTTGCTCACAGGTTTTTCTATTTCCACCCACAGGCCCTGAAGGCTGTTTCAATTGGCGCGCCGGGCATGGTGACTTTACTGGACGCAAGTCAGAACTGGCACTGCGGTGTGAAAGACTTTGAAGGCCGCTTTGGTCAAGCACTTGATTATGAATCGATGCGCGGTGTTGCGGTCCACATGGTTGTTGGCGCAGATGATACCGAGACATGGGAAATCACTATTGAAGAAGATGACCCCCTCTGGATGCCGGGTGTAAACGATGCAGGCCGTACGAGGTTAGAGCGGCTAGCCGCGCTTAGGCACAGTTACGAGGCACAAGGCGTGTCGGTACAGTACAGCCTTGTAACGGGTGTGGGACACGACGGGTTTAAGCTTCTTGAGCCAGTAAAAGCCTTCTTCGCCAGCATTTTAAAACAATCTCAATCACATAATAGACAGTAACAGTGGATAATATTTCTATGACAACGCCTTTCCCTTTAATTGATGTATCTGGTTCACCGTTTGAATGCGGTGAGCAGCATGGTCGGCTTGCTGGCGAGCGCATTGTTCGTGGGCTTCAATTATATCAGGCAGATTTTGAGCGCCGGGGCATCTCGTGGGCAGATGCGCTGCTGGCTGCAAAACATTATGAGCCTGTTATTGCTGCATATTCAGATGATCTATGGCAGGAAATACGCGGTATCGCGGCGGGTAGTGAGCAGCCAACAGAAGCGATCCTGCTGCTAAATGCCCGTACAGAATTGGCGTTCTCGAAAAAAGATACAGCCTCCTTGGATGTTGATGGCTGTACTGCTATTTTGGCCCTGCCTGAGGCAACGGCGGCAGGTAATCTGTTGCACGGCCAAAGCTGGGATTGGCGCCCAGACTGTGCGCACACCTCTATCGTTTTGCGTATTACACCTAAAACTGGCCCGCGCATGCTATTGTTTTGCGAGGCTGGGCAATTGGCGCGCCACGGTATGAACAGTGCAGGCTTGGCACTTACCGCAAATGGTTTACAAAGTAATCATGATACCACCAGCAACGGTATTCCAACACCTTTTACGCGCCGTAAAATGTTCACACAGGATAATTATTCGGCAGCGATTGGTATTTTGCTTAATAGTAAACGGTCTTTTTCCCATAATATTATAATCAGCCACCGGGAAGGTGAGGCTATCTGCCTTGAAACGACACCAAAATCAGCTTTCTGGATTGAGCCGCAAAAAGGCATTTTGAGCCATGCTAACCATTTCAAGCACCCAACAGCGCTGTTATCTGTTGAAGATTTAAGCTTGGCCCGGCACCCGGAATCATTGCACCGCGATGGCCGTGCCCGACGCCAGCTTGAGGCGGCTAATGGCAAGATAACCGCAGAGACTTTTAAAACCATTCTTGCGGACAAATTTGACAGCCCTAATGCAATATGTCGCACACCTGCTTACCGGGCAGACGGCGCTTATTCATGCACTGTCGCAAACTTGATCATGGATACGACAGCCGGCAAAATGTGGCTTGCGCCCGCTCCTTACGACGGGGCTGTTTATACAGAGTATAGCCTGTAATGATTTTACCTGTGCCAAATATATCTTTGTTTTCCCTAAGGCGAGGTCAGGGGCTTTTGTTTCTTGCCTTTGTGACTTTACTGTTGGGATCATTGCCAGTTGGTGCATGGGCACCCAGTGAAGCAGATGAGCTGAAGGTTGTTTTGCAGGGTGATATTAAAGGTACAAACCCCGGTGTAACCCGCGACGGTAATACTGACACTGTTATACATCATATTGCGGAATCGCTGGTTGCCTACAGATCTGATTTATCGGTTGCCCCTATGCTTGCTAAAAGCATTCAGGTTTCAGACGATATGACACGATTTACCTTTACCTTGCGGGGCGGGGTGAAATTTCATAACGGATCCGTTATGACGTCGAAAGAAGTGAAATGGAGCTGGGACCGCATGTTAGACCCGGCAACACGCTGGCGGTGCAGGCACTGGTATGACGGCAGCAATGTGCAAAGCAGCAAAATAGAAGAAATCACAACACCAGACCCGCAAACTATTGTCTTTCAGCTTGAAAAACCAAGCTCTGTTTTTCTCGATCGAATGGCTAATGTGCAGTGTATTACAGCCATTTTACACCCGGATTCTGTAAGCGCTGATGGAACGTGGATAGAGCCTATTGCAACCGGGCCTTATAAGTTTGAGGAATGGAAACGCGGTGAATATGTGCTGCTGACTAAATTTGATGAATATTCAGCACGCACGGAACCGCGGGATGGTTATGCTGGCCGCCGTGAAGCTCTTGTTCCCCGTATAAGGTTTATGGTGGTGGGTGAAATGGCGATTGGTGTTGCCAGTATTCTCTCGGGCAATATTGATATTTTACCGCTTTTACCGCTGCATTTGGTGCCTGACTTTAAAAGAAGGCCAGATGTTAAAATTCAGGGTAAAAACCTTCTTTCCTGGTCTGTACTTTTGATGCAGTCAAACGATGAAACCCTGAAGGATGTTCGCATTAGGAAGGCGATAGCCCACGCTATCAATATTGATCAGGTCGCGGCTATTTCTACATTTGGTAATGCGCAGGCAAACCCTTCTGCTATACCCCTTGATAGTCCCTTTCATACCCCTGTTCATAAGACATGGTACGAATATAGCCCGGCAAAGGCAAAGGCGCTGCTGAAAGAGGCGGGCTATCACGGCCAAGCGCTAACGATCAAAACTAACCGCAAAATTCCGTACATGTTTGAAAATGCCATTGCAATTCAAGCAATGCTAACAGCGGTTGGCATAAATGCTCCACTCGAGGTGGTAGACTGGGCAACCCAGCTTAGTGATTTTTTCAGTGGAAATTTTCAGCTTTCGGCATTTGGGTATTCTGGCCGTACACATCCTGCATTGAACTATGACAGCTTTCTCGGGCTTAAGGACGACAAGCCAAATATGCAGTGGGATAATCATGCCATGCTGGAACTGCTGCAAAAGGCAGAGCAGGAGCCCCTTGTTGAGCGCCAAAAACAGCTATTTGAGCAAATCCATCTCGCCATGTACGACGAGGTCCCCATCATCGGGCTTTTCAACGAATACGGTGCCGACGTAACCCGCACGAACATCCAAGGGTACGAACCATGGGTTATGGGGCGGCCCCGTTTATGGGGTGTGCGGAAAGAGGAGCGCTAACAGGCGATTGTTATGTTTAGTTATACACTTAAAAAAATAATCATGACGATACCGACGCTGTTCATTCTTGCGCTCCTTATTTTCATGTTGATGCGGTCTGTCCCCGGTGATCCTGCCGTTCTTATTGTGGGCGACCTTGCAGACCCTGCGGTACTGGCACAAGTGCGGTTGGAACTTGGTTTGGATAAACCCGCTTATGTGCAGTTTTGGCTATGGCTTAGCCGCGCCCTTGGGGGCGATCTTGGGGTTTCGCTTATTACCGGCGAGGATATTTTAACGGGGCTTCTATCGCGGTTTACTGTTACGGCTCAGGTGGTTCTTGTTGCAATCCTCTTTTCTGCGTCGATTGCAATTCCTGCAGGTATGGTAGCGGCGTGGCGGCAAAATAGGCCGACAGATTTCTCCATCGTGTTTTTGATGAATGTATTTTTGTCTATTCCGGGTTTTTGGATGGCCCTGATGTTCATCTTTTTGTTTGGGGTTTATCTTAACTGGTTACCTACTATTGGCTATGTATCGCTTGCCGAGGACTTCAGCGGCGGTATGAAATATCTACTGATGCCGGTTTTGTCTCTGGTGTTTCTGGAGGTTGCTACCCTTACACGGATGATGCGTGCCAGTTCTATTGAAGTTCTGCGTCAGGAATATGTGACGCACGCCCGTGCAAAAGGTCTTAGTGAAGGTGTGGTGCTGAGGCGGCATGTGTTTAAAAATGCTTTTGCACCCACACTTACAATGCTGGGCTTAACGCTTGGCTCGCTCCTTGGCGGCGCAGCGGTTATTGAAACTGTCTTCACATTACCGGGTTTGGGGCGTTTCCTTGTCGAGGCGATATACGCTCGCGACTATGCTGTTGTGCAGGGTGTGTTGATATTTGTGGCAGGGGTTTACGTGCTTGTAAACTTGTGTGTGGACCTGCTGTATCCAGTACTTGATCCAAGGGTAAGACTATGACGAGTAGCCGTCCATGGTACCTGCGCCGTGTAAACGGAGCAGTAGGCCTTTTCCTTATTAGTGTTGCGTTTATTCTGGCGGTGATGGCACAGATTTATACGCCCTACAGCCCTATTGCGTTAGATTTTGAGGCATATCTAGCGGCCCCTTCTGCTGATCACTGGTTTGGTACTGATCAGTTTGGCCGCGATGTTTTTAGCCGTCTTATGTCGGCCTCGTGGGTTAGTTTAAGTGTAAGTTTTTATGTTGTTGCTTTTGCTATGCTGCTTGGTGTGCCCATTGGTGCGCTGGCAGGGTATTGCGGTAACTGGGTTGACCGGGTGGTTATGTCTGTAACGGATGCGTTTATGGCGCTTCCCAGTTTGCTTCTTGCGCTTGCTATCATGAGCGCGATCGGCCCGGGTAAATGGGGTGTGGTTCTGGCACTGGGTCTTGCTTATACACCGAGTGTAATCAGGGTTGTGCGGGGGTCTGTCCTTTCTATCCGGGAAAAAGAGTATGTCGATGCCTCGCGGGTTATGGGCAATAGCGAGCTTTACACAGTTATTCGGCACGTTATTCCTAACTGCGTTGGTCCCCTTATTGTGCTGGGTACCGTTTTTTTTGCGCTCTCCATTCTATCAGAAAGTGCGCTTAGCTTTTTGGGTTTAGGCGTGCCGCCACCATACCCAAGCTGGGGCGGCATGCTTTCTGATGCGCGCATATATTTTTCGATCGCGCCGTGGCTTGTTATTTTCCCCGGCCTTGCCATCACTGTAACGCTACTGGGGATTAACCTGTTCGGCGATGCCCTAAGAGATCGCTACGACCCGAGGATGTCAGGGCTATGACAGATGTGATGACAGCACCAGATACCATAGCCAAAGAAACCGCAGAACCGCTCTTGCGCTTTGAGGGCTTGAGTATTCGCTTTGGTAGTGCAGACTACGGTGTATCCGTAGTGAAGGGCTTTTCTGCGAGCCTGCATGCAGGT
This sequence comes from Kordiimonas pumila, assembly GCF_015240255.1. Classification (NCBI taxonomy): domain Bacteria; kingdom Pseudomonadati; phylum Pseudomonadota; class Alphaproteobacteria; order Kordiimonadales; family Kordiimonadaceae; genus Kordiimonas; species Kordiimonas pumila. The sequence continues at coordinate 1,562,363 of NZ_CP061205.1, forward strand.
AAGATTCTGGCATTAGTCGGCGAATCCGGTAGCGGTAAAACCATGGTCTCCAGAGCTGTGCTGAGATTACTGCCCCCTGGCGGGCACATATCTGGTGGGCGTATTCTGTTTAAGGGCAAAGACCTGGCTGCTCTTTCAGCCCGCGAGATGCAAGACGTTAGAGGTGTCAGCATAGGCATGGTTTTCCAAGAGCCAATGACTTCCCTCAACCCTACTTTAACGGTTGGGTTTCAAATGGCAGAGGCCCTGAAATGGCACTTTAACCTGCCCGACGGGGAATGCCGCGAACGATCTATTGCTATGCTGAAGCGGGTGCGGATTACCGACCCTGAAACCTGCCTTGCAAAATTTCCGCATGAGTTTTCGGGCGGCATGCGCCAGCGTATTCTGCTTGCAAGTGTTTTGCTGATGAAACCTGCGGTGCTGATTGCAGATGAACCGACAACTGCTCTTGATGTTCTCGCACAAAAGCAGGTGATGGATATTATGTGCGAAATTGTGCACGAACTGGGTGTTGCTGTGCTGTTGATTACCCATGATCTGGGCCTCGTTGCGCAGTATGCAGATCAGGTTGCTGTTATAAAAAAAGGCGATCTGATAGAAATGGGGTCTATCAGCGACACTTTGCTAGCCCCCAAGCATGCTTATACACAGTCACTAATGGGCGCTCTGCCTGTTCGCTACACTGATATAAAAGCCGAAGTGAAAACACCGCCGCTTTGCGAAATAAAAGGGGTGTCTGTTGCTTATAGGGGGCGGCGTCAGTGGCCGTGGCAAGCACAGCCTGTGCATAAAGTACTGCATGATGTCAGCCTTGATTTGCGGCAAGGCGAAACCTTTGTTGTCGTGGGCGAGTCTGGTTCGGGCAAAACAACATTGGCCCGAACAATGCTGGGTTTGATCAGGCCTGATTCTGGTTCTGTTATCTATAATGGAACCGATATTGGGACATTAGATAAAAGTGCTTTTCTGGTGCTTCGTCAGAAAATGCAAATGGTATTTCAGGATCCATATTCTGCACTTGATCCCCGGATGTTTGTTGGGGCAACCATTGCCGAAGGCCTGCGTCATGAAAGCAACATGACGAGAGCCAAGGTTAGGGCTGCCACACTTGATATTCTGCGCGAGGTTGGCCTTGATGAAAGCTATTATGACAGGTTCCCTCACGAGCTTTCAGGGGGGCAGCGGCAGCGGGTGAACATTGCACGGGCACTTGTTTCGCAGCCTGATTTTGTTGTTGCTGATGAGCCTGTTTCGGCACTGGATATAACTGTGCAGGAAGAGATTTTAGAGCTGTTCAAGGCCTTGCAGCAGCGCCACAAGTTTGCGTGTCTTTTTATTACACATGACCTGAGTGTAGCAGAGCAAGTCGGCGATAGAATTGCCGTTATGTATCAGGGCAAACTGGTAGAAGCCGGTACACGTGATCAGGTTTTTGATGACCCGCGTCATCCCTATACATGTGCGCTTCTTGAAGCGGCACCCAGGCTTGTGAAGTCTAGAGGCGACAGCTACGAGCTTATATCCCTTAAAGAACAAAACCCAAGGCCCCCAGAGGGCTTTATGTTTGGCGGTTGGCACCCTGAATTGGCAGTGACCAGAAGCGTGGGAGAAGCAACGTTACACGATGTGGGAGCTGGGCATTTGGTTGCGTTTCAGGCTTTGTCAGAAAAGGAAAGAAATGTTTGATGTTCATAAAATGCCCGAGCAAATTTCCCCTAGTTTGGTGGAACTTTTGCAGCAAGTTGAAACAGCCACTGTTGGTCATTTCCTGCACACAGGATTTATAGACCGCGATATTCGGGCAGTATTGCCAGAAGCGCGGGTTGCAGGAACGGCTGTAACAGTTCGCATACCGCATGCAGACTCAACAGCCTTGCATTATTTACTGAAAACCGTACGCCCGGGCGATTTTGTTGTTGTGGAGCGTTGCGGCGATAGCCGGCATGCCTGCTGGGGCGGGGTTGTTACCCATGCCATGAAACGTGCGGGCATTGTGGGCGCGGTTATTGATGGGCCTGCAACAGATTTTGCAGAAATACGCTCTCTTGGGTTGCCAGTGTGGTGCAGGGGGCCTTCATCTATCACAACAAAACTGCTTGGGCTCGACGGTGCCATTAATGTGCCGGTTACTGTGGGCGGGCAAATTGTTCATCCTGGTGACGCTATTTTGGCCGATGAAAGCGGCGTTATCGCTCTCTCGAAAGCCGATGCAATAATGGTTGCTAATACGGCGCTCGATATGCAGCAGCGTGAAATTGAGGTGCTGGCCCGTTTATACGGCGGTGAATGCCTGCCTGATATTACCGGTGCGACCCAGATGGTCGAAAAATCTGCCTGAAACCTGTTTGAATATTTTAGAATATGTAGGAAAAAAAATGAAAGTTTGCCTAATACAAATGAACTCTCGCGATAGCCTCGTTGAAAATCTGCAACAGGCAGAAAACGCAGTGCGTTCAGCCGTTGCAGATACACACGCAAGGCTGGTTGTTTTGCCAGAGCTGTTTACATATCTTGGTGGCACAAAGGAAGGTAAACGCGAGGCTGGGCAGGTTTTCCCTGAAAGTGGTGCGTATCGGCTTTTACAGTCGCTTGCCAAAGAGTATGGTGTTTATCTGCACGGCGGAAGCATGATCGAACGGGACGGCGACCGGCTTTACAATACAACAGTTGTGTTTGACCCCAAGGGCAGCGAAATTGCCAAATACCGGAAAATTCACCTGTTTGATGTTGTGGCACCTGACGGCGCTGTCTTCCGGGAATCCGATGTGTTTGGGCGCGGTGAAAATATTGTCACTTACAAGGTAGATGATCATATAGTTGGCTGCAGTATTTGCTACGATTTGCGTTTCCCTGAACTTTATGCCGAATTAAGCAAGGCTGGCGCCGACATTATTATTGCCCCGGCAGCCTTTACGCTTATGACAGGCAAAGATCACTGGGAAATATTGTGCCGGTCGCGCGCAATGGAGACCCAAACCTATGTACTGGCAACAAATCAAGTGGGCACATACTCTGAAAATGGTGAACCACGGGCTTCTTATGGTCATTCAATGGTGGTTGACCCGTGGGGCACAGTGTTGGCCCGCGCACAGGCGAGAACAGGCCATATTGTTGCCTCACTAGACTTTGATTACTTGAATAAAGTGCGAGCAGACATCCCTGTTCAGCGGCACCATGTTTTGGGCCAGTAGAAAGGGATATCAAAATGCATAGTAAATTTAAGAATTTTGCTTTCTGGCTCTCAACGCCTAACCCGATGATGGTGGAAGCTGCACACGATAAAGGGCTAACACGGCTAGTGCTGGATCTTGAGCACGGGGCGTTTGACCAGTCCCAGTTGAATATGTTTATTCCTTTTTGCAAAGCGCTTGGCTTTGAAATTTGCGCCAAGGTTTTGGCACCAGAAGCCATGGCAATCCAGCAGGCGCTGGATTTTGGCGCGGACGCTGTAATTATTCCCCATGTGGAGGGCGTTGATCATGCCCGTGAAGTAACGGCACATGCAAAATATCCCCCGCTTGGTAACCGTAGTTATGCAGCGGGGCGCATAGTGCGCTATGATGCTTTGCCTGCGGGTTTTTTTCAAAACGAAAATAACCGGGTTAAATGTTACCCAATGGTTGAATCTTCTGCGGCACTCACTGATGTGGAAGCAATTTTGGCTTTGCCAACAGTGGACGGCCTTTTTGTTGGCCCGTCAGACCTTGCGCTTTCAAGGGGCCGGTCAACTTACTGTTTTGACGGTGACGACAGGACAGACATTAAACGTATCGCAGTAGCGGCGGAAAAATTTAAAAAACCATGGATAATGCCAGCATGGACGCAAGCGGAAAGGCAGTTTTCTCTTGAAAACAACGCGGCCTGGCTTGTTGCTTTAAATGAATTTGGTGTTGCTATGGCCGGACTTGGTGCGGGGCTTACACAAATAGAAAATAACCATTTATAGCGTACGCGGTGTGTCGTTTTGTTATGGTATGAAAGAGGTAAGGGATTTTGAAATGCAAAGACTGATCTTTAAAGTATTAATGTTTGCCGCACTTGTGGCTCCGGCGTATCTGCACGGCGCATATGCTGCTGACCCCATTCACTTTGGGAATAAATCCGTGATCCCGGAATATAATGTAATGGTACCCATGCGGGACGGCGTACGCCTTTCAACGGATATTTACAGGCCAGCAAAACCCGGTAAATACCCCGTTATTTTAACGCGAGATACCTATGATAATGGATCGCGTGATCAGGATATTGCAGAAGGCTATACATGGGCAGAACGAGGCTATGTTTTTATCCACCAGGACGTGCGCGGCCGTTATGATTCTGACGGCGGTCAGCATTACCCTTATAAATATGAAGCTGAAGATGGCTATGATACGCAGGTTTGGGCAGGTGAACAGCCTTGGTCAAACGGTAAAGTTGGCATGATGGGGGGGTCATACCTTGCATCTGTACAGTGGTTAAGCGCACCGCTGCGGGCGCCTTCCCTCACAGCCCTTGCACCGCGCATGACACCCTATAATTATTATCAGGATGTGGCTTACACCGGGGGGGCATTCCAGCTTTCATCTCGCATTGGTTGGGCGGCGCTTATTAGTGGCCGCACAAACCAGATTCGCCATTATGACTGGGATGAAAAGCTTTTACATTTACCGCTGAAAACCCTTGATAAAGCGATTGGTCACGACCTGCCTCATTTCCGCGATTGGCTGGCACATCCGTCTCATGATGAGTACTGGATGGAATATAATGTAGAGGCTCAGGCCGACCAGATTGATGTTCCGGCCTATAATATTGCGGGCTGGTATGATGTTTTCTTACGCGGCAACCTTACAAGCTTTGCTGATATGGGTAAAAAAGCCCGCAGCGAGAAAAACCGGCATGCTCAAAAGCTCATTATTGGGCCGTGGCCGCACACAGCAGCCCCGTCAGCCAAATTAGGTGAATTAGACTTTACAGACGCGGCTGTTGTTAGCTTTGACGATATACATATCAAATGGTTCGACTACTGGCTGAAGGGCACAGAAAACGGCGTACTAAATGAGGCACCCGTACGCCTGTTTGTGATGGGCGAAAATAAGTGGCGTGATGAGCAGGAATGGCCGCTCGCCCGCACGCAGTACACAAAATATTATTTTAACAGCAAAGGCAGCGCTAACAGTGCGCAAGGTAACGGCACGCTAAGTACAGAAAAGCCTGAAGCCAAAAAAGGTCATGACCAGTTTGTATATGACCCGAATAACCCAGTACCTACTCTGGGCGGCAACCTGATGTTTAAAACAACACCTGCGGGGCCATATGACCAAGCTGCCCTTGAAGAGCGTAAAGACATTCTTGTCTATACGACAGGGCCACTGGAGGCTGATACAGAGGTGACAGGGCCAATAGAGGTTACGTTATATGCGGCGTCTTCTGCGCTCGATACAGACTTTACAGCAAAGCTTGTTGATGTGCATCCAGACGGCAAAGCCTATAATTTGGCTGATGGTATTATCAGGGCGCGCCACCGGGAATCTTTCAAGTCTGAAAAGCTGCTCACACCGGGTAAAGTGTATGAATATACAATTGACCTTTGGGCAACAAGCAACCTGTTTAAAAAGGGGCACAAGATACGGGTGGATATTTCCAGCAGTAATTTCCCGCGCTTTGACCGTAACCCAAATACCGGGCATAAATTTGCTGAGGATGCAGAAATACAGACCGCAGAACAAACGATCTACCACACGGCCGAATATCCATCATATATAACTTTGCCGATAATACCGAGGTAGGGTAAAGATGTGTGCTTGTGATGCTTTTGATAAATAGGTGCCTGTGATGACACATAAACTTGACCGCTTTGATGTGGCTATACTCGAGGCTTTGCAGCGAGATGGCCGCATGACGCGTGTCAAACTGTCTGAAGTTGTGGGGCTTTCCCCTACACCGTGTCACGAACGCGTCAAGCGCCTTGAAAAAGATAAATACATTAAAAGCTACCACGCACAGGTTGATATTAACCGCTTCATGAAAATCTCCCTTGTGTATGTTACCATCACACTGGGGAGCCACAGGGCGAGTGACTTTACGATATTTGAACGTAATATAAAGCAGTATCCTGAGGTGCTCGAGTGCCACGCACTTGGTGGGGGCATTGACTATATTCTAAAGGTTATTGCTCATAATATTACGGACTATCAGAACTTTATGGAAGGTTTGCTTGAAAGCAATATTGGCATTAACCAGTATTTCACCCACTTTGTTACCAAGCCGGTTAAAGAATATGCTGGCTACCCTCTGTCTGATCTGATGATGAAATAACGAGGCTTAAGCCCTTGTGATAGCAAAAGGCCCGCTTTGTTAAGCGGGCCTTTCTTTATGACAGCAGTGTTTTCTATACCGTTAGGCCAATTTTACACCTTGCGCTGTTAGGGTGTCAGTAACTTCGTTTACTGCTTCTGCCACAGTTTTGATAATGTGATCGACATCCTCTTTTGTGGTAATCAGCGGCGGGGCAAACCCTAAAATATCGCCGTGTGGCATGGCGCGGGCAATAATGCCGCGTTTCAGGGTGGCAGCAGAAACTTGTGCCCCCACTTTAAGGGCTGCATCAAAGCGCTGTTTTTGGCTTCTGTCTTGAACAAACTCAAGTGCGCCCAGCATGCCTTGGCCGCGCACTTCACCAACAAGGGGGTGTTGGCTAAAGGCTTTTCTCAGTTCACTATTGAAGTAAGCGCCGGTGTCTTTGGCGTTTGCAACAATGTTATTGTCTTTCAAAACTTTCAGGTTGGCAAGGCCCGCTGCCGCACACAAAGGGTGCGCTGTGTATGTGTAGCCGTGGCTAAACGGGCCGTATTTCTCAGATCCCTGTTTCAGCACGTCCCATACTTTATCGCCGACAATAGAACCAGATAGCGGCAGGTATGCACTTGTCAGGCCTTTGGCTATTGTGATCAGGTCAGGTTTCATGCCGTAGAGGTGCGAACCAAAGTTTTCGCCCGTGCGCCCAAAGCCGCAAACCACTTCATCTGCGATCAGCAGAATATCATATTTGTTCAGAACGGCCTGTATTTCTGCCCAGTAATTTTCTGGCGGTGTAATAATGCCGCCTGTGCCCAGCATAGGCTCGCCGATAAAGGCTGCAACCGTGTCTGGCCCTTCTCTCAAAATCATTTCTTCAAGATCGCGCGCACATTTTTTTGAAAACTCGGCTTCTGTCATGCCGTCTTCTGCTTCAAAATAATAATGCGGGTTGGTTGTGTGCAATATGGGGCCACACGGCATATCAAAAGCAGTGTGGTAAAACGGCAGGCCTGTCATGCTGCCAGAGATAACAGTGGCCCCGTGATAGCCACGCAGGCGTGAGATAATTTTCTTCTTAGCCGGGCGGCCAAGGACATTATTATAGTACCATACAATCTTGGCCTGTGTTTCATTGGCATCAGACCCCGAAAGGCCATAAAATACCCGTGCCATGCCGGGGCCATACCACTTTAAAATTTCGTCTGAAAGCTTAATGGATGGCTCGCTGCCGTGGCCAGCATAGGCATGATAGTAAGCAAGTTCGCGTGCTTGCTCTGCAATCGCATCCGCTACAGCTTCATTGCCGTAGCCAATGTTGACGCAGTAAAGGCCTGAGAAGGCATCAATCAGCTCAATGCCGTCCGTGTCGTAAATACGGATACCTTTACCCTTTTTAATCACGCGTGAGGGCGTGTTACCTGCATCGTGGTCTGCAAGGTGTGCAAAGGGGTGGACCAGTGTTTTCCTGTCTAGGTCATTGATTGTTGTCATGCTGCATCTCCTGCAAATTCTGGTGCTAGGGTCGACATATTCCCAAGGCACATATATTTAATTTCAGTATATTCATCGAGGCCGTGCTTGCTGCCCTCACGGCCAAGGCCAGATTGCTTGAACCCGCCAAAAGGAGCAGGCGGGCCGGTAAAGGAAGGTGTGTTCACAGCAATCATGCCGTATTCCAGTTTTTCGCCCACATGCCACAGGGCGGCAATATCGCGGCCATATACATAGGCGGCAAGGCCGTAGGGGCTCGTGTTGGCATCCTTAATAACGTCTGTCAGGTTCGAATAGCGGCTTACAGGCAGAATAGGCCCAAATGTCTCGTCTGTGTGGATAAGCATATCGGGCGTAACATCTGTGAGTACGGTGGGTTCATAAAACAGGCTGCCAGCCTTTTGGCGTTTACCGCCACAGGTCAGCTTTGCTGTTTTTGCTAGGGCGTCAGCAACATGCTCTTCACACTTCAGTACGGCGTTTTCATGCATAAGCGGGCCAATATCAACCCCGTCTGCCATGCCGTTACCCACTTTAAGAGCTTTTACACGCTTGGTGATGCGTTCGCAAAAGTCGGTATAGAGTGTTTCAGGAATATAGCATTTGTTAACAGCAAGGCAGTCTTGCCCGGATGTCGCAAATTTGGCTGCCATGACACCCTCTACTATATCATCGAGCTTAGCGTCAGGCAGGGCGATGAACGGGGCATGGCCGCCAAGTTCCATTGATACTTTCTTCAGTGTATCCATGCTGCTTTTCGCCAGCATTTTACCAATATGTGTTGAGCCAGTAAAACTAAGGGCACGGACCCTGTCACTTTTTACCAGTTCACCAACAATAGGCTCAGGGTCGCCTGTAATCGTTTGAAAAACACCACCCGGAACACCAGCTTGCTGTGCCAGATATTGCAGCGCGATGGCTGAAAAAGGGGTTTCATTTGCTGGGCGTACAATCATACTGCAGCCAGCAGCAAGGGCAGCCCCTGCTTTCCGCGTGATCATGGCGGAAGGAAAGTTCCACGGGGTAATGGCAGCTGTAACGCCGATAGGCTGACGCATTGTTAAAAGTCGCGCCCCGTCTTTGTGCGAGGGTATTGTTTCGCCGTAATGGCGTTTGCCTTCTTCTGCAAACCAGTGCAAGAATGAAAGCGCATAATCGATCTCGCCGCGCGCTTCAAACAGTGGTTTGCCTTGCTCAAGGGTCATGATAACGGCGAGATCTTCCTTGTTCTCTGCCATTAGGCTTGCCCATTTATGCAAAATATCGCCGCGTTTGTAAGCGCCTAGCGCTTGCCAGCCATCAAGCGCACCCTCAGCGTGCGCGATAGCAGCAACAGTTTCCCGTGCGCCCATATTGGCAACAGTTCCCAGCACATCCCCTGTAGCTGGGTTGGTAATAGAAAAGCTAGTGCCAGCATGTTCAAGCTGCAAGACATCCAACAAAGCGTTGTTTTTGATGTGTGACAGGATTGCCTGTTTTTGCGTCATATCATTTTAACCATTAAACGAATTTAAGTTTGATCGATATGATAGCAATCGGCAGAAGTAGGATTTATCTGATTAGGGTGGAGTATTCCGAATAATTAACCTGCCAAAGGTGGGAAAAAAAAGAAAAGGCTCAGCTTTTAGTGTGCTGAGCCTTTAAGGCGCTGCATTTTTTGCAGGCGTATTATATGTCTATCTTTTAGCGTTATAGATTACCTAATATTGCCGATGAGTAGAGCTTTTGTACGGTATCTATGTTCAGGGGTTTTGGGTTACCGGCCATTGAGGGGTCGAGTGTTGCAGCGAGGGCGAGGTCTGGTATGTCTGCATCCTTGATGCCGAGAGATTTAGCATCGTGGGGTATGCCAAGGCTTTCGCGGAAGGCGAGCACCCAGTCGAGCACCTCATTGAAGCCATTTTGGCCGAGGTCGAGATAGGCGGCGAGCCGTTCCATCTTTGCAGCGATCAGGGGGCGGTTCTCCTGCATCACATAGGGTAGGAAGATCGCATTGGTCAGACCGTGATGGGCGTTGTAGACGGCACCAACCGGATGGCTGAGCGCATGTACAGCCCCTAACCCTTTCTGGAAGGCGGTAGCCCCCATGCTGGCCGCTGTCAGCATATGGGTGCGCGCTGTAACATTGGTGCCTTCTCTGTAGGCGACCGGCAACCAGTCTTTAATCAGGCGCATGCCCTCTAGCGCAATACCATCTGCCATCGGGTGATAGGACGGCGCACAGAAAGCCTCAAAACAGTGGGTGAAGGCATCAACCCCGGTCGCTGCCGTCAGGTGAGCGGGAAGCCCCACCGTCAGCACCGGATCACTGATCACCGCAACAGGCATCATCTTCGGGTGGAAGATGATCTTCTTCTCATGGGTGGCGGTGAAGGTAATGACCGAAGCCCTGCCTACCTCTGAACCGGTCCCCGCAGTGGTGGGAACCGCAATCACCGGTGCAATCCTGTTGGCATCCGCCCGTAGCCAGTTATCGCCGACATCCTCAAAGTCAGCAAGCGGCCGGCCCTGCCCCGCCAACAGCGCAATCGCTTTCCCGGCATCAAGCCCGCTCCCGCCGCCAAGTGCGATCACACCGTCATAGTCACCGTCCCTGTATAGGTCTGTGCCCTCGGTGATAGAGGCATCGGTCGGGTTGCTGGGCACATTGCTATATAGGCCAGCCTTCAGCCCAGCCTCTGTCAGCAGTTCCATAATCTGGGCCGTGAACGGCAGGCTGGCTGCACCCGTATCTGTTACCACCAGGGGGCGGCTCATACCGTGTTCTGTGCAGATCGCCGCAATCTCCTGAATGCGCCCTGCACCTAAATGCATGCGGGTTGGGTAGTTCCAGTTCGCCGTAAGGCTGGGGGATGATGGTACCATGGGATCTCTCTTTATGAACGGTCAATAATGTTGAAGGATTTGGCGCGGGTCAGAGCATCATAGCCATAGCGCGACAGCGTACAGCCCCGGCCAGAGTGTTTTACCCCGGCCCAGGCAAGTGCTGGCTCAAGCGCATCACAGCGGTTAAGATACACCGTCCCGGTATTTACCTGGTCAGCAAGGGCTAGCCCTGTGGCTGTGTCTTCCGTCCAGAGGCTGGCGGTCAAGCCGTACGGGCTGTCGTTGATACGGCTAATGGCTTCCCCGTCTGACTGTACCGCCATAATCCCGACACAAGGCCCAAAGGTCTCCTCGCGCATAAAGGCCATGGTGTGATCAACCTTCACTAGCACCTGCGGTGCCACATAGGCAGTGCCCGCTTTTGCTGCCGGGAACAGGTTTTCAGGGATCAATGCTTCAGCACCCGCCGCGCAGGCTGCCCCAATCTCGGCCCGTATCCGCTCTGCCGCCTGAACACTCACCACCGGCCCCAGCGTTGTTGCAGGGTCTTGCGGATCGCCAAGCCTGTAGGTTTGCACAAGCGCTGCATAGGCTGCGATAAACTGGTCATACACAGCCTCTGCCACATAAATGCGCTCAATCCCGCAGCAGGACTGGCCGCTGTTGAACAAGGCCCCGTCCACAAGGTTTGCGACCGCGTTATCAATATCAGCGTCCGCCCGTACATAGGCTGCGTCCTTGCCGCCAAGCTCAAGCCCCACAGGCAGGAACCGGCCAGCCGCCGCTTTCTCAACCGCGGTACCCCCGGCAACAGACCCGGTAAAGCCAACATAGTGGATCGAGGCGGTTTCAATAAGCTTCAGGGTCGTATCTGCACTCAGGTGTAAAGACTGGAACACCCCCTCCGGCACCCCGGCCGCCTTAAAGGCTTCTGCAAAATGCTCACCAATGGTCGGGGTTTGTGGTGATGGCTTCAGGATCACCGCATTGCCTGCCGCCAGTGCCGGGATAATACTGTTCACCGCTGTCAGATACGGATAGTTCCACGGTGTGATCGCCAGCACCGTACCGTGCGGTTGCCGGCGGATAAAATAGCGCCTGCCATCAGGGGCTGCTTCCTCGCGGTCAGCCAGCGCTTCTGCCGCCAGCGCCAGCATATGGCGCGCCCGGTAGGCCATGCCGTCAATCTCGCCCGCACTCTGGCTGATGGGCCGCCCCATATGCAGGGTAATCTCAGCGGCGAGCACGGCCTTGCGCTCCACCATAGAGGCAATAGCCGCTTCCAGCACCGCAACCCGGTCAGCAACAGGCACAGCGTGCCACAAGGTCTGTGCCCTTAGTGCCGCAGCGACAGCACTAAGGGCCGCATTCATATCAGCGAAGGGCCGTTCAATAACAATACGGCCATCAAGGGGGGAAACTGTTTTTACACTGTCCATCACATCTGTTCTCTTGGTTCTAGCCGGTGTTCGGCTTTAGGGGTGTTCCCCGCCGTTTCCCCTTCAGAAAGGCGGCGGGGTATAGGGGGAAGCGCTAGATGATTTCAAAATAGCGCTTCAGTTCCCAGTCGGTCACATGTTTGCGGAACTCGCGTTCTTCCCATTCCCGGGTCGCGGCAAAATGTTCGACAAATGCGTCACCAAATGCCTCGCGGGCTGCTGTACTTGCCCTTAAGCGCTGTGCTGCATCCCACAAGGTGGTTGGCAGGCTATAGCTATCCGGCATCTGGACATCATAGGCATTGCCCCGGATCTCTGTACCCGGCTCTATCTTGTTCCTGATACCCCATAAGCCTGAGGCAATCGCCGCCGCCAGGGCCAGATAGGGGTTCGCATCTGCCGCTGATATCCGGTATTCTATCCGCTGGCTTTTGCTCGAGCCTGGGATAACCCTCAGCGCGCAGGTTCTGTTCTCAACACCCCATGTGGCAGCGGTTGGTGCCCATGCCCCCGGTATCAACCGGGTGAAAGAATTAATCGTCGGCGAGATCATTGCCAGCACCTCCGGCATCAGCGCCTGCTGGCCGCCCAAAAAGTAGCGCATCTCCTCGCTCATCCGGTGCTCACCCTTCTCATCATAAAAAGCCGAGGCACCGTCTTTCCAAAGCGACAGGTGCATATGACCGCTCTGGCCCGGCCATTCCTGTGTACATTTGGCCATGAAAGTTGCCATCTTGCCGTGCTGGCGGGCAACAACCTTGGTAAAGGTTCTGAACAGGGCTGCTTTATCCGCCGCCGCCAAGCAATCATCAACCGCAATAGCGGCTTCCAGCACTCCCGGTCCGGTCTCTTCGTGCAGGCCCTCAAGCGGGATATCAAGCCCGGTACAGGCATCCAGGATCGCCTGATAAAACGGCGCATGTTCAGAGCTTCTCAGAACAGAATAGCCAAAGGTGCCCGGGGCCAGATGCTTCAGGTTTCGGAAGCCTTTCTCCCGCGCGCTCTCCGGGGTTTCTTCAAAAACAAAAAACTCATACTCAATCCCGGCCTTGACGCTGTAACCAAGCGATGCCGCATCTGCCAGAACACGCCGCAGCACACCCCGTGGGCACAAGGCCTCCGCCGCACCCGTGAACTCACACAGAAAAAACGGCTGATCATTCTCAAACGGCAATAACCGGCCACTCTCCTCTATAACCCGTACCGCCGCATCAGGATACCCCGTGTGCCACCCCGTATAGCTCACATTGTCATACAGCTTGTCGTTCGAATCCCAGCCCAAAACAACGTCGCAAAATGCAAAACCCCCCTCAAGCGCCGATAAAAACTTGCTCCCGGACATATACTTCCCGCGAACAATGCCGTCCATATCAACAACACCAACCTTAATATACTCGTCCGCGCCACCCTCAAGACGCGCCCTCAAACCATCCATATCCATTCTTCTCTCCTCCTGTTTAAACGCCTTTACTGATTTTATTACGGCCAGCGATGCGTGTGTTAGGGCTGATATTTTTGTATGTGATTGCGGTGAGGTCTGCGGTATTAGCGCCCGGGCTGATCACGGTGATGATGGCACTTGCGATAGCGCCAAAGTCAGCCCGGTAATGGACCGAGCTTTTAAGGGCGAGAACCTTCGCGTCAGCGGGTTCTATGCCTAGGTGCCGGAACATGGCCTGGTCTGCTGCCTGCTGCCGTGTGCTGGCAAGCACAACCTGAACCGTGCCATAGGTGAGCAAGGCCGTGAGCCCAAGGCTAAACCTGCAGCCCAGATAAAAAGGCCCGGTACCGGTGAAAAAACCATCGCCAAGGGCTGTAACCGTTGCCTGTAGCTGTAAGGGTGTTTCACCAAACCCGTGCTGTGCGCCGATACTGACATCAAGGCTGGCCCCTACACCAGCCGCATGAGCCTGTGCGCAGGTTTGGGCATCTGCGACAACACCCACGACTGTACCCGGTATCGCTGCTTCAATAAGGGCTTTGAGAAGGCCGACAGTATCACCTGTGCCACCACAGCCGGGGTTATCCTGTGTATCGATCAGAAGCACTGGCCCTTTGGGGTTCGCTGCAAGCTGCTGCCTGCAAGCGCTTAGTGCCGCGTCCGGTGTCAGGAGCGTTTCCCGAAAGCGCCCTTCAAGCTGCAGCATAGCCTGATATAACTGTTTGCTGCTGGCGGCAGCACAGGGGCCATAGCTGATAATGCTAGGCCCGCACTCTGCAACATCGGCAAGGGGAAAACCTGTTGCCAGTTCAACACTGCCACCCCAGCGCTCAATCTCCTCGATCTGATGGATGATCTCTGCCATTGGGCTATCGAGGGTGGACTGTGTACCCATGGGTAACAGGAAAGGAAGCTGCTTCAAGTTGCTTTCCTGCCGGCCTGACAAAAGCAGGCGCTTGAGACGCACGCCTGCACGCTGCCCTGTTTCTGCCATATCTACATGGGGGTATGTTCGATACACAACAAGCGCATCTGTAGCTTCTACCATTTTTTGGGAAACATTGGCATGCATATCAAGGCTGGCAACGACAAACACCTCAGGCCCAACCAGCACCCGCACCCGGTGCAAGAGGTCACCGTCTGCGTCTGGTGTACCGGTTGCCACCATAGCACCGTGCAGGTCAAGATACACCGCATCCACCGGCCCTGCAGCCTTGAGACGGGAGAGGGTTTCCTCTGTGATCGTTGCATAGGCGGCGGCTGCAACCGGCCCTGACGGCCCTGCTGAACACCACACGCCCGGTACCAGGTCCCAGCCTTCAGCCTCGGCAACGGCAATAAACCCTGCAACCGGCAGATTAATATCCCGCGTTCCCGTAATAACTTCCGTACCTTGCAACAACCCCGGCCACGCATCCGCTACCTCAAAGGCACCGTATAACGTCTCAGTCCCTAAAAACGTGTTCGTCTCATGCTGAATGCCTGACACATATACTCGCATCTTATCCTACCTGCTGGCCCAAGGATTACATAGTGCTGAATGTGTACAAAGATACCATCAAGAAGGAGGAAAATTATCTTATTTGCAAAGTATTTTTAGAATAAATCTGAACTTCCAGTCTTGGAATAAGTTTTTTATCTTGGATGTTGGTATCAAGGGTTATGTGCCGGGTTTGTAATATAATTTAAAATTTCATAAACGATATAAGACCGTAAGCATC
The DNA here is from genome assembly GCF_015240255.1 of Kordiimonas pumila. Lineage (NCBI taxonomy): Bacteria > Pseudomonadati > Pseudomonadota > Alphaproteobacteria > Kordiimonadales > Kordiimonadaceae > Kordiimonas > Kordiimonas pumila. The sequence continues at coordinate 1,577,560 of NZ_CP061205.1, forward strand.
TACTTGCGTGTATAATATTTCCGTGTAATAATTTCGAAATTATTACACAATGTAAGGGATTTTTTATGCGTGGTCTCACCCTCTTTGCTACAATAGCTTTGGCAACAAGTGCTTCATTTACTTCTGTTTCAGTGGCTTCTGATGATGTTCGTGATTTATGTGTCTCTCAAGGTGATAAAACGAAATTTCTTGATTATATCGAAAAAAATCAGCCGGGCGCGCCGCTTGCTATAGCAAGCCGTGGGCTTGAGGTGCCTGAAGCGCTTCTGACGAGTGCTCTGCCCAAAACGGCAGCAGTTGGTGTTAAGGCTAACCCTGAAATTACAACGCAAATATGGAAATCTATTGATGCGTGGGGGGCAGATACAGATATAGGGATGGTGTTCTCGCCGTCAGATCAGCATGCTTTTGTGTTTCCAAAGCACCGTGTGCCTTTGCTACAGGAAGGCGCCAAGGAAGGCTACCTCGATATGGTTGCTAATGGCGATGGGGGCGTTCATGCACATGTCCAGCTTAAAAACATCTCTTACATTTATGCCACTAACTTAAAATCGAAAGATGGAAAATGGCAGACACAAGGCATAACCTTTTTCGGCCCTGATGGACATGCTGTTATTGGTGTTTTTGCATCAATTAAAAGCAAAGTCATTTCAGATGCTGCTGTTAAGGGTTTTGAGAAAACATGGGCTATTTTGTCTGGTTTACCACAGGCTTGTGAATGATATTTCGCTAGGCAATGCACAGAGGTTGCGCCGTGATCTTGGGTTGCGGCGTGCCCTTTGAGGTTTACGGGCTATCCTAGATCAACTCAAACGGCTGCTGCAGTTGATTGGTCTGATGAACTACTGAAACAATTATTGACAGAAGGTGCTGCTGCATGGCCTAAAATTGCAGCGCATCTGGGTAAGTAATGGCTGCTTTATTTTTGCGTGATTGTGCCTTGATCAACCGCTATTTGAGCGGTTTTAACGCAATGGCTACGGAGGGGTAAGTTTCTCTCCAGTCGTTAAGGCTTGTGAGAAGTTTTCAGTAAGATCCATCTGTCATTTTAGGCTTCAACAGGCTTTATGTCGAGTTCCTTGGAAAAGCGCTGTAAGCCTTTTATCATTATCTCCGCAATCGCTGCGCGTTTTTCAAGGCAGCGGGAAACAGGCCCTGCGACTACGATAGATAATTTGCGGTACGGTAAAGGTAGGGGGAGGGCAACCCCAGCTAAATCTGGAATATATTCTGAATGGCTTTGATGGTAGCCGCGTTCATGGGCCCGGCGTAACTCTTCTTCCAGCGTTTCTATGCTAACCGGTGTTGTCTCTGTATAATGTTCAAACTTTATCTTTTTGTAGATGGATAGGCGTTCATGGGGGGCGTACTGGGCAAGAAGAGCGCGGCCTGCAGAGCTGGCATAAATGGGTACCCTGCTGCCGACGTGAGCATAATATCGTATGGACTGGATTGATTCGAACACGTGGATCATGACGGCATGAGTGCCACTTGGCGCACAAACGGATGTTGTTTCGCCGGTTTCTTTCACAATTTCGCGCACGAGTGAGAGTAGGGCTTCGGGCAGGGGCTCGGCATCAGCAAGAGACTGTGCTGTTGTGAGCCAGCGCGGGCTTGGGTAGTAACCGCCTCGGCTGCGTGGTTCATACAGGTAGCCTTTGTCCGCAAGCGTACCAACCAGATTGAAGGTGCTGGAGCGCGGCCATCCCAGATCATCAGATATTTCTGAAAGGGTAGCAGGGCGTTTTCTTTGAACGAAATATTCCAGTATTTCGATTACATTGGCCGCTTGTTTGACGAGCATAATATTCCTACATTATTTTCTGTTTATTGAACGTTTCTGCTACCGATTGGAAGCCAATATTTGCCGGGCCCCGATAAGATGGGGTTTATCAAGCATTTTTCCATCCAACGTAAGTACTCCCTCGTTTGAATGGTTGTCAAATGCTTCAATAATGCGTTCTGCCCATTCTATTTCTGCGGTACTTGGCTGAAATCCAGTGTTAACAATATCAACATGCTTGGGGTGAATAACGGCCTTGGCTCCAAAGCCATCGCGCCGCGCCTGCCGTACTTCTTCTGATATGGCGTCAAGATTGTGAATGTCAGTAGATACAGCATCAATGGCAACCACCCCAGCCGCCGATGCCGCTATCAGGCATAATGTGCGTGCTAGGCGGTAAGGCTCAAGCAGGATGCCCTTTTCAGTGTTTGTTTGCGCGCCAAGCGAACATGCTAAATCTTCTGCGCCCCACATTATGCCCCATAACCTTTTATGAGCTGGGGTATATGTACCAAGTGTAAAAAGGGACTGCGCTGTTTCTGTTACAATCGCTACAATGCGCGTGGTGTCAGCTTCAATCGTGTGTGCAGCTTCCAGGGCATCAAGCATGTAGCCTAACCGGTTTATGTCTTCTGGGCCTGCGCATTTTGGCAAAACGATACCATCGGGCCTGCCGGGCATAATGCTTGCTAGGTCATATGCTGCATAGGGGCTGTCAAAACCATTTATGCGTACATACAGCTTTTGCAGCCGTGAAGGCTGTTGCAGCATTTTAAGGGTTTCTGTACGCGCGGTGTTTTTATGTGTGTCTGCGACGGAATCTTCTAAATCAAGGATCAGTGCGTCGGCGGTGCCTTGTTTTGCTTTTTCAAACTTATAGGGGCTGTCGCCGGGCACAAACAGGAAAGACCGTATCATAATGCTGCGCTCTTTTGTTTTAGCTTCATCATGGCGGTTCTTATGCAAGTGGCAACAATAGTACCGTGCTGGTTGAAGCAAGTATGTTCAAATTCAACAAGCCCGGCGCCGGGGTTTGATTTGCTAAGGCGTTTTGACATAACTTTTGTGTGTGCCCTGAGCGTGTCACCGTGAAAGACAGGTTTCGGGAACCGAACATCTTTCATGCCAAGGTTGCCAACTGTTGTGCCAAGTGTTGTATCATAAACAGTCATGCCTATGAGGATGCCAAGAGTATAGATGCTGTTAAACAGGCGTTGGCCCCATTCTGTATTTTCAGAAAAATGCGCATCAATATGCAAGGGTTGGGGGTTCATGGTCATAAGGCTGAATGTTGTGTTATCAGCCTCTGAAACAGTGCGGGTAAAGGCATGATTAAATTCCTGACCTTCGCTGAATTCCTCATAAAACAAACCTGCCATAAATAGGTATTCCCTAATTTTAAGACGGTTAAATGAATAAACCATCATATATTGTATTAATAATTCATATATATGAATATAATGCTGATGTTAAGCTTTAAATTGAAATTGATGGCGGTGCTATTTTTAAGGAAAGTAGCATTTAATTGTTAATATATGGCGTTTATTAAAGAGTATTCGCTTAAATAGCGTTGTGGTGGAAATTTTTATGCCTTGACATAAATCATAATTATGTACAATTTATTCATAAATATGAACAAATTGGGTAAGGGGTTACGCGTGAGCAATTCTACTTCAATGCAAGGTGCAGGAACGGCGTCTGCCGCAGATATGGCACGGTACGAAAAGCTTTTTATTGGTGGTGAATGGGTTGCGCCGGTTGATGGCAGCTTGGTTGAAAGTATTGACCCTTCTACCGGAAAGCCTTGGGCTATAGTTGCTTTTGGGGGGGCAAAAGATATTGATCGTGCAGTTGCTGCGGCGCGTGCAGCCTTTGAGGGGCCATGGCGCAAAATGCCGGGCCACGAGCGTGCAGCAATAATGCGCCGTTTTGCAGATCTATACAAAGAAAACGCACCGCGCCTTGCCGAGCTTGAAACACGTGATAATGGTCGTGCCATTAGAGAATCGCGTATGGATATTGGTAGTCACAATAACTGGTATCACTGGTTTGCATCCCTTGCAGATAAAATGTCAGGCAGAACCATACCGATAGAAGATTCGGTGCATGCCTTTACAACACGTCAGCCTGTTGGTGTTGTGGGCGCTATTACGCCGTGGAATGTGCCAATGATGTCGGCAGCATGGAAGCTTGGGCCTGCCCTTGCTGCAGGCTGTACGGTTGTGTTGAAGCCTGCGGAGCAAACGCCGGTTACATCGCTTGAGCTTGCAAAGCTTTTCGAAGAAGCCGGTTTCCCGCCGGGCGTGGTGAATGTTGTGCCGGGTGATGGACCGGGAGCGGGTGCCCATTTGGTGGCGCACCCTGATGTAAACAAAATTGCCTTTACAGGTGAGGGCGAAACGGCAAAGCGGATTTTACACACCGGGGCAGAAACCCTAAAGCGTTTCTCTTTCGAACTGGGCGGCAAAGCACCGCACATAATATTCGGCGATGCTGATGTTGATCAGGCCCTGAATGCTGCAACATCATCAGCGTGGGCGCTTTGCGGGCAAAGCTGTGCGCTGGGCTCAAGAGTGCTGGTTGAAAGGTCAGTATATGACCGCGTGGTTGATGAGTTTGTAAAACGCTCGGCAAAGGTGCGTGTTGGTATGCCGCTGGATGCTGCAACCCATATGGGGCCGCAAGCGCATTTGGAGCAACTGGAAAAAACCCTTTCTTATATTGAGATAGGGCAACAGGAAGGTGCAGACCTTGTGGCGGGCGGCAAGCGCCTGACAGAAGGGCCACTTGCAGATGGCTATTTTGTAAGCCCTACGGTTTTTGCCAGCGCAAATAATACCATGCGCATTGCCCGCGAGGAAATTTTTGGCCCTGTTGCTGCCCTTATTCCTTTTGACGGTGAAGAAGAAGCTGTTGCGATTGCAAATGATGCAAACTACGGCCTTGCTGCAGGATTGTGGACAGGTGATGTGGGCCGTGCTCACCGTGTTTCAGCGCGCATTAATGCCGGTATCGTGTGGGTGAATACATATCGGTATATCCGGTGGTCAACGCCTTATGGTGGTTTTAAGGCCAGTGGCTGGGGCCGCGAAAATGGTCTTGAGGCGCTTGATAGCTACTTGGAAACAAAAACAACTGTCATCAGTGCAACAGGCCAGTTCCCTGATGCGTTTGCACAATAAGGCCTACTGTTTTGCCAACTAATAATGTGAAGAGGTAGATATGCGTTTAAAGAATAAACTTGCGGTTATTACTGCAGCAGCTTCCGGGATGGGGCGATTTGGTGTTGAATATTTTGCGCAGGAAGGCGCCAAAGTAGCGGCTGTCGATATTAATGCTGATGCACTTGCAGAACTTGCCGCAGAAATGAAAGCTAAGGGCTGCGAAATTGTAACAGTTACAGCAGATCTTTCAACACCAGAAGGTGCGCGTGGTAGCATTAACGAAGCTGCAGAAAAGCTGGGCGGTATTGATATTTTATGGGCTCATGCCGGTATTCCGGGGCCTGGGTCTGTTGAAAACCTTGATCTTGCAGCGTATGAAAAAGCAATGGCACTTAATGTTACATCGGTTGTGCTTGGCTCGGGCGAAGTGGCAAAATATATGCGCAAACGGGGTGGCGGTTCGCTTATTTTTACGGCCTCTGTTTCCGGGCTTGTTGGGTCGATGTTTAGCCCGATTTACTCTGCGGGCAAGTTTGCAGTTGTTGGCCTTTGTAAATCACTGGCGCAAAGCTTTGCACCAGACGGTATCCGCGTGAATGTTATCTGCCCGGGCCTGACAGATACACCCATGATGCCCGGGTTTGTGGGCCGGGATGCAACACCTGAACAGCTGGCGGCAAACGAAAAGAAACTGCTAGCGTCTGTACCGCTTGGCCGTCTTGGTCGCCCGGAAGAAATGGCGAAAGCCGCCTTGTGGCTGGCATCCGACGAATCGTCCTTTGTGACAGGTGTGGCTCTGCCGGTTGATGGTGGCTATACTTGCCGGTGATAACCGGACAATCTGACTAATAGGGGAGGGGAAGTGTGAAAGGGTTTTACCGGCAGCTAGTGCTGTATCTTACCGTTGCTTTTATGGCCTTTGTTTCCCCTGCTTATGCTGTGGAACCTGTAAAGGTGGGTGTTTTGGTGCCGCTTACAGGTGTTAGTGCAGCAGATGGTGGCAGGTTGCTGCGTGCACACGAACTGGCGGCTCGGCAAATTAACGAGGCCGGTGGGATTCGCGCTTTGGGGGGCGCTACAATAGAACTGGTTGTGGCAGACACCCAGTCGCGCCCTGAAATTGCCCGAAGTGAGGCCGAAAGGCTCATTTCTCGAAGCAAAGTATCCGTTATTATGGGGGCATGGACATCATCTGCGACAATACCTTCCATGCAGGTGGCAGAGCGCTATCGCACACCTTTTATTGTGACCAGTGCGGTAACCGATAAAATTACCGAACAGAATATGAAGTTTGTGTTCCGTGTTGCCCCGAAGGGTAGCTGGGCCGCCGTGGATGTGGCCAAATTTATCCGGTTTATGCGTGCAAAAGGTCAGACGATTGATAAAGTTGCTTTGGTCTATGAAGATGGCCCGTTTGGGCAGACTGTATCGGACGGGTATAAACATGTTCTGGCAACAGAAGATGTTGCGATTGTAAGTGCACAGAATTTTAAAACCGGGTCACCAGACCTTAGTACGCAGGCAGCAAAGCTTAAAGCCTCCGGTGCTGATCTTGTGTTAAGTGTTGCTTATGTTGATGATGAAGTGGTGTTGCTGCGGGCGCTTGCAGCTCAGCGCTATTCTCCTTTTGTGTTGGGCTTTGGCGGTGGTCATGTTCACCCGTCACTTTTGCAAATTGGTGATCTGGCAGAAGGCACATTTGGCGTTGTTGAATGGATGTCAGATATCCAGAAGCAGGCGAGCACAGACTTTGTAACAGCCTATAAAGCAGCCTACGGTGACGTGCCGCTGAGTAATGCAGCACAGGCTTACGCTAGTACATGGGTTGCGGCCCTTGCGCTTGAAGGCGCGGGAGCACGCGATACCGTTAAAGTGCGTGATGCTCTCCGGCAGCTACATGTTGAAACAGGGCCAGCTTCATTACTGCCGGGTGACGTTCTGGCGTTTGATGAAAACGGCCAGAATACGGTTGGTAATGTTATTGCCGAGGTTGTCGACGGTGCCTTTGTTACTGTTTGGCCAGAAGCGGTTGCCAGCAGTGAAGTGAAAAATATTGTGCGGTTGCCAGCAAGCATTGAAACAACCAATATACCCTCTGATGTGCCGCTTGAGGCTGGCGAGAAAGCTGAAACCCAGCAATCTGGTTTTTCGTCAGCTATTATAATGCAGGCTGTGATTAGCGGCTTGGCGAATGGGGCCATATACGGGCTAATCGCTGTTGGGCTAACGCTTATTTTTGGTGTGATGCGGGTTATCAATTTTGCGCATGGCGAGTTTTTGATGATCGCCATGTATCTTGGCTATTTTGCGTGGGCTGTACCCGGCATAGACCCTGTGTTGGCTGTTTTCATTGTTACACCCATTTTAATGTTGGCAGGCGTACTGTTATACGGCGGTATCATAAGGTTTACCATTGGGGCACCAGAGATTAACCAAATGGCGGTTACGCTTGGGCTTTCGTTGTTGCTACAGCACCTTGCGCTGGTGTTTTTTACCGGCGATAACAGGCTGGTTACCTTGCCGCGCTCTTCAACAGGGTTTGAGTTTGGCTCTGCCATTATTCAAATGCCGCAATTGATAGCGGGCGCGGCCGCCTTTGGTTTGCTGGCGCTACTGTATCTTATTTTAAAGCGCACAGACTTTGGCTTAATGATGCGCAGTGTGTCCCAGTCCAGTGATGGGGCGGCCCTTTCAGGCATAGATATTTCATCAGTATACAAATGGTCGATGGCAGTTGGTATTGGCACACTTGGTGTTGCCGGGCCGCTTTTGGTTTCTGTACTTTATGTCAACCCTCATGTGGGGGCACTTTTTACACTCAAAGCCTTTGTTATTGTCATTATTGGCGGGTTAGGGAGTTTTGGCGGCGCGCTTGTTGGTGCCCTTATTGTGGGGCTGGCTGAAAGCATTGCAGGGGTTTGGTTTCCTGCATCCTTTGCGGCGGCGGTTCCCTTTGGCTTGCTTATTCTTATTTTGCTGGTGCGGCCCCAAGGGCTGTTTAGCCAGAAAGGGGCGCACTAATGTATAAAGTGTCGCCTATAATTATTGTATGCGGACTTATTGTGCTGGCTTTTGCGGGTGCGCTCGCTGACCGATACCTCATGGATATTTTTATCCTGACCTGTTTTTACGGCACGCTTGCCATTTCATGGAATCTTATGGGTGGTATGGCGGGGCTTGTGTCGCTGGGGCATGCGCTTTTTGTTGGTATTGGTGCCTATACAGTTGCGTGGTGCAGTGTTCACCTTGGGTGGCCACCGCTTTTAACATGGCCTTTGGCAGTTGTACTGGCAATGGCTGTAGCCTTTATCATTGGGATGCTATGTTTCAGGTACGGCTTGAAAGGCTATTTCTTTGGTATCGCGACCCTTGCCTTTAGTGAAGTTGCCTTTTTTCTGGTTTCGGGCATTGCCGCCCTTGGCCGCTCAGATGGTATTATGATCCCGCTGCGCGAGGATGGGGGCTTTTATCTGCAGTTTTACGAAAAATGGCCTTACGGCTTGATTATTGCGGCTATCCTTATAATAACGCTGCTGCTTGGAAACTTTTTACTTAAATCCAGAACCGGCTATTATTGGCAAGCGCTGCGCGATAATGAAGAAGCGGCAGAAGCACTTGGCATTGACACGCGCAAAATGAAAATGCGGGCTTTTGTTATTAGTGCCGCAATCGCAGGTCTGTGCGGCGCTTTTTATGCAAATTATATCTCATACGTGGACCCGCGCTCTGTTCTGGGTATTGATCTTTCAATTCAGATGCTTGTTTTCTCTATTATTGGTGGCATGTCATTGTTATGGGGGCCGCTGTTGGGTGCTGCGATTTTAGTGCCGCTTGATGATTTTCTGCGCAGTATAACATCACTTCAGGGAAGTAATGTGATTGTATATGCAACGCTGCTTATCTTGCTTGCGATAGCCTTGCCTCAGGGCATTGGCGGCTGGTTTACCGCTATGATGCGCCGCCGCAAGGCAAAACAGGCAGCTGCAAACAAGGAGGCAGGGCAATGACCGCACTTCTTGATGTACAATCGATTAGTAAATCATTTGGTGGTTTAAAAGCGCTGCAAGATGTTCATTTCTCTGTTGATGAAAATGAAATATTCGCTGTGATAGGCCCAAACGGGGCAGGCAAGACAACACTGTTTAACTGCCTGTCTGGTGCTTTGCATCCAGATAGTGGCCAAATCCTCTTTGAGGGTGAGCGTATTGAGCATTTACCGCCGCATACAATTTGTAAAAGGGGTTTGGCGCGTACATTTCAAATTGTAAAACCTTTTAGGGGCATGACAGTTCTGGAAAATGTGCAGGTTGCAGCTTTTGCAAAGCATAAAACCACACTTGCTGCCCGGAAGGCTGCGGCTGCCGTGCTGGAAGAATTGGATATAGCCTCCAAGGCATATGTAGATGCCGGAGAGCTTAATGTTTCTGAACTCAGAAGCCTTGAGATTGCCCGCGCACTGGCCACAGAGCCAAGGCTGCTTTTGCTTGATGAAATGCTCGCTGGTCTTACCAAGGCGGAAGCCGATGCTTTATGTGCAAAAATACGGCTTTTACCGTCAAGGGGCATTGCTGTTATTGTTGTGGAACATTCTGTGCCTGTTATTAGCAGTTTGTGTGAGCGCTCTGTCGTTATTGATTTTGGGCAAGTGCTGTTATGCGGCCCCACGGCAGAAGTGATTAAGGACGAGCGTGTGCAGGGTGCATACCTTGGGAAGGTGGCATCATGAGCATACTATCTGCACAAAATATTGCTGCTGGTTATAACAAGGTAGAAATTATCAGTGACATTAGCCTTAATGTGGAAACGGGCAGTAAAGTAGCGCTTATTGGGTCTAATGGTGCCGGGAAAAGCACCTTGGTGAAGGCGATAAATGGCCTAATCCCGATATCGGCAGGGCACTTACTGTGGGATACTGTACCCGTGCAAACAGTGAAGGCTGCCATGCGTACCAGAGCGGGTATAGCAACTGTGCCAGAAGGTAGGCATTTGTTCCCTGAGTGCTCGGTACTTGAAAATCTGACGGCAGCGGCAATTTTTTCGAAAGCAAAAGAGAAGCGTGAAGAAAGCCTTGAAAATATCATGAAGCTTTTTCCGCGCCTCGGCGAACGGTCAGCACAGCGTGTTGGTACATTGTCAGGCGGTGAGCAACAGATGGTGGCGATAGGCCGCGCCCTGATGACACAGCCACAGCTTTTAATTCTGGATGAACCGTCTATTGGTCTTTCCCCGCGTATAGTGGGGGAGATTTTTGAAGTGTTAGGCGAGCTTTCAAAAACTGGCCTTAGCCTTTTGCTGGTAGAACAGAATGTAGAGTTAAGTTTAAGGTTTGTCGATTACGCATATGTCTTGCAGCAGGGAAAGATAACACTTTCTGGTCCTGCGAATGACCTGCTGGATGATAAAAAAGTGCGAGCGGCATATCTGGGAGAGTGAAGCGCTTTGATACTGGTAACTGTTGAAAATCAAGATGATAATTTAAAACAGGTGGGTGGAAATGATCGATAGAAGGCAATTACTAATGGCAGGCGCAGCAACTTTTATGTTGCCGTATGCCTTAAGAGCGGGCGGTGTGCGCCTGGATGCAGCCTATGTAAACGGGTCTGTGTGGACAGGTGTGCGCGGTGCGCCGCTTGCCTCTGCCTTTGGTACCGTTGGCAACAGAATTGCCGCAGTTGGCAAAGATCAAGTGGCTGCCTCAACGGGCCCCATGACCCGTGTGGTTGATTTGGGCGGCGCGTTTGTAACCCCCGGCATTATAGATAATCATACCCATTTCCTGATGGGGTCGCAGGCGTTAAGCCGTGTGAACTTGCGGCAGGCATCAACGCCAGCAGAGTTTAGCCGCATTATTGCAGAAGCAGCCCAAGAAGTAGGCTCCGGTAAATGGGTTGAAGGCGGTAACTGGGATGAGCAGCTTTGGGGCGGCGAGCTACCGCACAAAGACTGGATCGATGCTGTTACCCCCAATACACCGGTCGCGGTGGCGCGGTTAGACCTGCATATGTGGTTTTTGAACTCGCTTGCCTTGAAGCTTGCGGGGATCGACAGAAACACCCCGGACCCGGATGGGGGCGTTATTATCCGCGATGCGAACGGTGAACCGACCGGTATTGTGAAAGATAAAGCCAAAGATTTGGTGCAGCGGGTAATACCGGAACCAAGTGAGGCCGAGATAGAGGCAACATTCAGGAAGGGTATTGAACACGGCTTAAGCCTGGGTGTGACACAGGTGCATATTAAAGCGCTTGATTGGACTAGCCAGAATGCACTGCGGCGGATGCGGGCGAAAGGCGAAACCGATATGCGGTTTAGTTCTTTTGTACCCCTGCAAGACTGGGCAAAGCTTGATGCGATCGTGCGCGAAGAAGGGCGCGGTGATGACTGGGTGCGCTGGGGCGGCCTTAAAGGACTGGTTGATGGCTCGCTTGGTTCAGGCACAGCGCTCTTTAAAGAACCTTACAGTGACATGCCGGAAAACAAAGGGATTACTTTTGTTGACCCCGCTGATTTACGCGAGTGGGTGTTGGCGGCAGACAAACACAACCTGCATATCGCTGTTCATGCGATTGGGGACCGCGCGAATGATATGATCCTCGATATATATGCAGAAGCAGAGGCAGTGAACGGCGCGCGGGACCGGCGCTTTCTTATTGAACATGCACAGCATATCAGCCCGGCCAGCATACCGCGCTTTGCCGAGCTTGGTGTTGTTGCCTCTGTGCAGCCGTATCATGCGGTGGATGATGGCCGCTGGGCTGTGAAGAAGATAGGCAAGGAACGATTGCACGGCACGTATGCTTTTGGCTCGCTTCTGGATGCTGGCGTGAAGGTAAGCTTTGGGTCTGATTGGCCAGTGGCCCCTCTGGACCCGCGTACTGGGTTGCAAGCGGCTGTACTACGGCAGACCATTGACGGTGCGAACCCGGAAGGCTGGTTGCCGGATGAGAAAATCTCTATAGAGGCTGCCCTTGAGGCTTATACGGTTACCAATGCGTATGCCGGTTTCCAAGAGGATAGATTTGGCATGCTGGCACCGGGGTATGTGGCGGATTTTGTCGTGTTTGCAGACAACCTGCTGACCATGGACCCTGCGCACCTTACAGAGGTGGAAATACTGCGGACGATAGTAGACGGGACTGAAAGATACAGTTCTGACACCTGATCCTGAAGAAACTTCTATTCTGTGGAGTTCATATAAATGATACAAAATTCAATGCAGAGAAAGCCATTTAGAAGCCTTGTGGGAGAAGAAATTGCTCTGACCGGTGAGCGGAGCATGCATATAGGTAATGATGACTGCGTATTTTTGGTTTGCCCGCAGCAAGGTGTTTTTTCAGCAGATGTGGGGGGGAGGAACTTTGTTTTGCATCCCTCGCATGTGTTGGTATGCCCTGAGATAAACACATGCAAGCTCAGTAGCACCGACGGTGTGGCGCATATTGTCTCGCTAGAAAAATCTGTTTTCAGACAGCAGCAGCATATTAGAATTTTGATGACATCAGACCTTATTCGTTCCTTGATGAAAGAGGTTGTGTCCCTGAACGGCAGCAATAGAGATATCGCCTATGAAAACGCTGTTTTGTCGCTGCTTGTTTGTGAAATGGCCCGTAAAAACACAGTGCCAGACCAAGTGACTGTTGCAATGCCCCAAGACAAGCGGCTGATGCGTGTGTGTCAGGAGCTTTTGAAGGCACCAGCTGTGCCGGACAATATGGATGATTGGTGCATAAAAGCCGGTATGAGCCGCCGGAACTTCACACGCACGTTCAAGGTGGAAACAGGCATGACATTTGGTGCGTGGCGCCGGGAAGTACGGCTGGTGAATGCATTGTCACTTATTATTGGCGGTGAGCAAATAACGTCAGCAGCCTATGAAGTGGGCTACGAAAGTGTCAGCGCTTTTACTGTGGCCTTTAGCCGCCGTTTTGGTGTGCCGCCTTGCCATTATAAGCCAAAAATGCGCGAGATGGCGGCCTTGATGCCATCTGCGGGCTTTGCGAAACATAGCTTGGCCCAGCCATGCGCTTCAATTTTAAGGTAGGGTAGTTTTGTGTTTAATATCTTGAACGGCGTTAAAGTTATTGATCTGACAACCATTGTGCTTGGCCCTTACGCGACACAGTTTTTGGGCGACTTTGGCGCAGACGTTATCAAGGTTGAGGCACCGTCTGGTGACCTGTTTCGCAGTGTTCGGCCCGGACAGTCTGAAAATATGGGCGCGCCTTTCCTGAATTGTAACCGGAACAAGCGGTCTATCATTCTGGACCTGACAAAACCCGAAGGGCTTGAGGCTTTACACAGGCTGATTTCTACGGCTGATGTTTTTGTACACAATATGCGCTCAAAATCAGCTAAGAAATTGGGGCTTTCATATAGTGATCTGAAAAAAATAAAGAAAGACATTATATACTGCAATGCCTGTGGGTACGGCGCAGGCGGCGCTTACGAGAATGACCCTGCCTACGATGATACAGTGCAGGCAGCATCTGGGCTTGCTTATTTGAATGCAGATGCAACAGGTGCCCCAAAATATTTACCAACTGTCTTATGCGATAAAGTTGCAGGCTTGCATTTGGCTATTGCAATACTGGCTGGTGTTGCCGCGCGGGCAAGATCAGGCCGTGGTATAGCCATTGAAACGCCTATGTTTGAAAGCATGGCCGCATTCCTGATGGTTGAGCATTTATCAGGGGAAACATTTAGCCCGGCGAATGGACCCGTTGGATATACACGGCTTATGTCTGCATTCCGAAAGCCATTTGCCACAAAAGACGGCTATATCAGCATCATTCCTTATAACGGGGCGCACTGGAAAAAATTTCTGAAGCTTATTAAGCGTGATGACTTGCTGGAAGATGAAAGGGTTAATGATCCTGCCTTGCGTAGTCGAAGCCTTGATATGCTGTATGCTGTGGTGGCGGAGGCTACACACATTCATACAACCGGTGAATGGCTCACCTTACTGCACAGTGCTGATATACCGTGTGCCAAAGTAAACCGGCTCGATGATCTGTTGACGGACGAGCACCTCAGTGATGTGGGCCTGTTCGAGTTTGTGGATCACCCGACAGAGGGAAAAATTCGCAATATAAGGTCTGCCTTTAAAATGGATGGGGCCGAAAGCCTGCCAGATAAACTAGCCCCCAACCTTGGCGGCAACAGCGCAGAGATTTTATCTGAAGCAGGTTTTAACGATGCAGAAGTAGCCAGAATTGCCGGTTCTGGTGGCGTTATAATGTCGGGTTAAAGGCTTTTTAACTACAGGGTTTTCTCGGGTACTTCTTCTGTGACGGCCTGTTCTGCAAGCGGTTCTATTTTGAAATTCAGATACCCATACAGAATAGTCATGCACGGGCTGATAATATTAAAAAAGCAAAAGGGCGCAAAAGCAAAGGCCGATACCCCGAGTACGCCAAACATGTAAACCGAGCATGTGTTCCACGGTACTAAAACCGATGTCATGGTAGCAGTGTCTTCAACCGCGCGGGACAGGTTTTTTGAGGCAAGGTTTTTAGCTTTGAATTCAGCCCTGAACATGCGGCCAGGCAGGATAATAGCCATATACTGATCACCAGAAAGTATATTAACAGATATGCACGATGCGGCTGTTGTTAGAATAAGGCCACCGGTTGTTTTAACGCTTTTTACAAGGCTATCAACAACACGCTGAAGCATGCCTAGGCGCTCCATGATAGAGCCAAAAAACATGGAACACATGGCAAGCCAAACGGTGTTGACCATTTTTGTCATGCCGCCATTATAAAACAGTTCATCAAATTCTGGGTTGCCTGAGGAGATCATAAACCGGTCAACCATGGCGCGCCACACACCGTCGAGCGTTTGCATGGCTGGGGAAATATTGCCATTTTGTACTTGGGCAGAATAGGCTGCAAATTCGTCAGGGGACATAGATCTTTCTGTCGCAAGCAGGCTAAAAGTGTGGATTGTTTCAGGTTGAAAAACTACGGCAAAAACAGCCCCCAACAGCATCCCTATTGTGAGGGTTGGAAAAGCCGGATATTTTTTAATCGCCATATAAAACACAACAATAAGCGGGATAAATAAATGAGGACCTATGTTGAAATTCTGTTCAATTAACCGCAGGTTTTCGCCAATGTTTATTTCGCCTGTAATCGGGCTGGAGTTTAACCCGATGATTAAATACAGCATGAGCGCAAGGCTGATCGAGGGCACTGTTGTCCATAACATGTGGCGGATATGTTCAAATATGTCTGTTTCGGTGGAGGCGGACGCCAAATTTGTTGTGTCTGATAATGGCGAAAGCTTATCACCAAAATAAGCACCGGAAATAATAGCCCCCGCTGTAATGGCGGGCGATAGCCCAAGCCCAAATGCTACCCCCATTAATCCAACACCGATGGTGCCTGCCGTTGACCAGCTGCTGCCAATGCTCAGGGAGGTAAGGGCACACAGGATACAGGCCGTTACATAAAACACATCAGGGTGGATGATCTGGAGGCCATAATAAATCATGGCGGGCACTGTGCCAGAGAGAATCCATGTCCCAATCAGGGAGCCAACCATAAGCAGGATAAACAGGGCATTGATGCTTTTGCTAATGCCCTCGCTAATAGCATGTTCAATAGTTTTCCAGCTGTTACCATTCTTGAAGCCAATCACAATGGCAATACAGCCGCTTAAAATCAAAGCAAGCTGGTTGGCACCATACGATGAGCTAGGGCCATAAAGCGTGACTGAAAAGTATAAAGAAACGATCAGAAACAATACTGGTATGAGTGCATCAAGCAAACTAGGGTTTACAACTGTTTTTGTACGCATATATACAGGCCCTTGATTTTTTTTGAATGATAAGGGTTAATTTGTACAAATGTACAGCATTATAGTTGTTATCTGGTCTCTTTTTTATGCCATTATAGATATGGTAGGCTAGTGCCGCTGTTTTAGCGACACTTTAAGTGAGTAATGCATGACAAGAAGCAAAAATATCTTTTCGGTTGACCATACCACCGACGACAAAAAGCAATTATTCATTGATGCAACAATCGCGTCGTTGTCAGAACATGGGTATAAGGGCACAACTGTAAGGAAGATTGCTGAAATTGCAAAAGTAGCGCCGGGCCTATTGACCCATTATTACAGCGGTAAGGAAGTTCTTATTGCTGAAAGCTACAGGTATATGACCAAAAAGTTTTTGGGCATTTTTCAGGAACGTATTGCTGAAAAAAAGAACAAGCCACTTGAGGCGCTGCAAATATTTTTTTTTAAAACTTTTGAGAAAGATAACCTTGACCCAAAAGTGCTGCGCGTGTGGCTGGCTTTCTGGTCGCTTACACTTCTGCACAAAGAATTAAGCCATATCCATAAGGAAACTTATCAGGAATATATCACGTCTATTGAGGATATGTTGACAGAGGCCTATTCCATGGAAGGCCGGTCTGTTGACCCAGAGGTGATTAAGGCACAAGCCATCGGCATAAATGCTATTCTTGATGGCTTGTGGCTAGAGTGGTGCTTAAACCCTGAAACCTTTTCACCGGCAGAGGGCTTGCAGATTGTCAGAGGCTTTGTTGCCAAAGTAACCGGCCTTGAAGTGCCAGAGTATGAAGCTACCCCCTAATGGTCCTTGATAATTTCATGGGCTGCATTATGGCCCGGCGCACCTGTTACACCGCCGCCCGGATGCGTACCTGATCCACACATATAAAGGTTCTTGATCGGCGAACGGTAATTGCCGTGGCCCAAGAGGGGCCGTGCACTGAACATTTGATCAAGCGACAGGTTGCCGTGCATAATATCGCCTCTTGTCAGGCCAAAAATGCGCTCCAGGTCAAGCGGGCTAAGAATTTGCCTGCCAACAACCAGGTCTTTAAAGCCGGGTGCAAAATTATTCACCTTATCGATAATAAGGTCTGCCACTTCTTCGCGGTGTTTGTCCCAGTCTACGTCAGGGTCAAATTGCTGGCAAAACAGGCTGGCAACATGCTGCCCTTCGGGCGCGAGTGTACTGTCCAGTGTTGACGGGATGAGCATTTCTATAATGGGGTCTTTTGACCAGCCGAACTGTTTTGCATCGCGGTAAGCTGCATCCAGATACGCCATTGTTGGTGCAATAACGATACCGCCTGTTAGGTGATCGTCAGTTGCACGGTCTTGCTTTTCCAGGCAGGTGAACTTTGGCAGGCCCTTGAGCGCCACATTCATGCGGAAAGTGCCTGATCCATTTTTATAATGCTTCATGCGGCGGCTCACATCTTCTGGCAGGTCATCACTATTCAGAAGCTTGTTATAGAGCAGGGAAGGGTTCAGGTTAGACGCTACGATGTCTGCCCTCAGGCTTTCGCCGTTTTCCAGAAGAACACCTACAACCTTGTTGTTGGTCACCAGAATTTTTCTGACAGCAGCGTTTGTTTTAATCGTTACGCCTTTTGCTTCGGCTGACTTTGCCATCGCCTGCGTGATGGCACCCATGCCGCCAATCGCGTGGCCCCAAACGCCTTTTTTACCGTTCACTTCACCAAACGCATGGTGCATTAGAACATAGGCTGAACCGGGTGTCTGCGAATCAGCATAGTTGCCAACCACCCCGTCAAAAGCAAAAGCACCTTTCACATAGTCATTTTCAAAATACATGTTCAGAAAATCGGCGACACTTTTTGTAAAAATGTCCATCACGATGCGTTCATCTTCAAGCGAGAGTTTACGAAGCCTGTTACCAAACTTGGCTGCTTTGAAAATATCTTTCAGCCCGCCGCCCACATTGGGGGGTGTTTCAAGCAGGAAGTTGCGGATAAGCTCCGCAACCATTTCAATGTCACGGAAATAACGATCAAGGGCTGCTGCATCTTTTTCAGAGAAAAGAGCGATTTCTTTTTTAAGGTTTTCACTGCCAACCACGAAAGAAAGATAGTTGCCGTCTTTGTGGGGCCACAGGTTGTTAACCCGGCGGCCTACAATTTCAAGGCCGTGTTTATGGAGTTCAAGGTCTTTAATAACCTTGGGGTTCAGCAAGCTGACAGTGTAAGACGCAACCGAATTTTTAAAACCGGGGTGAAACTCTTCAGTGACAGCAGCGCCGCCTATTACAGGACGACGTTCAAGAACTGTTACCTTAATACCTGC
Organism: Kordiimonas pumila; assembly: GCF_015240255.1. NCBI lineage: Bacteria > Pseudomonadati > Pseudomonadota > Alphaproteobacteria > Kordiimonadales > Kordiimonadaceae > Kordiimonas > Kordiimonas pumila. The sequence goes on from NZ_CP061205.1 coordinate 1,595,608, forward strand.
GCTCGCCAAATAGTTGGCGCATACCAGCCCGTTGTGTCCACCGCCGACAATGATTGCTTCTTTTGTCATATTTTTTCCCAGCACTAAAATGTTCTTGACGTATGCAGTGTATTGTACAAATGTACAAACCTGTCAACACATAAACTTCGACTTAATTTTATTGTTTGTATGAAAGTAGAATTTAATGCCCGTACGTGCCCACTGTGAAAACCCCGATCGCAGAACGCTCGCAGACCTTATACGTGAATATAGGCCTGGCTATTCTCTGGAGCAGCGCTTTTATAAAGACCCTGAGATATATAAGGCCGAGATCAAGAGCATATTTCTAAAGCACTGGATGCTGGCGGGCCATGTTTCACAAATTCCAGAAGCGGGCGACTTTTTCCTGTTCGAGTTTGACGTGGAATCGGTCATTGTTGTGCGCACAAAAGAGGGGGCTGTTAAAGCGCACCTTAATGTGTGCCGGCATAGGGGATCCAGAATTTGTCTGGAGAAAGAAGGGCGTTCCAAGCTTCTTACCTGCCCTTATCACGCATGGTCTTATGACCTCAACGGTAAGCTGATGACGGCGCGCCAAATGGGGACAGACTTTAAAAAGGCCGACAACGGCCTGCATCCGGTGCATGTAGAACTTGTGGGCGGGCTTATATTCGTCAGCCTTGCAGAAAAGCCGTTATCGCTTGCTGGCATGAAAGAAGATTTGGCAGACGTGTTTGAAACTTTTGGGTTTGATAACATGAAGCTTGCCGCCCAAAAAAGCTTCCCCATCGCGGCGAACTGGAAACTGGCGGCTGAAAACTATCAGGAATGTTATCACTGTGCACCGTCCCATCAGGAATATGCCAAGGTGCATGCGATGGCGCTTTCAAAAGAGGCATTCGCAGCCCACAGGGAAAAATATTTAGCAGCCCTTGCCGGCAAGGTTAGAACGCAGGAATCGCCTTATTACTTTGATCAGGCAAAGGCGGGAGAAGAAGGCTATCAATACGCCCGTAACCCCTTATTGTCTGGCATGGAAAGTGGCAGCCTTGGCGGCAAAGGCATTGCCCCTTTACTGGGGACTATTGCTGAGTTTGACGGCGGTGCGTCAGAGTTTATGGTTGGCCCGGTTAGCTTTTTCCTGATCTATAATGATCATATGGTTGGCTACAGGTTTACACCGACATCGCACGAGACATGCTGCTGCGATGTATTCTGGTTTGTACGCGGCGATGCAGACGAAGGTATAGACTACGACCTTGAAACACTGACATGGCTTTGGGATATCACCACACAGTCGGATGAAGAAATTATCGTCAATAACCAGCAGGGTGTGAACTCGCACTTTTACACATCTGGTCGCCTGTCCGAGATGGAATCGTTCGAGCAGCATTTCCTGAACTGGTATCTGAGCAGCATGAAGGACAGCATATCAAACACCAGCAAGGGACAGTAATAATGATTGTAAACCTGAAAAGGAAAATCACTAAAATAGCACGTGTTGCAAGCTGTGTTTCAGCTCTTATGTGGGCTACTAGCGCCTATGCGCAGGGCGACGATTTTACATATATTCATGCGGGCAAGCTGCTTGATGTACTGGAAGGTAAAATGCTTACTGACCAGCTTATCACGGTTGAAGGCGAACGGATTGTAAGTGTTGAACCTTGGCATGAACAGGCTTCTGGCACAGATGTGATAGACTGGTCAGGCTATACCGTTTTGCCGGGCATGATAGACGGGCACACACACTTGGTTGGTGGCCCGCAGTCAGAAGATGTTCTGGCGCCGCTTAAGGTAACAAAGGCTGATGATCTGGCTTACGGGGTTAAAAATGCGTATGCCACTTTAAAAGCCGGGTTTACGTCAGTGGTGGATGTGGGCACATATAGGGGCTTGACCGATGTTGAACTGCGCGATCAGATAAATGCGGGTGAAATTTTAGGCCCTCGTATGATTGTTGCGGGTGCATACCTTACTATCCCTGGCGGCGGCGGTGAAGTTGTTGGCCTGAACGCAGGGGTTGATATTCCGGCAGAATACAGAATGGGTGTGGCAACCGGCGAAGAAGAAGTGCGCACTGTGGTGCGGCACCTTATTGAAGGCGGTGCAGACTTTATAAAAATGATAGCAACCGGCGCCGTTCTAACCAATGGCACAGACCCGGGCCAGCCTGAGTTTACCGAAGCCGAGATGAAAGCAGCGGTAGATGAAGCGGCTAAATACGGCAAGTATGTAACAGCCCATGCACACGGCGCCGAAGGTATTAAAATGGCGGTACGTGCCGGGGTTCGCTCTATTCAGCATGGCTCGATTATGGACGATGAAGGCGTTGCCATGATGAAAGAGCATGGCACCTGGCTTGTGGCTGACATTTATAACGGCGACTATATCAAGGAAGTTGGCACAGCCGAAGGCTGGGATGCCGAAATTCTGAAAAAAAACAACGATACAACGGATACCCAGCGGGTAGCCTTTACAAAGGCTGTTAAAGCCGGGGTTAATATCGCTTTTGGTACAGATAGCGGCGTTTTCCCGCACGGCCTGAACGCACGGCAAATGGCCTATATGGTTAAATACGGCCTTACCCCTATGCAGGCAGTGCAGTCTGCCACCATTTGGGGTGCGCGCTGTATGTCACTTGAGGCGAATGTAGGGTCCATAACGCCGGGTAAATATGCAGATATCATTGCGGTAAAAGGCGATGTATTAAAAGATATTACCCTGCTTGAGCATGTGGATGCTGTCATGAAGGGCGGTGCGCTGGTTGAGTAATTTTAGGGGGCTATGGGTGAACGTACAACAAGGGTTGTGGCTGGCTGTTTTTTGCATGGCTGGTGCTTTGTCCGCAGCGAGCGCGGCTGACAAAGGGCAGTCTTTTGACTTACAGGCATTACACAAGGTGCAGGCCGTGGGTACACCTTCTCTGTCGCCTGATGGCAGCCTTGTTGTCTATGACGTTAGCTATAATGATGTGGAAAAGGATGTATCAACGAGCGATATATGGCTTGTACCTTATGCAGGCGGTACGCCGTATAAACTTATAGATACGCCCGATAAAAGTGAATGGGCACCACAGTTTAGCCCAGACGGCAAAACCATTGCCTTCCTGTCGGAAGCCGAGGACGGTACAAGCCAGCTGTTCACTGTACCGGTCACGGGAACTACGGTTCAGCAGATAACAGATGTTGCAGAAGGTGTGCTTGAATTTGACTGGGCACCAGATAGCAAACGCCTTGTATTTACGGCTTTTGTAGGCAGTGCTCAGGCAAATGCAGCGGGTACAGCAGCCCCTGTGGTAGTGAACAGGTTTAAGTATCAGGAAGACTGGGTAGGGTATCTCACCGGGCAGCGGCGGCACATGCATATTGTTGACGTGGTACAGAAAACTACTGTTCAAATAACCCGCGGCGAGCAGGATTTCTGGTTGCCAGCATGGTCACCTGACGGGCGGTGGATAGCTGTTGTTTCCAAAGATACAGGCGATGTGGATAAAAACCTGAATACAGATGTTTTTATCATGCCGCCGGTTGAAGGGGGCGCGTTAAAACGTATCAGCACATTCGACGGTACAGATGTAGACCCAGACTGGGCATCGCCGCCCGCGTGGTCGCCAGACAGTGAAAAGCTTGTCTGGCTTGCAAGCGGCGAAAGCAAATGGATTTATTATGCGCCGTGGCAACTGACAGTCGCGAATATCCACACGGGTGATGTGCGCGAGGTTGCCCGTATCGACCGCTGCTTTTATGTGCCAAAATGGTCGGCTGACAGCGTGCATGTTGTTGCGCTGCTGGAAGAAGACCGGGCCACGTGGGTCACAAAAATCAACACAGAAACAGAGGAAATTACCCGTCTTACACAGGGGCCAAAGTTTGCCTACGGCTTTGATCTGGCTGGTGATGATCATATCGTGGTTTTACAGTCTGATGATAATACCCCTTACGAGCTGTATAGCGTTGGTAGCGACGAGCAGAAACTTACAGCCCATAACGACTGGCTTAGGGGCTATTCTCTGGCAAAAACCGAGGCATTTGACTTTGAAAGCGATGGTCACATGATTGGCGGCCTGATTGTTTATCCGCCTGATTATGATGCCAGCAAAACCTACCCGGCTCTTTTTAGGCTGCACGGCGGACCTGTGTATCAGTATTCGCATGAATTTGAGGCAGATTGGCAAATATACGCAGCTAGTGGTTATATTGTTGTGGGTATTAATCCGCGTGGGTCGTCCGGCAAAGGGTTTGAGTTTGCAAAGGCTATTTATGCTGATTGGGGTAATGTAGATTCAAAGGATATTATTGCAGGCGTGCAGTATCTGGCGGGTAAAGGTATTATAGATAAAACGCGGCTTGGCACCGGTGGCTGGAGTTACGGCGGCATGCTTACCAATTATGTGATTGCAACGGACACGACTTTTAAAGCGGCGGTGAGCGGCGCGGGATCGGCAAACATGCTTGGTATGTACGGGCATGACCAGTATGCCCGGGAATATGAACTGGAACTGGGCACGCCGTGGCATAATATGGATGCCTACCTTAGGGTTAGTTTCCCGTTTTTTAAGGCAGATAAAATTACAACGGCCACACTTTACCAGTGTGCGGAAAAAGACCTTAATGTACCATGCCTTGGGGCTGAACAAATGTATCAGGCGCTTAAATCGCTAGGCACAGATACAGAGCTGGTTATTTATCCGGGCGAGCATCACGGGTTGACAGTACCCAGTTATCAAGAAGACAGAATAAGGCGTAATCTTAGCTGGTATAATAGGTACCTAAAAAAGATCAGTGACTGAAATAACAATCAACATGATTAAAGGGCAGACGATGAAAAAAATAACAGGAATAATTAGTAGTATTTTGCTGGCGGGCCATGTGTGTATGCCAGCATATGCACTGGAGGCCGAGCAGCCATTTCAGGCAAAAGCCGAAGAAATGTTGCGCACCACAATTGGCATGCGCACGTCACAAGGTTTTGGTCAGGTTCCTAAAATGGCGGCGTATCTTGCTGGGGAATTTGAAGCAGCAGGCTTTGACAAAGCGGACATTCACATTCTGCCAATCGGCGAAACGGCTGCGCTTGTTGTACGCTATAAAGGTGATGGCAGTGCCGGCAAAAAGCCAATTTTACTGTCTGCCCATATGGATGTGGTGGCGGCTGATCCGGCAGACTGGGAACGCGACCCTTTCACAATGGTAAAAGAAAACGGCTATTATTTCGGGCGCGGAACGAGTGATAACAAGTTTGGCGTGTCTGTCCTTACGGCCACGTTGATGCGGTTAAAGTCAGAAGGTTTTGTGCCGGGTCGTGACATTGTTCTTGCCCTCTCTGGCGATGAAGAAACCGAGATGTACACCACCAGCAAGCTGGCAACGGAATACCGCAATTTAACAGACGCTGAATATGCACTTGTGGCAGACGGCGGTGGTGGTCAACTTGATGAAGACGGGAATGCCATTGCCTTCAGTGTTGATAGTGCCGAAAAAACCTATGCAACATTTGAGATGAAGGCAGTGAACCCCGGTGGTCATAGTTCTGTGCCGCGCAAGGATAATGCGATTAAAGATTTGGCAACTGCCCTTACAAATATCTTTAACTACGAGTTTCCTGTGCAAAAAAGCGAACTTACCCTTGAATTTTTTGGCAAATCTGCCCCGCTTATTGGCGGCGAGCTGGGGGAAGCCATGAAGCGCTTTGCTGAAAACCCGGATGATGCCGAGGCTGTTGCCATTATCAGAAGTTACCCAAGCTATGTTGGCTCAACTGGCACAACCTGTGTGCCAACAATGCTGAAAGGCGGGCACGCAGAAAATGCCCTGCCGCAGTCAGCTGTTGCAACAGTGAACTGCCGTATTTTTCCAGGGGTTGGTGTACAGAAAACCCTTGAGCAGTTAAAAGCTGTGGCCGGGAATGATGCGCTGGAATGGACTGTGCTTGATAACCCGATTGAAAGTGATGCTTCGCCAATTCGGGCAGATGTGTTTACAGCGATTGCGAACGGTGTGCATGCATCCTACCCGGGCCTGCCGATTATTCCGCACATGGCATCGGGCGCATCAGACGGGGTGCATTTCCGGGCCAATGGTATTCCAAGCTATACTTTCTCAGGCATTTTCATGAAATCGTCCGATGAATATGCCCACGGTCTGAACGAGCGTGTGCCAACCGCGACGCTGCCAGTTGCCCTAAAAATGTGGCACAGCATTTTAACTGAACTGGCTAAATAAGCTGGGCCTTAAAAGAAAAGCCTGAGTAGAAATGCTCAGGCTTTTTCGTGATTTCAGGCTTTTTCAGACTTTAAATGGGATAGCGATCCAGCACCGGGCCTAATGCTTCTTTGAGCGGGCCTAAAAATTCTTCATAGTGTCGCCACTGCTCTAGCCCTTTGTCGTAAATGGGTTGGCGTACCTGCTCTGAACTAGGTGTTCTAACGGCCCTGTCTGTTTCGTAGAATTTCAGGCAGGCTTCTTCGAACTCAAGGTCGCAGTAATCTAAAAGCTTGCGTATCTGGGTTTCGGTGTCGGCAACCATTTCTTCATATTGTACGCGGTGAACACGGCCTGGCAAAACCTCGTCCCAGTGGTCCATCAATTTCACATAATCACGGTAATAATGGCCAATGTCGCTTAGGTCATAGGAAAAGGTCTGTCCGCGCGCAAAAAGCTGCTTGTAGCCTGAAAAGCAGCCGCCCATAGGGTGGCGTCTGGCATCAATAATTTTGGCATTTGGCAGTATCATGTGAATAAGGCCAATATGCTGGAAGTTGTTTGGCATTTTATCAATGAAAAACGGTGTGTTGTTCAGGCGTTGGATGCGTGTTGTCTCCAGATATTGTGCGCCTAGTCTTGCAAAATCATCGGCTGATAAATCGTTCAATATTTCCGGGTATTTTGAGGCGCTTTTCACACGCTTCTTGCCGCCAAGGTCGCGGGACATAGCGATAATGTCGACCAGTTCTGCCGTGCCTTCTACCTGTGAATGGCTTGCCAGAATTTGCTCGAGAAGGGTGGAACCGGCACGCGGAAGACCGACAATAAAAATGGGGTCTGGGGCAGGGCAGCCTTGTCCTTCTCTGGTTTTAAAGAAGTCTGTATCTAGAACCTTTATCTGGCGGGCGGTATCATAAATGTTGATTTTGGCATCGTAAGGTTGCTGTACCCGGCGGATCGCGTTGCCGCGCTTATAGTATTTGAAAGAGTTCTCATATTCTTTCCTGTCTTCATAGGCCTTGCCAAGTGCAAACGCGAGGTTGGCCTGATCTTCTGCTTCACCGCCGCCTTCTGCGGTCACTTGTGATAGCATCAGGTCGACGTCTTCATCTGTAAATCTGAATGTTTTAAGGTTCGCGAGGCTCCAGTATGCTTCGCCGATGCTGGGTGTAAGCTTAATACAGGCCCTGTAGGCTGCAATTGAATCAGGTAGCCGGCCAACTGTTTTTAAGGTGTGGCCATAGTTTAGCTGTGCTCTGGCCTGATCCGGGTAATCAGCCAGAACTTTTTCATAGATTTCAAGGGCGGCTTCATGGTCGCCGCCGCGCACAAGAATACTGGCTTTTAAAATAAGATGGTTTGGGTTGCCGGGGTCGGTTGATAAAAGAATATCAACCTGTTTTAGGGCAGGCTCAAGATCTTGTTTGCGAAACAGGGCAATAACCAGTGTGTTGCGGGCAAAGTGAAACCCGGGTGCCAGTTCAAGGGCGCGCTCAAGCAGCTGTATGGCATCTTTATACTGCCCAACCTTGATGCCAATATCGGCCAACAGCCGCATGGCAACAACATCTGTTGGGTGTTTTTTTAATATATTGCGCGCAAGGTGTTCAGCTTCAGGAATATTGCCTTGTTGAAACAGGTTTGTTGCCTCTGCAAGTTCAGGGTGTTTTGACAGGGTTTGCAAGTATCTGGTCATGGCGGTATTAGCGCCTGTCGTATCGCCGTAGAGAGAAAGTTGTTCAGCAAGCGCACGCCACGCTTCAGCATATTCGGGGGTGATCGCAACGGTTTTCTGGAAAGCCTGAATAGCCTCTTTGCCGCGCCCAGCGGCACTGAGGCATAAGCCAAACTCAAGCCATACGGGGGCAGAGTTTGGCAAGCCTTTTGCCAATGGTTCTATTGTGGCAAGGGCCTGTGGCAGCTTGCCCTGAAACCTGTAAGCCGCGCCCAAAATCTGTTTTGCAGGGTTGATGTTTGGGTACACCTTTAGAATTTCTTCCGCCTGTATGCCAGCTGCCTGCGGGTTACTTTGCAGTAAGCTAGCGGCATGTTGCAGAGCAGTTTTTAAATCCCCGCGAGGCGTGTCATCTGAAGGTTTCATAAAGTTCCACGATGTTAGGTAACTAGAAATTTTAAGGCGAAGCAGGCATAGCTAAACATACATTTTACAAAGAAGTAAATTACAAATCCAAATAAAACTGGCAAGCATTTCACGTTTTGAGTCTATTTTAGAGATTTGTAAATATTTTATCCCTAATCTTTATAAATGGCAGCATTCCGCCAAATAATGGATAGGCGAATACTGTACCTTTTAAGTGTAATTAGTCCTGTACATTTGTTCAAAACTATGTACCGTCATATATGGAAAGTTTCATGTAGTCAATCATGGGGCATTTCATAAAAAACAGGCAAATATTGCAAATACACTGGGATATTTGCGTGAAATAATAAGCCACACTTTAGGGAGTAGAACAAAATGAAGAGTAGACACTCATTTTCGAAACCCGCACTTCTTGCATCAACCATGTTATTGTCTGGGGTTGCACCCGGGCTTTCTCCTGTTTATGCGGCAGAAGCGGATAAAGGGTTTTCACTTGAAGAAATCGTTGTAACAGCACAGAAACGTGAATCAAACTTGCAGGATGTTGCTGTTTCTGTTCAGGTTTTAGGTAACAAGCAACTGGAAGACCTGAACGTGAATGCGTTTGATGATTATATCCAGTTTTTGCCAACTGTATCATTCCAGTCATCCCGCCCTGGTGTTGCGCAAATCTATATGCGCGGTATTTCAAGCGGCGGGGATGGTAACCACTCTGCCTCTATGCCAAGCGTAGGCGTGTATCTTGACGAGCAGCCCATTACCACTATTAATCAGGTGCTTGATCTGCACGTTTATGATGTTGCCCGCATCGAGACACTTTCTGGCCCACAAGGTACGCTGTTTGGTGCCAGTAGCCAAGCTGGCACAATGCGGATTATTACCAACAAGCCTGTAATCGGCGAGTTTGAAGCTGGTTATGATGTGGCGGTAAATTCTGTTTCCCACGGCGAGATGGGCTATACGCTTGAAGGGTATGTAAACCTGCCAGTTAGTGAAAAATCTGCCATCCGCCTTGTTGGTTGGCACGAAAAGGACGGTGGCTATATTGATAACGTACCGGCCGAATTGAATTATCTAGGTAGCGGTATCACGATCAATAATGATGATCTGGTTGAGGATGATTTTAACGATACGTCAACAACCGGTATGCGGGCGCTTCTAAAGTTTGACCTGAATGAAAACTGGACTATTACGCCCGGTATTACCTACCAAAAGCAAAAATCAACCGGCGTGTTTTCGCATGATCCGGAAGACTTGGGCGATTTGAACACGCGCGAGTTTTTCCCAACAGAATATGATGAAGACTGGTATCAGGCTTCGCTGACTGTTGAAGGTAAAATCGGTGATATGGATATTGTTTATGCCGGTTCTTACCTGAACCGTAACGTAGACAGTATTTATGATTATTCTGGCTATGCTGAATATTTGGAAAGCTTTGGTTACTGTTATTATTATGATGCTGGCGGCAACTGCGTGGATCCATCGCAGTATGTGCTTGGCGATGAAAAATATAAACGCCAAAGCCACGAGCTTCGTATAGAATCCCCGGCTGAAAACAGACTGCGGTTTATTGCGGGTGTGTTCTACCAGCGCCAAACCCACGATTTTGATTTGCAGTGGGTTGTGCCAGAAATGAACCCGGCGGATTCTGTGATCGAAGGCGGTACAACAACATGGCAAACCAAACAGGTGCGCACAGACCGTGAATATGCGGCCTTCAGTGAAATAAGCTATGATCTTACCGAAAAGCTAACCTTGCTTGGCGGTGTGCGTTTTTATAAATACGACAATAGCCTATACGGCTTTAACGGCTTTATTGGCCACTGTACTGGTAGCTATGTAGACGGCGTGTTTGTAGAAGACCGCGAAAATGGTACGCCGCAATACCCGTGTTTTGATACCAAGATACTTGATGGACGTAAGAAAAATTCTGATGTGTTGTTCAAGCTGAACCTGACCTATCAGATTGATGATGACAAGATGGTTTATGCTACATACTCGGAAGGGTACCGCCCCGGCGGCGTGAACCGTGCACGGGTGCCAAATATCCCGGGCTATGATGAAGACTTTGTCACCAACTATGAACTGGGCTGGAAAACCAGCTGGCTTGATAACCGCTTGCGGTTCAACGGCGCTGCCTACTATATGAAATGGAGCGATATTCAGTTCAACTTCCTCGATTTCACGGTTTCCAACCTTACGATCATTCAGAACGTTGGGGGCGCGCGCACATATGGTGCCGAATTTGACCTTGATTTTGCCGCCACAGAGAATTTGACTGTTTCTTTCTCTGGTTCTTATAACGATGCCAAGCTGACAAGTGAATATAAGCGCAGTCCTGATAGCGATGTACTCGCACCTCCTGGCACACGGATGCCATATGTGCCGGTATTCCAGTTCACGTCATCTGCGCGGTACGAGCAGGATATCGCAGATATACCATCCTTCTTTCAGGCGTCGCTTTCATACACTGGGGACAGTTGGAGCAATCTGGATTTAAGCATACGGGAAAAGCAGCATAATTATGCGCTGCTTAACCTTTCTGCTGGTATTAGCGGTGATGGCTGGACGTTTAGCGTCTTTGCCGACAACGTAACTGATACACGCGCTGAAATCAGTAAGTTCTATCCGGGTTACCCAAGCGAGGTAGACACAACTATCGCGACAAACCGGCCAAGGACAATTGGCCTACGGTTTGGCCAGAAGTTCTAGGCTGTAGCAGTTAGAAAATAAAAGGCGGCGGGTACAAATGTATCCGCCGCCTTTCTTTTAGGTGCCCGGGAAAACGCACCTAATTTTGCACGAGAGATTATTCCCCGCGTGGGTTATGACCGGTATATTTTTCAAGCTGGAAAGCATCTGCTATCCGTTCCCACGGTACCAGCTTGAAGTTCTGGTTTTCAGCGGGGGAGATATTGCGACCATCCTGCGCCACAAAAACACCATAAGGGAATTTGCTGCCAAGCGGCGTGCTGATAATATCCAGCCCGTCCGTTTCTGACGAACCGTCAATGCCGTTTTCGCTGTCAGCAATCACCCGGTACGAGCCGATGTAAGCATGGGGTTCTGCGCGGTCAAACAGCGCATAACTGTTATTACCTTGGCTCGATAGCACGATATAGCCTTTGCCGTTTTCACCGTAATAAAGTGATACACCTTCAAGGTCGTCTTTCAGGGCAGGGTTTTGTTTTGGGTCTGTAATTTTTACACGCTCACTACCTGCGTCTGGTTCAGCACCGTATTTCCAGAGGGCGATATCTTCCTCCGCAGCATACAGAGCGCCTGTATCGTCGTCTGCGACACAGCCTTCAGCCGTGCTGCCAACCGCAAATTCACGTACAGGGGTTGCCTTCACGCGGCCTTCACTACCCGCACCCAGTTCCCACTGGCGAATAAGGCCATCTTTTTCATTAATGAAAACATAGGCTTTGCCACTTGCTGCACTTTGGTACATGCACAGGCCGTAGGGGTCAGGCATGCCCGTTGGTTGCAGGCCGTCAGCCACATCTACAAGCTGCCTGCTTTTTTCATCCATCTGGTAAATAGCAATGCTTTCGTGGGTACGGTCGCTGGCAGTTACGAGGGTCATGGCTTTGTCGCCAATATGCACATTATAGCGAATATCCACATTGTTCATTTTACCGTCAGGCAAATATTGGTGCACACTGCCATCCAGATTATAGGTATAAAGGCCGCCCTTTTTGTTGGTGCCGATAATCAGGCTTTTATCTGGGTCGGTTGGGTGCACCCATATTGCCGGGTCGTCTGCTGCATCACCGCCGGTTGCAACCGGCGCAGTTTCAAGGCTGGGCTGCACAAGGGCAAAGTTTGCTGTCACATCATGCTCTGGTGCGGCGGTCAGGTTTGTATCAAAGCCAAAGGCGGTGGCTATTGCAGACATGGGCACCATTTTGAAATTTGTGGCATCCTCGCCGTTATCCTCGTCGCTGAGGAGCAAAACGGCATTTCCGCCAGACGACGCAAACAGGCTGCCAGCATTATCCACCTGATCAACCGCTGTGCCAGCGGCAAACTGTGCGCGGCCAATAAATTTATGGTCGTTCATTATATCATACGCATTAATAGTGCTGGTCTCTACATCGGATGCCAGTAAAACACCCTGATGTGATGCTGTGTAATAAACGGCAAGCCCGCCCACTTCGCCTGTGAAGTTGCCAAACTTTTTAACATCAATCAGTTTCGGGATAGTTTCAGCTTCCACATCAGCATCAAAGTGCCATACGCCGACGGCTTCTTCCGTTATATAAACGCTATTGGTTTTTGGGTCTGTTACACAGAATTTTGGCTCAGTGCCCATTTGCAGGTTGCGGGCAAGGGTGCCCTTGAAGGTGCCGGTCTTGTCCTCATAAATATGCCACTGTTCAATCTGGCCGTTTGAACCCAGAAGGAAAGCATAGCTTTGCCCGTCAAGCGGGCTTGTGAAACTACACATGCCTTCAAGCAGCAAGGAAGACTTGACAGAGCCACTTAAGGCCTGCTGCAGGGAGCCATCTTTTATGGTATAAGGTTTCAGTGTGCTGGATGATGTATCAAGCGCCAGTAAAGTGGTTTGCTTGTTTTTGCCGAAACGGGTTACGAGGCCAAGGGATTCGATTTCACCGCCGTCTGTTTTGGAAAGGCGGGTACCCTCTGTACTATATACTTCAATGCCGTCTTCAACCGCGCCGATAATATAGGCATCTGTGCTACTGTCAGACGCTGGCCACCATATGGCTGTACTGGCGCTGTCTGATGTGCTGGGCTCAGTTTCGGCGCTAACCTGAATTATGTGGGTTGCATCTGGTTTTATAGTTTCGTTCGTGATTGTTTCATGCTCAGGTGAACATGCTGCCAGTGAAATCACAGCTACCGTGGCAAATAGGTTTCTTTTATTCATGGTAATCGCTCCCGTTGTAACCTTCCGTTATAGTGTATATGCGCAGATTTGTTACAGTTTCAAGACAAAAAAGAAGAAAATTTTCATTTTTGTTGCAAAAAAGAATAAAAATTCTATAATGCTATTCATCGGGAAGGGTAATTCAGTAAATTATGCCCCGTGGGAAGGAGCCGGGCTTTGATCCAAGCTGGTTAATGTTCGGGTTAAATATTTGGAAGTTTTAAAAGGAAACCTGGGGAGGTGAACATGAAACGTGCTTTATTCAAGCAACGCCTTTTATGTGGCTGTATGGTACTCGCTTTTGCACCGCATGCTATGGCACAAGAAGAACAAGCTACTAAAGGCGAAACTTCAAAAACGTTAAATCTGGAAGAAATTGTTGTAACAGGTCAGATTGTTACCAGAAACAGAACAGCATCTGTTTCGCCAGAGCTTACATACGATACGGAATTCTTTCAAAAGTTTGAACCGGTATCCGCAGGCGACATGCTGAAGCGCGTGCCGGGGGTCGCATTCACCAGTGATATTGGCGAATATGATGCGCCGCAAATGCGCGGTATGGCAGATGGCTTTACGCAGGTTCTGGTAAATGGCAGGCCTTTGCCGGGCGCGGGTAATGACCGAACGGTTCTTGTAGACCGGGTGCCAGCCGAAATTATTGAACGTATTGAAATTATTCGTAGCCCAGGCGCCGATATTGATAGCCAGGGTGTTGGCGGTACCATTAATATTATTTTGAAAGAAGGCGCGACCTTGCCTGAGGGTGGCTCGGTTCGTGCAAGTGCGCTTTATTCCGCAAAAGATAAAAAACTTCGGGGTGCTGGCGCTATTTCCTATTCAGGCCGCAGCGATAATGACCGTATATTTTACTCTGTTACCGCAAACTTGCAGCAGCGTTTTAATGCCAAAAAGTTTGTTGAAGAAAAAATTGTAGCAGGTGATTTTCCAGATTCTTTTGATGGTCGTGACTTGTTTCAGCCAGATAATTTTGATGCGTCTGTCGCAGATGGCCGCGCGGTTCAGCTTGATAGTCGTGAAAACCTTGATATCTCGTTGAATGCCGATGTGACCTTCAAGGTTGGGGAAACCGGCGAACTGCGGTTTGATGGCTTCTTTATCGACACAGACCGGGATGAACGGGAAGACACGACAGAATGGGAGCGGGACGGCGACGAGCTTGTCGGCGACAAAACTGCCTCTCAGGATACGGAAATAAGCCAGCGAAATTTTGGCTTTAGTGCCCTGTATGAAGGGGCGTTTTCAGATGTAACAACCTATGACGCAATGGTGCGATACAGCCAGTTTGATAATACCTCAGACCAGTATGACCGCGAGTTTGACTTCGACGATGGCACGGAGAGCCTTGATGACCGTGAACGCGAACTGATCGATAGCCTTGATAAAGAAATCGCGGCCGATTTTGGTATCAAACACGATTTTGACAGTATGTCTTTGAAATACGGGGCATCAACCAAGTTCAAAAACCGTGATTACGGGCTTATCCTTCAGGAAGCAGATGATTTTGGCACCCTTGAGACAGAAAGCGAAAGCGAATTTTCTGTGAAAGAGAACCGCTATGATGCCTATGTGGTTGGTGAATGGCAGCTTGGTAGCAAGGTTACACTGGAAACCGGTGTTCGGCTTGAGCATACAAACACCAAGGTTCAGGCTATTGGCGGGGCCGAGACATCAAACTCTGTAACACTCCTCAATCCATCCATGCATATTCAGTATGACATCATTGAAGACGGGCAGCTTCGTTTAAGCCTTGCCCGCACCGTGCGCCGCCCAACATTTGATCAGTTGGTTCCAGCTGAATTACAGGACGAGCCAGACGACGATGATGTAACGATTGGTAACCCTGATCTGGCGATGGAAAAATCATGGGGTCTTGATCTTGGCTACGAGCATGTGTTGCCCGGCAATGGTATTTTTGGGGTAAACTTCTTTTACCGCAAAGTGTCTGACCTGTCGCAGCTTATCCGTATCGGCGATACAGATGATGGCGGCCTTTATACATTTGATAATGTTGGTAGTGGTAAAACATATGGTATCGAGTTTGATATCAGTACGCCGCTTATGTTTATGGGGCTTGATGAGACAGGCTTTTTTGCAAACTATACCCGTATCTGGTCAAGCCGGTATGATGAGTTTCTGCAAGAAGATGTGCGCTTTAATCACCAGCCTAAATATGTTTACAATTTTGGCTTAACGCAGAACTTCCCGTCGATTGAAGCAACAGCAGGCTTTAGTTTTCAGAAACAGGGCCTCGCAACAAGTGTGTTTTATGCGGAAATTGAAGACCAGCGTTACGGCGGCAACCTAGAGCTTTTCCTTGAGAAACGCTTTGAAAGCGGCCTTATTCTGCGCTTAACAGCAAACAACCTGTTGAATGCTGAAAGTGGTCAGGCAGAGCGCAACTTTGACAGTCTGGACGATATGCGGGCCGGTGTCGTGGATGAGTTTGAAGTTGAAAGAGAAAAATCCA
Organism: Kordiimonas pumila; assembly: GCF_015240255.1. Classification (NCBI taxonomy): domain Bacteria; kingdom Pseudomonadati; phylum Pseudomonadota; class Alphaproteobacteria; order Kordiimonadales; family Kordiimonadaceae; genus Kordiimonas; species Kordiimonas pumila. The sequence continues at coordinate 1,611,276 of NZ_CP061205.1, forward strand.
CAAGGGTTTTCCTTTTAACAGCACGGTACAATTTCTAGTCTTCCTTCCAGGTGTGCTCATTGAGTACAAGGAGGATACTTAGGGGCCTAAGGGCCCCTTTTTTTATGGCAGGATAAAATCATTAAAAAAAGCCGGCAAATGTGCCGGCTTTTGTGGGGCTAGCGTAAACTGCGGTGTTTTATAGTTTAATAGTTACACCGTTTAGCAAGGACTGTTTGGCCGCTTCCGCAAGGGCGAGGGCTTTCTCGCCGTCAGTGCCTGAAACAAGCGGCTGGTTTTTACCGTTTAAAATATCGGCAAAATGGGCAGCTTCATGCCTGTAAGCTTCGGCGTAACGTTCAAGAAAGAAATGCTGGATTTTGTCGCTTTGCTCACCGGTTCCCTGATTGAGGGAAACAGTGCTGTCAAGCTGGTTACCAAGTTTAATAATGCCTTTGCTGCCATGCACCTCAACGCGCTGATCATAGCCATAGCAGGCGCGCCTGCTATTTGAAATCTGACACAGTTTGCCAGAAGCCGTTTTGAGGGTGACAAGGGCGCTGTCCACATCACCGGCGGCGCCTATTTCTGGGTCTATAAGGCAGCTTGCTTGTGCAGAAACCTCGCATGGTTCTTCCCCCAGCAGCCATCTGGCCATGTCTAGGTCATGGATCATCATGTCCTTAAAAAGGCCGCCGCTTACCTTGATATAGCTCACAGGTGGTGGTGAAGGATCGCGGCTTGTAATGTGAACCATTTCTACCTCGCCGACACTGCCTTTTGTAAGGCTTGCCTTTAAGGCCGCAAAGTTGGGATCAAACCGGCGGTTAAACCCGATAAGAAGCGGCACACCAGCATCGTGTGCTGTTTTAATGCAGGCTTTGGTGCGTGCCATATCCAAATCTATTGGCTTCTCGCAAAAAATGGCTTTGCCAGCTTTTGCCGCCATTTCAATCAGGTCGGCATGGGTATTGGTAGCACTGGCAATAACAACCCCTTTAATATCAGAATCAGCAAGCGCTGTTGCAACATCAACCGCCTTGGCCCCCACTTCAGATGCAAGGCTTTCGGCAGCTTCAGGCAGGTAATCTACAATATATCGCACCTCAATATCAGGGCGATTGGCAAAATTAGCAGCATGTATGCGCCCTATGCGGCCTGCGCCGATAAGGCAAATTGGGTAGACCATTTATTTTTCCTTTATAAAACAACAAAACGAAATTAAAATTCTTGACTTAAAGCTAAAATAGAATAAATATTTCTTTTCGTAAATGGTTATTATGTATAAAGCTCGTAGCGTATTCTATCACGGGTAAAAGATTACTGGGAGGGGCTCTTGTTTGAGCATATCACGAAACACAGAAGTGGCTTTGCTTTTGGGTATACATCTATTACGGACCATAAAGACACGTCTGAACCCACAGGTATAGGCGTGGCTGTGCAGCGTTTGCGTGCAGGCGAAAGCATCACGTCTGTGTTTGAAAACGAAAGCGCATGGCTGTTGATGGACGGTGAAGTAACATGCGATATTGATGGGCAGACGGTTCACTGGTCACGGGGTTCCTTGTTTGATGAACATCCTTCCTGTGTGCACGGTGCTAAAGGAGTGAACTTGCAGGTAACTGCTATCACGGACGCAGAGTTTACCGTTTACCAGTGTGGCAATGAGGTGAAATTCCCTACAGAAATTTATACCCCAGATGCGGGTGTTGATGAGCCACGGGGCAAAGGGCAGGTTGGGGGCACATGCCTTCGTTTTGTGCGCACAATATTTGATGACACAAATTCTGTGCCTGAGGCAGAACTGGTTTTGGGTGAAGTCATAACCATGCCGGGTAAATGGTCGTCTTACCCCCCGCATCATCACCCGCAGCCAGAGATATATCATTACCGATTTACAGATCCGCGAGGTTGGGGGCACGGTGAACTAGAGGATGATGTTGTAAAGATTCGTCCAAACGACAGTGTGCGAATTATGGACAAAAAAACCCATGCGCAGGTCGCGGCCCCCGGTTACGGTATGTATTATGCTTGGGTTATTCGCCATTTGCCGGGTGATCGGTATGGTATCCCGAAATTTGTTGACGAGCACGCTTGGACAATGGAGCCAGATGCTGATTTTTGGCAGCCTAAAGGGGTAAAATTATGATGGCCGGTCGGCGCCTTGATGTAATTTGCATGGGGCGTGCAGGGGTTGACCTATACGGCGAGCAGGTCGGTGGTCTGCTTGAAGATATGGGCAGTTTTGCGAAATATATCGGTGGCTGCCCTGCCAATATTGCTGTTGGTACAGCCAGAATGGGCTTAAAAAGTGCTTTGCTCAGCCGTGTTGGTGATGAACATATGGGTCGCTTCATTCGAGAAACGCTTGTGGCGGAAGGCGTTGATGTCAGCCATTTGCAAACAGACCCTGAAAGACTAACGGCACTTGTGTTTCTTGGTATTAGGGATAAGGAAACCTTTCCGCTTATTTTCTACCGTGAAAACTGTGCAGATATGGCTTTGTCAGAAGACGATTTTGACGCAGACTTTATAGCATCTGCAAAAGCGCTGGTTATTACCGGAACACATTTATCCAAGCCCGGCGTGAGGGCGGCAACATTGAAAGCGGTAGAACTGGCAAAGATCCACGGCACGAAAGTGGTGCTGGATATTGATTACCGCCCGGTGCTGTGGGGATTAACAGAGCTTGGACTGGGTGAAGAACGCTTCGTTGCATCAAGTGATGTTACAAAAATTCTAGCCGATGTTTTACCTGACTGCGATCTTATTGTCGGTACGGAAGAAGAGTTTCATATTGCAGGCGGGGCAACTGATACACAGCAGGCTCTCGCATACATTCGCAGCCTCACATCTGCCGACCTGGTGCTAAAGCTTGGGCCTGAAGGCTGTACAGTTTTTGAAGCTGAAATACCGGCAAATATCAGGGACAATGAAGTGTACGGTGGTTTCCCTGTAGAGGTATTTAATGTGCTGGGGGCGGGCGATGCTTTTATGTCTGGTTTGCTGCGGGGCTATTTGAAGGGTCTTAGCTGGTCAGAAAGTTGCAGGCTGGCAAATGCATCTGGCGCGCTTGTTGTATCGCGCCATGGCTGTGCACCTGCTATTCCAAGCTATATAGAAGTGCAGTATTTTATGGGTAATGGCAGTGAGCATTATAGCCTGCGCCACGACACAGCACTAGAGCAATTGCACTGGTCTACCACCCGGCACCGCGAGATAAACGAGGTATTGGCATTTGCCTATGACCACCGCAAGCAGCTTGAGGATATGGCCTTTGATACAGGGAAAGGCCCTGAAGAAATAGAAGCCTTTAAACTATTGTGCTGGAAAGCTTTTGAACAGGTACAAAAACAGCATGCTGGGCGCGGGTTAGGTATACTATGCGATGGTCGGCTGGGCCAAGATGCCCTTACAAAAGCAAGTGGTAATAGTATCTGGATTGGCCGCCCGATAGAATACCCCGGGTCACGCCCTTTACGGTTTGAAGGCGGCCCCAGTGTTATGGCAACCTTGCGGGAATGGCCGCAAGAACACTGTGTCAAATGCTTGGTATTTTATCATCCAGACGACGATGAAGCGATGAAGCTTGAGCAGGAAGCCATGCTGTTACAGCTTGCCGATGCTGCACGGTCTACGCGTCATGAATTACTGGTTGAGATTATTCCCCCAGCCCAAATGCCGCGTGATAGCCAGACAGTTGCTCGTGCCATAGAACGGTTTTACGGTTTGGGCATATATCCTGATTGGTGGAAATTGCCAACCCCGCTTTCTGAAGCAGAATGGCAGACCCTTGGGGCGCTTGTGGTAAAGGCTGACCCACATTGCCGGGGCATTGTGCTATTGGGTCTTGACGCCCCAGAGGAGGAGGTCATGCTGGCAATCGAGAATGCAGCACAGCACCCTATCTGCAAAGGCTTTGCTGTTGGCCGAACAATTTTTGGCGAGGCAGCTAGAGCATGGTTTGCAGGCTCGTCCAGTGATGCAGAGGTGGTTGATGAAATGGCCGCACGCTATAGCCGGTTGGTAAATTGCTGGATAAATGCCAGAACTGACCAAGCAGCAAAACAAAAGGCGATTGCATAATGACGGTTCGGTTAACGGCAGGGGAAGCACTGGCAAAGTTCCTGATCGCCCAAAAAGTGAATGTAGATGGTACTATCCTGCCTATGTTCACAGGTGTATTTGCAATTTTTGGGCACGGCAATGTGGCGGGTTTTGGCGAGGCTTTGTCACGGGTGCAAGAGGACCTGCCCACGTATCGTGCCCATAATGAACAGGCAATGGCGCATGCGGCAATTGCCTATGCAAAAACCAAACGGCGGCGGCAGATGATGGCGTGCACAACATCGGTTGGGCCGGGTGCGACAAATATGATAACCGCAGCAGCGCTTGCGCATGTGAACCGCTTGCCCGTTCTGTTGTTGCCGGGCGATACGTTTGCCAACCGGCGACCAGACCCAGTTTTACAGCAAATAGAAAACCCCCAGAATCCGATCGAGGTAGCAAATGACTGTTTTAAGCCGGTCAGCCGTTACTTTGACCGGATTACGCGGCCAGAGCAGCTTATTACAAGCTTGCCGCAGGCAATGCGGGTGCTGACATGCCCTGAAAACTGTGGCCCGGCTACCATATGTTTACCGCAAGATGTGCAAGCAGAAGCCTATGATTTCCCAGAAGTGTTTTTTAAGGAAACAGTGCACCACTTAAGGCGCCAGCCCCCAGATGCGTTTGAATTTGAACGGGCTGTTGCCATTTTGAAAAAGGCGAAAAAGCCAATGATCGTTGCCGGTGGCGGCATTCGGTATAGTGCGGCTGAAGCGGCGCTTACCGAATTTGCAGAGCACTGCGGCCTGCCGGTTGCGGAAACACAGGCAGGCAAAGGCAGCCTGTCATGGGCGCACCCGCTGAATGTGGGTGGTATTGGTGTTACAGGTACTTCTGCGGCCAATGCCTTTGCCGCTGAAGCAGATGTTGTTTTGGCTGTGGGTACACGGCTCGCAGATTTTACCACAGGGTCGCGGTCGCTATTTCAGAACCCGGATGTTGAAATTATCAATCTTAATGTTGGGGCGTTTGATGCCATTAAACACCGTAGCCTTCCGCTTGTAACAGATGCGCGTACGGGCCTTATTGCCCTAAAAGCGGCGCTCCCTAAAAAAGCGGGGCCAAAAGCTATAATCGAAGAACGACGAAATGCATGGTCACAAACTACAGAAAAAGTGACCGCAGAAGATACCCACCAGCTGCCATCCGACGCGCAAATATTGGGCGTGCTTAACCGTGCGGTGGATGCAAACGACACGATTGTCGCTGCAGCTGGTGGGTTACCCGGAGAATTACATAAATTATGGCAGGTGAAAAGCCCCGGCACGTATCACCTTGAATATGGCTTTAGCTGTATGGGGTATGAAATTGCTGGTGGCTTGGGTGTTAAAATGGCGACACCTTCTAGCGATGTCTTTGTGCTGGTGGGGGATGGTTCCTACCTGATGATGAACTCTGAAATCTCAACGTCTGTGATGATGGGGCAAAAGCTGATTATCATTTTGGTTGATAATGGCGGTTTTGGCTGCATTAACAGATTGCAGGGCAGCACAACGGGCACGTCGTTTAATAACCTGTTTGAAAAAGGTACCCGCATTGACGGCGAAAGACCTGTGATTGATTTTGTGGCCCATGCCCGCTCTATGGGGGCGCTGGCAGAGAAAGCAGAAACGCTTGCAGATCTGCCTGCAGCTGTCGCACGGGCAAAAGCCGCACCCAAGACAGCGGTTATCGTGATTGATGCCGACCCAGCAATCAGCACAGAAGATGGCGGAAACTGGTGGGATGTACCCGTTGTTGAACATTCAGATTCTGAGGGCGCCAGCGAGCGGTTGGCCCATTATCAGACGCAAAAAGGAAAGCAAAAAATAGATGGTTAAGAGTATTCGTATTGGGACCAACCCCATTGCGTGGTCTAATGATGATATGCGGCAATTGGGGGCTGCAACAAGCCTGGATACCTGCCTCTCCGAGGCGGCGCTCGCCGGATACGAAGGTATTGAGTTGGGCCACAAATTCCCGCGCAGTGCAGATGTATTAAGGCCTATTTTGGCAAAACATGGTATCGACCTTATCTCTGGTTGGTATTCATCAGAGCTGATGACTAGATCAGTTGAGGAAGAAATCGCGGCCCTTGAGCCACACCTTTCCCTGCTTGCTGCGATGGGGTCAAACGTTGTTGTATGGGCCGAGACCACTGGCTGTGTACACGGCGACAGAACAGCACCGCTCTCTAAACGGCCAGTTCTCAAGGATAGCGAATGGCCTGAGTTCTGCAAACGCTTGTCCGCAGTGGCGGCCCACGTCAAAAGCAGGGGCCTGCATCTTGCCTACCATCATCATATGGGAACGGTTGTTGAAACCGAGGCCGAGGTAGACAGGCTTATGGCAGAGACAACACCGGACGTTGGCTTGCTGCTGGACACCGGCCATTTGACCTTTGCGGGGGCAGATCCGCTTGCTGTAGCCAAGCGCCATGCTGCGCGCATAAAGCATGTTCATTGCAAAGATGTTCGGCGCAGTGTGCAGGCACATGTGCAAGCCGCAGGCAGCAGTTTTCTGGATGCTGTTGTTGAGGGTGTTTTCACGGTGCCGAGTGACGGCGATGTGGATTTTGTGCCTATCCTTAAGGTGCTGGCAGGTGCGGAATACGAGGGCTGGCTTGTGGTAGAGGCAGAACAGGATCCCGCTAAAGCCAACCCCTTTGAGTATGCAAAAAAAGGCTGCGCGGCTCTTAGTGCCTATGCAAAAGAGGCGGGGCTGGCACATTAGTGCCAGCCGTGTGCACCCCTATCTGACATCCTTCCACGCTCGCTCGCTCGCTGAAAGCACACAGGTGTCGATCACCATCTCGATATTTCGGCCTTGGTAAATATCAACCGGTACTGCAGCCCCTTCTGCTATGGCTTTCATCAACCGGTTAACCTCAATTATTTTGAGGTCGTTATAGCCAAGGCCGTGCCCGGGTGCTGGGCAAAAGGCTTTAAAATCCGGGCAGTTACTATCAACCAGAATGGTTTTAAACCCTTTTCGGCCATTAGGCGACGAAGTTTCATAAAGCCGCAGTTCGTTCATTCTTTCCTGATCAAACTCAAGGCTTGCCTTTGTGCCTACAATCTCAAAACCCAATCCCTGCTTTTTGCCTGTTGCCACGCGGCTTGTTTCAAGAAAGCCCATAACACCTGATGCAAACCGCACCATTGCTTGCGCCTGATCTTCATTTTCAACCCGTTTAACCGCGCCGTTACTGTCGGTTCGTTCAGGAATGATGATGTCTGTATCTGCACAAAGCGATACAATTGGCCCGATAAGATACATAGCCATGCTAATGATATGAGACCCCATATCGCCGAGCGCGCCAGTACCTGATACCGCCTTTGAACAGCGCCAGCTAAAGGGGATGCTAGGGTCTGCCATATAGTCCTCAATATGTCTGCCCCTAAAGTGAACAATGGTGCCTAGCTCGCCGCTGGCAATGATCTCTTTTGCAAGACTTATCATGGGGTTACAGAGGTAGTTGTATCCAAGCATATGAACAAGAGGCGCATGGCGCGCATTGTGTTTTTCCAAGGCTGCGATAATCTCATTTGCTTCATGAGTATCAAGCGCGAGTGGCTTTTCAATATAGATATGCTTACCTGCTTCAATGGCTGCAATCGCCATTTCTTTATGCAGGGCATTTGGTGTGGCAATCGCGACTATATCAATATCATCAGCGGCTATCATTTGCTGCCAGTCGCTAACGCCGCGATCAAAACCCAGTGCCGCCGCCGCTGAGGTGGCTTTTTGCTGGTCTATCTCGGCAAGTGCCCGGCAAACGGGCACAAGAGGCCCACCAAAAACAGCCCGGTGCGCATTATAGGCAATTGCATGTGTTTTGCCGATATAGCCACTGCCTATCAGCCCGATGCCAATTTCCTGCATCAGTCCCCTCCTTAAGAATTTTCATTTCGTTTATATGGGCGTCATAGGAATATATATTCTGAGAAGGAAATTTGCATTCCTTTTTTTGATGATATGGGTATAATTATTTTTAAGGGTACGGGTTGATAGTTAGTAACAAAAGGCGACGGGTAGAATGGCAAAGAATGAGAGCAAAGCTGGTTATAAGTTTGATGAATTTAATGCTGTTCTTGCAGGCAGGTTTGACGGGCTTAGTAAACAATTAAAAAAAATTGCTCGCTTCATTCTGGATAACCCTGTTGATACCGCGCTTGATACCGCAGCAGAGATAGCGGCACAGTTGGAAGTACAGCCCTCAAGCTTGATACGTTTTGCTCAGGCACTGGATTTTGAAGGGTTTTCAGAAATTCAAAAGATTTTCCGTAGTAATCTGGTGCAACAGTTGCCGGGTTATTCTGCCAATTATTCAGACCGTATCCAAAAACTGAAAGAAGGTAATAGTGAAAACCTTGGCGGTGAGCACCCTATATTGAATGTGTTTTTGGAAGCAAACCACGATGCCCTTACCAATTTACAAAGCGAGGTAACAATAGACCGGCTAAACGAAGCTATTAGCACCATAAAAGCAGCGCAGAATGTTTATATTCTGGGGCAGCGCAGGTCCTTTCCTGTTGCGGCTTATCTTTATTATATGATGCGCAACCTGGATATGCGCGCCTTTTTGCTGGACGGTGTTGGTGGTAACTTGATCGAGCAATCAAGGCTTATTGGTAAAGGCGATGTACTTGTTGTTGCAACTTTCCCCAATTATGCCGATCAGGTTATTAGCGTGGGACAGCAGGCGCGTGAGAGCGGCGCCAAGGTTATCGCGATGACGGACAAACTTGTTAGCCCAATTGTGAAAGTGAGCGATACGTATTTTTTGACAGATAAAGTTACCGTGAGCGGGTTTCGTACCATCACGGGTACCATGTGCCTCGCACAGGCGCTTGCTATTGGTCTTGGCCTGAATGGTAAGCAATTGATCAGAGATTAAGTGCTCATTCTTCTATGGTTTTCCTGTTGATTTACGGTTTCGGAATAGAAATATTGACTTTCTCCATAAAAGGAATAATAATTCTAATTATGATATTAAATAAAATTTAAATTCTTTTATTGAGCAATTAGCTCTCTGGGGAGGGGGTACTATGTTGGCTCTGGTCACTTTTGTGGGCTTTACCGGGTTTGTTGCAGCGGTTTCTTACTGGAAAACCAAAGACGATAAGATGGATAGTTCCGATGCCTATTTTCTGGGTGGGCGGAGCTTAACCGCATGGGTTATTGCGGGTTCCTTGATGTTAACCAACCTGTCAACCGAGCATTTGGTGGGGTTAAATGCAGACGCGTTCAACCATACGATTGCGGTTATGGCATGGGAAACAACGGCTGCTCTTGCCATGGTGGTAACAGCGCTTTATTTTTTACCGCGCTACTTAAAAAGCGGCCTTACAACCATTCCAGAATATCTAGCAAACAGGTTTGACGAGCAAACACGGGTGATTGCATCACTTCTGTTTCTGTTTTCCTATGTTATTGCTATTTTGCCTGTTGTTTTACTGTTTGGTGCCGCAGGGCTTGAGAGCCTGTTTAATGTCTCTGAAACTTTTGGTATTAGCCAAAATGAAGCCACATGGATAATGGTGTGGGGTGTTGGGACACTTGGTTCGCTCTATGCTATTTTTGGTGGTCTTAAGGCCGTTGCAATTTCTGATACAGTAAACGGTGTTGGCTTTCTGATAGCAGGCCTGCTTGTACCAGCACTTGCCCTTATTATGGTGGGTGACGGGGATATGCTGGCAGGGTTAACCGAAGTATATAGAGAGGAACGCCCAAAGTTTGATATCACGGGTGATGAACCCGGTTCGTTTTTGCCTTTTGGTGTGTTGTTTACGGGCATGATAGTGAACCAGATATTTTTTTGGTGTACAAACCAGTCCATTATCCAGCGTGCCCTTGGGGCCAAAAACCTTGCTGAGGGGCAAAAGGGTGTGCTTATTGCAGCCTGCTTCAAGCTTGTTGGGCCGTTTGTAATTGTTCTACCGGGGGTGATCGCCTACCACATGTTTAAGGATACGCTTGGCCCAGAAGATTATCTGATGGCCTATCCTATGCTGGTGAAGGCGGTTTTGCCGGATGCACTGGTGGGCTTTTTTGCGGCGGTAATGGTGGGCGCTGTTCTGAGCACCTTCAATAGTGTTCTCAATAGTTCTGCAACGCTGTTTAGCCAAGGCATTTACAAGCTTTTTGTTAAACCTGATGCGGGTGGGCAGGCGCTTGTACGTAGCGGCCGGTATTGCAGTATTGCGCTCGCTCTGGCCGCGATGGCTTTTGCCCCACTTATTGATACTAGTGGCAGCCTGTTTAACTATCTGCAAAAAATTAATGCGACCTTCTTTGGTCCCATGCTGGCGGTTATCCTTCTTGGTATGACAACGCGGTATGTTTCGGCTTTTGCGGCAAAGATGGGCATGATCATTGGCCCCATTGTTTTTTACCTGTTGGTCTTTGCCTGTGGCGATAGTGTGCAGGCTTTTGTGCAAAGCTTGTTGGGTACAAACGAGGAAATTCACTTCCTGCATTTCCTTGCACTAGTCTTTGTTGTGACAACAGGACTGATGTTGCTGGTGAGTAAAATAAGGCCCGCAAAGCAAGCTTACGAGCAGGTTTACACCAAGGATGTTGATATTACACCGTGGCCCCATGCTGTGAAAGCGGGCGCTGCGATTTCAATTGTAACAATTCTCTTTTACGTGCTGCTGGCACAGTAAAAGATACACAGGGAGATCACCATGTTCTATTTAAAGTCACTATCTGTATTTTTAGCACTTGGGCTTGGTGCAAGCGGTGCTTGGGCAAGCAGCGACACTGCGCCTAAAAAGGAAGAAACCATTTCCTTTTTGGCCTTTGGTGACAGCGGCTATCACTATGGCTACCAGAAAAAGAGCCTGTATAAAAAGCCGCTACGCACGCTTGACGATTTTGAGGCAGATTACCGTGCTGATTGGACGGAGGACAATAAGCCCGCATCAGAGTTTAGTATGCCATCCCTTTATTATCACCAGGACATGGGCGGCTATATAATGCGGAGTGGACAGCAGCCAGTTGCTGATGCCATGAAGGCTTACTGTGCTGAAAAAGAGTGCGAATTTGGCTTGATGCTGGGCGATAATATTTACCCTGACGGCGCTACAATGGGGGCTGACGGTGTTGATGATGCCAAAAGGTTTAAGGATCTTTTTGAAACGCCGTATCAGGGCCTTGGTGCCAATGAAGCAGATTTCAAAATTTATACAGCGCTTGGTAACCACGACTGGCATACATCCCGCGAGGGTGCAATGGCGCAGGTTGCCTATATGGAACAGTCAGACCAGTTTTACATGGATGGTATTTTCTATAGCGTAAAGCCAGCCTCCGCTCACGGCGAGGTAGAGATATTTGTGATTGATACCGAAGTTATCCTGTCTGGTGAAGGATACCCAGAGGCTATCCTGAATGCCGATGGCAGTGAAATGAAGGGCACTGGCCCAGATGATATTGACCCGTGGGCAATGCCTGCCAATGATGCTGAAAAACACATGGTTCAGTGGCTGGAAACCAGCCTTAAAAACTCAACTGCTAAATGGAAGTTTGTGGTGGCGCATCACCCTTTATGGTCTACTGGTGGTTCCAAATTTGAGCAGGCACGGACGCTGCGCCGCTTATTGCTGCCGATGTTATGTGACTATGCCGATGTTTACTTTGCCGGGCATGAACATTCACTGGAACTTCATACGGATACCTGCGAAACAACCCCTAAAGGACGAGCAGAAAAACCGCTTGTGCATGTTCTGTCTGGTGCTGCGTCAAAAGAGCGCTCAACGCATAGCACGTTTGCTGCGTATCAGGCAAAAGCATACCCTCAGCAAACGGCACATTATGTACGCGGTATGATATGGGGCTTTACCCATGTTGAACTTACGGGTGATACAGGTGTTATCAGAATGATTTCAACACCAACAGATGGCTCAGGTAAGCCTATTGTAGAGTATGAATTTCCGATTGAGCGTCGCTCTCATTAAAATATACTATGAGTAAAGGCTGGGGCGCCTTTCATGGGAAGGGCGCTCCTTTCTTTTTTTAGGGCAGTGATAAAGGTCCATGCTGGCTTTGTTTTAGGGTGTTGGGGGAAATGCTAAGAATATATGCGGATCGGCATAGTAGCGGGCATTTAAAACCTTTCAGATAGGTTTTGTTTTCTATATTCCATAATCAGGCGGATATCATGTAAGGAAGGCCTTTCCCTTCTGACATGAGCATGCTTTGAAAAGGAATATAGCACCATGGCACCAAAATTTTCTTTGTCTGAAGTTGAAAAGGCGACACTTGCGAAAGCATCAAAGCGCCTTATCCCTTTTATGGCGCTTTTATATTTTGTGTCGTTTCTTGACCGGGTAAACATTGGTTATGCAGCGCTGACAATGAACGCTGATATTGGCCTTTCAGCAAGCGCCTACGGGTTTGGGGCTGGTATTTTCTTTATCGGCTACTTTTTGTTTGAGGTGCCAAGCAACCTTATTTTAAAGCGGGTAGGCGCGCGTACATGGATTGCCCGCATCATGGTAACATGGGGTATTTTGTCTATCGCTACAGCCTTTGTAACCGGGCCTACCAGTTTCTGGATTGTGCGGTTTTTGCTGGGGGTGGCGGAAGCAGGCTTTTTCCCCGGTATGATATATTATCTCACAAACTGGTTTCCGTCTAACATGCGCGGCCGTGTGATTGGCGGCTTTCTGATTGCAGTACCACTTTCAAGCGTGCTTGGTGCGCCTATTTCCACATCGTTGCTAGAGATTACGGTGCTGGGTTTTAAGGGCTGGCAAACCATGTTTTTGCTGGAGGGGCTGCCGGCAATAATACTGGGTATTGCGGTTTTGTTTTTGCTCCCTAACAGGCCTTCATCTGCGAAGTGGCTGACGGATACAGAGCAGAAAATATTGGAAGACCTTTTGGAGCGTGACCGTACACCAACCCAGCATACGTCCTTGAAAGCTGGGCTGTTAAACCTGAATGTCTGGCGCTTTGCCTTGATATATCTCGGGCTTGTTATTGGCCTTTATGGATTTAGCTTTTGGTCCCCGCAGATTATTAAAGCTTTTGGGGGCATCAGTAATATTCAGGTTGGCCTTATATCGATTGCGCCGTATGCCCTTGCTGCTATTGCATTATATTGGTGGGGTAAAAAATCTGACGACGCGCATGACCGAGCTTTGTATCTGGCGCTTCCTGCATTTCTCGGTTTTGCAGCGTTTGCAGTTAGCACCCTTATTGATAACCCAGTGTTAAACCTTGTTGCTTTAACCTGTGGTGCTATTGGTATTTATGCGACGCTCCCAGTTTTTTGGACATTACCGACTGCAGCTTTGCAGGGCACGGCAGCCGCAGGGGGCATTGCTCTTATAAACTCGATCGGTAATCTTGGCGGGTATGTTGGGCCGGTTGTGATTGGGTATTTACACGAGCAGACAAACAGCTTTAACGGGGGAATGCTCGCACTGGCTGCGGCGATGTTATGTGCGGGCTTACTGGCCTTGTCATGCAGGACCGCAAACTAAAACTGCTTTGTATGAGTGCGAATTTGAACTTTAAACGGGAGGGCAGATATGGCGTTTAAGCAAAAGAAAACCATTGTTGGTGTGGTGGCTGTTGCAGCAATTTTGACAGTTTTTGGTTTTTATGGGGGCTTCTTCTCTGGGGTTGATGTACCTGTGCCGCCAAAGCAAACCATTGAGGTTTCTGGTGTTCCGGCAAAAACCATTTCGCCCGCAGCCTGCGCTAGCCTGAACCAACGCTTTCTTGCTGAAGGCCAAGCGGTTGTAACGCGGGCCGAAATAACAGAAGCCAAGGGTCTAAAGCCTGCTTACTGTTTTGCGGGAGTGTCTTTCACTGATTCAGAACTGAAATTTGAAGCTAGATTGCCGCTTGAAGGCTGGAACAAGCGGCTGGTTATGGTTGGCGGCGGCGGTTTTGACGGTTTGCTTATTGATACGCCTGATTTTGTTAGCCCCTCTATTATGACTGACAGATATGTGGCTGTTATGACCAACGGCGGTCATACCAGCCCCTTGCCAACCAGTTATTTTGATGCAGATTTTGCGCTTAATGCCCAGCAGTTGGTTGATTTTACCTATTTATCTGAACATCGGGCGCTGCCGGTGGTGAAAGAACTGGTGGCCGCTGTATATGGGCAACGGCCTGAGCGGAATTATTTTGAAGGCTGCTCCATGGGAGGGCATGATGCCTTGATGGAATCACAGCGTTTCCCCTATGATTTTGATGGCATTATTGCCCGCGCGCCGGCTGGCAATGTGATGGGGTTATTTGTGAAATTTCACCAGATCGCCGAGGCAGTGGATAAGGCAGGGGCTCTTTCTGATGCTCAGCAAATGCTGCTTGAAAACGCTGTTTTAAAAAGCTGCGATATGGCAGACGGCCTTAAAGATGGTATTGTCTCCAATAGCAATGCTTGCGCCTTTGATATTACTACCCTGCAATGCGACACGGCGAGTGCAGATAGGGAGACATGCCTTTCAGAGCAGCAGATTGCTTTGGTATCCGCTATTACCAGCCCTTATACCTCTCATGTTACAGGGATTGAGCATAGTGGGTTTTCTATTACGGGGGCGGCAAACAAAGAAGCATGGGGTGAGTATATTTGGCCCAAGCTGGTGCAGGGTGGCAATTCGTTGCAAGGCCTGTTTTCGGGCGGGTTTATTCGTTCTTTTATAACGCGTGACCCGGACTATAAACTTGAAAGCTGGCATGCGGATGACTGGAAAGCTTCGCTTGGCCATATTGAGAGCCTGTTTCAGGCCGCAAACCCAGATATTTCCAAATTCACACAAAATGGCGGTAAGCTGCTGTTGTGGCACGGTGTTGCAGATAGTTCTGTCAGTGCAACAGATACCATCGGTTACTACCAGAATGTCATTGATACAATTGGGCAACAGGAAGCAGACAAGAGTGTGGAATTGTTTCTGGCACCGGGTGTTGGGCATTGCAGGCATGGCAGCGGGCCAGATAAAGTTGATTTGCTATCTGCTATGGCCAACTGGGTTGAAAAAGGTGTAGCCCCATCACAGCAATTAGTGGTTACTGCAAAAAAAGATGATGCAGGAAACGACCTTTTAACAAGGCCACTTTGCAAATACCCTTTGTATCCAGAGTATGATGGTACAGGAGACCCAAACCTCGCCAGCAGCTTTTCGTGTAGCGAATAACTAATCGAAAGGGGCTCATGAAAGAGCCTCTTTTTTCTCGCCAAAACACCTTTCCAATTACAAATGCTAACAAAACAAGCGGCAAAGCAAAGCCGGAGGGTAATCTATACCTTTCAGATAGGTAGGTTGTTTGCTATTGATACAACATGACAGAAAGTGGCTTTGTCGCTCTGTCTGGGGAATGACACATACCGGGAGGAAGAATATATGTCTGTATATTCGAAATATAGTTTATTTGCAGGAACATGCCTTAGTGCTGTCCTGACATCATCAGTCTTTGCACAAACATCTGCAAACACATCTGATACTATTATGCTTGAAGAGATTATCGTGACAGCGCGTCAGCGGGAAGAATCACTCAAAGATGTTCCTATTGCCGTAAGTGCGATAACAGGTAACAAGCTTAAAGAGCAGCAAATCTATGCTGTTAAAGATATCGCGGCTTATGTGCCGGGCCTTAATATTAACTCAGATAGTGTTGGCCGTGCGTTTGTCTCCATGCGCGGTATTGGCACCACGCTGATTGATACAGTACAGCCGGGTGTTGGCATCTTCATTGACGGCATTTACCAGCCGAATACATCGTACCTGAACAGCCCCCTTGTTGATGTGGAGCGTGTTGAGGTGCTGCGCGGCCCGCAAGGTACGCTTTTTGGTAACAACACGCTTGGCGGCGCTATTAATGTTATTACGCGCAAACCAAGTAATGAGTTTGAAGCCAGAATGGACGGCGCTTATGCAGGCAGCGATGATTTCAAGTCGCTTTCTGGTAGCGTGAGCGGCCCTATCATTGAGGATGTGTTGCAGGTTCGTGTGGGGGCTGCCTACCACCACCATGATGGTTTTCAGGAAAACCTTTTGGCGGGCGGTTATACAAACCCGCTTACGCAGAAATCTGTTAATGGTACTGTCCGGTTTTTACCATCAGAAGCGGCAGAACTTACCCTGAATGCCAACTATGATAAAATCAGTGGTGGCAATACAGCATATCTGGGTATTACAGGCCCTACAGATTATACGCTCGACGGTGTTTCTAACCAAAACAACTTTGCAGAGCATGTTTATAAAGGTGTGAATCTAAAGGGTGAATTTGATGTGGATTCGCTGTCCACAACAATCACGACAGTTCTTGCCTATAACCGCCGTGATCAGGAATCGTCTAATGACGGAGATTTTGGCCCGGTAGATTTTGTGCGGAGTACAGGTGAGTCCAAGCTTATTACAAAAACGGGTGAAGCCCGGTTTGATACAAGCTGGACTGAGGGCTTTTCAACTCTTGTGGGTGTTTTTGCCAGCCGTTCGACAACAGATGCGTCAGCCGTAACAACCATTGTGCCGCTGGGTGTGAATGCGCCGTCGTCTGCATTCGCAGAAATTGAATCACAAGCTGTGTTTGGTACGGCTTTCCTTGATCTTACCGATACGCTCGATCTGGCAGTAGGCCTGCGGTATGATCACCAGAAGCTTGACGCAACAAACGCCGGCAGTACAGATGCATACAGTTCAAACGACCTTCAGCCACGGGTAACGTTAACGAAAGCATGGGATGACGACTTAATGACCTATGCTTCGATTGCGCGCGGTGTACGTGGCGGTGGCCAAAATGGTCCGGGTGCCCCAAACCTTATTTATCAAGGCGACAATGTTTGGACATATGAGCTGGGTACAAAGTTTACCGCGCTTGAAAAGAGTCTGTCCGTTGATGCAGCTGTTTTCTATAATGATTACAAGCACTTTATTGGGCAAAATGCGCTTGCACCAAGCACAACAGGCGCAGGCTATGTGGCTGTAAACCTGAATAGCGGCACGGTGCACAGCTACGGTGCAGAGGCTGAAATGCACTGGCAGGTAACAGAGGCCTGGCGCATTGATAGCAGCTTAACATTGCTGCATGCGCGTATTGTAGATGGTAGCGAGTTTGAAGATGTCACCGGCTTTGCACTGCCAAGCGACCGCATTATCTTTACGCCTGACTGGAACTTCAGCCTTGGTACAAATTATACTGTGCCAGTGGGAGAAAATCAGCTGGTTTTTGATGCCGGTCTTGTTGGCAAAGGTAGCCGTATGGGATCAAGCCTTGATCCTGATGTTGCGCCACTACTGGAATCCTATTATCTGGTAAATGGCTCTATCACTATGCGGTTCCCGAAGTTTGAAATCGCGGCATTTGTAAGCAACCTCTTCAATGAAGAATACCTTGAAAGCTATATCGACCAGTCATTACTTGTTCGTGCGGGGCTTGGGGCTGTTGCCCAAAACTTGGGCCTGCAGGGTGAGCGCCGCCGCATTGGTGTTAGGGCAAGTATAAGGTTCTAGGAATGGATATGTCCAAAATAGAGCAACATAGCAAACCACTGACGGATATATTTATCCGTCAGCTTGGCGACCTCTTTGGTGACAGGCTTCACTTTGGTGAAGCCATGCGCCAGCAACATGGTAGCAGTGAAAGCCATTTTGATACCATGCTGCCGGATGCGGTTGTGTTTCCGCATAGTACAGAAGAAGTGGTTGCGCTGGTAAAACTGTGTGTTGCGGCAAAGGTGCCTGTTGTTCCGTTTGGGGCAGGTACATCGGTGGAAGGTAATGTAACGCCTGTTTGTGGCGGCGTGTGCATTGACCTTTCTGAAATGAATAATATTCTGTCGGTAAACCCCGAGGACCTTGATTGCACAGTGCAAGCGGGGGTTCGCCGTGAAGAACTGAACGAATATCTGCGCGACAAGGGCGTGTTCTTCCCAATTGACCCTGGCGCGAACGCCACTATTGGCGGCATGGCGTCAACACGGGCGTCTGGCACAAATGCGGTACGCTACGGCACAATGCGCGAGGCCATCCTGTCCCTTCGTGTTGTTACACCAGATGGGCGCGATATCCGCACGAGCGGCAGGGCCAGAAAATCAGCGGCTGGTTATGATATTACCCGCCTTATGATTGGGGCAGAGGGCACGCTCGGTATTATCACGGAAATTACTTTGCGGTTACATGGTATCCCTGAGGTTATCTCGTCTGCGGTTTGTAGTTTTGACACGATTGACGGCGCTGTAGATACAGTTGTGCAGTCTATTCAGCTTGGGGTGCCGCTTGCCCGGGTTGAAATTCTGGACGATGTCCAGATGAAAGCTGTGAATTTATGGTCAAAACTGAACTACCCCGAACTAACGACGCTGTTTTTTGAATTTCACGGCTCAGAAACTAATGTGAAAGAGCAGATCGAAATTGTTAGTAGTGTGGCTGCTGATAATGGCGGGGGTGATTTTCAGTGGTCTAACTTACCTGAAGAGCGCACAAAATTATGGCGTGCCCGGCATGAAGCATACTATGCAGCACTTGGGCTAAAGCCTGGTAGTGTTGGCTGGCCTACAGATGTCTGTGTGCCACTGGGCAGGCTTGCTGAATGTATTCAGCTTACTAAAGCAGACCTCAGAAAGGCAACAATCCCCGCAACAATTCTGGGCCATGTGGGGGATGGTAACTTCCATGTTATCTTTGTACTTGATCCCAATAATCCAGATGACCTTATCGAAGCGGAGAGCTTAAATACCCGCATGATTGAGCGTGCTTTGTCAATGAATGGCACATGTACCGGCGAACACGGCATCGGCCTTGGCAAGCAGGACTGGCTTAAAAAGGAACTGGGTGAAACTGTGGAGGTGATGCGCACGATTAAGCGAGCGCTTGATCCACACAATCTTTTTAATCCGGGTAAAATCTTTTCGTTCGATTAATGCTTTATAAGCAGAATGTCTGATTATGGCACTTTGCGTCATGCCTATTTCCTCCCTTCCTTAACCTATCTGATAGGTATTGACTAATCTATCAGATAGGTTAAAGTGTTCATAGGGGACTACAAGGGGAATGGGAATGGAATATTCCAACTTTGGGCGCGTAAGCGCTACGGAACATATTATTGTTTCTACCGAAATTAGCATGTTCATGGGCTTTGGGTTGCCCGAGCTTGCACTGCAGCATGAACACTATGTTTCTTATGTATATGTTCTGGGAAAAGAAGGTGGTTCTCCCACCTTGTTGGTTGATGAAGCAGTAGCTTTTACGGACACTATTGACGCAGTCATAGATCAATATTGTGTAACGCTTTTTGTCTCCCCTAAAACACTTGAGAAACTGCACCCGCAGCCATACCGGCATTATGCCGGGTGTCGGGTTTATTTGCCTGAAAGCCTGCGTCTTATTGTTAACTCCTTGCTTGAGTGTGATATGGCCTCGGAAATGATGACAACATACCGTACGGCTAAAGCACTGGAATTATTGTGCGAAACGGTTCGCCTTGGTGCGCGCGGTGAATTAATCCCCTGTCTTGATCAGGGTGGCTTGTCAGCGGCTGATATTCAAAAAATAGTGTATGCACGGCAGGTCATTGATGAAAAATGGGGCGATAAACTTAGCCTTGATCTTATCGCCCGTGCGTGTGGCCTGAATAGATCCAAGTTAACGTGTGGTTTTAGGCAACTTTTTCATTGTTCAGTCTCAGAAGCGCTTATAGAGAAGCGGCTGGTTGAGGCCCGAAAAATGCTTGCGGTTACTGATTTCTCTGTATCGACAATAGCCTATAAGGCAGGCTACAGAAATAATGCGAGCTTTACACGGGCGTTTGGTCGCCGGTTTGGTGCGTCGCCAACAGAATACAGGACTGGTAAAATAGCAGCTTAGTATGGCACTGTCACATAGTGCGGGTATCTTAAGAGGGCGCAGATTAGTATGAATATGCATAACGGTGATGAAAAAGGATCGCTTGTAAAAAAAGCCATGCAAGCTGTTACTTTCCACATTAAGGATAATCGCTTGCGCGTGGGCGACACGCTCCCTGGCGAAGGGCACTTTGTTGCAGCTCTCGGCGTTAGTAAAGCGGTGATGCGGGAGGCTTTTGGTGCGCTTGCTGCGTTACAGCTTATCGATGTCGCCAATGGCCGCAAGCCAAAAGTAGGGGCTATTGACGGCACCCTTATTGCTACATCACTGAACCATGCCGTTGATACAGCACAGATTACCGTACCTGAAGTGTGGGATGTGCGGCGTACTATTGAAATTCGCACAGCAACACTGGCGGCCGTTTCAAGGACAGAGGCCGAAGCGATCCAGATTATGAATTTAGCAGATGCGATCGCCAGCGAAGACGACGACCTTAAAGCTATGACACGGCACGACATTGCTTTTCATGAAGCGATTGCACGGGCCAGCCATAATGCCCTGTTTATTCAGATTGTAACATCCTTTGCCCCCTTAATGGAGGTAGCCGTACCAACTGCGTGGCAAACCCGTAAGGCGGAAGAACAAAAGTCTGTTATGATTGAACGCCATACAGACGTTGCTACAGCAATTGCCAACCGGGACCCAGAGGCTGCAGGGCAAGCCATGAAAGCACATTTCGACGCCTCAATTGGTGATTTGCTGCGCGGTCTTGCTGGCCCTTATGTGGGCTTATAGTTCGTCTGCCACCATTAAGCTGACTAGGCCAGCTGCAAAATTTTGTACATCTTTGCCGGCAGCCTTTTGTTCTGGGGAACGTAGTGCCTTATCAAATGTTTCCCTATCTGGAAATGACATTTCAGCCATCAGGAAAAATGTATCTGCACCGGGAATGAAGGTGTCGGTTATCTGTCGGACTTCTACTTTTGCAAGTCCGGGTATTTTGTGAACAAGCGGGATATGGGTATTTATGTAATAGTCCATGAAGGCTTCTTTATTTTCGGGGTGTTTATAAAGGGCAATAAGCTTGATCATTTGAAAGTCCTACTGGTTGCGTTTATCAATAATTCTGGCAGCTTTGCCTGTTGAACGCGTAATGGTTTCATGTTCGGCAAGGGTCACGGTTGTAGAAATGCCAATAAGGGTTTTAATCCGTTCTTTTAATTTTTTGACGCCAGCTTCTGCATCAGCGGTGGAGGTTCCAATACGCGCTTCAACAAGAACCGTTAATTGGTCCATCCGGTCTGGTTTTGTAAGCACTAATTGATAGTGCGGGGTAAGCGCGGGGATTGACAGGATAATCTCTTCTATTTGGGTCGGGAAAACATTTACCCCTCTGATGATCATCATATCGTCGCTGCGGCCACTGATACGGTCCATACGGCGCATATTTCTGGCGGTACCCGGTAAAAGACGGGTCAAGTCGCGTGTTCTATAGCGAATAACCGGCATGGCCTCTTTGGTGAGGGATGTAAACACCAGTTCGCCCAGTTCGCCGTCAGGCAAAACTTCGCCAGTATCAGGGTGAATAATTTCAGGGTAGAAATGATCTTCCCAAATGGTTAGACCGTCTTTTGTTTCAACGCACTCGTTGGCGACACCTGGCCCCATTACTTCTGACAGGCCGTAAATATCAACAGCATCAATATCAAATGCTGTTTCAATTTCGCTACGCATGGCATCTGTCCATGGTTCTGCGCCAAAGATACCGATTTTTAATGAACTTGTTTTGGGATCAATCCCACGGCGTTTAAACTCATCCAAAATGGAAAGCATATAACTGGGGGTAACCATAATGATTTCAGGCTTGAAATCCAGAATGAGTTGAACCTGCTTTTCTGTTTGGCCGCCGGACATGGGGATAACTGTACAGCCAAGTTCCTCCGCGCCGTAATGCGCGCCAAGCCCTCCTGTGAACAGGCCGTAGCCATAAGCGACATGTACTTTCATGCCGGGCCTGCCCCCTGCTGCCCGAATAGACCGTGCCACAACACCAGCCCATGTTTTAATGTCGCCTTTAGTGTAGCCAACAACTGTTGGCTGGCCCGTGGTGCCAGAAGAAGCATGAATTCTGGCAACATTCTCAGTGGGTACAGCAAACATGCCAAACGGGTATGCGCCGCGCAGGTCGGCTTTGGTGGTAAAAGGAAATTTGGCCAGATCTGCTAAACTTTGAAGGTCGTCAGGGTGAACGCCAGCGTCGTTAAATTTTGCCTTATACGGCGCAGAATTTTCATATGCGTGCTTTAGAGAAGCCTTGAGCCTTTGAAGCTGTAGTTCTCTAAGCTCTTGAATTGTAAGCTTTTCATGCTCATCAAGTAGTGGCTCATAGTGTGCGTTCATCATATTTCCCCGGTTAGCACTTACATTTATAGCAGGTTTCAATAGAAATGCTGAGATAGCCGTAAAGTGACTGCATTTAGTCAGTATAATAAACCAAATGGTCGGTCAATAAACTATTGTAATAGACAATGTGGGTTGTTAGTGGCGTGTTTTGCGTTTTCTAGGGGTGTCGCGCTTTCTATGGGCCAATTAATGTTTAGACTGGGCCAGTTGATTGTTTTCAGTAAAATCGATGCTTATAGTTTTTTACACATATTCAAATTGCAGGCCGTTTGAAGAGGGTTTTATACGGTTGGTGACATAGGGGGAACACAGTGGTGGCTTTACATAATCGTTTTACAGCAGTGTTGGCAGGGCTGCTTGCAACAGTTTCCTTCAATCAGGCAGGTGTAGCAGCAGATGCTGTTGATGCAGGTAAAAACCTTCAGTTTACAACCGATCAAGCCACATGGATGTCGCTTGATGTTTCGCCAAACGGCAAAGAAATTTTGGTTGATGTGCTGGGCGATATTTACACCCTTGATGTTCGTGGTGGGGCTGCAAAACCGGTTCTGACAGGAAAGGCTTTTGAAGGGCACCCGGTTTTCTCACCAGATGGTAAGAAGTTTGCCTTTATCAGTGACAGAGATGGTTCAAATAATCTCTGGATCGCTAACGTTGATGGGTCTGGCCTGAAAAAGCTGTCTCATGATGATGGTGCCATGCTGTATGCCTCTCCCAACTGGTCGGCTGACGGCCAATATGTTTACGTTTCAAAGGCGCCTTATTCCCTTCTCGCGTTTGAAGTGTTTATGTTTCATGTTGACGGCGGCGCTGGTGTAAAACTGACCAAAGCGCAGCCGAATGGAACAGAATCGTTTGATGACCGTACCAATGCACTCGGTATAGTAGCCTCTCCTGATGGGCGGTATGTTTATTATGCCACAAAGCAAGGTTCCACTTGGTCAGAGCATAAGCTGCCGCACTGGTCTATTGTGCGGCGCGACCTGCAAACGGGTGTTGTTGACACTATTATTCCCGCAACGGGCGGCGCGATGGAGCCAGCTTTATCGCATGACGGTAAAAAGATAGTTTATGCCAGCCGTGAGGGCCAGACAACAGGCCTGAGGCTGCGTGATCTTGAGACTGGAAACGATACAAGCCTTATAGCGCGTGTGGACCGCGACGGTCATTACGGCGGTTATTATATGGGGCTAATACCACGGTATGCGTTTACCCCCGATGATAAAGCCTTAATCCTGTCTGTGGACGGCAAGATAAAACGCTTTGATATGGCAGAGCGAACACTCACTGATATTCCTTTTTCGGTGCAAGTTGATGTAAAGCTGGGCAGCCAAACCCGGGTTGCGCAAAAAGTGGAAACAGGCCCTGTGAAGGCCAGAATTATTCAGGCCCCTAAGCTTTCACCAGACGGAAGATCAATTGTATTTACAGCGCTTGGGCAACTGTATGTGATGGATTTAAAAGATGGTGCCAAGCCGCGCCGTGTTGCGGCAACTGCAGGTGATATATTTCAGCCTAACTGGTCGCCGGACGGAAAATCCCTTGTCTATGTAACATGGTCAGCAGCAGAAGGTGGCCATGTCTGGTCTATCGCGGCTAATGGTACATCAAAGCCAAAGCAGCTTACAAAGGCCTCAGCCTACTATACAGAGCCTGTTGTTAGCCCAGACGGCAAGGCAGTCGTTTTTCTACAAGCCAGCCACTATGACCGGTTGCGATCTACATCAGAGATATGGGCAGTTTATGCAACAGATATAGTCCAAGTTCCGTTCTCTGGTGGGCCAAGCAAGCTTGTGCTACATGCAAAAGGGATACATGCGCCGCATTTCTCCACTGTTGATCAGAACCGTATCCAGTTTTACGGGGCGTCTGGGCTAAGCTCTGTAAGGCTCGACGGTGTTGATCTGCGCCAACAGGTTTCCGTTACGGAAGTATCAAGGTCACAGTATACTGGTTATCCCGTTCCCGTAAGCGAAGTGCGGATCAGACCGCAAGGAGATTGGGCGCTTGCTAAAACCAGTTCGTCAGACCTCTATCTGGTGAATGTGCCCCCTTTAAACGGCGAAGCACCGGTTATTAACTTGGCAAGCCCTAGTGTTGCGCTCTTTAAACTAACAGATATTGGCGCTGATTATTTTGACTGGGCAAAAGACGGTGAGGTGATCACATGGTCTGTTGGCGCCAGTTTTTATCAAATTAATTTGGCGGACATTGATTTTTCAAAGCATGAACCAGTTCAAGGTAAAGCTGATAAATACACCGCTGTTGTTGAAATACCCCGTGATGTGCCAGAGGGTGTTTTGGTGCTGCGCGGCGCAACAGCTATCACCATGAAGGGTGATGAAATTATCGAAAATGCTGATGTTATTGTAACCAATAACCGGATAACCGCTGTTGGCGAGGTTGGCAGCCTTGCTGCCCCAGAAGGCGCAGAGGTGTTGGATATTACAGGAAAATACATTGTACCGGGCTTTATCGATACCCATGCGCATTGGTTCAGTATTCGCAGGGAACTGCTCGAGAAAAACCACTGGAATTTCCTTGCTAACCTTGCATACGGCGTTACCTCGGGTCTTGATGTGCAAACTTTTACGGTTGATACCTTTTCTTATCAGGACATGATCGACGCAGGCATGATGCTGGGGCCTCGTGCCTTTTCCACGGGACCGGGTGTTTTTGTAAACAGCGATATTCATTCAAAGGCTGATGCGGTTAATGTATTAACCCGCTACCGTGATTATTACCGCACCCGCAATATCAAAGCCTATATGGTGGGAGACAGGGAACAGCGCGGCTTTATGCTTGAGGGCGCCCGTGAAGTGGGCATGATGCCAACAACAGAAGGCGCGAGCGATTTACGGCTTAACCTGACCCATGCTCTAGACGGGTTTTCGGGGAATGAGCATAACTTGCCCGTAACACCCATCCATAAGGATGTTATTACGCTGTTTGCTGAAAGCCGGATAGCCTATACGCCAACTCTGACGGTTTTGTATGGTGGCCCCCTGACACTAGATGATATGATTATAAGGCACGACCCGGCAGGCAGTGAAAAACTGCAGCGCTTTATGCCAAGCCATATGATCGAAAGCGTTTTTTCAGACAGGAAATGGATCCGCACCAAAGACCATGCCTATCCCCAGTTTGCCGCTGATGCGATCGCAATACAGCGGGCTGGGGGCCTTGTTGGCATGGGCAGCCACGGCGAGGTGCAAGGCCTTGGTTATCACTGGGAGATGGAAGCATATGCTTCGGGCGGCGCTACCCCGCACGAGGTTTTGATGGCTGCGACTATTGGGTCAAGTGAGGTAATCGGCAGAAAAGATGATCTTGGCAGCATTGAAGCAGGCAAGCTTGCGGATATGGTGATCCTGAACGAAAACCCGCTAAGCGATATTAAAAATACCAAATCAATTGAGTTTGTGATGAAAAATGGCCGGCTATATAATGATGATACCCTTGATGAAGTGTGGCCAACGCCCAAAAAACTAGCACCAACATGGTATATGAAAAAGGCGGTAGATACTGAATAACAGACGCAGCCTTTACAGCATAATTTTTGTATGATTAGTTAGGCACCGCAGGCAAACATGGTGCCTGATTAATCATATGAAGTGGGCTATAGGCGACATGAGAACTTTTTTTGTTATGATAAAGTGCAACCTTGGAAAAGTGTATGATGTTGCTGAGCGACTGGTTGATGAAATTGAAGAAACACCAACTGTTTATTCCATCTCTGGTGATTTCGACCTGCTGGCACAGTTTAGTGTGCACACCACAGATGATATTGGGCGCTTTGTGAATGACAAAGTGCAGACAATAGCCGGGGTTGCCAACACCAAAACCATCATATGCTTTAATGCCTTCACCAAGGATTCAGGCTATCATGATGATGTGTAGGTAGATCTTTGGGCTGGGCAGTTAAAATGCCCATGACCCTATCGTACCTTAATATAGATCATCCTTTAAAGCCTGTCGGTACATACTCTCTAGCTCCTCAGGGTTAAGGTCTGGCAGGTTTACAAGATCGTTTAAGACTTTACCTACCTTAGGGTACTCGTCGACAGACTCCCAGTTATCAGAATCCCACAGGCCAGAGCGTTTAAAGGCTTTGCCGCAGTGGAAATAGGCCTGTGTTATCTGTAGCTTGATGGCAGCTTTAGGCAGTTTGTTAAACTCCATTAGCTGCTTTAGAAGTTCAGGGTCGCGGGTAAAGGTGGCTGTTCCATTCATCCGTAAGAACAGATCAAGCTTTGGGACCAGTAATAACAAACTACACCGGCCTGATGTAATGATGTTGGTAACTGTTTCCAGTTTGTTGTTGCCGGGCCAATCACCAATGGCAACAGTTGTGCGGTCAATTACCTTAACGCAGCCGGGTTTACCGCCACGAGGCGATGTATCCATGCCTTCTTCGGATTCAGACGAGATAACAACAAAAGGCGCCTTGCGGATAAAGTCCACCATATGGTCGTGTAGAAAGTCTAATGTTGGTTTTGTGGCAAGCGGACTTGGTTCGCCGTAATATGTACGAAGTTCATCAAGGCTGTCGATTATATAGGGGTCTTTTGGGGTCATTTTATCTCTGTCTGAAGTAAGGGTTCACGGGTTGTGATGCAGGAAAGGAAAATGCTGGCCTGCACCCCGTGGGATGCAGGCTGTGCTGTATTTTTTAGAAGCTGTATGACAGCTCTAAGCCGTAGGAACGAGGTTTTGTGAAGCCGCGTACATACCCACCGGCAATAAAGGCAACCTCTGTTGCTTGCTGTGTATCAAGTACGTTGTCTACATAGGCCTTGAGGCTCCATGTGCTTGTAATAAGACCCGCCCGAATATCAAGATAGTCTTTGGCCTCAATCGGGAAACCGTTACCTGTTATCAGGTACATGGCGCCTTGGCGTCTATAGTCTGTACGCAGGGTAAAGTCGATCGTGTCTGTTACAGGCTGCTCGTACTGGAAGCCCGCGTTTGCTGTCCATTTTGGAGTGGCGGGTGCAGCAGTGCCATCTGCAACTTCAGCATCAAGGTATCCAAGACTACCGAATATTTCGAGCGATGAGGTTACATGGAACGCAGTTTCCAGTTCAACACCGTTAATGTTTGTTGACGGTAGGTTTGTTGTAATGCGGAAAGGCGGTGTGGCTACAACGGTTGTAAATTGTTGGTCAGAATAATCTGTGTGAAAGAGGGCGCCGTTCAGTGTTAGGCGGCGATCCATGAAAGAGCTTTTGAAGCCGATCTCATAGTTTTTGGTACTTTCGGGCAGTGTTCTGTTACCTGTATTATAGAACCCGCTTCTAAAGCCTTCAGCATAGGTTGCATAGGCCATGAAGGCATCTGTGAAATCATATGAAAGCTGAACCTTAGGCTGGAACTTGCTGTCTTTTGTTTCCAGTATATCAACAGGGTTCCCGTCTGGGTCTACCGTTGGAACAGGTGTTGGGTCATCGGCAGAGACAATCTGTCCTGTGCTATATTTATTTTCATCATATCTGCCAGCAAGGGTAAGCTCTAGTTTGTCTGTCAGGTCGTAGTTGATCTGGCCGTAAACACCCCACATGGTATCTTTTTTCTTGTCTAACCGGTCAAGTGCAAGGAAGGGTGTGCCGGGGTTGGGGCCAACAAGCCAGCCAAGGCCCAAATGGTTGTCGCTTTTACGTTCCAGAAGCTCAAGCCCTAATACCCAGCGCAGTGGACTGTCAGAGTTTGAAGTCAGGCGTGTATCAAGCGTGTAGGTTTCAAAGTTGTCACTCAGGTCCTGAATTTCATCCATGAATTCGCCAGCAGCGGCATCAGCGCCTGCAAGTGGTAGTCCAAAGAGGGTCTGCGATCCATCAGCAGGTGTTTTGCCCCATGATGCTGTATTGGTAAAGTGCTGCTCAATGTCTTGGTAACCTGCAACGCTTGTCAGAATGGCAGGGCCAAAATCCCACTCAATCTTCACTGAAAGGTCTGTAATTTGCCGGTCTTCAGAACCTATAATGCCGCTACGTTCTGGGCCGGGGTTAATGTCTTTGTCAAATTCGTCAAGCAGGCTAACGTCAGAGAGCTTGTCCTGGAAACCTGCGCCTGCAGTGATGTCAGTATAGGCCGCACGAAAGTCTATTTTAAGGTTGTCTGTTGGCGTGAATACCAGCAAGCCACGAACAGTTGCCTGTTCCTCAAAATCAAGATCAACACCGTCAGTGCTGTCGATCAGGCCGTCGTTATTATTATAGTAGCCAGCAAGCCGGAAGGCGAGCTTGTCTTCAACGATAGGGCCGGAAATAGCGCCAGAGGCTTTAATGTCATTCCCTTTACCATAGGAAAGTTTGAGATCGCCTTCAAATGTATCACCTGGTTGTTTTGTAATAACGTTGATAGCGCCTGCAATTGCACCAGCACCGTACAGCGCGCCTTGTGGGCCTTTCAAAACCTCGATGCGCTCAATATCAAGAAGGGCGCCTTGGTTGATCGCGTCAAGCGTACCAGCTTTCACACCGTCAACCACATAGGTTACTGGTGGCCAGCCTTGCTGCCCTGTTGTGATGCCGCGAATGGTAATGAAGGTAACGCCTGCACGGTATGCTTCGCGCATAATGATGTTTGGCGTCATATCGATAAAGTCTTGAACATCATCAATGCCTGCCGCTTCGATCTGGGATGCGCTAAAGGCTGTAATGGAATCCGGAATATCCTGCAGGCTTTCTTTACGAAGGCGCGCGGTTACAACAATTTCCTCGAACATCATGCCTGTATCATTTGTACTCTGCTCCGTTTGAGCAAAAGTGGGAACTGATCCCATAATGGAAGCCCCAACTGTAGCAAAAAGCATGGTTTTCAACTTTGTGGTCATTTCGTTTCTCCCAACGACATATTGTTTATCGGTTTTTTTGACATCTACTAACAAGTGGTTATTTGAATTCTTCGATAGGTGTGAAAGGTTCATTGATCCCAAAGGCTTGGGGGCCAAAAACATTCAGAGCTTCGGGGGTGCGCATAATGGGTGGCACACTGGCACCTATGACCTTGACCCGCTGGCCGTACTTAAGGGCTTCAGTTGGCAGGGGTTCTGCCGTTTCGCGGTCAACAATACAAATAAGGTCTGGCACGATGGCACAGACAGTGCCGTCGATACGGGCAACAAGGTTTTCATTCTGAAACTCAACAGACATTTCGCGGCCCGAACCATTAAGTTCGGTCATGATACAGTGCCCGATGGAAAAACCACGGGTGGTCTCACGTCTTAAATCAGTGATTTTTCCATCAAACAATACCTTGCAGTGGCGGTAGTATTCTGTGGTTTTCAGAAAGCCTAAGAGAGCTTCAATCGGTGATCCTGTCTTGCGCCCATCCGCAATTGCCTGACCAATGCCTGTAGCAAGGCTAAGGGTGTTTTTAACAGCATACGCTTTTACCTGTTTGCCTGATAAAGGGTAGCAACTGATCATAACAGACATGCCCATAGACACGGCGATCGCCCGAACAAGGCTTTCCGCTTTTTGGGCACTAGAGGCCCGAACAATGACCGAATTCATATGTTCATCAACAACGGCAAGCGGGGTTGCTGAGCAGCCATAAACATTAAAGCTAACCATTTGAATTTCAGGGAAAGCGCGGCCCATGCCATCTGCATTTACCAGAGGCAGGCCAGCACGCGCCGCTGCCATAATAGGCAGGGTAGAATTAATGCCGCCAATTTCAATCGGGATAAGGGCGTCAGGTTTGCGGCCTAGTTCTTCAGAAAGGCGTTTTAGAGCTAAGTCTATATCGTCGCCGCACGCCGCTTTTTCAGCGAGCACAGTGGGGGCGCCGAGCATGGCGATTGGTAGGATGAGTGCATCATCATCAAGGCTATCGGCATCAATTATTTCAGGGGCGCCATATTCCGCAATAGCTTGCTGGGCAAGTAAGCGGCCAATATAGGGATCTCCGCCGCCGCCTGTACCAAGGAATGCTGCTCCGCGTGCAAAGTCTTCAAGGCTTTTTTTGTCAAATTTCATCGAACTTTTACTCATGAATTGTCTTCCATCGCTAAATCGCCAGCTACTTTCACCCGGACACGAACAGCGCCGCCTGGAACATAGGCAAGCGGGACTTCCTCCATATCGGTTACGATGATGCTATCTGGCACGGCGCCTGCGCTAATGGCGGCTTGTACGGCCAAATCTTTTGCTGTTTTCAAGGCGGTTTCCCGGCCAACTTCATCATAAGAATAAACTTGGTCTATTTCGCCGCCGATCTGCGCGATAGACGCCCCAACAGCGTTGGCTACACTGGCATGTTCTGGCGTGATAACATTGGATGTGCCCGGTATTTTTTGATTAACGAGAATAGAACCGCCGCCCACAAGAACCAGTGGCACTGGTTCGGCGCTTAGTTTCATTCGGTCAACGCCCTCTGTAATAAGGGCGTGAATTTCTGCCACTGCATCGGCTATTGTTTTGGCAGGTAAGTGCTTTACAAGCGATTTATCGCCGAAATCGGCATATCCGGCTGCAACAGCAATGTCGCTTGTGGTGAGGGTTTGCCCGCCAAAAACAAGGCTGTCCTGAAGCAGTTTATACCCAACAGACTTTGGACCAATTGTAAGAGCGTCTCCGGTTTTAATGATGCTGCCGCCACCAAGGCCAATCGCTAAAATATCAGGCATTCTAAAATTCGTTCTGACGCCGCCAATGTCCACTGGTACGGTTGATTCGCGCGGAAACCCGTTTGATAACATGCCAATATCTGTTGTTGTGCCGCCTATGTCTGCGACGATAGCATCCTTCAAACCGGATAAATAAGCCGCGCCGCGCATACTGTTTGTCGGCCCAGACGCAAAAGTTAGTACTGGGTATTTTTCAACATACTCAGCGCTCATTAAGGTGCCGTCATTTTGGCTAATGTAAAAAGGTGCTGTTATGTTTAGTCTTTTCAGCGCGTCAGAAAATGATTTCACAACCCGTGCAGACATATGCGCAAGGCTCGCATTCATAATGCTGGCATTTTCGCGCTCTAGCAGCCCAATACGGCCAATTGTGGATGAAAGCGTCACAGAAATATCTGGTAGTTCGTTTAGAATAATGTCTTTGGCACGCTCTTCCATAGAGGCGTTAACCGAGGAAAATAAGCCGGTAACAGCGACTGTTTTTAGTCCTTTTTTGCCAATTTCTTTTACCGCTTGCAGGAGAGCTTTTTCATCTAAAGGTGCATTTAGGGAACCATCACACTGGTAGCCGCCTTCAATCATATAACAGTGGTGCCCTATTGACTGTGCAATATCTTCCGGCCAGTCAATCATGGGAGCTACGCCCTTGGTCGCAGGCAATGCAATGCGAATAACACCCACTTCAAGCAAGCCTTTGCGCTCTACAAAGGCATTGGTGAAATGAGTTGTGCCAATCATCACATTTTTAATGAGGGTGGGGGCCACACCTGACGTAGTAAACAAGGCCTTGATAGCGGCAACAATACCGTCACTTACATTTTCAGTTGTAGGCTGCTTTTCAGAGGCGAGTATCTTACGCCCATCCATGAGTACAGCATCAGTATTTGTACCACCAACATCAACACCAATCCGCATAACAAAAATACCTCAGATTTACACTTTAACTATCTGAAGTGTAGCGGTGAGGTCGCAGCGAAAGCAAAGCTGTATCTTAATAGATTTCTGTTAAAAAACGGTAGGTTAGCATTCTGGAGGTTTTCGGGTTTAAACCTACTGATGTTAGTAGGTTTACGGTTGTCATCGGTTGGATAAGATCCCCGAAGCCTGAATAGTTGTAATGGCTTCATAGCGGTTTGAAACTTGTGCTTTGGCATAAATATTTTTTAGGTGGTATCTAACAGCATGCTCTGTGACGCCCAGCTCGCGAGCAATAACTTTATCCTGTTTTCCTTGAACCAAATGCTTCAGTACATCTACTTCCCTTGGGCTAAAGAGAGGGCCTTTAACAGATGTATCTTCCTGTTTGCTGAGGAAAGTTTTCCATTCTGTAACGGGGGCTGTGGGTTCCATTGTTTCGATATGGTCCAGAATTGCGTCAAGGGTATCTGCGTGCATGATGCACGGCCATAAAAATCCTGAATCCATAATGAGGGGCATAGCTTGTTTGAGGTGGTCTGCAGCTATTTCATGGTTGCCACAAACCCACTGTGACACGGCGGCAGTCACCAAGATACGGATTGTAGGCACACGAAGGCCCTTGCTTTGGAAATACGCAGCAACACTGTTGGCAAGGCCTGATAGCTCAGGTATTTTTTCTGGCTGCCGGGCATAGATGCGGTATAGCGTAAGGGTTTGTAGTTCTGTTTCACGCCATAAATTTTGGTGTAAAGTGTTTAGGATAGATTCTTTACTGTCAGGATAATGAACTGCAAGCGGCTCATCTGTACTCAGGCTTTGTAATAATAATTTTTGTCGGGATAGAATAGGCTGTAAGGCGAGGAGTTGCTCTGCTTCTGCGTAGGTAATCATATCTTCGATAAAGGCAAGTGCCACCGAAATTTTACTTCGGTATAGCATATAGTCAAGAATCTGTTCTACAGCGATACCATATATATCAAACCATGCTTCACTGGCGATGAGTCTTTTGGAAAGGCCATAAAAAAATTTATCAGCATTTGCCAGGTCACCTTGGCTTGTGGCCAGTTCAGCCATAAGAATATCAACAACAAGGTGGGCACCTGTGTCATTTTTAAAATATTGGCGCTGTTTGCTTTTGGCGGCGGAATATAGCTCATTGGCTTTTGCTATATCGCCGCGGTTCAAGGCAATGGATCCTTCATGAAGGTCAATGAACATAATGCCGTAATTGGAGGATGCCGTTTCATAATAGCGCCTAGCTTTTATACCGGCATTATTGGCGTTTGGCAGGTCGCCTTTCACAAACCATGTCATGCATAATATATTATTTAAGGCACCAGCAACCAAAGGTGACGTGCTGTCTTTTTCAGATAGTCTATTGGGTTCATCACAGTCGAGCTTATCAAGGGGCTGGCAACAGTAATGCGCAATAAATGGTTTACATAAAGCATCTTCGAGCAGAAAGGCTGCTGTGTTACCGCCCTCTCTGTCACATTGATAATCAGATGTTATAGGGCCAAGTTTTTGATACAGGTTTATGGCTTCTGCCAATCGGCCTTTTTTACTGTGAATACCACATTGCAACAGTGCGACACGAGGGAAGTTGATCAATATTTCATCTGTTAAAAAGTGTTCGGCGTCAAAAGCCCGAGAAACGCCTTCTCTAACAAAAATCTGCATGGCCCCGAAGTGTTCTATTGTTTCACCAATAAGATTGCTGTCTTCGGCACACTGTGCGTGTGTGAGCGCTAATCGAAGATGGTTCTGTTGGCACATCCAAACAGAAGTTTTACGTTGTATTTCTTTATAACGCTCAGGTGCTTCACGGTGCAGAGCACTTTGCAAAAATTCACGCAGCAATGGGTGAAGCCGGTATGTTTCATGGTTGCCTTCCATATTGCTGATAAGGGAACTCACCTCACCCAATTCATCCATGTGGGTAAGTATATTATGGGCACCAACTACAAAGTTTAGCGCTTCTGGTTCTAGCCATTCCAGAATAGAGGCATCTAGGAGCATGTTCCTGATAGCAGGTGATAAACGCTGGTCAATCTGTTCTTTAATATAAAGCGATGCTGTTTCTGAAGGATACCGTAGTCTTGAAAGTGCAGTATCAACTGTTTTTCCGGCTTTAATATCCATATTGACCATCTGAACGGCGATTGGCCAGCCGAGTGTTGTATTATGGATTTTTTCTGCATCTTCAATGGAAATACGATCACCTACCAAAGAGTGTATTTCTATTTTAGAAAAACAAAGTGTATCGGGTGTATGCTCGGATAATTGCCCTTGTAGTTTGTAGATAGATAAACCGATGCCAGGGTTCTTCCTGCCCGCCATAAGGAATGTAATGTTTTCAGGACATATGGATAACATCTGTTCAATAGCGCGGCATATATCATCGCCAGCATTTTCAAGGTCATCGAGAATAAGCTGCCATTCATTGGCATCGCGCTCGATGGCAGCAATAAGCACATTGAGAAAATGGGCAGGGTCAGAACTATCCAGCAAACCATCAAAAAATGTGGCAGGTATATCAAGGCCGTTATTCGCAAAGCTGAATGCTAAGTATTCTACAAACGTGAGGTATGTATCATCGGCAGATATGGTAAACCATGCTACTCGCATATCCTCATTGGCCAGCTTTTGCTGCCGGTGCTGGGCAAGCAGGGTTGTTTTACCGTATCCTGCGGGAGCCTCAATATATGTTAGGAGGGCTGCATGGCTTGAAGGTGTTGATGATTGCCGTAAAACTTCCTGAATGCCAGTTCGTGGGGGGCGTACTTTGGCACCAACAAGCCAATTGGGTATTCTATTGGTGCTATCTGTTTTTTCCACGCCAGACTGCCTTTTGCTAAGGGCTTGTTTATTATAGGTCGCTAAGCTGCCTTTGTCCGTGATGTACCATGCCTAATCTGTTAGGGCAATATGGCCACAGTGTTCGATACGCTGCCGGAATGTGCAAATGTGGCCAAAGTGGCCTTGCAAGCAGTGTTTGACCTTGTTCTGATAAGAAAACAGGGTATTTAATAATAGTCGGGTTAACTTGTGTTGGTAGCGGGGTATGATCACAGAGCTGATAATTACAAAGCTATCCCCACCGGGCAACAGGTCTGTGCGGGTAAAACGGCCTCAGCTTGAGCGTTTAATGCGTAAAGATGTGCTGCGACGGGTAACGCTAATTTCTGCGGGTGCAGGTTTTGGCAAAACTACCCTTATGTCTGAAGCGTATCAACTATTAAGCTCGCAAGGTATGGCAACAGCATGGATATCGCTGGATGCATATGACCAAGAGGAAGGCCAGTTTTTAAGGTACCTTATTGAAGCCTTTAGGAAGAGCGGCATTATAAAAGGCGAAACCGCTGAGAGTTTATTGCAAAATAAACTTGAGAACCGGTTTATGGCTGTTCTTACCGCACTGATAAATGAGTTGGCAGGGGTAGAGCAAAGTGTGGCTTTGTTTCTGGATGATTACCACTATGCAGACGGTGCTGGCACTGGCCGGTTAATGGAAAGTTTTATAGGCTTAGCGCCCGAGAATATTCATTTTGTGCTGGCGAGCCGCGTTAGGCCGCAGTTGCCACTTGCTACCCTTAAGGTGCACGACGAACTCCTTGTTCTTTCTGAGCAGGATTTGAGATTTTCAGACGCAGAAACTACCGAGTTTATGAAAGATAAGGGTGGACTTGAAATTTCAGAAGCAAGCCTGAACAGGCTTATTCAATCAACGGAAGGCTGGGCTGCTGGGCTGCAACTGGTGTCGCTTGCTGTGCGCGACAAACACCTTGAAGAAACGTTCCTTAAGCAGTTTTCTGGTCGTAGTCGTGATGTGGTGGATTTTCTAGCAACCAACGTCTTTTCCAATCAGCCAGAACCGGTAAGAACCTTCATGCTCTATACATCTGTTTTGGATAGGTTTAACGCAGAAATTGCAGAAGTTCTTACGGGTCAGCTGGTAGGGCAGGAAACGCTTGAATATCTGGAGGATAATAACCTCTTTATTGTACCACTTGACCAAAGCCGGGGCTGGTTTAGGTACCATCATCTGTTTAGGGATTTTTTGCTGAGCCAGTTTGGGCGTGAGCACAAAAGCAAGATAGCGTCGCTGCGGCTACAGGCTAGCCAGTGGTTTGCCGAAAATGGCTTGATTATTGATGCTGTTTCGCTGGCGCATGAAAGTGGTGACTTTGATTATTTGGCGGATTTGGTAGAAAAACATGCCGTAAATATTATACGGCGCGGCCATATGCCACTAGTACTAGATTGGGTTAAAAAGATTCCTGCAGACTTTGTGCAGAGTAGACCCATTATTACCATTTATGAGGGCTATGCTCTGTTTCACATGCGCCGCCCTATTGAGGCTGCAAGCGCGAGCTACAGAGCAGAAAAAAACATTGAAAAAGCTGAAAAGGCGGGGTTGTTCTCTGAGCGTTATTTGCTTCGGCTTAAACAGGAAATTAAAGTTATTAATGCAGGTATTGCAGTAGCGGCAGATGATGTGATGCAAGCAGAAAAATACGCTTCTGTGCCCTTGGAAATTGATCTCGATCAGGGCGGCTTTATGCATGGGGCCATGAAAAATATTCTGGGATATGCCTGCATATCGCTTAATAAGTTTGATGTTGCTAAAGAAGCGTTATTGGAGGCTCGCGTTGCCCACACGCGTATAAATTCCATTTATGGTATTGTTTATGCCGATTGTTTTAGTGGCATTTCTGAGATGGCGCAGGGCCACCTTCAAAAAGCTTATGAATATTTTGTACATGCTGAGACAATGGCGGGGGATGATAATTTACCAAATTCGCCTGCCATAGCTGTTAGCAGGCTCTATCAGGGAATGGTTCTCTATGAATGGGGCAAGGTTCCAGAAGCAGCACGCCTGCTGAATGAAAATATTGGTTTGGTGGAAGAGTGCGGTCAGGCAGAGGCACCTATTGTTGGCTATACCTTGCTTGCACGCATTAACCGCATCCTTGGTTTAAGTGATAAAATATACAGTCCTCTTATAGCGGCGCATAAAATTTGCGATCAGGAACAATTGCACCGTTTGCATGTTCTAACGGAATATGAATATGCGGTGCAGCTTATAGCCGATGGTAAAATTGAAGAAGCCATTAGCCGTTCTCGCCTTGTTGGTATCAATGTAGATATACAAGAACAGGATTTAGGCTTGCAAAGTTGGGACCGAATAAAGTGTGTCCGCTATCTTACCAAGGCCCGGCTTTTAATTGCTCTTGGTAAAACGGATCAGGCTATCCTTTTGCTTCAGAGTTTGCTTGGTTTCGCGGCGTCAGTAAAACGGTATAGGCGTCTGCTTGAAATAATGGTTTTACTGGTGCAGGCTTACGCCTTGAAAGGCGATACGATCGCCGCACAAAAAATGCTGACAGAAGCCCTATTACATGCCGCTCCAGAAAAATATATCCGGTTGTTTGTGGATGAAGGAGCCGTTCTTAAAAAGCTTTTGCTCAATTGGCAGAAAAGTGCAGAAGATCAGCAAAATAATGCACCTATACCATCTTTAGGGTCATATGTTCGTGTGTTGATTTCAGCATTTGATGCTGAAGATGCATTGTTACTTCAATCCGCGAAAACACCGCCTCATAAGGGACCTAATAGTTTTTTTGAAACTGCGATAATATTAGAACCGTTGAGCGACCGAGAAAGCGAAGTTTTAAGATTGTTATCTCAAGGCTATTCGAACCAAAGAATTGGTCTACACTTGAAAATCGCAGAAAATACCGTCAAGTGGCACATTAAAAACCTGTTTGAAAAACTAGACGTTAAAAATCGTACGTCTGCCGTTCTGACCGCTCAAGAACTCAACCTGATATAAATTTTACACCTCTACCTACCACCTATAAGAAGCCACCCATACTTTCGGGTGG
Source organism: Kordiimonas pumila (assembly GCF_015240255.1). Lineage (NCBI taxonomy): Bacteria > Pseudomonadati > Pseudomonadota > Alphaproteobacteria > Kordiimonadales > Kordiimonadaceae > Kordiimonas > Kordiimonas pumila. Next base: position 1,648,988 of record NZ_CP061205.1, read on the forward strand.
TAATGTTTTTTTTAAAGGTTCCCTACTTTTGGGTCGGGTGTTCTTTTTCCCGTTTTGCCATTCTTCCTGAAAATAAGGCGCAAAATGCCTGTAATTCTTATTTTAGGGTGGGCACAGGGTGAAATTTTCTGAATATATTCAGTATGATGGCTTAGGTCTCGCGGAACTGGTTCGAAAGAAAACAGTCAGTGCTGACGAGTTGGCAGAAACTGCACGTACCGCCATAAATACGCTCAATCCCTCATTAAATGTGGTTTTGGAGGTGTTTGATGATACGCCAGATGCACCAGATCTGGCAGATGGGCCGTTTAAGGGGGTCCCTTTTCTGATTAAGGATGTGGTTCTGCACAGTGAAGGCCGCAAGTGTGAGATGGGGTCTCGTTTAGCGCAAGGGTTGGTTGCCCCTTTTGATACCGACTTGATGGCGCGGTTCAAAGACGCAGGGTTTAATACATTGGGGCGAACAGCCGTTCCTGAGATGGCGTTTAATGTTGCTACAGAATCAGTGTTAAACGGCCCAAGCCGGAACCCATGGGATACAAGCCTGATGACGGGTGGCTCAAGCGGTGGCGCAGCGTCTGCTGTGGCAGCAGGCATGGTGCCTATTGCGCATGCAAATGACGGTGGTGGTTCAATCCGTATACCCGCCGCATGTTGCGGTTTAGTGGGTTTAAAGCCCACACGGGGGCGTACGCCCATTGGGCCGGAAGCTGCAGACGGCCTTAACGGTCTGGGTATTGAGCATGTTGTAACACGGTCGGTGCGAGATAGTGCGGCCGTACTTGATGCAACGGAAGGGCCAGCAAGCGGTGACCCATACCAGATTTCGCGCCCGACAATGCCATATTTAGAATGTGTTACGAAGGCACCGGGGAACCTAAGAATTGCATATTCCTCTAGCACGTACGGCGGCCAGTTTGTAGACCCTGAAATTATCAGCAGCTTGAAAAAGACGGCTGTTACATGCGCTTCTCTTGGGCACAGGATGGAAGAAGCCAGCCCGCAAATTGATTATGCCCGTTTTTTAGAAGCAACAATGAATATCTGGTGCGCAAACATTGCTAGCTGGATAGACCAACTGGCGGTGGCGACAGCTAGAAAACCGTCACTTGAGACGCTTGAGACTGCAACACTTGCCTGTTACGAGCATGGCAAGCGATTACGTGCATCAGATTTGCTTGCAGCTTTTGCTGTTATGAACGAAGTAAGCCGCACGGTTGCGCCTTTCTTTGAAAAATATGATGTGTTGCTGACACCCACCTTATCTTTGCTGCCGCAGCCTATAGGGACATATAATGCAAATGCCGCCGGCTGGACGGCGCAGTCATGGTGCGAGCACATCTTTGGGTTCGGGGCTTTTACGCCGCTTTATAACATGACAGGGCAGCCCGCAATCTCGTTACCTCTTCATCGTAGCAACAGTGGGTTACCGATTGGCCACCAGTTTGTTGCGCCTTTCGGGCGTGAAGATATTTTGTTTCAGTTATCGGGGCAACTCGAGCAGGCCTTGCCGTGGCACAGCTCATACCCGGCTTTTAAAGAGTAAAGTGGAGATATAGATGACGCGTAAAACAGGGCTTGTCTGGCATGAAATTTATATGTGGCATGATACGGGCACCCATGCAGGTGTTTTGCCTGCGGGGAACCCCATTCAACCGGGCACTCATGCAGAAAACCCTGAAACTAAAAGGCGGTTTAAAAATCTGCTTGAGGTGAGTGGCCTGTATGATCAACTGGTCAGGATAGATCCAAAGCCCGCGACAGACGAGCAAATACTGCGTGCGCATACCCCAGCATATATTAATCGTTTAAAAGAAGAGAGCGCGCTGCCGAAGGGCGGGGACGCTGGCATGCTAACACCTTTTGGGCCTGGCGGGTTTGAGATTGCAGCGCTTTCAGCAGGCGGGGTGATAGCCGCTGTTGATGCTGTGCTCGACGGCAAAGCCGATAATGCCTATGCGCTTGTTAGGCCGCCGGGCCACCACGCCGAACCTGATATGGGCAAAGGCTTTTGCCTTCTGGCTAATGCCGCGATTGCTGGCCTGCATGCGCTGGAAGCACGCGGTCTTAAACGTATTGCCTATGTTGACTGGGATGTTCACCACGGTAATGGAACGGAGCGGGTTTTTTGGGAGGACCCCCGTGCGCTTACCATTTCTGTGCATCAGGACAGGAACTTCCCACCTGATACCGGCGATATGACAGACACGGGCGGCGGTGAGGGCGAAGATTATAATATTAATATCCCACTGCCAGCAGGTAGCGGTGTGGGGGCTTATGAAGCGGTTTTTGACCGGGTGATTATACCTGCGCTGCGCGCTTTTAAACCAGATATGATCTTTGTTCCAAGCGGCTTTGATGCCGGTGCGCACGACCCGCTTGGCCGTATGATGATGCACAGCGAAGGCTACAGATCGCTGACCCACAAGATGCGCACAATCGCAGAAGAACTATGTGGTGGCCGGTTGGTGATGAGCCATGAAGGCGGTTATAATGCGCCTACCGTTCCTTTCTACGGCCTTGCTGTAATGGAAGAGTTGAGCGGCATTAAAACAGCGGTAGATGATCCGTTTATGCCGCTGTTTGAGGGAATGGGAGGCCAGACGCTACAGCCCCACCAAGAGGCAGTTATTACTGAAGCCTGCAAACTTGTGGAGCGTTTAAAATAACTACGGCAACAAGACGAAGCACAAAAGATGTTTCACGGGACGAACTATTCAGAAAGGGATGGAAACAATGAGTATAAAAATGAAAACACATTATAAAACCTGCCGCGGGCTATTGCTGACTACAGCTTTGGCAACAACCGGCGTTATAGCAACAGCACCTGTTGCAGCACAGATGGTGCTTGAGGAAATTACGGTAACGGCACAAAAACGCGAACAGGGTATCAACGATGTTGGTATTACGGTTAACGCATTTTCTGGCGACATGCTCGACGACTTAGGCGTGAAATCAGCGGAAGATATGGCGCTTGTTACCCCAGGCCTTACTATTACCAATACGGCGGCAACGGGAGTGCCGATTTACACGATCCGAGGTGTTGGTTTTTCTGATTATTCAACGGCGGCTTCCAGCACAGTTGGTTTGTACTTTGACGAAGTGGCTATTCCTTATGCTGTTATGAGCCGCGGCGTTCTGTTTGATATGGAGCGGGTAGAGGTTTTGAAAGGCCCACAAGGCGACTTGTATGGCCGTAACACGACGGCTGGCCAGATTAATTTTATCAGCAAAAAGCCCACAGATGAATTTGAGGCAGGTGTAGCTGTTGATTATAGCCGCTTTAACGTGCTGGATGTAGAAACATACGCGAGTGGCCCGATCACTAGTGGTATTCAGGCCCGGTTATCTGCAAAGGTTGTTCAGTCAAGTGAAGGATGGCAGCAAAGCCTAACTCGCGAGGGCGATACCCTTGGTAAGCGTGATGAAGTGGCTGTGCGCGGTTTGATCAACTTCGACCTGAGCGACAATGCAAAACTACTTCTAAATATGCATTTGATCCGCGATAAATCCGATAACCTTGCAACAACTGCTTATGACGGCACGGATATAGGGCTGGATTCTACCCAAAACCTCATTAGTGCAGGCGCAATACCTTATTCACTGGGCGATAACCGTGCCGCTGACTGGACACCGGGTGAATATCGCCCACGCCGCGATAATGAGATGAAAGGTATTTCCGCTCGTCTCGATTGGGATTTTGAAGGCATGAGCCTTACCTCAATCACGGCCTATGATAAATTTGATCGGTCAGAGGCTAATGACTGGGATGGAGCTGAAATCCGCGATTCAAACAATATCAATGTTACCGATATTGAAGTTTTCTCTCAGGAAGTTAGGCTTTCATCCAATAACGATTCCAATCTTAGCTGGATTGCAGGGGTCTATTATTCAAAAGATGACATGAGTGAAGACTATAATTACTTCATGAATGATTCATATTATTCAGTTGCCTTAGGGATTACAGAACTAGACACCCGTTATGATCAAACGACTGAATCTATCGCGGCGTTTGGTCATGTTGAATGGCAAATGACTGATAAGTTCAAGCTAACAGTTGGTGCACGCTATACTGAAGAAGACCGTGAGTGGAGCGGTTGTACCTATGACCGTAATGGTACACTAGCTTTTGCCGCGAATAATATTATTACACCGTTCTTGATTGCGCCTGCAGGCCTGCCAATTCCTGATGATGTGGCAGACGGTGCATGTGCTGTTTATAACGATATTGAAGGGTCTGATAATTACGGCCAGTATTCTGTGTTTACAGATGATATTGCTACTAACAAGTGGATGTGGAAGGCAACACTTGATTATGCCCCAACAGATGATCTGTTATTTTACGGTACCATTTCTAAAGGCTTTAAATCGGGTGGCTTTAACGGCGCAAATGCCAATACGCACAGCCAGCTTGTGCCGTACGGCCCAGAAGACCTGATATCATACGAGCTTGGTATGAAGTCAACACTTGCTGAAGGTCGTTTGCAAGTGAATGCAGCTTTCTTCTATTATGATTATCAAGACAAACAGGAGCAGGATACGGCTGTTACTTTTGTAGGCAATATTTCGGGCCTGACAAACGTGCCTAAATCTAAAATTAAGGGCGGTGAAGTTGAGGTGCGCTGGCTTGCGACAGAGGGCCTGACAGTTGATATGGGAGCCGCATATCTGGATACGGAAATTACTGAATGGGAAGCTGTGAGCTCTACGGACAGTGTGTACCCAACAATTGTTACCTTTGATGCTTCTGGCCTTGAGCTTGCGAATTCCCCTAAGTGGCAGTTTAACAGCACGGTTACGTATGAATGGGCGATTTCAAGCAAGCTGATGATGATGGTTGCAGGTGATGCTATTTATAAAGATTCTACCACTGGCGGTGCCCAAGGTTTGGCATACGCAACAGAAGATTATTTCCTTGCTAATGCTCGTATGGGTATCAGTGATGTTGACGGCGATTGGAGCATAAAGCTTTATGGCCGTAATATCTTTAATAAATACTATTACCCAGCAGCGTTTGTTGGTGGTAATGGCCCCTATGTGAGAATGGCGGGAATGCCTGTAACATACGGGATTACAGCATCATTTAAGTTCTAAGTATTCTGATAATCGAGCCACGGTAAAATGCCGTGGCTCTTTTTCTTCGAGGGCAAGGTAATGTTGTATAAATATACTATATCCACCAATACGAAATATTTGACTAAAGCGGTTTTAGCTTTGGGGTTGGCGCTATCTGCTGCGCAAACAGCTTTTGCTGATACGGTCGATTCTATCGTTATTAACGGCGAAATTCATACAATGGAAGCAGCACAGCCCATTGTACAAGCTGTAGCTGTTAAGGACGGAAAGTTCATAGCGCTTGGTACAAGTGCAGATATTAAAAAGCTGGCGGGGCCAGATACAGAGGTTCATGACCTTATGGGGCGCGTGGCACTACCCGGTTTGGTAGATGCACACAGCCACCCGACAGACGGAGCTATCGCCAACCTGTTTAGTTGCAAGTTTGAATTTACAGCAACCGCAGATGAAATTGCTTCAACACTAACAAAATGTGTTGCAGAAAACCCAGATGCAGGCTGGATTATTGGCGGGCGCTGGGACAGTAACTTCTTTGAAAACAATGATATTGAATCACCGCGCAAATGGCTTGATCAATACGCTGGCGGCAAGGCTGTTTATTTTAGTGACGATTCTGGCCACAACGGATGGGCAAACACCAAGGCCCTTGAACTTGTTGGTGTAACAGCTGAAACGAAAGACCCCGCAGGTGGTACATTTGTGCGCGAGGCAGGTAGTACTGTGCCAAACGGTTTGCTGCTTGAAGAAGCTCAGGTTGTGATGGAAGCCGCCTTACCGGACTGGAGTGAAAGCCAGTATATTGCCGGTGTTAAGGAAATGGCACGCCTTGCTAATAGGTATGGTATTACCGGTATTAAAGATGCGAATGCCCGCGAGCCAATTTTAAAAGCTTATCAGGCAGTTGATCAAAGCGGTGCACTCACCTTGCGTGTGGCAGCGCTTGTTTCAACGCCCTACGGGCACCGTGAAGTGCCCCTTGACTATAACCGTATTGAAAAATTGAGCAGTAAATATGCTTCCCCGCTTGTTGATACACGGTTCGTGAAAATATTTGATGACGGTGTGCCAACTGTATCGCGTACAGCAGCTATGCTGGACCCATACCTGCCAGACGAGAACTTCCCCGACAATTACCGCGGCATGCTGCATGTGGGGGAAGATATTTTGGTAACAGATGTTTCCGAGTTGGAAAAACGCGGTTTCACAGTTAAAATTCATACGGCAGGTGACAGGTCTGTTCATGTGGCCTTGAACGCCATTGAAAAGGCACACGCTATCAGTGGCCGTTCTGATCTGCGGCACGAGCTTGCGCATGCGGGCTATATGACAACAGATGATATCAAGCGGTTTAAGTCTCTGAATGTGGTGGCTGACCTGTCGCCTTATTTGTGGCACCCTTCACCAATTATATTCTCGATTGAAACCGCTCTGGGTAAAGAGCGGGCAGATCGCTACTGGCCTATTAAAGACTTGCTGGCGGCGGGCGCACCTGTGCTTGCTGGATCAGATTGGCCAGCAGCAGTACCATCGCTTAACCCCTGGATTGGTATAGAGGCAATGGTAACCCGGCGCGATCCTTATGGTAAAACACCCGGCGCACTTTGGCCTGAGCAGGCCATTAGCCTAGAACAGGCTCTCGAAATATTCACCATAGACGGCGCTAAAGCACTTCGTAAAGATGATGTGACCGGCTCAATCAAGGTTGGGAAGTCGGCTGACATGATTGTGCTTGACCATAATATTTTCAAAACGCCTGCGGAAGATATAGCCGAAACTAAGGTTGAACTGGTTCTGTTTCAGGGAAAAGTGGTTCTGGAAAAGTAAGCTAATGGCTTGAAATGAAAAAGCGGCTTTCACTATTTGAAGGCCGCTTTTTAGTATGTAGAGTAGGCGTGTGCATTAAACCAAGCGCTTGATAACCCGTTCCAAAATATCAAGACCTTCATGTAAAACAGCATCACTTGCAGTTAAAGCAGGCAGGAAGCGTATGACATTGCCGCGCACACCGCAGGAAAGAAGGATAAGCCCTTCACTTGCGGCCTCTGCCACTATCTTGCGGGTCAGGTCTGCATCTGGTTTGCTTGCGTCGCCGTCTTTTACCAGTTCAAGGGCAATCATCGCGCCAAGGTTTCGAATGTCGCCCATGGCTGCAATACCAGACTGTTTGATAGATAGTAAACGCTCACGGAACATATCACCAATTTGAACGGCACGGTTACAGAGTTTGTCTTCTTCTATAATATCAAGTACCTTGAGCCCTGCAACACAGCCAAGGGGTGATCCGCCATATGTGCCGCCAAGGCCACCGGGCGCTACAGTTTCCATAATATCAGCCTTGCCAATCAACCCCGAGAGCGGAAAGCCGCCGGCCAGTGCTTTGGCAACTGTCATCATATCTGGCTCGACACCGCTATATTCTGTTGCGAACACTTTGCCTGTGCGGGCAAAACCGGTTTGGATTTCATCGCAGATCATAAGAATGCCGTGTTTGTCGCATAAAGCGCGGATCGCCTGCATAAAGGCTGGACTTGCAGCATAAAAGCCACCTTCCCCTTGCACAGGCTCTAAAATGATAGCTGCAACACGGGATGGTTCAATATCAGCACTGAAAAGAGCTTCAAGCGCATCAAGGGAAATTTGCTCGGTAATGCCGTGGTACGGAATGGGGTACGGTACATGGTACACATCTGAAGGGAAGGGGCCAAAGCCTGCTTTATAGGGTGCAACTTTACCAGTTAAGGCCATCCCCATCATTGTGCGCCCATGAAAACCACCTTTGAAAGCAATAACGCCCGGCCGGCCTGTTGCTACACGGGCAACCTTGACCGCATTTTCAACTGCTTCCGCGCCGGTTGTGAGGAAAATGGTTTTCTTAGGCGTGTTACCGGGTGCGAGTGTGTTAAGGCGTTCGGCAAGCTCTACATAGCTTTCATAGGGGTTTACCTGAAAGCAAACATGGGAAAAATTATCAATTTGCGCTTTCACCGCTTCTGTAATGCGTGGGTCACCGTGGCCTGTGTTGCAAACCGCAATGCCTGTACCAAAGTCAATGTAACGCTTGCCTTCAACATCAAAGATTTCTGCGTTAGAGGCTTTTGCTGCAAATTTGGCGTGGATAGTACCCACACCTCGCGGCACTGCGGCGGTGCGGCGAGCCCATAGATCGCTATTATTACTGGATGTCATTTAGAAAGCCCTCCTATCAGGCAATATTTAAAATCATGATGTTTGTAAGTTGGTTGTGGTATTTATTGGGCTGTTACAGACTTTCCCTGAAGGCTCTTTGACTCTAGGGAGAGTATTGGTAATGCTTTGGTCTTTAACCATGGTACCATATTTTAGCATTTCTGTTACGTGTTATGCACGCGCAAGACTATTTGTGTCAGACAGGTAATTTCTGGTTTATGGCTGTGAAATTTTAGCGTTGCTTTTTAAAATAGTAAGCCGGGCCCGCGCGGGGATAAGAAGCAAAATATAGCTGATTAAAAAGAAACCGACGCAAGCAATAATAACATTTGAAAAACCGGTTTCATCAATGAAGAGCGTACCAAGATAAGGCCCAAGGCCAAGGCCTGTCATTTGAAGCGCAATAGCATACACCATCATATTACCGCGCCTGTCGAAATCGCCTACTTTTGCAAGGATGAAAGGCAACACCATGTTCCATAGAAAGTTGAAGCCGCACACGGCTATCATATAAATGGTATAATTAAAGTCTGCCAGCAGGATTGCCATGCTGGTAGCACCGCCTATTATACCAACAGTGATAGGAAGCAGGCGGCGCACCTTGTTGGCAAGCATGACGGATAATAGCGCCCCGGCGATGCCCATAATCTGCGATATAGTTAGCGCATTTGCGACGGCTTGTTCACCGACACCTTCTGAAGTGCCAATCAGGAAAAGGTAAGCCCACGCTATACCTTGTGCCAAATTATAACTCAGCACACCAAGCATCGCGATTATTTTCAGGTTTTTGGAAAGGTCTACGGCCCTCTCACTTGGTACCCCTTGGCTATCGAGTGATGCAGGTAGATATTTAACAAAGTATACTGATATAAGCGTGATAAAGGCAAAGAACGCAAAGAGGCCTTGCAACCCGAACATATCAAACGCGGTAGGCATTACGAATAGCCCCACAGCGCCGTATGACAAAAGCCACACCAAATAGAGCGCAAGGTTGCGGTCTGTTTCCCGTGTTAGGCCTATCGCCCCAAAGCTGATAGATATGAGCCCACCGTAGCCAAGCCCGGCAATGAATCTTGAGAGCATAAGGGGCTGTAGGTCAAGCCAGAAAATAGAAGCAACATCCCCGGCAACAGCCGCAGCTACACATAGTAAGGCTAATTTGCGCCAGTTAATGTTGCCAACAAAAAATGAAATCAGAATGGTTGTGAGCGCGACACCTGCCATTTCAGCAGAGGCAATATAACCAGCTTGTTTTTCTGTCATGCCCAGCACACTAACAAGCCCTTGAACAAGGCCGGGTTGTACGATGAAAACAAGTACACCTACTACCCCAAACAAAAAGGCCGAGTAGCGGGCCGAGTTGCTGTTTACATCATATACTGCGCCAGCTTTCATGTTTGTTCCTATGCGTGGTTGTCACATATTTCTGTTTATCGCTAAGAGAGCAGGCTACACTGCCGGAAAAAACTGTATTTGATAATATCACGCATCAGCTTGACATAATCGGTCAAAGTAGGCTGGTAATTGTTGAAGCATTCTCGTTTCTATACTGTTCTGGTGGGATGCCATTCCAGCGCCTAAAGGCGCGTGTGAAGGGGGCATTTTCTGAAAAGCCAACTTTGAAGGCGATATCCCTTATTGTTAAGTCAGAATAAAGCAGATGATTTTTAGCAAGAACATTCCTTTTGCGGTCAATAAAGTCTTTTAGGCTAATGCCTGATGCACGCATTTTTCTGTGTAGGGTCGCGGGTGAAATGCCCATGCTGACAGCTATTTTTTCGGCCGTTGCGCCTTGTTCCAGTAAGTGGTTGGTCAGCGTTATATCAAGCTGCTCTAGAAAGGACTGGTTGCCAAGCTGCATATTATCCATGCTGCGTTTCACATAGTTTTCCAGTATAGGAAACAGGCTTCTGTCGGCATTGTTGGAAGACCGTTGCAGGTATTTTGGGTCAAAATGAATAGCGTTCACAGGCTGTGAGTAGTAAACTGGACAGCGGAAAAAATTCTCCAATGCCATGCTTTTAGAAGGCTTTTCATGTTCAAAGTGAATTTCAACAAGCTCGAAACGCCCTGACAAATAACTGTGTATAAGCTGGTAAGTGATACCAATGGAGTATTCTGCATCTTGCCGTCTTGGCCATATGTCGCTGTCGGTAATGCGGTAACTGATACCGGCGAGACCATCTTCTTCAAACACTTTCATTTCTGAAGAATCTTGAATGGCACGCACATAAAGGGCAAGGGAGCATAAGGCTTCATAAAGTGTGGGGGAACTCATAACAAGATACCCCACAGCGCCAATGCTTTCTGGCCCAACACCAAGGCACAAGTGCAGGGATAAATAGGGGTCTTGCACTTGCTCGGCAGCTTTTTCATAGAAGCTTATGTATTTTTTTAATGGGATTTTGGCATCAGGGTCTTGAATTTGGGGCCATTTCAAGCCGACTAGGTCAAGTGTCTTTTGCAGGCTAATGCCTCTTTCAAGCAACTGGTCCAGAATAGCTTTCAAAATCTGGGTGGTGATTTGAGGTTCTTTTACATACTCGGCATGGGTTTTCATGATCGGTAAAGCCACCTCTATAGATTTAGTGCCATGATTATTGATCTATATTGTCAATATAATGATCGAAAAAGTCAATAAAACTTTATGCAACTGACCTTAGTCTGTTTCTCAGTTGGTCGCTGGGGGTCTTAGGCCTGCGCCAATACAAGAGTGTAAACTCAATATTCAGGGAAGTGCTCATATTGCTATCGGGGAGATGGCGTTTGAGTATCAAGGAGAGATCATATGAATACCAGATTTACTGCAGCCTTGTTGGCTTCTGCATCCATTGTGGCCTTTAGCGCTTTACCGCAAGCTGCGCAGGCGCAGATGTTTGAAGAAATTGTTGTAACGGCGCAAAAGCGTGACCAAAGCCTTAGCGATGTTGGTGTTTCTGTTACTGCTTTTTCGGGCGAGTCTATCGAGCGGCTTGGTTTTACCAATAGCGTGGATATTGTGGCGCAGGTGCCAGGCTTGAATGTTGGTACGCCTGTTGGGGAAGGTAATAACCCTGCCTTTACACTGCGTGGTGTTGGCCTGAATGACTTTAATGACAATAGTGAATCTCCTATCGCGATCTATCAGGATGGTGTTTATGTGTCTGCGCTTGCGGGCATGACATTTCAGCTTTTTGATGTGGAACGTGTTGAGGTTTTAAGAGGGCCACAAGGCACACTTTATGGCCGTAACGCAACGGGTGGTCTTATTCATTTTATTTCGAAAAAGCCAACGGATGAATTTGAAGCTTATGCAAGGGCAACATACGGCAGCTATAATCAGATTAAGCTGGAAGGTGCTATTAGTGGCCCTCTAAGTGACACAGTTTCCGGCAGGCTTTCTTTTTCAAGCAATAATCATGATGGCTATAATGAAAACCGTATTGGTCGTGATGGTAATGAAGCTGATAGTAAGGCTGTTCGGGGCCTGCTTGATTTCAAGCTTGCGGACAATCACAACCTAATGCTGAAAGGCTATTACTCAAAAGCCGACACTATTGCCGCACAGTATCAACATGTGCCATCTGATGGTGTGTCTGATATTTATGGATACAGCGATACAGACGGCGACACGCATGCAGGTGCTTATGACCGCGCTGGTGCCCTGAATATTGAAGCATACGGCGTTTCAGGTACCTATGAGGGCACATGGGGCGAGGTTGATGTGACGAATGTTTTATCCTACAGCAAAACAGACAAGTTCCACCAAGAAGACACAGACGCTGGCCCAGTAAGCGGTATTCTACCAACATTTCAGGCGAATATCAGGCAAATTTCTGAAGAGCTGACCTTTTCAGGCGGTAATGATAAATTTAACTGGGTGCTGGGAGGTTTCTTCTTTGACACCAAGGTTGTTGGCAAGCTTGACCTACTCGTAAACTGGTATGCAGGTTTTGCGAATGCGGTTGATTCCGACCCAACCGTGTTTGATGGCTTGCTCGGCGCTGGTACGCCTTCTCTTGGGGCAACGGCAGATGATGTGCTTTTACCTGCTATTGGCTATGATGTTGATTATACACAGGATACCCAGTCAATTTCAGGCTACGGTCAGGTTGAGTATAATCTGGATGAAAAATGGAAAGTTACTTTTGGTCTGCGCTACACCAATGAAAAACGCCATATAGAATATCTAAACGCTATGCCAGCAGGATACCTTCTGAATGATGCCTTTGGTGGTGTTCTTGGTATGCAGTCTTATATGGATTTCCGTACAGGGGCTAATAATAACGGTACCGGCATACCGGGGCTGGATGCTGGCGCTGTGGGCAATCTGAACGATAATGATTTTAATAATGTGTCTGGTAAAGTCGGGCTGGATTATGCTGCAAACGATGATCTGCTTCTGTATGTAAGTGTTAGTCGGGGCTTTAAGTCTGGTGGGTTTAATGCCGGTTTCCTTGATGCAACAGACGGCCTTACAACAGCGAATGTACCTTACGATTCTGAAAAGCTGACATCGTATGAAGCTGGTTTCAAGTGGAACTCAACGGGTGGTATGTTCCGCGTTAACGGCGCTGCTTTCTATTACGACTATAAAGACTTTCAGGCGCTTGGTTTCTCTGGCCTTTCACAGTTTATTACAAACTCGGATGCCACCTATAAAGGCATGGAGCTTGAAGTGGGTGCAACCCCTGCCGAAGGGCTTTCCATTCAATTAGGGGCAAGCTATCTCGATGCTCAGGTTGACGGTGTCTTTATTGATGGTGTTTACTTCCCTGATGTAACGCCTGTGCTTGCGCCTGAGTTTACCGCGAACGGCCTTGTACACTATGAAAAGCCGGTTACTGCCCTGAAGGGTATTGTTGGTGCGACTGTTAGCTTTAACCACCAAGGTAGTCATTATTTTGACATTACCAATTCGGCAAGCTCAAAACAAAAGGCTTATACTCTTGTTGATGCAAGGCTTTCATGGATGAGTGAAAATGAAAGCGTAGAACTGGCAGCCTTTGCCAAAAATATCTTTGGTAAAGACTATAATGTTTATTCCTTCGACTTCACCGGTACAGCGGGCTTTTTGCAGGAAATGCCGGGCCGCCCCAAATGGTTCGGGGCTGAGCTAACCTTGCGCTACTAATATAGCGTTCTCCTGAGGCAGTTCATAAGTCCTGCCTCAGGCTTTCCCTGATATGTGCTGGAGGTGTGTGGTGATTGAAGCCCGTGTTAACTTGGCAGTTCTTGCAGGATGGCGTGAATTATTTGAACGCAGCGAAGTTGCCAATATTGAAATTAACCGTATTTCCGAGCTTGAGTTTGCAAGCAGTAGTTCTAACAAACATGAAATAAGCCTTGCCGATTTTGTCGCGCTTTTAGAAAAAATTGGCAACAATGTTAAGCGCCCCAACCTGTTTTGGCGTGCTGGTGAGACATATGATTTTTCGGTTCTTGGTGATGTGGGCGAGGCGATCTTATCTGCAAAAACCTTGCGGGGTGCGTTGAAGCGCTTCACTGATTATTTTCTGTTGCTGCAAGATGCAACAGAGCTTAGCTTTGAAACAGGGGAACGGTTTTCTGTTATCAGTTACCGTATTCTCGACCCTAACATATGGCCGCGTACCTGTGATGCCGCTTTTACACTTGGGCTATGCTTGCAGCTTATTCGAAAGGTCGCGGGCTATAGCTGGCATGAAGTGGAAGTAACACTTGAATGTGAACGCAGCGACGTGAAAAGCGATATTGCTTCGTGTGTAGGCACGCACTGTACATACGGCGGCGAAGCAAATATGATCAGGTTTCCTGTAAGCTTTCTTGATAGGCCCTTTAACCCTGATTATGAAGTGGCCGCAAAAACGTTAAATGCCTTGAGTAAGAAGGTTATTTATAAAAAGCGTAATATGCCGATTTCAGAGCGGGTAAAAACAGAAATTTATAGCCAGCTTGGGCAGGGGCGTGTGGACCAGAATACTATTGCGCGTGAACTGGGTATGTCTGGCCGAACTTTGCGCCGCAAGTTAACAACGGAAGATGTATCCTTTCAGGCTATACTCGATGAATGCCGTATGCGGGTTGCGTCGCTTGAACTTAAAACACGCCGTAATATATCGCTTTCAGAAACGGCACTGCGCCTTGGCTATTCAGAGCATAGCAGTTTTTCGCGGGCCTTTACGCGGTGGTGCGGTATGACACCACAAGATTTCAGGCGAGTAGAGCGCACAGAGTACTGCGCTATAATGTGAGTATGGTTACCCTTTAAGATGGCCGCTTTTGTTAAGTGTTAGCCTGCTTTCTTTGTCATAATTGCTCCATCACGTAACCATAAGGGGCATGCTATGCCAGATATTATTTTCACGCGGGCAGACGGTGTAAAAGAAACTGTTGAAGCGGATATTGGTGTATCCATCATGGAAGCTGGCCGCGATGCAGGTGTTGGGGTTGAAGGCACCTGTGGTGGCTGTTTAAGCTGTGCCACATGCCATGTTATTGTAGCAGATAGCTGGTTTACGGAATTAGAACCCATGACGGAAGATGAGGATGATATGCTCGATATGGCAGAAGAACGGTGTGCCACATCGCGCCTTGGGTGCCAAATTGCCATGACAGAAGCTTTAGACGGCATTGAGATTACGGTACCTGAAAATTTCTGACCATATTTCACATGTAACAGGAGGCATTATTGCCGCGTATTTTGGTAATGGAGGGCAACCCAGCCCAAAGCCGTAAAAAGGCACAAAAGCAGAATATCAAAATGGCAGGCGAAACCTACGCTGATATTGTGCGCAGATATTTTCCGGCAATTGATATTGATACAGTATATGCCGCCGATAGAGATGCTGAGATGCCATCTGGCACAGACCTTAAAGGGTACGACGGGTTTATTGTTGGTGGCTCTGGCCTGCACTGCTATGATACGACATTTGAAGTGTTAAACCAGATTGAGCTCTTGAAGCAGGCGACAGATGCAGGTTTGCCAGTTCTTGGGAGCTGTTGGGGGTTGCAAATTGCGGCGCTTGCAGGGGGCGGTGCAGTAGAGCGCAGCCCAATTGGCCGAGAGATTGGCGTTGCCCGTAAAATTCATCTAACAGCAGAGGGGCAGGCACACCCATTATATGCCGGTAAACGTCTGGTTTTCGATAGCCCGTGTATACACTATGATGAAGTTGTAAAACTGCCTTCTGGCAGCACGGTTTTAGCCTCAAACAAGCATAGTCATGTGCAGGCGGCCATTATTCCACTTGCGAACTCTGAAGTGTGGGCAATGCAATATCATCCTGAATTTGAGCTATCGAATATTGCGCAGTTACTGGGGCTGTACGCGGCAGATATGATGGCTGAAGGCTTTTTTAAAGATGAAGCTTCGTTAAACGCTTATATTAAAAACGTGCGTATACTTGCAAGTGATCCAGCTAATAAGGCCGCATCATGGCAACTGGCAATTGACAGTGATATACTTGATAATGCTTACCAAACACTTGAAATCCAGAATTGGGTAAAGGCGTTTATCCTGAAATGAACCGACGTTGCACACAATAAAACGGGGCCAGTTTGGCCCCGTTTTTGTATCTGTTGTAGATATCTTCTTTAGGTCCAGCCATTTTCTGGGCGGTCAAACCATACGTGAACCTGCCCGGTACCTGTTGAATTTTCATATTCACCGAACAGCCGGCCTGTGGCTTTACACTCTGTGCCACCAACGGCAGATGCCATCATAAGATAGTGGGCAAACTTGCCTTCTGGTTTGTGCTCCATATAAGCATCCATATTGTTGATAACAGACGCATGATCACCTGCTTTAAACCATGCAAGGCGTTGCTCGTCTGCGGCGCGTGCTTCTGGTGTGAATACATGAATGGGGTCAGATGCTTCATGATAGATAAGTTCATCAAGAGGCCAGAACCTGTGGCTCATGCCGCCGCTTGCAAGCAAGACAACACGTTTGCCAGATTTTTTAACGGCTTCGCCAATGGCTTTTCCTACATCTAAAAAATTCTTTGTCGTGCCTGTTTGGCAAACACTAACAGAAAGCCATGCTT
This sequence comes from Kordiimonas pumila, assembly GCF_015240255.1. Classification (NCBI taxonomy): domain Bacteria; kingdom Pseudomonadati; phylum Pseudomonadota; class Alphaproteobacteria; order Kordiimonadales; family Kordiimonadaceae; genus Kordiimonas; species Kordiimonas pumila. The sequence continues at coordinate 1,665,256 of NZ_CP061205.1, forward strand.
CATCCCGCTCATCGCTATGCAAAAAATGCGCGATATTAATGGTTGGGTAATGGATGGGCAGGTAGGGGTCATCATTTGCAATACAAGGCACGCCTGATGCTACAGCTTCTGCGGCAGCAAGCTTTGCAAGGCTTGCATCCCCTTTCAGGTTAAAGGGTATTTGCTTCATGCCGCGAGGTAGCTCTTCAGAGGTATATTTACCACTGCGCCTTTCATGCCCAGTAATGATAAATTCAACTGTTGAAAACCAGTGTGTGTCAAACACAATAACAGCATCTGGTTTTAAGACATCAATCACTTCACTGCGTAATTGTTTCAGCCCCGGAACGAGGGTTATTTCTTTCCCGTCATTCAAAGCAAAACGTGTTTCCTGAGGCATCATGATTGGCGGTGCATGTGACACCAGCCCAACACCAACAATTTCACCCATAGTGTCCTCCTGTTTGGATATTAGCTTTGATCAAAAAGTGCCTGATTCAGAGGGGCTGGTCCAATGGCAAGGCCTGTAAAGGCCATTATACACCAACTTTGACCACAATTGCTAAGAACCCTAAGGGTAACATAGGCATAGTGAAGATCAGGAGGGCGCTTCCTGTTGGGTGCCCGTTTTTCTAGTGGCTCATTTTGCTGTGGTGGAGAGTAGTATGTCATTTCCCTATTCATTCAATGCGGATGAAAACGCCGACCTTTCAAAGCATGATTCTTTCATTCAGGGACCACCTTTAAAAACATTTAAGCGTATGCAGCAACATGATCCTTTGGCATGGTGCCCAGAGGAAGATGGGCGGGGTTTCTGGTCTATCACCCGCCACGCAGATATTATGGATTTGAATAAACAGCCAGAGCTGCTGAGTTCCGCGCGAGGTATTCGCATTGAAGACCAGTCAGAGGAAGAATATGAGGCGCGCAAAACCTTTCAGGAGACAGATGCGCCCGACCACCGCAAAACACGGATGTTAGTGAATAAAGCGTTCTCCAAGGCGACTGTAGCGCAATACGAGCAGCAAATTCGCAGCATTGTGGTTGATTTGTTTGAAGAAACTTTTCAGGAAAAAGAATTTGATGCTGTTGATAAAATAGCGCGCCAGCTACCCATGCGGATGCTGGCACAAATACTAGGTGTGCCAGCACAAGATGCCGACTGGCTGGTAGAACGCGGTGATAACCTGATCGCGAATACAGACCCAGAATATAGTGATTTTGTGGTCGATAAGGTGGATACCGAAGAATACCGGCTGTTGCCTTTCCGGTCCCCTGCAGCGGTTGATCTGTTTGATTATGCGAATGACCAGCTTAAACGCATTAAAAAAGGTGAAGATGTTGGTGTTTTGAGCCTTGTGAAACAGCCAATGAAAGATGGCACCTGCATGAGTGATGCAGAGTTCCGTAATTTCTTTTGTCTATTGGTGGCAGCAGGGAACGATACGACACGCTATAGTATTGCAGCATCGCTCCATGCGCTTGCCAACGAAAAGCACCTGATGCAGCAGTTGAAGGCAAACGGCGATGCGCTATGGGATACGGCAACAGATGAATTGATCCGTTATGCTTCTCCTACCATGTACTTTAGGCGGACTGCTACTCGCGATTTTGATTATCATAATAAAACGGTGAAAGAAGGCGATAAGGTTATTCTGTGGTTTGCTGCCGGAAATCGAGACGAGACGGTGTTTGCGAACCCCGATGCGATTGATATTACCCGCCAGCAAAACAAGTTTGTGTCCTTTGGTCAGGGCGGCCCGCATGTGTGCCTTGGTATGTGGCTTGCTAAACTGGAAGTAAAAACGCTGCTTCAGGAAATTGTTAAGGTGGTGGATGGCTTTGAACAAACAGCGCCGCACACTTTTCTGCGGTCCAACTTTATTGGCGGAATTAAAAAGCTGCCTCTTGCGGTTAAATTAAAATAATAGCGTCTGGTTTGGGCGAAAAGGATTTGTAAATGTCAGTTGAAGAAAGAATTAGGGTTTTATTTGCAGACCAATTGAACCTTGCGCGCGGTAAATATGTACCACGCTCGTATGCTGAGCGTGGTAACGTAAAGTTTTGCCTCGGTGCTTACGCTGTTACCTATTGCCGAAAACTGATTGATGCCCCCGGCGCTAAAATGCTCGAAGGCTTGCCTGACCTTGAAGCCGTGTTTGATTTGGCAGACGCGGTACAAAGCTGGGAAGACAATTGCAAAATTGTGATTGCAGACCTGGAATTTGAAGGGGAACCGCTGCCTATGTGCGGGCGTAGCCTTTTGAAGCGTACACTGGCAGCGTGGCAAAAGCGCGGGTATACAGCTAAAATTGGTATAGAGCTTGAAGCTTTTGTGTTTCAGCGCGGCGAAAACGGTGCATGGGTACCGTATGATACACCCGGCGCTTATGTATACGGCACAGGTCCTGCAACTGACCCGGCAGGGTTGATGGATGATATATGGAAAGAGGCTATGCGGTGTGGTTTCAAAATTGAATCCATGAACTCAGAGTATGATAGCCCGCAGTTTGAACTCACTTTGAAGTATGATGATGCTTTAAAAGCAATTGATGATGTTTTTCTATTTAAGTTAATGGCACGTGAACTGGCTTTTCGTAAGGGCTTTTTGCTGTGCTTTATGCCCAAACCGCTTGAAGAAGCGGGCGGAAGCGGCCTTCATGTGAACTTTAGCTTGTGGGATAAGGACGGTAATAATGCCTTTGCTGATACAAGCGAAGCGGACGGCCTTTCCTCTCTTGCAAAACAATGTGTTGCAGGTCTTGTTGAGCACCACGAAGGCATGGCTGGTTTATTGGCACCAACAACAAACTCATACCGCCGTTTAACGGCTGATAGCCTTGCTGGTTACTGGGCAAGCTGGGGCTATGACCACAGGGGTGCCACTACCCGCGTTTCCAATGAGCGCGGCAAGGGTACACGGCTTGAACACCGGCAATCAGACTGTGCTGTTAGCCCGTATGTGGCGGCGGCAACTGTTTTGCAAGCCGCACTTCTTGGCGTTACAGAGGGGTATGACATTCCTCAGCCAGAAACAGGCGACAGCTTCGAAACGGTTAGTACAGACCGGCATACTCCGCCTGACTTGGCAAGCGCCTTAAAGGCCTTGAAAGCTGATACAAAGCTGGTTGCGGCGCTCGGTGAAACATTTGTTGCCAACTTTCTTGCTATCAAGGAAGCGGAACTGGAAGAAGCCGAAGGCAAATCCAGCGAGTGGGAATTCAACTATTATAGCCCGTTTATATAAACCTATGCCTTGTATTTATGCATGACAGGAGAGCGATCCGTGTCTAACCGATTTATAGTTGAAGGTGTTTCTATTTCACCTGATCATTTAATAGGCGGTAAACGTGTTCCGTCGAAAGAAACATTTGCTGTGCACTCGCCGCTTAACTGGTCTGTTGAGCTTGGCCGCATTGCGCGCGGTGATGGCGAAACAGCACAGCAGGCTGTTGCTGCCGCTGAACAGGCTTTTCCAGCGTGGGCTGCCCTCAGCTCCGCAGAGCGCGCAACATATCTGCACCGCCTTGCAGACCTAATAGAAGAGCGTAAAGAAGACCTAGCTATCGTTGAGTGCATGGATATGGCCATGCTGCACGAAAGCCTGCGTCTGCGACTTATCCCGCGCGGTGCGCTTAACTTTCGCAACTATGCTGATTTAGCGGTCGATTATAAAGAGCGGGTTTGGTCTTCCAAAGGAACGGCTAACCGTGTTGTTCGTATGCCTGCTGGTCCAACGGTGATTATTACACCGTGGAATGCACCGTTTATGTTGTCTACCTGGAAATGCGCACCGGCGCTTGCTGCAGGAAACACCGTGATATTAAAGCCTGCGGAATGGTCTCCGCTTTCTGCGGCACTTCTGGGCGACCTGATTGTGGAAGCTGGTTTCCCGGCTGGTGTGTTTAATATTGTTCAGGGTATTGGCGAGGAAGTGGGCGCAGGCCTTGTATCTGATCCGCGTGTGCGGCGTATTTCCTTTACAGGTTCACCCGAAACGGCAGTTCATATTGGAGTGGCTGCGGCTAAAAATATAGTACCTTTTACTGCGGAACTGGGCGGTAAAGGCCCTTTGATTGTGTTTGAGGATGCAGACATTGATGCGGCGGCGAAAAAGGCGGCTGGCCAGTTTGACGATTCTGGGCAGGTTTGTTTGGCGGGCACACGCATTTTGGTGCAGGCATCAATTAGGGATAAGTTTTTAGAACTGTTCCATCACTATGCCGACCAGCATGTGATGGGAGACAGCCGCGATGAAAGCACGACAATCTCGCCGATGATTCACCCCGTGCACATGGCGCGGGTGGCAGGCTTTGTTGAGCGGGCCCGTAAAAATGGTGACACAATTGTACGCGGCGGCAAGGTCTTTAAAGAAGGAGGGCTTTGGTATGAGCCCACACTGATCGAGCCAAAGAGCAACGCTTCAGAAGTTGTGCAAAGTGAAATTTTTGGCCCGGTTCTAACTTTTCAAACATTTGTGGATGAAGCAGACGCCGTAAGGCTTGCGAATAGTACAAAATATGGGCTTTCTGGCATTGTTTATACATCGAGTGCCGAACGCGCTGAGCGTATGGGCCTTGCCATAAGGGCAGGTACTGTGTGGGTAAACTGTTTCCTTGTGCGGGATTTAACAGCCCCGTTTGGCGGTGTTGGCACCAGCGGGATTGGCCGTGAAGGTGGCGACTATGCCCTTGATTTTCATTCGGAACTTAAAACGATCCAGATTTTAGACGGGTCTGTTGCTTAACTATTTATCTAGTCGGGTTTCCCAAAACTAGGGCGCTGTCATAACTGGCAGCGCCCTCTTTGTCAGCAAAGAAAAAGGCCGGGGTTTCCCGGCCTTTTATAATTACAGGTTGTTGCGCGCCAGTGTTGTGCCGGCTTTCCAACTGGTACAAACTTCGTGCCAGTAACCTCCGATTATTTCTTTTGGTTTTAGGCGGGTTAGTTCCTCAACGGGAGAATCAAAAAGGCTAAAATCAATATTACCTTTAAAGCAGCGGCCCATTTGGCCATCAAAACCTGACATGGTAACAACTTCATTGAGGCTGTCGGTGCCGTTGCCTTCAATTGCAGGCATCCAGCGATTATGAAGCATGGGGTGCCCGTTTACAAAGCCAGGCTTTTCAGCCTCAGCGGTTATTTCAAAGCGGCCCTCTGCGAGGCGGCGGTCATATGCCGCAAGCGTGCAGCCAAATTTACCACCTTTTTCAAGGCGCGGTGTAGCTTTACCTAGCGCAAAAACGCGGGTTTGGTGGATGGATCCCAGTTTTTTTGGGTAGCCTTGGTGTTGGCCGCGCAGAATAGCATAGTCTTTATCAACCCAAATATAAGCGCAGCGCGAGTAGGTTTTACCCTGATATTTACACCGGATAACCACGAACGCTTCCTTATACTGGCAGCGAATGGGGTCGAGCAGTTCTTCAAAACTATCAGAGCAGCTTTGCCAGTCAGCCCAGATAAAGGCGATGGCACCGGGGTCTTCGTCCGCAAGTTCCATGCCTTCAGGGAGTAAGGCTGCCACTTCGGCTGGGTCCACGCGGTATTCAAACGTAATCAATTCGCCAGAATAGTGCCACGGTGTTGGTGGCAGGATTGACGATTTACCAGTGTCCGTGCGCGGGTACATAAAACCTTTCATTTGGTCATCCTTTAAACGTGCATTGAAATTAGTATAACTGCCTTCAAACTATGCTTTCTGGTACATTGAACCAATGACTGAACGACAGGAGGTGGTATAATGCCCCGTATTTGTCCGCATTTGCTAAGCACTATACCCGAAGAATACGCATATTTTTTACCAGCTTAAAAATATAGAGGTTTAAGGTTATGGCAGAATATCGACGCATCCTTCTTGATGGTTACCCAACAATGGTTCGCCGCGAAGGAAATGAACTGGTGTCTCGTGACGGGCGCACGCTTGCAATATCAGATGCAGTGCACTTGCCGCCGTGCAAACCCAGCAAAATTATCTGTGTGCATCTGAACTATCAGAGCCGGGTTGATGAGTTTATTACCAAGTTGCCTGCAGCCCCTACCTATTTCCATAAGCCAATTACGGCCCTTAATAGCCATGACGGTGATATTGTACGGCCAGAGCGGTGCAAATGGCTGAACTACGAAGGTGAAATTGCGATCATTATTGGCAGGCATTGCAGGAACGTTAGCCCAGAAGAAGCTGGCCATTATATTGCGGGTTATGCACCGGCAAATGATTACGGCCTTCACGATTTTAGAGATACAGATGCGGGTTCAATGCTGCGGGTGAAGGGCTCAGATACCTTGTGCCCAATCGGCCCTGGCATAGTTGATGACTGGGATTTCAGAGGCAAACAAATCCGTACAATTGTCAACGGTGAAATCAAGCAGAATTCGACAACAGATGAAATGGAATGGGATATGCACTATCTTGTTGCTGATATTGCTCGTACAATAACACTTGAACCGGGCGATGTTTTGTTGTCTGGTACGCCCGCAAACAGCCGCCCGGTACAGCCGGGTGATGTGGTTGAAGTTGAAGTCGAGGGCCTTGGCACACTGCGCAACAGGATTGTGCATGGTCCAACGCCCATTCGCGGTGATGTTGGTGCCCAGCCAACAGAATCGGAAGAGGTGATCTCAACTGCAATGGGCGGCGACTGGGAACATCGTGGTAAACGCGCTGCTGGTGGCCAAGGAGCACAGTTTTATGAAACTGCGCTGAAGGACTAGCAGTTAAAAACAGGAATAGGTGATGTAGTGGATTGTAAACAGTTTTATATTGATGGTGCGTGGGTAGACCCTATAGAGGCAACAACGGTTGATGTGATTAACCCGGCAACAGAAAAGCCGGCTGGAACTGTAGCACTTGGCTCTGCCGCTGATGCAGAAAAAGCCATACTTGCTGCCAAACGCGCTTTTAAAACGTTCAGTAAAACAACTGTCGCCGAGCGGCTTGAATACCTGAAAGCCATCAATGCAGAACTGATACGGCGCAATGACGAAATCGCCGATGCTATCTCTCTTGAAATGGGCGCACCGAGGGGCTTGTCACGCAATGCACAAGCTCCCTCTGGCCCGCAGCATTTTGGTGCGGTTATTGATGTGCTGGAGAAGTTTGAATTTGAAGAAACCATGGGCACGACAAAAGTGCTCAAGGAACCAATTGGTGTGTGTGCGCTTATTACGCCGTGGAACTGGCCCATGAACCAGATAGCAACCAAGGTTGCTCCTGCAATTGCAGCTGGGTGCACCATGGTTTTAAAACCAAGCGAGATCACACCGTTTGATGCGGCTATTTTGGCCGAAATTTGCCACAGTGTTGGTTTGCCTGCCGGTGTGTTTAACCTTGTGCACGGTGCGGGCGATACGGTTGGTAATATGCTGACATCGCACCCTGATGTTGCCATGGTTTCCTTCACCGGCTCAACACGGGCTGGTGTTATGATCTCTAAAAACGCGGCACCAACGGTGAAGCGCGTTGCGCTTGAGCTGGGCGGCAAGTCAGCCAATATTATTCTGGAAGGTGTTGACCTTGAGAAGGCGATAGCTGTTAGTGTGAAATCAGTTATGTCGAACTCTGGTCAAAGCTGTAATGCACCAACGCGTCTAATGGTGCCAGCAGCACTGTATGATGATGTGAGGGCAATTGCAGAGAAGGCAGCAAAATCTGTTAAGGTGGGCGCCCCTGAAAGTGATGCTCATATTGGTCCTGTTGCCAGTAAAATGCAGTTTGATAAGATACGGGGTTATATCAAAACCGGTATTGATGAGGGTGCAGATCTGATCGCGGGTGGTACAGATATGCCAGAAGGTCTCGATACAGGCTATTTTATCCGCCCAACGGTGTTTGGCAAGGTGTCACCTGACATGACAATTGCACGGGAAGAGATATTTGGCCCGGTTCTATCTATAATGACCTATGAAACGGTAGAAGAAGCGATCGACATGGCGAATGACAGCGAATATGGCCTTTCTGGTTATGTTTGGGGCGTTGATAAAGCGGCGGCTTATGCGGTGGCGGCAGAGCTACGCACGGGCATGGTGCATATTAACGGCGCTTCTCTCGATAGCGCGGCACCATTTGGTGGTTATAAAGCTTCAGGTAATGGCCGTGAATGGGGCATTTACGGGCTTGAAGAATTCCTTGAAACCAAATCGGTTTATGGTGGCGCTGCTTAAGTAATTCGCTAAATTAAAGCATAAAACGGTGCGAGCACACTTTGTGTTCGCCCCGTTTTTTTTGCATGTATAGGCCCCATTTCTATGATTATTTTGCGCTATGTTATAAAACAGCTCCTTGCTGAGTGACTTATTTAGTAAAGGAATTATTAACGTGTTGTTGCTAGCGTTGATGCTGAGACATTTGTAAGAACACACGGTTTTTTTGCTTAATTGTCGGCTTGGGGGTCGATTCAAAATTCTCTGAAAACATCACGGATGTTTTACAAACCGTTTGTGTGCCGAGTTTGTCTCAACGGAAGGGTTGTGTACACTTTAAAGAGAAGAATTTTTATGCTGTCGCAAGTAGATGTGGGTCCAGAGTCTGGGGTTTCTAGTTTGATTGATGCCCAAGGGAAGCGTTGGCGTTTATTTCTATTTTTATATTTTGTCAGTGTGATTGTGGGTGTTGGGCTTCTTGTTACTTTCGTAAACTATCAGGAAGCGAGCAAACATGAGCGCATTCAACTTTCTCTTGCTGCTTTAAGTGATGTACAGACTAGTCACCTAAATACATCTTTGAGTTCAATGGGGGACGATCTTTTATTTTTATCTGGGTTACCTTCAGTTTTACAGTTTGCCGAGACAGGTGTAGAGGCAGATAAAAATACACTTGAAGAGATTTTTAGAAACGCCATTTCGAAGAAAAAATATATTGCCCAAATCCGTATTCTGGACGCAGAAGGCGCGGAAATAGTTCGTCTTGACAGTATGGATGGGGCGCCGAAAATTTATGACGATGAAGACTTGCAAAATAAAAGCCAGAGATATTATTTTTCTGAAGTCATCACATTGCCACGAGGTGGCCTGTATATTTCGCCTCTTGATTTGAATGTGGAGCACGGCCAAATTCAAGAGCCATGGAACCCCATGCTGAGACTTGCTACACCGCTTTATACCAAGACAGGTACGCTCTCAGGTGTTCTTGTGCTTAATGTGCTTGGTAAAGGGTTGTTAAAAGAGTTTTCATATAATCCAGAGCGGTTACAAAAGTCGATGTTGCTAAACGAGTCTGGTTATTGGCTGGCAGGCGAGGAAAACACCAAACTCTGGTCTTTCATGTTTGATGGCCGAGAAAATTTTGCACGATATTACCCAGATGCATGGAAAAGCATATCAGCAAATGCGAGTGGGACATATGTGAGCGATAATTACATTATTGTGTTTCAGACCATTGAACCCCCCAAACTTTTAAACTCAGTGGCACCCATTCTTGAAGTTGCTGAAGGGGCAGGTGCTTGGAAGGTGGTGAATTTCTATAACCTTGAAGGCCGAAGCCTATGGGAGAGATGGGTTGGAAAAGTGGTTCTTGCCGCACTGCTTATTCTTTTAGCTGTAATTTGCTGGGTGTGGAGTGGCTATCTTCTTGAAAAACGCAAAGCAAAACGATCAAGCTTGGTGTTGCAAAAAATGGTGTCCAATGCAGACGCTATTATCTCTGTTAAGGATATAGATGGAGCTTACATTTTTGTGAACCAAAAATTTGAAGAACTGGCAGGCAAAGTAAGTTCGGATATTATAGGCAAAAAACCAGAAGACATTTTTGATATATCCTTTGCCCAAAGTGATAGTGAAAACCATAGGTGTGTACTGCAGAAAAAGGCACCCATCAGAACCGAAGATACCTTAGTTACTGACTTTAAAAATCTATCCCTGCTTACTGTTCATTTTCCGCTGGAAAGTGAAGACGGTCGTATTCGTTCTGTTACTAGTATTTCAACAGACATAACTGAACTGAAGCATACACAGGAACGATTAGCCGCTGAAAAAGACAAGGCTGAGCAAGCAAGCTACGCTAAATCAGCATTTTTAGCAAATATGTCGCACGAACTAAGAACGCCGTTAAATGCTATTATTGGCTATAGCGAAATGCTTCTTGAAGATTTGGAGGATGATCCAGCATCCAAGATGGCACCTGATATAAAGCGAATTTTTGGAGCCGGTAAACACCTCTTGGCGCTGGTGAATGATATTTTGGATATTTCCAAAATTGAAGCCGGAAAGATGGAGCTATCTGTTGCTGAAGTGAATTTTGATTCATTGGTGGATGAGGTGGTGTTAACAGCGGAAGGTTTAGCCAAGAAAAACAATAACACATTAGTGGTCAAGTATGATGGGGACCAGATAGGGGCTGTAAAAACAGATTCGCTGAAGTTACGGCAGATAATTTTAAATTTGCTGAGTAACGCCTCGAAATTTTGCACAGAAGGTACAATTTTGTTCACGGTAGGGCAAAGCCCCGGCAACCCTTCTAACTGGCTTAGGCTAAGTGTTAAAGACACAGGTATTGGCATTCCTCCTGATCAATTAGAGTGTTTATTTGATGAGTTTACACAGGCCGATTCCTCCCTAAGCCGCAAATATGGTGGTACAGGCCTTGGCCTTGCAATTAGCAAAAGGTTTGTTGAGATGATGGGAGGCACCATAGGGGTTGAAAGCACGGAGGGGGAAGGGTCAGTTTTTACAGTAAAGATCCCGCTTATGCTGAATACTGAGCCTGTTCAAATAATGGAAAATACTGTTCTTCTCCCTGCCTCAAAAGAGATGGAAAATAGAATACTTGTTATAGATGATGATAGAGCATCTCAGGAGATTTTGACACGGTATCTTACACGAGAAGGCTATCAAGTGGCGACAGTATCAACGGGCGCAGAAGGTATTAAGCTTGCTGAAAAGCTAATGCCAGACGCTATTCTACTGGATGTTATTATGCCCGATATAACCGGCTGGGAAATTTTAAGCCTTTTAAAGAGTAACAATGACACCAAAGATATACCAACCTTCATGTGCACGATTGTTGATGATAGGAAAAAGGGTATAACACTTGGTGCCGTTGATTATTTAACAAAACCGATAAACCGGGATGCCCTTGTTATGGCACTGCGCAGGCATTTGAATATTGCAGAAGATCCTTATGTTCTTGTGGTGGAAGATGATGTTGACGCCCGTGACCTTGTTGTGCGCTACACACGGGAACTAGGCAGCGATTCAGTTGTGGCTGGCAACGGCGTTGAAGCTTTTGATCGCATTAGAGAGTTTGGAAAGCCAGACCTTATCCTCCTTGATCTTATGATGCCTGAAATGGATGGCTTTGAGTTCTTGAGAATCCTTAGAACGATGCCGTCTAATATTGATATACCTGTTATTGTTGTGACAGCAAAATCACTCACGGAACAAGAGCGTGCTTACCTATCTGAGCAGACAATTGCAATCGTGCAAAAAGGGGCGGAAAACCTACAGGTTGTTTTGCAAAATATGCATAAACAACTGAGCCTTGCTTTACATTAGGGTGGTGGATGGGAGCGCTAACAATGCCGTCTATTCTACTTGTTGAAGATAATGAGCCCAACCGTGACATGCTAAAACGCAGACTAGAGCGTAAAGAATATCGCGTATGGGTGGCGGTTGATGGGCAGGAAGCCATTGATTTTGCATTAGAGAGGAGGCCAGACCTTATCCTTATGGATATTGGCTTACCCAAAGTTGATGGACTTGAGGCAACGAGGTATTTGAAGCGGCAGGCTCTAACCCAGCATATACCTATCATTGTATTAACGGCGAATGCACTAACGGAAGACAGGGAAAAAGCTATCGCTGCAGGCTGTAATGGGTTTCAAACCAAACCGGTTGATTTTGCAAAACTGCTCATAAACATTGAGCAACACCTTACCAGGTAGAGAATAAAAATGCTCGAAATGCTCGGTCATATTCTAGTTGTTGATGACAATGATGATAATACAGATTTGTTAGTAAAGCGCCTGAAGCGGCGCGGTTACAGTGCCGACTATGCCTTGAGCGGGCAGGAGGCGTTGGATAAAATCGCTAAAACGACTTATGACGCCGTCCTGTTGGATTACATGATGCCTGAAATGGATGGCATAGAGGTACTCAAGCATATTCGGAAAGATAAAACAGAAAGCCAGTTGCCGGTCATTATGGTGACAGCAAAAAGCGACACACAGTCAATCGTATTATCGCTAGAGGCTACGGCAAATGACTTTGTTTCCAAACCAATTCAGTTTCCGGTGTTATTTGCGCGGCTTGCAAGCCAAATTGCTCGTAAAAAAGCAGAAGACAAGCTTATCGAAGTTAATGATGCTCTGGAAGCAAGGGTGAAGGAAAGGACACAGGAACTTAGCAACATAAACGAGCAACTGCTGGAGGAGAAGTTGCGGCGCGATGAAGCCGAAGCCCATATGCTTCAAAGCCAGCATCAGTTTAGGGAGGCCTTTGATAAAGCAGGGCACGGTATTGCGGTTATTACCAAGGAAGGTAAATTTCAAAGGGTAAATGAAGCGCTGTGCCAGATGCTTGGGGTGCCGGATGAAGACCTTTCTGGGCAGGCTGTAAAAGACGTTACACACCCTGATGACTGGTTAGCTGAACGCGACCAGTTTAGTAACTTGATCGATGGGTATATTGGCAACTATGAAATTGTAAAGCGCATGTTTTGTGTGCCAGACACTGAAATATGGGTTCAGGTAAATGTATCCCTTATTCGAGATGGAAGCGGCGTTCCCAGCCACGCTGTTGCACAGTTTATCGATGTTACTGAGGCAAGAAGGTCGCGGCTTATTGTTGAAAAGAGTGAGGCACATTTACAGGCAGTATTGAATAACGCCGCAGACGCGATTATTGCAATTGATAGTGAAAGCAACATCATAACTTTTAGTGCCTCGGCAGAAAAACTCTTTGGGTATTCCTCATGTGATATCTTGGGTAAGAAAGTTACTTGCCTTATGAAAAAAGATGACGCAAAGGCGCACCTCGCATCTATCGTACGCTACCAGAAAACGCCTGAGTCCTCGAATGTCATAGGCAAAGGCGCGCAGGATATAACGGCTCTACGAAGTGATGGTAGCGCATTTGCAGCTAGCTTGTCGGTTGGACAATTTGAGGCTAGTGGCGAGATTGTTTTCATTGGAGTTATACGTGATATGTCAGAGCGGGTGGCGATGGAAAGCCAGCTTAGGCAAGCTTCTAAAATGGAGGCCGTGGGCAGATTAACCGGCGGCGTTGCACATGATTTCAATAATTTGCTTACGGTGATCATTGGTAACTTGCAGCTTTTGGACAGGTCGATAAACGGCGATGAGAAAGCGCATGAACGTGTAATTAAAATTATGAAGGCCGCGGAAAGCGGGGCCGAATTAACAAAACGCTTGCTGACATTCTCGCGGCAGCAGGTTTTAGAAACCTCAGAGCATGATCTAAATGAAATTGTAATGGAACTTGAAAGCCTTCTGGAACGTACAGTCGGCGATAATATCAAAATTAAAACGAATATTTCAGCGGCTTCATACATAGGGTTGACAGATAAAAACCAGCTTGAAAGTGCATTGCTAAATTTGTGTATTAATGCTCGTGATGCAATGCCATCAGGAGGGGAGATTACAATAGATGTCTCTGAAGCGTATCTCGACAGTTTCTATACTTCACGGCATCCTGATGTAAAAGAAGGTGATTATTATGCCGTATCTGTTTCAGATACAGGGACAGGTATTGAACCAAGTGTTTTAGAAAAAATCTTTGAACCCTTTTTTACCACTAAGGACAGCGGCAAAGGTACAGGGCTGGGTCTAAGTACGGTTTTTGGTTTTATGAAACAGTCTGGCGGGCACGTAATGGTCTACAGTGAATTAGGCTTTGGAACAACCTTTAAGCTGTATATACCTAAAGCTGCTGGTACTGATGTTACACCTCACATTATTGCAACAGAAACGGATACTCCTATAGCACTGAAGCCTGTAACAGTTCTTGTTGTTGAGGATGATGTCGAGGTTCGGGAGGTTGCTGTATCGGTATTGCGCGAAGCTGGGTTTGTCGTGTTTGAGGCCGATAGCAGCCAGGCAGGCCTGAGTATTTTTGCTGAAAAGCAGGAAATAGAAGCTGTGTTCACAGATGTTGTAATGCCAGGGGGCATGCTAGGAACGGACATGGTAAAAGAAATGAGGAAGTTACGACCGGAAATTCCTGTGATTTTTGCCTCAGGGTATGCAGAAAATGCACTACATGACCGTAAGAGTTTATCAAAACATGAGCGGTTTATTTCAAAGCCTTATAATTTGGAGCAGTTACCTTTCCTTATCGCCAGTTTGATGGAGTGAAGCATGCCAGAGCGTTTCCCAATTAGGCGACCGAAGTTGCTTATCGTTGATGACGAAAAAGACGTTGCTGACTTTATTGCCGAAGTGGCACAGGGGTTAGGGTATGAAACCGTTGTTATTAACGATGGACGGCATTTTTTAAACTCTTTATCCGAGCATAAGCCTATGGCTATTGTGCTTGATTTAGGCCTGCCGGGCTATGACGGTGTTGAATTGTTGCGTTTTTTGGCGGAGCAACACTCAACTGCCTGTGTTTTTATTGCAAGTGGTGCTGACCCGCGAACAATAGCTGCGGCAAAAACCCTTGGTAATCAGTATAAGCTTAATATTTGTGGCACATTTTCAAAGCCGATCAAAATAGAAGAGCTTGAGCATTTATTACTACCAACCTTGGCGAATTCCAGAAAAGCGACACCTAACGGTATCCTCGCTGCATTAGGTGCGGGGGAAATAGTGCCGCTTTTTCAACCAAAAGTGAATTTGAATAGCGCTTTTAATAAGATCGTTGGGGTAGAGGCATTGGCGCGGTGGGTTAAACCGTCGGGTCAACACATACTGCCTGATGAATTTTTGCCAGCAGTTGCTAACTTTAAGTTAATGCCTGAACTGACTACCGTGATTGTAGAAAAATCATTTAAAGCCCTCAAGGTCTGGCTTGATGAAGGTCTGGATATTGTACTGTCCATTAATATTGATGGCAGTATGCTCACCGATTTGAAATTGCCAGACAAGCTGGATCAACAAGCCCGCGAGTTCAATATCCCTCCTGAACGGATCACGTTTGAAATAACGGAAACTGCCGTTATGGAAGATACTGCCACGACCATGGATGTTGCAACCAGGTTGCGCCTTAAAGGGTTTAATCTGGCAATTGATGATTTTGGCACTGGTTATTCGTCATTGGTGCAACTTTATAATCTTCCTTTTAACGAGCTGAAAATAGACAAGTCTTTTGTGCTTGATATTGAAACTAATACCGAGGCTCGGGTCATTGTTGATATTCTGACAATGCTTGGCAGAAAACTGGGTCTTAAAGTGTGTGCAGAAGGCATTGAAACTGAGGCTGCCCTGTCTTTTATCAGGGCAAGTGGCTGCGATACCGGGCAGGGTTTTCTGTTTAGTGAGGCGGTAAACCCTGAAACAATTCTCAAGTTTGCTTTATCTGACACTTTTGAAAAGTAGGGCTCGTTTATGGTAATTCCTCTAGGTTTTTGACAATCACGCCCAGTGTATCGTTCAGGGTTGTGATTGTGTCTAGCGGTATATCTTTAAAAGTATGAGTGAAAATACCATTGGCTTTTTGCCATGCAAGTGTTCGAGCACGTCGACCGTTGCCCGTAAGCAGCACCTCTGTTACACGGGCATCTGTCTCGCGTGGCCGGGTGATCACAAGCCCTTCCTCTTGCATGCGTTGCACAATGCGGGTCATAGTGGACACTTTAATAATAGCACCCGATGCTAAATAGCTAACGCTTCTAGCGCGCTCTGGTTCAAGCAGCATAAGCACACGCCAACGGGGAATATCAAGCTCTACCTCGCGTAAAGCATTTTCAAGTTTGGCAAAATATTGGCCGTGAGCCTTTGATAGCCAGTAAAAAGGCCAAGCTTCAAGGTCGAAATGCTCATCCTCTATGGTCGCGTGAGGCATGTCATTTGGCGTAAGCTTGGCTTGAGGCATCTATGTGTCTTTCTATTGTGTTACTAGCTACTATTTTCTGTTCATGCGCCTTAATATGGGTGAGGCCTAGCAATATTTAAAGGCAAATTTCTTTGCAAAGGATTGCAATATCAGCTTGCCCAGCCTGTAATATTAGCCTCAGTTTGGCTTTCAATTGTCGCACGGGGTACATTAGGGGCAGTTTTTACTACAAAAAGCCCATTTCCTTTTACATCAAAAACACCCAGGTTGGTGATGATACGTGAAACCACACCTTGCCCGGTGAGGGGCAGACTGCACCGTTTTAGCAATTTGGGCGCCCCGTCTTTTGTTGTATGTTCTGTAATCACAACCACGCGTTTTGCCCCTGCCACAAGGTCCATACCGCCGCCCATGCCTTTTACGAGCTTACCCGGCACCATCCAGTTGGCTATGTCACCATTTTGTGCCACTTCCATTGTGCCGAGAATGGCAAGGTCGATGTGACCGCCGCGAATCATGGAAAACGAGGTAGAGGAGCTAAAGTAACTGGTTCGTTTCAGTTCTGTAATGGTTTGCTTCCCGGCATTAATAAGGTCAGGGTCTGCTTCACCGTCATAGGGAAAAGGGCCCATGCCCAGCATACCATTTTCCGATTGCAGGATAACATCCATACCATCAGGGATATGGTTGGCAACCAGTGTTGGAATCCCAATGCCAAGGTTTACATAAAAGCCGTCCTGAATTTCTGCAGCAGCGAGAGCGGCCATTTCATCGCGTGTCCAACTCATGCTTGTGGCTCCCTTGGTCGAGTGGTTTCTATTTCAATGCGTTTAGGGTGGTGGCTTTTGATAACCCGCTGCACAAAGATGCCTGGCGTGTGAATATGATCAGGGTCAAGGCTGCCAACAGGGGTGATCTGTTCGACCTCAGCAATAGTCAAACGTCCGCCCATTGCCATGTCTGGGTTAAAGTTTTGTGCTGTTTTACGGTATATCAGGTTGCCGTCTTCATCGGCGATTTCAGCTTTTACAAGCGCTATGTCTGCAACAATGCCTGTTTCCATAATGTAATCTTGGCCGTCGAACGCACGCACTTCCTTGTTTTCAGCAACCAAAGTGCCAACACCAGTGCGGGTATAGAAAGCAGCAATGCCAGCACCGCCCGCCCTGCAACGTTCAGCAAGGGTGCCTTGCGGGCAAAATTCCAGCTCAATAGCACCTGATAAATATAGTTCTGAAAATAGTTTGTTGTTGCCTACATAGGAAGAGATCATTTTTGCTATTTGGCGTGTTTCCAACAGTAGGGCAAGGCCGGCACCGTCAATGCCTGCATTATTTGAAACGCAGGTAAGATTGCGGGCGCCGCTATCACGTAATGCCTCAATCAGTGTCGCTGGCATGCCGCACAAGCCAAAGCCACCCACCATTATGGTCATTCCGTCTTTTACCGTATTGGCAAGCGCGTTAGCCGCGCTGTCGTAAATCTTGTTGGTCATATTTTCTCCGGCATAAAAAAATTGCTTGCCAAACGTCCTTCACCTATATTACTTGAATAATCAAGTTTTATTTTAAAGCGGAAGATAGCATACATGTCGTCAGCAAACAACACAGAGATAGAACAGCCGCAAACGGATGTGGGCACCGTTTTTGTTGCTGAGTTTGATCTGGGCGATTCGGGCTATACTGTCGCGCTTAAAGATGTAATCGATATTAAAGGCTTTCCAACAAAGGCCGGGAGTGCCGCATTTAATACCAGAAATCCTGCTAGAGTTAACGCAAGTATCGTTGAAAACCTGCTTTCATCTGGCTGTAGAATAGTTGGAAAAACAACGCTGCACGAACTTGCATACGGTGTAACTGGTATGAATGCGTGGGCTGGAACACCAGTAAATTTTAACTATCCTGATTTAATTCCAGGCGGCTCATCAAGTGGGTCTGCGGTGGCTGTTGCTGCCAATTTATGTGATTTTTCAATTGGTACAGATACCGGTGGTTCAATCCGACTACCTGCGGCTTGCTGTGGCGTTTACGGTATAAAGCCTACTTTTGGCCGTTTATCCCGTCATGGATTAACGCCAAACAGTTCGTCGCTTGATTGTGTGGGCCCATTTGCAGCTTCTGCACAAATGCTGCATGAAGCCATGCGCTGCCTTGACCCCTGCTTTGCAGCCCTACCAGATATATCAGGCTTGTCTATTGGCTGGCTAGATGTGAAGGCGCTACCTGAAATACAGGAGGGTGTGCAGGCGAAAGCAGCAATACTGAATCCTGACATGAAACACCTGAGCTCAAGCTTAATAGAAGATGCCCACATGGCGGGCATTACCATTATGGCACATGAAATGTCTGAGCTTTTTGCTCCCTTGGTAGAAACGGGCCTGTTAGGCCCAGACATTGCAGAGCGCTTGAAGCTGGCCTCTGGGGTGACGGCAAACGCTGTGGCGGACGCAGAGCGGGTACGTGTAGCATTCACAAAAGAGCTTAATACGTTGTTTGAGACATATGACGTCTTGGCACTGCCAACGCTGCCCTATTTC
The DNA here is from genome assembly GCF_015240255.1 of Kordiimonas pumila. NCBI lineage: Bacteria > Pseudomonadati > Pseudomonadota > Alphaproteobacteria > Kordiimonadales > Kordiimonadaceae > Kordiimonas > Kordiimonas pumila. The sequence goes on from NZ_CP061205.1 coordinate 1,683,716, forward strand.
CCGCCAAGGGTTGAGGATGCGACCGATATGCTGAATATCGTGAGCATTACCTCTCTTACCCGGCCCTTTAACCTTAGCGGCCACCCTGCAATTGCTTTGCCAGCAGGTTCCCTAAACGGGAAGCCCCTTAGCCTTCAGCTTGTTGCACCCAAAGGGATGGACGAACGGCTGATTGCGTTTGCTGTAGAATATGACCGCCGTTTGAAATCGACACCTGACCAAAACTTAATTAACTAAGGTATGAACAATGTTTGAAAAAAGCCAAAGCCATACTGCTGCTGTTATTGACGAGCAACGTTTTGAAGCACTGCTAAATGACATTGTAAAACGCCGTAAAGAAATTCAGGATCAGCGCTTTGTTAGCCACGACATAGTGGCGGAACTGAAGGCTCTTGGCCTCTATAATAGTTTTGTGCCCGAATGCTTTGGCGGTACGGGTATGCACCCTAGCGATTTTATGCGCTATATTGAACGCATTTCAGCGGCTGACGGCTCTGTTGGCTGGGTGGCAAGCTTTTGTTTCGCCACTAAATATCTGTCTTCACTGCCTGTTAAAACGCTTGAGGTCATATATGCAGATGGCCCGGATGTTGTTTTTGCGGGAGCAGTTTTCCCGCCGCAAACAGCCATAAAGGTTGAGGGCGGTGTGCGGGTAACTGGTCGCTGGGGTTTTGGCAGCGGTTGTATGGGCGCCGATGTTATTGGTGTTGGCATTAAGGTTGAAGACGGCGAGAAAAGCCAGCTTCCTTTGATGGCTGTTTTACCGGCAGATAAAGTGAAAATTGACCCTGTCTGGAATACAATCGGTATGACAGGAACGGGCAGCCATGATCTGGTAGTGGAAGATGTTTTTGTACCAGATGACTGGATACTTGTTCGCGGTGGCCCACCATCAATTGACACCCCAGCTTACAGATACCCGGCTCTTGCAATGGCAGCACAGGTACTTGCTGTGTGCGGCCTTGGTGTTGCGCGCGCGGCTATTGATCATGTGGTTGGTGTTGCAGGCAAATCAAAGTCTATCACAGGCGCCCCTTCACTGGGGGACAGGGCCAATGTGCAAATTCACCTCGGCGAATGCGAAGCAAAGCTTCGTGCGGCACAGTGCTGGTTCTATGAGCGCACGGATGCAGCGTGGAAACAGATACTTGCGGGCAAAGAACTGGATCGCACCCTGAATATGGAATTGCGGCTTGCATCATCGCATGCAGCAAAAACCAGTGCAGATGTAGCGCGCGCATGTTTTGAAATGACAGGCACTATGGGTATTTTTAATGAGAACCCACTGTCTCGCTATTTGACAGACGCCTTGGTGACAGCCCAGCACGCCTTTTTGGCAGAAGGCACTTTCATGAATGCCGGTAAGGTAATGGTGGGCCAGCCATTTATGCACGGATTTGACTAATACAAGCTGGGGTACAAGCGAACAACATTTTAATGTGAGGAATACACTATATGTCTGAACAACCAAAAAAAATACGAACCCTTTTCTGTATAGCTGTTTTGCAAGGCTTTTTTGATTTGCCTTCAAGCGAAATTGGCTCTGTCTGGAAAGCTTTTGGCGAGATGATGGGACGTCTGAATGGTATGGACGGTGTGGAAATACTGGGCATGCTAGATGATGATGAAACCATGGTAGGTACATCGCCAGATGGGTACCCGTGGACAGCCTACATTATGGCCGATATGCCAGACCGGGACAGTGTGGTAGCTGCTTGTAACCTGTTCCGCACTATCGAAATTGGGCAGTACCGGCTTTGGAAATATTGCCGTGTTGAAGCTCGAATGGGCCGTGCCCTTGAAGTGCCTGCCGAATATCTTGCTAAAAAATAGGATTGATCATGGCACAGTCAGGCAGCAGTTCGATTACAGACTTGGAGCAGCGGCTTTCAGCGCTTGAAGCTGAAGGCGCTATACGGCGGGTTGTTGCGCGCTATATGGAAATCTGCGACGCGCTTGGTCCTGATACACCCATGGATGAGCTGGGTGATCTGTTTACAGAAGATGCTGTTTGGGAAGGTAGCGGTGAAAAGTACGGGAAAGCTTTTGGAGGGCATAAAGGGCGCGAGGCAATCGTGGCCTTTCTGGACACATACCGAAAGCCAAAACCACACTTTGCATCGAATGTGCACTTTCTAACCTCAGAAGCGCTCACGGTGAATGGAACTCAAGCTGTTGGCACATGGGTCATGTTGCAAACGCCGTCTTTTAATACTGGTGAAAGTTTTGTGCTGGCGGCACGTCTGAGACTGAAATTTAAATATGAACATGGATACTGGCGGATAGACCGTTTCCGAACAACTAACCTGTTTGGCAGGCCCATAAAGGGCGGTTGGCATAGTTCTGCACCGATCCCTGTGCCGCAAAACCCGCAGAGTAAGGAGCAATAAATGCAAGAAGCTTTGATAGATAAAGTCTCAGATAGCGACTTGGGAGCGCTTGTAAAGGAAGACCGTGTTCACACGTCTCTTTATAATGATGAGCATATCTTTAAGTTGGAAATGGAAAAGATATTTGGCCGTACGTGGGTATGGGTTGCTCATGAAAGCGAAGTACCAAATCCGGGTGATTTTGTTACAACGCATGTGGGCTTGCAGCCTGCAATTGTTGTTCGTGACAAGAGGGGCACGGTGCATGTGCATCTAAACCGGTGCCGCCACCGTGCAGCAACCGTATGCGAAGCGAGAAAAGGGAATGCCAAAGGGTTTGTCTGCCCCTATCATGGCTGGAGCTATGCGCAAGATGGGTCCATGCTAGGTGTGCCGCTTCCCAAGGGATATAGCAGTGATTTTGATAAAGCCGATTATGCGCTGGTCTCCCTGCGCGTTGAAAGCTATGCAGGGCTTATATTTGCTACTTTTAACGACGAAGCCCCAAGTCTTGATGAGTTTTTAGGGCGCGCCAAACCTTGGATAGACCTGTTCATGAAACAGGGTGGTGGTTATCCGGTTGGCACTAGCGGCGAACATAAATTCAGGTTCCCCGGTAACTGGAAAATTCAGTTAGAGAATACGACAGACGCCTATCACTTTCCCATTGTTCACAAATCATTTTTGAACTCGCTTGATGCACAGGCGGAAGAGCTGTTTTCGTTCCTTGATGGTGACGGCTTTGTAGAAGATCTCGGTAATGGTCACAGCGTTATGGTGATGATCCCAGAGCTTGTGGACTTGGAAGAAAATCTTGATGCGCCAATTCCAGAGCGCTTTAAGGAACTGGCTGAAGAGTTGGCGGCAGATTATTCCGACGAAGAAGTGCGGCGTATAGTGCGCGCGGTTGGAGGTAGCGGTTTTAATCTAAATCTTTTTCCGAATCTTGCGTGCTCGATGGCTTTCTTCCGTGTGCTGCGCCCTGTTTCTGTTGAAGAAACAGAAATTCGTCATATTGCCATAACCATGGATGGCGGCCCCGAAGCTGCTAATAGAAAACGCTTGCGTCTGCATGAACATTTTCAAGGCCCAATGGGTTTTGGTAGCCCAGATGACGCAGAGGCGTGGGAACGTGTGCAACGTGGCTCAAAAGCAGGCCCCGACATGTGGATTATGCTTAACAGAGGTACAGACGGCGACGGCAATGGACCGGGGGGCGTGAACCGGGGTGATGTAAGTGCAGAAACAGGTATGCGCGCTGCGTATGACATGTGGAAACGGATGATGACAGCATGACACAGAAAATTACACTTGAAGAAGCTGCTGCTTTATTGTGGCAGGAAGCAGACTTGCTTGATCATCGCGAATATGATGCATGGCTAAACCTTTGGTCAGATGATGGTATCTATGTGGTGCCCATTGAAAAGGGCGTGGAAGATTTCGCCAACAGGCTTAACTATGCTTATGACGACGGTGAAATGCGCCGTATGCGGGTTGCCCGTCTAAAAAGTAGTTACTCTATGTCTGCGATCGCAGCGGCGGATACCATTCGCACTGTATCACGCTTTGTTGTAACAGGTGAGCGCAGTAATGAGATTGATATAAGAGCAGCGCAAATCCTTGTTGAATATCGCCGCGATAAAACCCGGCCGATTGCTGCTAATGTAGATGTAACAGTACGCCGTACTGAAAACGGCCTGAAACTGGTAAAAAAGGTTATCTGGCTGGCCCACAGTGAAGAAGCTGTTAGCGGTGTTGGGTATTTGTTATGACGACGCCTGCTTGCCATAATGTAGCACTTGTAACGGGGGCAGGTCGCGGGCTTGGTTTTGCCATTGCGACAGAGCTTTTTAAGGCGGGTTACCGTGTGGCGGTAACTGATGCTGACGAAACGCGTGCCAGTACCGCAGCAACCAAGCTTGATCCATCTGGCAAAGAAGTCATCAGCTTGCCTCTTAATGTTCTGCAAAAATCAGATTTTGAGAGTGCGCTTATAGCGGTTACTGAAAAGTGGGGTGGTGTTGGTGTGTTGGTAAATAACGCTGCCCTTACCCGTACAACGCCTGTTTTTGATATTTCGCCAGAAGAATTTTCAGAAATTCTGGATGTGAATTTACGCGGCACATTTCTTGGCTGTCAGGTGTTTGGCAAAGCCTTTGCAAGCCTTGGGTATGGCCGCATTATTAATATGGCATCTCTTGCAGGCCAAAACGGCGGTGCGGCAACGGGTGCGCATTATGCTGCATCAAAGGGTGGTATTGTTACCTTAACGAAAGTATTTGCCCGCGACCTGGCCGCAAACGGGGTCACTGTAAACGCTATTTCACCCGGTCCGCTTGATGTTGATTTGGTGCGCGAGATATTGCCCGCTGAAAAGCTGGCAGCAGTTACTAAAAGCATACCGGTTGGCACCCTTGGCAGCCCAAGCTTTATTGGGCAGCTTGTCGTTTTACTGGCGTCTCCTGCCGCTGTTTCCATGACGGGGGCAACCTTGGATGCAAATGGGGGGCTTTATGTCAGGTAAAGGGCCTTTGGCAAATATGGAGCACGGGGATCTTATCGAGCGTGTAGAAACACATATTCTTCGTATCCCCACTATACGGGCGCACAAACTTTCTGTTGCCACCATGCAAGAGCAACGGCTTGTGATTGTTAAGATCACAACTGCAGGCGGTGTTGTCGGTTACGGTGAAGCAACAACCATTGGCGGGCTATCATACACAGATGAAAGTCCGGATAGTATTCAGCTCACTATAGACCTATATTTTGCAGACCTGATTAAAGGATGTTCTGCCACTCGCCCGGCCGAAATTATGGCCAAGATAAGAAAGATGGCAGTTGGTAATTATTTTGCCAAAAACGCTGTTGAAACTGCTTTGTTTGATATTCTTGGAAAGCTGGCTGGTTTGCCTGTGTCCGAACTGCTGGGGGGGCGGGTTAGAAACACCCTACCTGTTGCATGGACACTGGCAAGCGGGGATACGGCAAAAGATATTGAAGAAGGCCGGGCCATGCTAAAAGCGAGGCGCCATAATATTTTTAAACTCAAGATTGGGGCCCGTGCGTGGCGTGAGGATGTAGCACATGTGGCCGCTATTGCAGATGCGTTTCGGGGCGAAGCAGATATCAGGGTTGATGTAAATCAGGCATGGGACATGACAACAGCACGGTGTGCGATCCCAGCCCTTGCAGAAGCGGGTGTTACGCTTATTGAGCAGCCCATGAAAGGCACTAATCTTGACGGTGCTCGTGAACTGCGCAGCATATCCAGCGCGGCTATTATGGCAGATGAAGCCCTGCGCGGGGGTGTCAGTCCTGCACTTGAAATTATTAAAGCAAGGGCTGCCGATGTGCTCTCCCTTAAAATTGCACAGGCGGGCGGCTTGTTTTCATGCCGTGATGTGGCGCAGATGGGCTTGGCTGCAGGGCTGGAACTTTACGGCGGAACAATGCTTGAAGGCAGTGTGGGTACCACTGCAACCGCACAGATGTTGGTAACATTACCCCAAATTACATGGGGAACAGAGCTGTTTGGACCGCTTCTGTTAACCGAAGATATTTTAACAAAGCCGCTTACTTATAAAGACTTTGCCCTTGTCGTGCCAGACGGACCCGGTCTTGGGGTTGAAATAAATGATGCGGCGCTTGGTGCCTTCACGGAAGGCAAGGGATAATCCCGTATAAAAAGGAGACAACCATATGTTGTTTATGGTGGAAATGGAAGTGAACATACCAGACAGCGCGGACCCGGCGGTAGTGCAGAAAAAACTCGCTGATGAAAAAGCCCGTGCTCAGGAATTGCAAAAATCTGGCGTTTGGCGGCATTTGTGGCGTGTTGCAGGCCAGTACGCAAATGTCAGTGTTTTTGATGTGGAAAGCCCTGTTGCCCTGCATGATATCATGCTGAGCTTGCCGCTTTTCCCATACATGAAAACCAAAGTTACGGCACTTTGTCGGCATCCATCATCAATTCATGATGACGATCGCTAATATTAGTTCAAGTGGAAGGAAGGGGAAATAGTATGACAACAGTTTTTGAAAGCAAGCATGTGCAAGACCTTTTGCACCGGGCATCAGGTAAGGACCAAAAGGATGGGGACCCGCGTTTTAAAGAAATCATGTATGATTTGCTAAGCGGTCTTTTTCAAACGATTGAAAAACATAACGTAACAGAAGATGAACTATGGAAGGCCGTTAACTTTATCGGCGAAGCATCACCAGAACTGGGCTTGATTGTACCAGGCATTGGGCTTGAGCATTATATGGATGTTCTCATGGATGAAGCCGACAAAAAGCAAGGTATTACGGGTGGTACACCGCGCACTATTGAAGGCCCGCTTTATGTGGAAGGCGCACCGCTTTCTCAAGGTGAAGCCGTCATGAGTGATAAGGAAGATGACGGCGAAGTATTGATGATGGAAGGCGTGATCAAGGATACGGACGGTAATCCTGTACCAAATGCTATGGTGGAAGTATGGCATGCTGATACGCGCGGTTTTTATTCCCATTTTGACCCAACCGGGTTGCAGGCAGATTTTAATAATCGCCGGAGAATACAAACCGGCGCTGACGGCAAGTATAAATTCAGATCAATTATGCCAGTGGGTTACAGTGTACCGCCAAACGGGTCTACTGATAGATTGATGAAAGCAATGGGACGCCACGGTAGCCGCCCCGCTCACATTCACTTTTTTGTACAGGCTGAAGGGTATAGGCACCTGACCACCCAAATTAATATTGCCGATGATCCGCTGGTTTATGATGATTTTGCGTATGCAACGCGGGAAGAGCTGATCCCCGAGCTAAACCGCACGTCGGATCATGCAGAAATCAATTTTGATTTTGAACTGGTGCCAAACTCTGATGCTGTTCGGTACGAACTGTCGGAGCGTAAAAGGCTTTCGGCTTAATGTTTCCTCCTATGCCTGTCGTGCAAGCATGTACGGCAGGTACTTTTTAGGAAGAGTATAACTATGACCGCAGGAAATACCCATGTTTAAGGCTAGTGACGACGTTGATATTGCCTATGAATACCATGTAAAAAATGGAAAGCCGGTTATTCTTTTTTCAAACTCTTTGGGTACGGACCGGAGCATGTGGGCACCGCAAGTGGCTGCCCTTTCTGATGAGTTTGCTATCGTGACCTATGACAGCCGAGGGCATGGCCTTTCAGGTGCTCCGGGGGGGGCTTACTCTCTTGACCGGCTTAGCCTTGATGTGCTGGAGCTTATGGATTTTCTGAAAATCGAGACAGCGCATTTTTGCGGCGTATCACTGGGTGGTATGGTTGGCCAGCGGCTTGCAACGCGTGCAGCACATAGGTTTCAGTCATTAACTCTGGCGGCAACTAGCCCTTATATGGGGCCACCGTCCAGTTGGCAGGGCAGGATTGAAACGGTGCTTGCCGAAGGTATGGAAGCACTTGTTGAAGCTGTTATCAGCAGGTGGTTTACCCCTGCTTTTATGGATGTGAATCCAAAGCAGGTTGATGCTGTACGGCAGGTATTTTTGAATGTGCATCCTGCGGGGTATGCAGGTTGCTGTGCCGCTATCCGTGATATGGATATGCGCTGTACAGCGCGGATGATCAGCGCTCAGACCCTTGTTGTTGCAGGAGAAAAAGACCCTGCGACACCGCCTGAGGGTCATGCTGCTGTGTTGCACAGTGCCATTCCCACTGCGCAGTATCTGAGCCTTGACGGTGCTCATTTGATCAATCTGGAACAGGCTGAAAAATTCACAGATGCTCTGCGTAATTTTGTTCAATCCGCATAACAGGGTTAAGGACTAAAGATGCCTCATATTAGTGTTGAATATGCGCGTGATGACGATCTGGATTGTAAGATAGAAGATATTCTCGATACCATTCTTGAGGTTGCAGACCAGTCGAGCGTTATTGTTCTGGAGAATCTTAAACTGCGTGCAATCCCGTGTTCGCAGTACCGGGTAAGTGGCCGCAAGGGCGAAGCATTCCTGCATGTGAATGTTGCCATGATGGAAGGCCCAAGCCTGAGCGCGCGCGAAGAATTGAGCGATGCTCTTTTTGCGGCGCTTACAAAGCTGTTACCCGATCTGAAGCAAATTACAATTGACCTGCGCGAAATGAACCCGCGCACCTACCGTAAACGCTAGAAACTATCTGGCGGTACTAAGGAAAAACCTATGGCAGTTACAGTAAAACCTCTTACAAAAGCAGATGAAACAAAGAAGAAATTCTTTGAAGGGATGAGCTTTGCAGCCAATACTGTGAATGTTATTACAACGGACGGTATTGCCGGGAAATCAGGTGTTACTGTTTCTGCGATGTCCTCAGTTTCAGCAGATACACCGCGTCCTACACTTCTGGTGTGTGTGAATGAACGGAGCGTTGCCGCTGCTAAAATTCTTGAAAACGGCGTGTTCTGTGTGAATATTCTGCGCGATTATCAGTCCTATGTGTCAGATGTTTTTGCAGGCATGTATAATGACAAACTGGCAGATAAGTTTGATTGCACGAACTGGGCTGTTAACCCGTCTGGTGCCCCGCGTGTGGCTGATGCTCTCGTGGCGTTTGACTGCCACATTGTTTCCAGCCAAAAAGTGGGAACCCACCATGTAATTTTTGGTGAGGTTGAAGACATGTTTATTGGTGAACGTGGTTCAGCTCTTGTTTATGCTAACAGGTCGTACGGCGCCGCACACCCAATTGTTACAAATCGCTTGGCTGTTACGGATGAAACACCATCGGGCAAAAAACTGGCAATTGGATGTTTTCATACATTTGGACCGCATATTCTGCCTAAGCTGTTAAAAAGGCTCTCTGATGACGGCCAAAGCCTTTCCCTTGATGTGGTTGAGGGTGATGTTCGCCGTATGAAACAGGCGCTTTTGTCGGGCGAAATTGAACTGGCTATTACCTATGATCTTGATTTGGGGTCAGAGATTGAAACATCTGTTTTAACCGAATTGGAGCCTTATGTTCTGGTGGCGGAAAACCACCCGTTGGCCTCAAAAAAGTGCTTGAAACCGCAAGACCTTATTGGGGAACCAATGGTTTCTGTGGCGGAACCAACCAGCAGGGAAATGCTGGAAGGGTTGCTGCGTAAACACAGTGTTGAGCCTGCGGTTGTTTTTCATGCATCCTCTTTTGAAATGTTGCGCGGTATGGTGGGTCAGGGGCTAGGTTTTGGTGTTGTTATAACACGCCCTGCTACAATGATAAGCTATGATGGAATGCCACTGGTTGCCATAAAGCTTGATACGGATGCCGACCCATCCAAGGTTGTCCTTGCGCATAAAAAAGGGGCTAAATTGTCTGAAGAGGTCTCGAAAATAGCCATGTACGCAAAGGCGATTCTTGCCTCATAACCATATTTGTTTCTGGGCATGTATTAGGAACGTTGTTTGCGAAACTCGGTTGGTGAAACACCAAAACGAACTCGAAAAACCTTACAGAAATGCGAAATGTCACTAAAGCCTGAATCAAACGCCACATCGCTTATGCGGGCTTGTGGGTATTTTGTATAGGCTAGCGCCTGTGCCGCTGCTGAAAGTCTGGCATCCAGTATAAGTTTGCCAAATGTGGTGCCCATGGTCTGGCAGGTTTTGTGGATATTCCGAAGTGAACAGTTAAGGGCCGCCGCTGCTTCATTGGGGGTAATGTTTTCATCCCTGAAGTTTTGCCCAATATATTGTCGTAACCTTGTTGCCAAACCGGTTTTTGCTGTTGTTTGACTGTCGCCGTTTAATGGGCCTCTGATGGCTTCATTTAAGCTGTGATTCATCACTTGCATGAACAGTTCAGCAGAGGATTCGAGAACTGTACCACTATCAGCTTCAAGCAACATCAGTTCAAGTGCAGCAAGAAGCACTTTTCCGGTGCGCGATGTCATGCTGAAACTTTGACCAAGGGCAGTTTCCAAAGGGGCATCAAGTTGCTCGCGGAGGCTCCATTCAGGTAATTGAATGCAGAGCTGCCGGAAAGGGCTTTCAAACTCCAAAACGTAGGGCTGGCGCGGGTCAACAAGAATACAGTCGCCGAGGCGTAAGTTAGTGGTGCCATTACTGTGCAAAACACGGGCTGTACCACCAAGATGCACGTTTAAATAAACCGTATTGCTTTTGGATTTTTCAATCTCGCGGAAACTACGGTGAACCTTTTGTGCTTCTGCTGTTATGCGAGAGATTTTAAGCCCGGCGCAGTCAACTGTTTCTATCATGCCGCCAAAGTCATTTTTATAAGTCGTCTCTGGAATCAGGTCTGTAAAAGTGAGCCTTAGAGCGTCTTGCCAGGCACGTAATCTTTCTTCTGGGTGGAACGCTGAAATATTGTGAACCTGATGGGGCCGAATAACAGACCATGAACGTTCATCCTGAACCAGCATTTTGTGCATTGGCAACCAAGCCGCTGCCGACCAGCCGGGATAACGTGATGTCTGAGACGATGTCATTACGATAGTCCTCTCGCTTACTATTCAACGATAAAAGACTGAAGAGTTTATGCGTGTTTTGCAATATTTTTGTAAGAATTTGGCCGATTCAACTCCGTCTGTGTCGCGAAATAGTCACTTACCGACCTTAGGCAACCCTTAAAGGAATTATCATGGCTATCAATAGATCTTATTTTTTATCAAGTATGTCCATTGTGTTGGGTTCTATGATCTATGTAGCCCCAGCATCTGCACAAGAAGAACAGAGCGAATTCAAATTGGAGGAAATCATTGTTACGGCCCGTAGGCGCAGTGAAAACATTCAGGATACACCTGTTGCAATCACCGCATTCTCGGGCACCGGTTTAAAAGATCGCCAGATTAACTCTATAGACGGTATTGCAGATTTTACACCGGGGCTGACGATTAATAGTTCATCCGCTTTTTCTGGCAGTAGCCAGAGTGTCTCTGTATTTATGCGCGGTATTGGGCAAACGGACTTTACATTGAACACCGATCCGGGTGTGGGCATTTATGTAGACGGTGTTTATATTTCCCGTTCCGTTGGCGCGCTTCTCGATCTGGTCGACATTGACCGGTTAGAGGTGCTGCACGGCCCTCAAGGAACGCTCTTTGGCCGCAACTCCGTGGGTGGTGCTATCAGTATTACAACATCACGTCCGGCAGATGAAGCTGGCGGCAAGGTTTTTGCAACGGTGGGCAGCGACAATTGGTATATCGTTGGCGGAACGGTTGACCTGCCTGTTAGCGACACGTTTAAAACCAAATTTACAGTCCAGACCCACCAGCGTGATGGTTATGTTATCCGCGCATCTGATGATCTGGACTTGGGCGATAAGGACAACTTAAGTGCCCGCGCTTCAGCAGTGTGGAACCCGACAGAGAAGTTTGAGCTGTTCTTCACAGCAGACTATACTCGCTCTCGCGAGAACGGTGTGCCGCTGGTGCTCGACGGGGTTGACCCTGGTGCAGCATTTCCTGCCGCACATAACCTGATGGTTGCGCCGCAACTAAACCCGGCATTGCAAGCTTTCCCTAACGGATGCCTTGATCCCGCGGGCGCGGCCGTTGGCGGTGAAGCCTGCTATAACAGCCAGTGGATAAGTGACGATCCAAATGTTACTTATGGCACCTACGATGTGTACTCAAATGTAGATGTCTGGGGGCTTTCTGCTACTATGAGCTATCAGGTAAGTGATACATTCGAGATTAAGTCGATCACTGCTTACCGCGATCTGGATAGCGAATTTGCCCGTGACGGTGATGGCTCCCCGCTTCAGATTAATGCGACTGAAGATGTTTTTACATACCGCCAGTGGAGTGAAGAACTACAGTTTCTGGGCACTGCCATGGATGGGCGTTTGAATTATATTGTGGGCGGTTTTTTCTTTGATGAAAAAGGCCAGAACCCCAATATTGTTGACTTTGGCTTTGCCCGCTTCCTGAGCGGCGGTGATATCCACAATACATCTCTTGCAGGTTTTGGCCAGGTAACATACGAACTGACAGATAGGGTATCTCTGACAGGTGGTATTCGTTACACAGACGAAACAAAGCGTTTTACGCCTAACCAGTATATTATCAGCACGTATACCGTGCCGTTCTTCCCGCCCTTCCTGCAATTCCAGCCGGGTGATGTGCTTACGACAACTGACCAGCAGGAAGCGAAAGCGAATGAGTGGACGCCTCATGTTAACCTGTCTTTCCGGCCAAATGACGATGCAATGGTATATGCAAGTTATTCACGCGGCTTTAAAAGTGGCGGTTTTACGCAGCGTATTTTCCCTGCAATTGCAACGCCGCCGTCTTTCGAGCCAGAAACAGTTGATGTTGTAGAAGGTGGTTTCAAGCTTGATACATTTGACCGGCGTCTGCGCCTTAATGGTTCTGCTTATTATACATGGTATAATGATTTGCAGGTAACGGTGCCTGTCGGCGTGGCCCCAACAACACAAAATGCAGCCAAAGCACGGATCAAAGGCTTTGAACTGGAAGCTACGGCTGTTCCTGTTGATAATTTGCTGGTGTCCTTTGCGGCGGGCTATACCGATGCCTACTATCTGGAACTTGATGGCCGTGTTAGCCCAACGATTACGCTTGATAACAATTTCCCCGGCACATCAAAATGGACACTGAATAGCTCTGTTTCTTATGACATGGCGGTTGGAAGCGACATGATCCTGACACCGCGTGTGGACTGGAGCTACCGATCATCATATTTCTTTGATGCTGAAAACCTTGTTGGGCAGGAGGGCTACCATCTTGTTAATGCAAGCCTGACGCTGGAGAATGAAACGGGTGGTTGGTCTGTGTCTGTGTTTGGTAAAAACATTGGCGGCACAGACTATTATATTCACGGTGAACAGATTATGGACCCAGCGGGCTTCCGTATGCTGTCTCCTTCTCGGGGCAGCGAATGGGGAATTCGTCTGGAGAAGAGCTTCTAGGATTATGGCAGATACATATGTAAATGCCAGTGTCAGCAACCGTTTCACGCAAGAGTATGGCCTTGCCCATCCTTTTGCGTGTGCGGGGCTTGCTTTTGCTGGAATGACACCGCCGCTTGCGATTGCTGTATCAAAAGTGGGTGCTCTGGGTGCTGTGGGCATTGGTAAAATGCCAGCCCCTTATATAGAGTTTTTGGTGAACAGCATTCGTGCTGCAACAGACGGTCCGTTCAATGTGAATTTCATCACGATTTTCACAGAAGATAGCCACATTGCTATGTGCGAAAAACTAAAGCCTGCAGTGGTTTCTTTCCACTGGGGGCACCCGCCTAAAAGCTGGATTAGTCGCTTGCAGGCAGCTGGAATAAAAGTGTGGGAGCAGGTTGGTTCTGTTGACGCGGCAAAGCTGGCCGTTGATGAAGGTATCGACCTGATTATTGCACAGGGCACAGAGGCCGGGGGCCATAACCTTGGCACACTGCCCTTGTTTGTTTTACTGCCGGAGATTATTGATGCTGTGGCACCTGTTATGGTGCTGGCAGCGGGCGCTATTTCAGATGGAAGGGGCGTTGCTGGCGCTCTTGCTATGGGCGCAGACGGCGTTTGGGTTGGCACCCGGATGGCTGCAACGGTTGAGGCTGATATTGTTGATAGTTACAAAACAAAAATGCTGCAATCAGAAGCAGATGATGCTGTTTTATCTTCGCTCTTTGGTAGGGATACGCTAGACTTTAACCCCATGCGGTTGCTGCGAAACAAGATCGTTGAAGAATGGCAGGGGCGCGAAGAAGAGGCACCTGTTGATCCGTTTGCAGAAGAACTGCTGGGCACCATGAAAATAGGTGATATGGAGCTACCTTTGCATAAGTTTAGTAATATGATGCCAATGAGCACCGCAACGGCAGATGTGGAACAAATGCCGCTTCTTGCGGGGCAGGGTGTTGGGCTTATTAAGACAATAGAACCTGCGGGTGTTGTCGTGGAAAAAATGATGGCAGACGCAAAAGCTATTCTTCAAAAACTTGGTAAGGCAGCAGGGTGAGTATGCCGGATAGACCAATATACCAGTTAGACGGTGTTGCAGTACTTGCAGCCTTTAAAGAGGGCAGCCTTAGCCCGGATGGATATATGCAGGCGGTAGCCCCTGCTATAGCAAAAGCAAAAGAACTGAACGCCTATGTTTCGGGGGCAGAACAGTTTAGCGCTCTTGAAAAGGGTGGCATTTTGGCCTGCCTGCCTATTTCTGTAAAAGACAATATTGCTGTAAACGGCGTGCCGACGACGGGCGCAACCGCGGCTTTTGCTACTTTAATGCTGGAAGAAAATGCGGCTATTACACGACTACGTAAGGCTGGTGCTGTGATTGCAGGCAAAACCAATCTGCATGAACTGGCTTTTGGTATTACGGGTGCAAATGCGCATACAGGGCCTGCCCTAAACCCTTTTGACCCATCAAGGCTTGCAGGGGGCAGTTCGAGCGGTGCGGCAATTTCAGTGGCTGTTGGTGCAGCGGCAGTTGCTATTGGCACAGATACCGGGGGGTCGTGCCGTGTGCCAGCGGCACACTGCGGTGTTGTTGGTTTTAGGCCCACAACAGGGCGTTATCCGGGGGGAGGCTATATCGCACTTTCTGCATCGCGTGATACGCTCGGTGTTATTGCCCGGTCTGTTATGGATATTGCGCTTGTTGACAATGTTATTATGCAGGCGGAAAATACCATTTCCGGCATGCCGCTACAGAATATCACGCTGGGTGCAGTAGCGCCCGAAAGCTTTGGCATGGGGTTTGATCCCGCTGTGGTTGAGGCCTACTCGAAAGCCTTGAAGTCACTTGAAACGCAAGGTGTGAATATTGTTGAAGCAGACCTTGGTGACGCAATAGCCATTGATGAAGCTTGTGGGTTTATCATTGCGGTTTACGAATCTGAAGCAAGCTTGACCCGCCTTGCTGCCGCAAAGCTTGGGATCTCGCCGCTTGATTTTGTCGCCTCTATTAAAAGCCCTGATGTTAAAGGCCTAATTGCTATGCAGGGTGGTGTGGAGGCTATTCCAGAAAGTGTTTACCGGGAAGCAGTAGATACGAAACTGCCACAGCTTCGGCAGGCTTTTGCAAAGGTTTTCAACGTATCGGGTGTGGATGCGCTGATCTATCCAACAAGCTTGTTTTTGCCGCCGCCCGTGGATGTGGGGGAAACGATTTCAGTGGCAGGTGCCGATCTGCCCACTTTTCCAGCCTATACCGCAACAACACGGCCTGACAGCATGTCTGGTCAGCCTTCAGTGTCGCTACCATGTGGCTTGGTAGAAGGGTTGCCAATAGGTTTACAGCTCGTGGGTGCACGCGGTGATGATACCCGGCTTTTGACTATTGCAGCAACAATTGAAAAAGCCTTACCCGCACGACCGATCCCATAAAGGACATGTGAATATGACTGATACAAATACACTTGAGAGCCTTGACGGACTGCGTGCCATCATTGGCGAGCCACACGAACTGGTCACAAAAAAAATTGTACCGTATCTGGATGACATGGCGCATCGCTTTATTGCGCATTCGCCTTATGTAATGCTGTCCACTGCCAGCAAGGAAGGCGTGCCTGATGTTTCGCCGCGTGGTGACGGGCCGGGCTTTGCCTATATAGCAGATAACCATACGCTATATTTGCCTGAACGGCAGGGTAACAAGCTTGCTTTCAGTTTGCAGAATATTCTTGAGAACCCCAACGTTGCTCTCATGTTTATCATCCCTGGCGTTGATGAGGCATACCGTGTGCATGGCACGGCGCGTATCATTAACGACCCGGTTATACTGGAGCGTTTAACAGCACGCGGCCAGCCTGCGTTACTGGCGCTTGAAATTAAGGTGAAACAAAGTTTCCTGCACTGTGGCAAGGCCATGAAACGTAGCCAGCTTTGGAAAGTGGACCCAAAAGAAACCAAAATGTCCTTCCGGTTTGGAGCAACTGTTGCACGCGAATCTGGCGGCGGCGATGAGGTTGCAAAAATGGTTGATCAGTTGGTTGAGGAAGATTACCGCGACAATCTTTAGCGTGTAAAGGTTTTCGCGGCGTGGGTGAGGTAATCAGAGAGGCTTTTAGGTTGCTTGCCTGTGAGATTTAAAACGGCATCACTGGTGTAATTTTCCCCGCCTGCTGCACAGCATGTCATCAGGCTTGCCACTTGGCCTGCAAGCCAGCCATTTAAGCTTGCGCCGTGTTTAAGCAGGGTTGGCATTAGAAATCGCGGCGGGCTGACATGGCGCACTTTGTGGTTTAGGGCAACTGTAAGACCAGCCGCAACCTCTGCCATAGTTAGGGTTTCGGGGCCGGTTAAAATATGCACAGTGCCATCAAGGGACCTGTCTGTTAAAGCGCGTGCAGCGGCAACGGCTACGTCTTCGAGGTCAACAAAACCTATAGCACCGCGTTTGGTTGATGCTGGCAGAAAGCCACGTTTGATTGGTTCTTTGAACAGTTCGAGCGACTGGTAGAAAAATGTTGGTCGCAAAATAACATAAGGCAGGCCGGAGGCGATAAGGGCGTCTTCCACCGCGCCGTGCTGAACGCCAAATGACACTCTGGGTGACAGGCCAGCCGTTATGGCAGATATTTTTACTATTCGAATAGTACCCAGTGCCGCCGCTGTATTGATGAGTTGAATTTCCTGCGCTGCCATGCCGGGATGATCCCCGATAACAAGCAAGACTGTATCAACGCCGTTTAAGGCGCGCTTTACGGTTCTAATATCGCTAATGTCGCCGTTTATCACTTCAATTGGGAAGGGGTGACTGTGGGGTACGGCCATAGGTCGCCGTGTTAGCACCCTCAGCAAACCTGACATTTCTGTGGTGCCTAGTTTTTGTAAAACAGCACCGCCTACGCGGCCTGTGGTACCTAGTAATAAGGTTTTATTTTGGGTTTCCATCATGCCTAATAGTTACAGCAAAAATATTTGAGCGTCTTGGTTCATAAGGGACCTTAAAGTTTGCTGAAAGTGCACGATGCACTGTGGTTCATATAATTGGCGCTGATAGCCAAGACTTTTCAAATCTGACATGAAAATATTAGCTCTACTATTCATCATATTCTGTTTGTGGAGAGAATTTTTGGCTAATGAGCTTCAAACATTTAAAGCGGCTGCCGTGCAAGCGGCCCCTGTGTATTATGACCTAAAAGCCAGCATTAAAAAGGCTGTTGGTCTTATTGAAGAAGCCAGTAAAAAAGGCTGTAGCCTTATTGCTTTTGGCGAGGCATGGTTGCCAGGGTATCCATTTCATATCTGGCTTGGCGCGCCTGCATGGTCCATGCAGTTCACCGTACCTTATTTTGATAACTCGCTTGACCTGAAAAGTGAAGACTTTGCTGTTCTTTTAAAAGCCGCCGTAGACAATAGCATTATGGTTTCTATGGGATACAGTGAGCGGTGTGGCGGTAGCCTGTATTTGGGGCAGTGCCTTATCGGCACAGACGGCAAGCTCATCTATGCACGCCGTAAACTAAAGCCAACACATGTGGAGCGCACCGTATACGGCGAAGGATATGGCAGTGATTTAATGGTGTCGGATACTGGTCTTGGTAAGGTTGGTATGCTTTGTTGTTGGGAACACTTACAGCCACTTAGTAAATATACACTTTATAGTCAGAATGAGCAGATTCACATTGCTGGTTGGCCGGCCTTTTCCCTGTACCGTGAAAATGCTTATGCGCTTGGTAAAGAAGTGAATATGTCGGCTAGTCGTGTTTATGCAGTTGAGGGGCAGTGTTTTGTCATTGCAGCCAGCAGTGTCGTAACAGAGGGCTGCCTTAAAATGTTACATGCCGAAACGATGGTGCCTGATCTTTTAAGCCTAGGCGGTGGTTCCGCGATGATATTTGGGCCAGATGGCTGTGAACTGGCTGACTATTTACCTGAAACCGCAGAAGGCCTGATAGTCGCTGACATTGACCTGAACCTTATCAAATATGCAAAAACGGTTGCAGACCCGGCCGGGCATTATGCCAAGCCTGAGGCAACACGCCTGCTATGGAACAAGGCACCTTTGCATGCAGTGGAAACAGCCGAACAAAAAGCAGATCATGTAACAAACATAGAGGGTGATAGCGATGATGACACAGGTGAGGCGTAACAATGGGTGATCATGCTACCATTGTCCCCCGCCGTTCTGCGCCGCCAGTTAATAGGCCAGATGGATACGAACCAACGTATGATGCTTTTGAGCCGAGGTTTGCCAGCCACGATTATATCGTGCTGGTTGTGTTTGGGTTTGAGATGCCGGATGCACATTCAGCCCCGGGTGCCGTCAAGACCCGGTTGGAAATGTGCTTGAAAGCGGCGCCGCAGCCGGTAATTCGTGAAGCTGGCATAACGGCATCCAGCATTGGCCCGCACGCTGAAATGCATTTTGTTTACTGGAAAACAATCGCAGATTATGAAGCGTGGGTAAAAAATTCAGGCATTGAAGAAGTGTTCGGCGATGCCAGTTTATTGTCTGGTCAGGTTGGCCTGTGGCGGGAAATTTGTTTTTTGTCGCTAGACCACAATGAAACATCAGGGTCACGTAGTGAAGAACTGTCCGGTATTGCCAATATTGCTGATCAAATGGCGATTACGCCGCATCATGGCTATTGGGGAAGTGCCCGTGACAGAATGGTGGCGGCAGCCGAAGATGGCCTAGCCTCAGATGCGCCTGTGCAGCCTGATGCGACAGACGGTAAAGGCCAGCGCATCACGGTTCAGGGGCCTGAAAATGCATGCTTTATTCGAAGTTCGCAGGACCTGTCCCGGGCTAACCCGGAGCAAAAGGAAATGTATTTTAGCACTGTGAAACCTGCCCTGATGAATGGCTTAAGCTATCTGAAACATAACCCATCTGTCAGCGGGTGTTCTGGCGTTCGTTTTGTTGAGGAAGTTACGGAAGCAGGCCTTAAGTCTGAGCGTAGCTGTGTTACCGGCTTTTTTCGGTCGTTTGCAGATCTTGAGAACTGGACACACAACCACCCCACGCACCATGCCATTATGGCAAATTTTATAAACATGGTGCAGCACTGGCAAGGGCAGCCGGGGCTGCATCTTTGGCATGAAATAACGGTGTTTCCTAAAGCCACACTTTACGGCGACTATATTAACTGTTCGGCGGCAGGAACTTTGATGGCGGTTGGCATCCCTGTTTTACCCTCAGCCATACAGACGCCGTAGTATTCAGTATAAAAAGGAAGAATGATGTTTACGTATTTTGATAAAGAAACTGCACCTAAAGAGTCTGTAAAACAGATGGAACAATCTGTTGCCATCTTTGGGATGTTACCCAATATGCACCGTATTTTGGCGGGTGCCCCTGCAACCTATGAAGCCTATAATACTGTTTATAATCTTTTTACCAAACACACGGAGTTTACACCGCTTGAAGCGCAGGTCGTGGTGATGACATCAAACCATGAGAACCGCTGCCATTACTGCATGGCGGGCCATACTATGGGGATGAAGCTTGCCAAAATGCCAGATGACATTATCGAGGCCCTTCGGGAAGGTACACCTATTGCTGACCCCAAGCTTGAGGCGCTGCGTACTTTTACGAAAGAGCTTCTGGATAACCGCGGTCATATAGGCGATGATCGGCTACAGGCATTTCTGGGTGCGGGCTATACAAAACGTCAAGCGCTAGAGGTTTTGTGTGGGCTGGCATCAAAGTTGATTTCAAATTTCACAAACGCTTTGGCGCATACAGAGGTTGATGCCCCGATGAAAAAATATGAGTGGCAGCATCCGGCAGATCGCACATGAAAAACCTATTCAATGAGAGGGTGTTTGTTGCCCCTTTGTGTTTGGCGGTGCTACACGTGCGACTATGTGTGGGAAAACGCCGAGTGACAATATGACAGCAAGGCCAGCACCATATGTGATTTCCAACCCAAAACGCTGCGAGGGTGGAAAGTCGGAAAGGGCAAAAACAGAAAAGCCAATCATAATTGTGATAGTGGAAACAAGCGCTGGCCAGCTTTGGCTATCAAGGGCGTTTTTCCAGATTTCCCAGTCCCTGATTGACGTGGCACCTCTTTCTTTCATTTGTCGTCTTGCGGTTACTGTCAGGTGGATCATGTTATCAACAATTAGGCCAAGGCAGATATTCATGGCGGGAGATGAAATAATATCTATGGGGATGCCAGCAATACCGAGTGTACCGAGCACGATTGCAGAAATAGACGCGGCGCAGACCATGACTCCGACTGTGACCATCAGACTAGATGAAATAATAAAAGCGATAACACCAAATAATAAAATGAGCGTTAGAATGCCCATTGTCATGCTTTTTGTTACAGAGGCGGCCAGTTCACCTTGCAAATAATAGGTGCCACCAGTAAGGGTTACGGCAAAGCCATGCTGCGCTGGTATTTTCTCAATTTCATTAATAATTTCAAGCCTGTCACGGTCGCGGCCTGCCTCTATCATACGCAGCATAAACAGGGCGTGCGTGCGTTCCTTGTTCACAAAGCTGTTGGCAACTGCGCCGTATTCAGGCTTTGACAGAATATCAAGCAAGATATTCCAGGGTAATAGCTTGCCAAGCCAGTGCTCATCGCCTTCCGCCATAATAACCGGTAATGATATAACCGAGCCAACCGAAGCATGTTCGCTTAAGGCTTGCTGCAATTCCCACATACGGTCATAGGAATCTCCCTTATCAAGCTTACCAAGGTCATTACGGCGAATAACAAGCAACAGCGGGTTACTGCCGCCGTTGTCATCAACATAAAAAATGCCTTTATAGATTTTGGAATCTTCTTTGAAATAAGACAACAGGCTTGGGTCCGTGTTTAATTTGCTGATGCCGGTTATGCCTAGCCCTAAGGCAGCCCCAATAGTGATAACCAGTAAAACCCGGGTAATGTGCCTTGCCCTAGGGAATTTTCTGGCAAGCATATAACTGAAACTGGACGGGTTTACCTGTGCCATCCGCAGAAATGCTGGGAAAATGGTGTAGGCACATACAAAGGCACAGGCCGTGCCAATTGTGCCACCAATGCCAAGTTGGTTTAGGGGCTTTGCTTCAACAAAAATAAGGCTGCTAAAGCCCAAAAGGGTTGTCGTACCTGCCCAGAAAGAAGCAGGGAGCGTGTGGCGGATAGTTTCCTGCAGTTTTGCACCGGCAACTTTGTTTTCCGAATTACACCAGTTCGAAACCAGAAAAATAATGTGCGACAATGTCAGAACAAAAACAATAGTACCAAGGTTTGCGGTTAGAATTCCGATGGGGATGCCCATAAAACTTTGAAGGGTGAGGGTAAGAACCGCCGCCGTAACGCAGGTAACAACGGCGCCAGAAACAACAGTGGCAGACCTGAAAATAACACTCAGCACCAAAGCACTGAGGATCACAGCACCTAGGGTGAACACTTTCATGTCATTTGTTAAATTGCGGCGAATTTGCTCAACAATATAAGGCAGGCCTGAAATATGAATACTGTAGCGTTGACTTTCCTCTTCGCTGGCAATTTGTTCAACCTTTTCAACAAGGCCTGCGAAGTTATCTGTGTTTATGAATGCAATAACAAAGCTAGATTTTTCATCTTTGCCGATAAGCAGTCGTTTCCAAAGTGGGTTTTTTCTTGCTGCATCAAGGTCGTCGGGGCCGTTTGTAATGCTTTGTACGGATGTAACGCCCTTTAGCGCTTTGATGCGTGTTGTGAGGCTGCCAATTTTTGTGATAAAATTAGGATCTTCAATACTGCCTGCTGTACCAACATTCAGAAGTATTTGCTGGTTAGAGGGGAATACCTCTCGGATAGCCTGATTTTTTTTGTATATGCTACTGTCAGAGGAAAAGAAAAAGTCAGGCGTAACTTCTGGTTCCAAGTCTACATTCAGGAAAAATGCTGCCCAGATAGCAATAACAAAAACCGGCACAGCGATATAGATAAGGTAGCCTGAAATGCCTTCAGTTTTGGGAAGAATTTTCACACAGACTACTTTCGTTTTCTGATTGACAAAAAGGATATCACCAGCACGCTTTTAGCGTTGCACAGAATGAACTGCCGTGCAACGCCTGTGATTTTATCTAGTCTAAAGCACTGACAGGTTTATGGTCTTTGTTAACGGCAACCATAATAAAATTTGCCTGACCACAGTGTCGCCTGTTATGAGAAAATAGGCTTTCTGCCCAAAGCTCAACAGCTACAGCCATGGAACTATTGCCTGTGCTGGTTACATGCGAATATAGTATTATAATCTCACCTTTTTGGACTTGGCTGGTAAAGTCTGCCCGCTGTGATGAAGCCATAACAACGGCTTTGCGGCAATGCCTTGTTGCTGTAATAGAGGCAGCTTTCCCCATGGCGGCGAGGGCATTTCCGCCGTACAGACTGCCATAATGGCTGGTTTGCTCAGGGAACACAATATCAACCATAGCTTGGGTTTCGAGTGTATCTATTGTAGTTTTGGCTGGTAAGGGCGGCAAGATGCCGCCCCCTTTATTAAACTCTGCACCAACAGCAACCATGTTGAACTGGCCTCTGCTGCAAAGCCGCCTTTCACCAGTTAGCAGGGCTTCTGCAATCAGTTCAACTGTCACGGTAAGCGACCGCTGACCAACACGTGTGACATGGGCATTCACATCGGCTATCTCACCAACATAAGCAGGGGCCTCAAAATCAATATGCTCACACGAGGCGGTTACGAAGTTTGCTCTTGCATAGCGCGCGGCAGCTATAAAGGCTGCTTTGTCCATTTGCGCCAACCCTACACCCCCAAACATGGTGCCGTGGTGGTTGGCATCACCCGGGAAGATGATGTCAACCAAACGGGTTATGCCTGTATAGGCTGCACTGTCAGTCATGTATTTCGGCTTTCTGCATGTTGGCGAAGGTTTTTGGCGGCGGCTACCATGGCAATCAGGGCCGGGCGCACTTCGTCCCATGAGCGTGTTTTTAAGCCGCAGTCAGGGTTTACCCAAATTTGGGTTGCCTTTAAAAGGCCGTTGGCTTTTTCAAGCAGGTTGCTTATTTCGGCCGTTTTGGGGATGCGCGGTGAGTGAATATCATAAACGCCTGGCCCAATATCATTTGGGTAACTGTAGGATACAAAGGCATCCAGAAGCTCCATTTTAGAGCGAGACGTTTCAATGGAAATGACATCGGCATCCATCGCAGCGATAGAGGATATAATGTCATTAAACTCGCAGTAACACATATGGGTATGTATCTGGACTGCATCCGTCACACCGCTGGTTGCAAGCTTGAAACAGGCAACAGCCCACTCAAGATATGCACTCCATTCCAGACGCCTTAAGGGCAGCCCCTCTCGAAGTGCAGGTTCATCAACTTGAATAAGGCGGATGCCCGCAGTTTCAAGGTCCGTCACTTCATCTCTGAGGGCAAGGGCAATCTGTTTGCATACGTCAGCGCGGGGCATGTCATCGCGGACAAACGACCATTGCAGCATGGTAACGGGCCCGGTTAACATGCCTTTTACGGGCCTGCTGGTAAGGGACTGGGCATATGCGGTCCATTCTACTGTCATGGCGTGCGGGCGGGCAACATCGCCGTATATGATAGGGGGGCGCACACAGCGTGAGCCGTAGCTTTGTACCCATGCGTGTTTGGTAAAGGCATAGCCGGCCAGTTGTTCACCAAAATATTGTACCATGTCATTACGTTCAAACTCGCCGTGCACCAATACATCAATGCCGATCTCTTCTTGCCAGCGAATGGCTCTTTTTGTCTCTGTTTTCAAAAAAGCATTGTAGGCTGTAGGGCTTAGTTCTCCTTTGTTAAAGGCGGTACGGGCCTTGCGTACCTCAGCTGTTTGGGGAAAAGACCCAATAGTCGTTGTTGGGAAAAGTGGTAAGCCGGTGGCTTCCTGCTGTAGGAAACTGCGTGTTTTAAACGGGCTGTTTCTACTGGTTAATTCAGAGCCTGTAGCCTGCACACGGTTTTGTACGGTTTTATTGTGCACCTTGTCAGAAGTAGCGCGTGCTTGCAGGGCTTTGGTTGCTGCTTGCAGCGCGCCTGCGACAGTCTCAACACCTTTTTCAAAAGCTTGACCAAGGGTTGATAACTCTGCCATTTTCTGGACAGAGAAAGCTAGCCAGCTCTTTAGGTCACTATCCAGTTCTGTCTCAAGTTCAAGATCAATGGGGGTGTGCAGGAGCGAGCAGGAAGGTGCAAGCTCAATGCCTGTTAAACCACGTTCCTGAACTACCGGTAATAGCCAGTCATGCAGCTTTTGCAGGTCTGCCCGCCAAATGTTCCTGCCGTCAATGACACCAAGGGACAATATCTGGTTTTGCTGAAGCTTTTGCCTGACTGCTGTGAGTTGTTCTGGTGCGCGCACCAAATCTATGTGTAGGCCGGCAACAGGTAGGGATGTTGCTATGTCAAGATTGTTACCGAGGCTGCCAAAATATGATGTTAGCATAATTTTGAGCGAGGGCACTGTTTTAGCAATTTTGCTATATACCCTTTTGTAGGCTGCACGCTCTATTTCGCTGAGATCCAACACAAGGGCGGGTTCGTCTATTTGTAACCATTCCGCTCCTGCTGCCTGAAGTTGCTCCATAAGGTCCAGATAAACTGACAGTATCTTGTCAATCAGGTTAATACATTCTGTTGTACCATCTGTGCATTTGCTCAGTTTTAAAAAGCTAATAGGCCCAAGGATTACGGGGCGAGTTTTATAACCGATCGCTAGCGCTTCGCGGAACTCATCAACCGGTTTTGTGGATGCAAGGGTAAAATCTTGATCGGGCTCCAGTTCCGGCACCATATAGTGATAATTGGTGTCGAACCATTTGGTCATTTCCAGTGCTGGCACACCGTGGGCTGGTGCGCTGTGACCATGCACGCATATGGGGTGCGAGGCGCCGCCTACGCTGCCCCGTGCCATGGCAAAATAGGTTTCAAGGTTCACTGGGCCGCCGCTCCAGCCATAAGCTTTGGGAATGGCACCAACCATAACGGCAGTATCCAGAACATGATCGTAAAACGAAAAGTCATTTGATGGTATGGTGGTAATGCCAAGCGCGTGTTGGCGCGCCCAGTTGGCGCACCGAAGGGCTGTTGCTGTTTCAGACAGGTCTTTTGCGCTTAGCTGGCCAGACCAGTATTTTTCGAGGGCAAATTTTAGCTCTCTGCGTGGCCCAATTCTGGGCGTTCCAAGTGATGCAATTGATAGAGTGTTTTTAGACATAGGCTTAACCCCAAATGTTGGGGGCAAAGGCCAAGGGGAAGCATGCCTGAACAAGCAGCAAAAAGCTGGCGTTAAAGCATAAGCATTCCTCCGGGGCACCCCGCCCGAGGACGTTCAATTTTGTCGCGGCAGGTCTCCTGACTTGCGGGTCAATGCTTTTGTCCGGCCTTCCCGATGCATGACACATCAGTGGCTGATAGTGGACAGAAGCTCACCGCCTACAGTTGCGGGGGCAGTTTTGGCATTGCTTGGCCATAAGCCTAACGCACCAAATTCCCTCTTAGCTCTTGGCCAAGTGTGGCCAGAGAACCGTGACAGGAAGCGTGTAGCATTCTTGTGGGCATGAAGTCAATCATAATATAAAGATTTCTTTATATTATGATTGACTGTGTGGTATTTTACTCTATTTTTCGATTAAAAGAGCAGCCCCAAAGTATTGAAATACAATTTATTGAAGAAATGCCCAATTAAGGGTTTCTTTTTGGGGAAGGCTTTTCTATATTTTCGACATTATGTGTAAGTATTGAATAGATCGATTGGGGTATCTATGCCGAGTAATAAAGTTTCTACTGTAAAGAGTAGCGTCTTAAGCCTGTCTGAAGAGTATGTTGAAGCTGATATTGCTCTTCCTAAAGTAGCAGCAGATGCCAATCTGATTCCAGATACAGATTTCTCCAATCAACACGGCGTTGAAGACCGTGGACATGTGGGCGGCTTTCTGTGAGTGATGGCAGCGGTACGAATGATGTTCTGAACAGCTTGCCGCGGCTATTAGACGGAGATGTTATCGGTCTTGCGTATGACAGTGAGACGGGCTCGTTGTGGGTATCAGTGAACGGTGTATGGCAGAACGGAGCTGATAGGAGCGAGCGGCGCTGATGTTGTGAGCGACTTTGAAACCGATGAGGATATACTTGATATTTCTGGCGCAGGAACAGGGTTTACTGGTTTAAGTGATCTTGTAAGCGCGACGACAGAAACATCTATGAATGGTAGTGACGGCGTGCTGATAGAGTTGAGTGCGGATAATGTTCTCTTTATCAAAGGGTTAAGTCTTGCCGAATTGCAGACGCTCTATGATGGCGGTAATGTGCTTATATAGACTGTTCAGCCGGATAAAGGGCAGTGTGGTTTTTATGCTGCCCTTGATTGACGTGTTTTGACCGTTTTCATGGATATGCTGGAATGTACATGGTCCACCCCGGGTAAGTGGAAAACCCGGTCATTGAGAAACAGTTCATAATCCCGGATATTTTTAACCAGAATATGCAGGATATAATCATACTGACCTGTAACAGAATAGCAGGCCAGTATTTCCGGCATGCGGCCCACAGCTTCTTCGAACAGTTTAACATTGTTTTTTGAGTGGCGGTTTAGCGTGACCTGTGCAAAGGCGGTTAGCTCAAAGCCAACAGCGTCGTGGTTAATGGTTGCCTGATAGCTTTCAATGACACCAGCATCTTCCATTGCCTTGATGCGCCGCCAGCAGGATGCTGTAGAGGCACCTACCTGTTCAGCAATTTGCTGGGAACTGAGTTTGCAATTCTCCGTGAGCAAAGCCAAAATTTTTTTGTCTATTTGATCTATTTCCATTTTGAAATAATAATCCAATATATATTTATATATGAAATATATTAATCATAATACGATATAAATATAATAATTATGAAATTAAATATAGGATAAAATGAATTACAATTGCATTTAATGTCAGAAACAATGAATGCGAAGTAATATTATGGGCCATATTGATCTCTCTTATGAACTGAAGGACCGTTACAAGGCGGGACGTGAACGTGTTTTTCTAACAGGCACGCAGGCCATTGTCCGCATTATGCTGATGCAGGCTGAGATGGACAAGCGGGATGGCTTGAATACTGCTGGTTTTGTGAGTGGATACCGTGGATCGCCGCTAGGGGGTGTTGATCAGGAAATGTGGCGTGGTTCCAAGCTTCTTGAGGCAGCGAAGGTTAAGTTTTTACCCGCTATCAATGAAGAGTTGGGCGCAACTGCAGTTCTTGGCTCTCAGCAGGTGGAAACAGACCCAGACCGCGATGTTGATGGGGTGTATGCCATGTGGTACGGCAAAGGCCCCGGTGTTGACCGGGCAGCAGATGCCCTGAAACATGGTAATGCTTATGGTTCATCACCAAAAGGTGGCGTTCTGGTGGTTGCAGGCGATGATCATGGTTGTGTGTCATCCAGTATGGCGCACCAGTCTGATGTGGCATTGATGGATTGGTTTATGCCGATCCTTAATCCGGCAAGTGTGGCTGAATTTGAAGAGTTTGGTCTTTATGGCTATGCCCTTTCCCGTTACTCGGGCATGTGGGTTGGCTTTAAGGCAATTTCTGAAACGGTTGAAAGTGCACAGTCGTGCGAGGTGAAGCCGCTGCCAACCTTTACTATCCCGGCTGATTTTGAAATGCCTGAACTTGGTGTCCATTACCGCTGGCCAGACCTGCCGGGACCACAAATTGAAAACCGCATGGTCGCTAAAAAAGGGGCGGTTCTTGCCTTTGCGCGGGCGAACCCAATCGACAGAATTATCCTGAATCCAAAAGCCGCACGATTTGGCATAGTAACAACAGGCAAGGGCCACCTAGACTTGATGGAAGCGCTTGAGAGGCTTGGTCTCGATGAAGCACGCCTCACAGAACTTGGTGTGGGTATTTATAAAGTTGGCATGGTGTGGCCGCTTGAACTTGCAGGCATGTGTGAGTTCCTTGAAGGCAAGGAAGAAATTCTGGTTGTTGAGGAAAAGCGCGGCATTATTGAGAGCCAAATCAAAGAATATATCTTTTCCCATGAAGGTGCGCCAGAATGCCGTGTGTACGGCAAAGAAAATGCTGATGGCTCTGAATTGTTACCGTGGGTTGGGGAACTAAGCCCCCTTATGGTGATGAAGGCTGTTTCCAAGCAGCTTGGTAAAATGTTTAGTGCCTCTTTTGATACGATTATAGCTGAGGCAAGCAGTAAACCAACAAAAGCTGCCCCCATAACAGACATTTCCCGAATGCCCTATTTTTGTTCGGGTTGCCCGCATAACAGGTCAACTGTTGTGCCTGAGGGGAGTAAGGCCCTTGCAGGGATCGGGTGCCATTTTATGGCTTCGTGGATGGACCGGAAAACAGAATCGCTCATTCAGATGGGCGGCGAAGGTGTGAACTGGGTTGGCCGTTCGCTGTTTAATGGCGGCAAACATATTTTTCAAAACCTCGGTGAGGGTACATATTTCCATTCAGGATACCTGGCTATTCGTCAGGCGCAGGCAGCAAATACCAATATTACCTATAAGATTCTGTTTAATGATGCTGTGGCCATGACTGGCGGTCAGCCGGTTGACGGCCAGATTACAGTACCTGCTATTGTTAATCAGGTGCGGGCAGAAGGTGTTAGCTGGATCAGGGTTGTGAGCGACGAACCTGAAAAATATAACACAGTGACCCTGCCATCTGGTGTATCTGTGCATCACCGCGATGAGCTAGATGTATTGCAGCGTGAATGCCGGGATATTAAGGGTGTAACTGTACTGGTTTATGATCAGACATGTGCCGCAGAAAAGCGCCGCCGCCGCAAAAAAGGGCAATTCCCGGACCCTGCAAAGCGTGCGTTTATTAACCACGCCGTTTGTGAGGGCTGTGGTGATTGCTCGGTTCAGTCAAACTGTTTGTCCATTCAACCAAAGGAAACAATGGCGGGCCGCAAGCGCCAGATTGATCAGCATTCCTGCAACAAAGACTATTCCTGTGTTAATGGCTTTTGCCCAAGCTTTGTTACGGTGGAAGGCGGTATGCTCCGTAAACCGCAGGCCCTTGAGATTGATGGTTTCAAGGATGCTGTAAGCGGGCTTACGGCGCCTGATACCACACTCGCACGTGCCTATAACTTACTTATAGGCGGTGTTGGCGGTACCGGAGTTGTGACCATTGGTGCCGTGATTACAATGGCGGCTCATATTGAGGGCAAAGGCAGCTCGGTTCTTGACTTTATGGGCTTTGCACAAAAAGGTGGTACGGTTCTGAGTTATGTAAGGCTTGCAAACAAGCCATCGGAGCTGCACCAAGTGCGTATTGAAGAAGGCAGTGCCGATGCTGTTGTTGGCTGCGATATGGTGGTAGCAACTGGACCGCAAGCAATGAAAACATTGGCAGACGGCAAAACCCGTATTTCTTTAAACCTTGAAGAGATACCTACAGGTAACTTTACGACAAACCGTGATGCTTTGATGCGTGCAGACAAAAGGGTTGCTCTTTTAGAGGCGGTAGCGGGTAAAGACAATTTCAATGCTATCAATGCCAGCAAAATTGCGATTGATCTTCTGGGCGATTCCGTTTTTTCAAATATGCTAATGGCAGGCTATGCATGGCAGCAAGGCCTTATCCCGGTGTCGCTTGAGGCAATGATGCGGGCGATCGAGCTTAATGGTGTAGCTATTGAGAAAAATCAGGCTGCTTTCCATTGGGGCCGGCTTGTTTTTGCAAAACCAGAGTTTGTGTTCAGCAACATTGAAACGCCGTCAGCACCGATGAAACCTGATTATGCGGGCCTGAAGGCTTTTCATGCGGCATTCCTGACAAAATATCAGAATGCAGCATACGCAGAAAGATATAATAGCTTTATGGCAGCAGTTGAGCAGGCTGATACGACGTTGCTTGGCGCGCCTAAATTGTTGTCAGAGACAGTCGCGCGCGCTTATTACAAGCTTCTCGCCATCAAGGATGAGTATGAAGTGGCACGGCTTTATACTGATGGTAGTTTCGAGGCTGACCTGAAGAAAACATTCGAGGGTGACTATAAGGTTAAATACCATATGGCACCGCCCATATTTGGTGCGAAAAAAGGCCCGAATGGACGGCCTAAAAAGTATCAATTCGGCCCTTGGATGAAACTTGCACTGCGTGTGATGCGCCAGTTCCGTTTCTTGCGGGGCACTGCTTTTGATGTTTTTGGTATGACAGAGGAACGCAGAAGCCAGCGCGCTATGATTACAGCTTATGAAAAGCTTGTGTCTGATGTGCTGGCAAGCATTAATGCCGATAATTATGCAACGGCGGTCACTGTGCTTGCAAAAGTTATGGATGTTCGTGGGTATGGCCCTGTATTTGACGAATCCCTAATTAAATACAATCAGGAATTGCCAGCTTTAATAGATGGCTATAGAAACCCTGAAGTGAACACAAAAGCAGCATAAGATTTGGAGTGATAGTATGTTTAGCAGTATGGCTAGTTTGCCAATTGACCCAATATTGGGTTTGATGGCGAAGTTTCGTGAAGACCCGAACAGTGATAAGGTTGATCTTAGTGTCGGTGTTTATAAAACAGCTAATGGGCATACGCCTATTTTTGAAGCTGTGAAAGCGGCAGAGAAATACAGGCTGGAGACAGAAGACACCAAAGCTTATATCGGCATGATGGGTACGCCAGGCTACAATGATGCGATGCTTCGTCTACTCATCGGCGCTGACTACCCAAGTGACCGCATTGCTGCTGCGTTAACGCCAGGCGGCTGCGGCGCGCTAAGGGTTGCGTCAGAGTTTTTGATGCGGGCAAACCCCGATGCAACCGTATGGGTAAGCGACCCAACATGGGCAAACCACATGCCTCTTATTGGCGGCGTTGGTTTGAAAATTAAAACATACCCTTATTATGATAAAGCATCCCACGGTGTGAACTTTAGTGGCATGATTGAAACTCTAAAGGGGTTGGGGCCAAACGATGTGGTGCTATTGCATGCATCCTGCCACAACCCATCAGGCGCTGATCTGTCTCCGGCTCAGTGGGACGAGATTGCCGCTGTTGCTGCGGAGCGCGGTTTCATTCCTTTCATTGATAGTGCGTATCAGGGGCTGGGTGAAGGGCTTGATGCTGATGCGTACGGCATTAGAAAAATCGCTGCCTCTGTTGAGGAAATGATCCTTGCGTCTTCCTGCTCTAAAAACTTCGGTCTGTACCGTGACCGCGTTGGTCAAGTGGCTGTGATGACCAAAGCAGACCGCAAAGAAGTTACTGTTGGTCAGATCAGCTCGATTGCTCGTGGTATGTATTCAATGCCGCCCGCGCATGGCGGCGCTGTTGTTGAGCATATTCTGACAACACCGTCGCTTACTGCCTCATGGCAGAAGGAACTGGCGGGTATCTGTTCATCTATCCAGACATCCAGAACCCTCTTGAAAGCTGGCTTGGAAAAGGCTGGTGTTGAAGGTGATTTTGCTTACCTGATACAAAATCAGGGCATGTTTTCTTTCCTTGATTTAACAGTAGAGCAAATTAACAAATTGCAAGCTGATTATTCTGTGTATCTGGTAAACTCTGGGCGTATTAACCTTGCAGGCGTTACGGCTAATAATATTGACTATCTCGCCGCATCAATAAAAAGCGTTACCGGCTAATATAGGCAGACTTATTGCTGAACAATGATAGGCCTGCAGTGAAGACTGCGGGCCTTTTATTTTGGTGTTTTTTAAATTTTCGTATCGGTGTCGGTTAGGCCGTTGAGCCCGTTTAGGAGGATATCAGCGATCATATCAGCGAGTTTTTCAGAGCTTAGGCTACCGCTTGGTTTAAACCAGAGGTAGGTCCAGTTGATCATACCGAGCATGAGCATGGACACCACGGATTTTGCTTTGTGGATGTTGAGATCAGACGGGGCTATTCTATCAGCGAGTTCTGCAAAGGCATGCACGACACGGTTCTGGATCTCGACCACTTCCTTTTTCCGCTCAGGGGGCAGGGAGCCAAGTTCGTTTACGAGCAGGTGATGGCAGTCAACCGTGCGCTCATAAATGATCAGATAGTCTCGAATGATTTTACGCAGCGTTTCCGCGGGCGGCAGGTCTTCCTGCATAAGGCTGGTGGCGCTTGCTTCCAGTTCGCGCACATGGTCGAGCATGGCGTGATAGAGCATATCCTCTTTAGAGGGGTAATAATGGTAGATCAGTGCTTTTGAAATACCACACTTGGCGGCAATACCTGAGATGGAGGCCTTGTGATAGCCTTCAACAGCAAAGACATTGGCGGCTGTCTCCAGAATCTTCTGTTTGCGGGTGTCATAGTCTGCTGACTGGGGACGGGCCATTGATATACCTTTTGTTTTTCCTATCTGTAGCGACCAACACCATAGGATGCAAGTATCCAGAAACCGGGCAGCATATGCGCTTAAACTTCCGTTTTATGATGTCGTAGTGGGTGTTTGGCTGAGCAGGGCGGCCCCGTACAAAGCGGCATCTTTTTCTGTGATCATATAGGCGGGTATTTTCGCGAGCATATTTTCCATGGGCGCTTTATTCAGGAAATGGTTGGTGAACTGGCTTGTTACAATAAAGTCTGCAATCTGCGGCAGGATCCCGCCGCCGAGATAAACACCGCCAGTTGCGCCTTGAGCCAAGGCAATGTCTCCGGCGGCATCACCCAGCATAGAGCAAAATACGCTTAATGTTTTAAGGCAGATGCTGTCCTTGTTTTCAAGCGCCTGTATGCTGATGGTTTTAGGGTCATACTCTTTTGGGGCTACATTCTCAAGTGCACAGATAGCTTTGTAAATACGTGTAATACCCGCGCCGCATAGCAATGTTTCAGTTGTCACGCGACCAATCGTTTTGGAAACCTCTGCCCACACATCGACAGCATCTTTGCCTAAGGGTATAAAAGACATATGCCCTGCCTCTGTGGGTACAACGGTATAGTTATGATCGTGTTTCACGAGTATTGCTGATCCAAAGCCAGTGCCTGGCCCCATGATGCTAATGGCGCCAACAGGGTTGTCGCTCCCTTTGTATAAAACGGTTACATCTTCCATGTTAAGGGCAGGGGCCGACCGTGCAAGAGCTTCAAAATCATTAGCCAGTAAAAGTTCTACTAAGCCAAATTCGTGTTTTAGGGCGGCTTGGTCCAGATGCCAGCCAATGTTAGTGATATGCGCTTTCCCTTTTGACACAGGGCCAGCTACAGCAAGGCAAGCTTCTGTTGGTATATCCCCTTCAAGGGTTGAAAGGTAGGTATGCAGGATACTAGAAAAATTTGAAAATTCCGCACAAGTATATGTTTTATAATACAAAAGTATAGGTTTGGATTCTGCACTGCTGCAAACAGCAACTGCAAGCCGCGCATTTGTGCCGCCAATATCTGCCACCAAAACTGAGCTAGTATGAGTAGGTTGCTTTGCCGCCATATGACCCTGTTACCCCTTGTAGTATACGTTCATGCGTTACGGATTATGGCAATGAATATAGGAAAAAGGTTTTTATGCCAAATTGACAGCGCTGTCAAAGATCAAAAAGTTTGCTTAGCATGTGTTTGATACGGAGTAACGGTAAAAGGGTACTTTTTAGTGTGGATATAGGGGGACTGGTTTTATACTATATTGGTTTCATAAGGTTCAATTGCTGTATGAGAATGCTGCGAATACTATCACTTGTGATATCTGATGAAATAAAGCTGTGTAACGTGGCTGATGTTCCAATGTGTGCTAGAAGCAGTGCGCTGGCCTGAATGTCGTAGTCAGCCCGTATCTCGCCTTTTTCTTTTAGCTTGGTTAAGGTGTGTTCCATCAGCCTTTGGCTACTTTCTGTTGACTTTGCAAGAGCGGCCCGTATTTCCTTATCTGTGAAGCAAGATTGTAAAATATGTATATTCAGATGATGTAAACCGGGGTTTTTCTCGCCAGAAAGTTCGTCTGCACCGGCATGGAAAAATGCTTTTAGTTCTTCCAAGCTGTTTATTTGAATATTTCCCCGGTGTTCATTCGCCCATTCCAGAAGTTCGATGATAAGTTCACGCTTGTTTTTAAAGTGTGTGTAAAGCGCCCCTATGCTTAAGCCGGCCTGTTCACTTATCTGCTTCATGGTTGCAGCTTCGTAGCCACGTTCTGTAAAACACATTATGGCCGCGTCCAGAATTTGCTGCCTTCTTTCTTGCATGTGTTTTGGGTCGCGTTTGGGCATGATGGTGTATTCCTAAAATCGCATGTTCTCTGTTTATAAGCTTGTTTATCAGCTTGACATAAAAATAAAAGAATATAAGTTCGCTTTAAATAAATGAATCATGGTTCTTTTATTTTGAAATAACAATATAAAAATAGAAAACATTCAGAGAGGATAGAAAATGAAGGTGAAAGCAATTTGCAATATTGTGGTGGCGTATCTGTTTTTCGGCATGGCGGGTGCGGTGTTTGCCGAAACGACGGTTATTCATGCAGGACATATTATTGTCGAACCGGGTAAGCCGATTCTAGAAAACTACAGCATTATTGTAGAAAATGATAAAATTACAGCGATTAAGCCCGGTTTTGTTGAGGGCGATAAAACGGTAGACCTTAAAGGTGCTTATGTTTTACCGGGCCTTATTGATATGCACACCCATGTCACCCTTAGCTTGAACCTAATAGATCCAACGGCTAGCATTTTAAGGGCTGGTGTAGGGCGGATACCACCACTGGTGTTTGCCAGCCTGCCAAGGGTGCAACAAGTATTACATAATGGTTTTACAACAATTCGTAATCTTGGTGACCCTGCAAGTATCACATACGACCTACGCGATGCCATTAATCAAGGCATTATTGAAGGGCCGCGTATTTTAGCGTCAGAGCCGCAGTTTAATGTCTCGGGTGGTGATTACGATGCCTTTTCTTTTGGAGTAAAGCCTGAGGCTGAGCACTTTTTTGAAAACCGAGGGACATGTGACGGTGCCATTGACTGCCGCCGTGCCGTGCGAGAAGAAATTCACCGTGGGGCTGGCGTTATAAAGCTGCGTATGGCCGGGCTTGGTTTTATGGATAACGATATTGGTGCGATCGAGTATGAGGATGAAATCAACGCAATTGTTGATACAGCTCATAAGCTGAACCGAACCGTTGCTGCGCACTCAAACTCAAAGCCTGAAGGTAACCGCCTAATTATTATGGCCGGTGTAGATAGTATCGAACACGGCCCTGTTGCAGAGGCTGAGGTTAAGCTAATGAAAGAGCACGGAGTTGCTCTAACACCGACACTTATTGCCAATGAAACAGCTAAATCATGGATGGATGCCATAAAAGCCGCCACGGGCCGCGATGTTTATCAGGAAACCATTGATGGTGCTAAAAATGCTTATAACACGGGTGTGATGATTGTATATGGAACCGATCTGGGCTTGTTTGGGCCTGAAAAACAGCTTGATGAGTTTGAATTGTTGGTAAAACAAGCGGGCATGACACCAACAGATGCCTTGAAAGCGGCTACTATTAATGCTGCAACGGTACTAAATATGCAGGATAAAATTGGTAGCCTTAAAGACGGTAAATTTGCAGATATCATTGCTGTTTCTGGCAATCCCCTTGCTGATATTTCGGCTATGAAAAAAATCAAATTCGTTATGAAGGCCGGGAAAGTCTACAAGGATGATAATATCTCCAAATAACATATAGACTAGCATGGTTGTGTTTAGAGGCTTGCAGTGAACTCATTATAGGTGAAATCACTGCAGGCCTTAATTTTTATAGGCGTAATACGGGTTATAAAGGCGTATTTCAGGCATTTATCTTGGGTTCTCTGTGGTATCAAATAACAGTGGTGAACCGAATAAAGGATGGGGTAGGCTAAATGAGATCAATAATACCAAGCTGCATAAGGATATGTTCTATTTATGGTTTTGCGTTGCTGGGCCTTGCAGCCTGTGGCGAAAGTCAGGACAGGGCACCTACGCCAACAAGTTTTTTAATAGAGAATGCCAGTGTTATTGACGGCACAGGCTCTGCTGCACACCGTATAAGTGTTCGCGTTGATGGGGAGCAAATTATTGCTGTTGGTGATTTGAACGCTATGGCTGGCGAACGAATTATTGATGCATCTGGGCTTGTTTTGGCTCCAGGCTTTATTGATACCCATAATCACCACGACTGGTCCATGAAAGAAGACCCAACACTTTTGCCTGCGGTGAGCCAAGGGATAACCACCATCATTGTTGGACAGGATGGTAGCTCAAGCGTGCCAATTTCATCTATGTATGCTTTTTTGGAAAAGTCGCCGGTTGCCCTGAATTACGCTTCTTATGTTGGGCATAACACTGTGCGTGAGCAGGTTATGGGCGATGATAACAAACGCCCGGCAACACAGGCTGAAATTGAGCAAATGGCAGACCTTGTAAGAAGGGATATAACTGCAGGGGCACTGGGGCTTTCCTCTGGGCTTGAATATGACCCGGGCATATATTCCTCAACAGGGGAAGTACTGACACTGGCTAAAGCTGCTGCAAGCCTTGGTGGCCGCTATATTAGCCATATGAGAAGTGAAGACCGTGCCATATGGCCTGCGGTGGAAGAGCTCATCGAGATTGGCCGCGAAACCGGCATGCCTGTGCAGGTGTCACATATCAAGCTTGCCATGCGTAGCCTGTGGGGTAAGGCAGACGACATGATTGCCTTGCTGGATGCGGCGCGCGCTGAGGGTATTGATGTCACAGCGGATATTTATCCCTATGATTACTGGGCTTCAAGCTTGGAGGTTCTGTTGCCGAATAGAGATTTTGAAAACAGGGCAGATTTTGAATTTGCACTCAGTGAACTGGTGCAACCTGATGATTATTACTTGATACAGTTTGCCCCCGCCCCAACCCTTGTTGGCAAAAGCATGGGTGAGATTGCACGAGCGCGCGGCGAAGACCCTATTGATACGTATATGGCCCTTTTAAAAGAAGTGCATGCGTGGGAAAAAGCGAACCCAGAATCCGGTATGGAAACCGAAGGTGTGATGGGGCGCAGTATGCGTACAGACGATGTGAAAAAGCTTATGCTATGGCCTCATACTAATATATGCAGTGATGGCACTTATGAAGGCCATCCTAGAGGATACGGCACATATCCCCGCATTTTGGGGCGCTTTGTACGTGACGAGCATGTAATGCCACTGGAAGTGGCTATCCATAAAATGACAGGGCTTGCTGCAAGCCATATGGGTATTACTGACCGAGGCTTGATTAAGGAAGGCTATAAAGCTGATCTAGTGCTGTTTGATGCGGACACTATTATTGATAATGCTACAATCGCTGAAGCCACAAAGCTTTCTACTGGTATTCAGAATGTTTGGGTAAATGGTACGCTTGTTTACAATACAGGTAATGCAACAGGCGAATATCCTGGTCAGATTATTAGGTATGTGCCTTAATAATAAGGCTATATACCGAGGCTTTTTATGAAGAAAATAGTAAAGGTGGTATTTATTCTGTTGTGCTGGAGTAGTATAGCGCCTGTCGCTGTCGCGGCGCATGACATAGATGCTCCACCTGTTACTGTAGCGCTCGAAACCGAGCTTGGCTCTATTGTTATAGAGGTTTACCGAGGTAAAGCGCCGTTATCAGCGGGTGATTTTTTGAAATATGTTGATACCGGCCTTTTGAACGGCGCAGGCTTTTACCGTGTGGTTCGCGCGGATAATGATAACGGCAATCCAAAAATTGAGGTTATTCAGGGCGGCCTTCTGGATGAAACCAAAGGGCTTGGTTCTGTTGCACATGAAAGTA
This sequence comes from Kordiimonas pumila, assembly GCF_015240255.1. Lineage (NCBI taxonomy): Bacteria > Pseudomonadati > Pseudomonadota > Alphaproteobacteria > Kordiimonadales > Kordiimonadaceae > Kordiimonas > Kordiimonas pumila. The sequence continues at coordinate 1,721,633 of NZ_CP061205.1, forward strand.
CCGAATTAACAGGCCTAAAGCATGTTGCAGGCGCCGTGTCTTTGGCGCGTGACACTGTTGGAACTGGCTCAGCCGTAGCTTTCTTTATCTGCGTCACTGATCAGCCCTCTCTTGATTATGGTGGTAAACGCAACCCGGATGGCCAAGGTTATGCTGTGTTTGGGCAGGTGACAATCGGTATGGATGTTGTTCGTGCAATTCAGGCTTTACCCGCCAATGCTTCCATAGATGATGCGTATGTTAAAGGGCAAATTTTAGAAAACCCGCTACTGATTTTAAACGCCACAACGCTCACACAGTAAAGCAGGCAGTGTAGCTGAAACAGGACTTCAGGCTTTTGCAAGCTTAAGTATATCGTAAAATATACACCAAATTTCCAGACAGGCCTTGCAGGCTCTGAACATCATTGTATGGTGGAAATGACTATATTGCTATTCTGGCAAGGGCCAGTGTTCCTTATGCCTGAACATAACGATCAAGCTTTCAAAAAGTAACGAGGCCCTATGACCTTACGATCCACTGTTATTGGAATATCTGCTCTATTAACGGGAGCGGGTGCCCTTCATATGGGCATGAGCCTTCAAGGGACGCTTGTTGGGGTGCGGGCCGGGATTGAGAATTTCCCTGCAATTCTGATTGGCCTCATTATGTCAGGCTATTATGCGGGCTTTGTTGCAGGCAGCGTTTATGCCCCCAAAATAGTGAACAAGGTTGGCCATATCAGAACATTCTCTGCTTTTGCATCTTTGGCATCTGCTGCGGCTCTTTGCCATTCAGTTTTTGTAGACCCTGTGAGCTGGCTGGTTTTCAGGGCACTCGCGGGTTTTTGTTTTGCGGTATTAAGCTTGGTAACGGAAAGCTGGCTTAATGAACGATCAAGCAACCTTAATAGAGGTACGGTGCTGGCTGTTTATTTTATGGTGGTGTTGATGTCAGCCGCCTTGGGGCAGATCTTTCTTATCTTTGCATCACCAGCAGGCTACGATCTATTCATCTTGATTTCTGTGATTATTTCAATAGCGCTTGTTCCTATTGCTTTAACATCTATGCCAACACCGGCGGTGAGCGAGCCGCACCGTATGTCACTTGCTAAATTGTATAAGACGTCTCCTGTGGGGGTTGTTGGCTGCTGCGGGGCCGGCTTGGTATCGGGTTCATACGGCGCTCTCGGTGCCGTTTTTGCGCAGGCAAAAGGTTTGGCGACAACTGAGATTGCGATCTTTATGTTCTTGCTCGTTGCGGGCGGCGCAGTGGCGCAGTGGCCTCTGGGGCGGCTTTCAGATAGAATGGACCGGCGCTATGTTTTGGTGGGATTAACCATTACAGCTACCATACTGGGCGTTGCAGTTTGGGTTGATGTGCTGCAGGGAATATTGTGGTTATATACCTTTGGTGCTTTAATGGGAGCGATGCTTTTATCGATGTACGGTGTGGCTATCGCCCATGCAAATGACTTTTTAGAACCTCATGAATTTGTACCAGCCAGTGCTTCTCTCTTACTTATTTACGGGTTGGGTGCCATTTTAGGGCCGATCATTGCGGCTGCCATAATGGGGTGGATAGGGCCAAACGGTCTGTTTATATATTTAGCCGTATTTTCTGGCATAGTAGCCTTGTTTACAATTTACAGAATGACGCAAAGATCTGTTGTGCCTAGCGACGATTCTACAGACTTTGTTTTGGCGCAAGGTATTAGTCCGGTTGCTTTTGAACTTGATCCAAGAGCAGAGGCTGATGATGAAGCATCAGCGTAAGTGCAGCTTAATTTTATAGAGTATATAATGCTTTGTTAATATCTGCGACTTATATCATACTATTATGGGGTGCGGTTAAGGTGAGTGGTTATTGGTAAGGTCGACTGTAGCTGAGAGCATGCGGGTGAAAACTGTAAATTTTGCTAAACGCGCCTTTTTTGTCTTTTCCTTTTTCGGGATTATTGGCCTTAGTATAACGTATGGGCTTTTTGAGGCTGAAAAGCAGGAAACCCTTGCAAAGGCAACAGATAGCCTTGCTCAATACCGGGGTGCTTTAGAGCGGGAGCTGGCGCAAGACCTAGCTCTTACGGCTAGCATGAAATCTTATATTGCAGTTCACCCCCAACTGGACCAAATAGAGTTTTCACATTTTGCGCAGCAACTTTTAATTCAGAAAAACCATATCAGGAATATAGGTGCAGCAAAGGATATGGTCATTAGCCATATTTACCCCCTTGAAGGTAATGAAAAAGCACTTGGATTTTCCTATAAAACGTCAGCCAAACAATATGAGGCCGTGCAAAAAGCCGTCGACGAAGACACCATCGTTCTAGCAGGCCCCTTGACACTTGTTCAGGGTGGTTCAGGCCTTATTGCAAGGCAGCCTGTAGTGTTGACTGATGATGGTACTATATGGGGTGTTGTTTCTGTTGTGATAAATTCTGATGATTTATTCGCAAGTGTTACAGACGCTGCAAAAGGGTTGGATATCGCCATCCGAGGTAAAGATGCTGCGGGCGAAGCCGGCGAAATCATTCTGGGGGAGCAGGCTGTTTTTGATGACCCTGTGTCCGTGAATGCAAGAGTGGCATTGCCTTACGGTAGCTGGTATATTGCTGCTCGATTAGTGAACCCACCTTCTTACACAGTGTTTCATTTTGCCCTTATTCTAACGATTGCTGTTTTGTGCGCGTTAACTATTCTCGTTATACAGCGGCAGTTGGTTTATGATAAGCGGCTGGTTAAAGAAAAGCAGATTGCGGAACAGGCCAATACAGCCAAATCTCGCTTTTTAGCGCATATGTCTCATGAAATACGCACCCCGATGAACGGTGTGATCGGTGTTATTCAGTTATTGCAGGATGAGACACTAACTGCTGATCAGAAGTATCTGGTTGAGACGGCAAAATACTCTGCAGAAAACCTACTGAATGTTATTAATGATATCCTGGATTTCTCAAAAATTGAAGCACAGCAGTTAAAGCTGGAAACTGCGCCGTTTAAATTGCGTGATGTCGTGGAATATGTGCGCCGTAATATCACCCCTCTTGCGCAGGCAAAGAATGTTGGTTTTGAAGTTGTTGGTGTAGCAGAAATTTATCAGTACTGGGTGGGGGACCAAACCAGACTTGGTCAGATATTGTTAAATTTAGCAAGCAACGCGGTTAAGTTTACGGAACATGGGCATGTTTCACTAAAATTCACCTCGATAGTAAGAGATGATGCCTACTTTTTGGAGTGCGATGTAACAGATACTGGTATTGGAATGAATGACGTTGAGCTTAGTAGGATTTTTAAATCCTTCTCGCAGGCTGACACATCTGTAAATCGTAGATTTGGTGGTACAGGATTAGGGTTATTCATTACCAAAACGCTTGTTGAGATGATGGGGGGCACTATCTCTGTTAGGAGTAAGGCTGGGGAAGGCTCTGTCTTTACTGTTTCTGTACCTCTCGAAAAAGCTAATGACACAAATGAAGAAGTAGCGATTACTTTTAATGGTAGCTCATTACCGTCTATGAAAGGCGTTGTCATTTTGCTGGCAGAAGATGTAGACCTCAATGCTATTCTGTTTCAGCGGATGATGGCAAAAACTGAGGCAACTATTCTAAGGGCTGTGAACGGTAAGGAAGCTCTGGATATATTTGAAGATGCAAAGCCTGACATAATCTTTATGGACATTCAAATGCCAGCAATGGACGGTATGACGGCAACGCAACTTATTCGGCATCAGGATCCTCACATTCCTATTATTGCCTTAACCGCGAATGTTATTAGTGATGATGTGCAGTCCTATTATGAAAATGGCTTTACGAAAATCCTTTCAAAGCCCATGAAAATGTCTGAACTGTTCGTGATTTTGGCAGATTTTATGGCCTCAAGAAACAGGTAAACCTCTTCTTTTTTGCTTCGTTAGTAATTTGCTAAGATGTAAATGATATCAATTGTTTACAGCATTTAATTTTATTCTGGATAAGGATGAGTGCTGCGCGGCCTTGTGTCAAACCCGATAGTCTAGAGGAGGCGTTATCATGAGCTCTATACGGTATAGGCTGTGCATCATTACTGTTCTCTGGATTACGGTGACTTTGTCATCTTCTGTCCGTGCCGATGATAAATTTCTGCTATTTGCTAATAACAGTATCAGCCTTTTAACCGGGCAAGGTTTCAAATTACCGGGCGATAAAGTGTCTACGCTCACGCTTGAACATGCTAGTGGTTGGGCATGGGGTGATGTGTATGGCTTTTTGGATGTGCTCGAATTTCATTCTAACCCTAATCAGGATAGTAGTTGGTACGGGGAGGTTTCCCCCCGGTTCAGTCTTGGCAAGCTTGCTGGGTTGAAATTTGGCAATGGTTTGGTAAAGGATGTTCTTGTTTCCACAACGTGGGAACGCGGTAAAAACGGCGTTGAGGCGCTGCTTATAGGCGCGGCAGTTGATCTCAATATTAGTGGTTTTAAATATTTCAAAACAAATTTGTATGCCCACCATAAAGGCAGTTTTGATGTTGGCGCAGATGACATGCAAATTACCATTTCATGGGCGCGGCCTTTTACTGTGGGGGCGCAAAAATTCCTGCTTGATGGTTTTTTAGATTATGAGTTTGGCCTTGGGTCTGCAGTTCCAAACCTGCATCTTGTACCGCAGGTAAAGTGGGATATGGGGGCAACATGGGGTGCGCCCGGAAGGTTTTATCTGGGAACGGAAATTGATATTTGGCGAAATCAGTTTGGTGTGAGAGATAGCGAAACTATGGAAACAAACCAACTTGCAGCCAGTTTGTTGTTAAAGGCCACTTTTTGACGAAAAGTTTGTTGCTGCTGGCGCGGCTGCCTTTATAACGGGGCTGGTTTGTCACTAGGTTGTGTTGTTTTCTATGAAACAGAATTCCCGAAATATTGAGAGTAACCAGTCAGGCCCGCATGACAGGTTGGTGGAAACTGTCAAAAAGCATTTGGCTCATACTTTTCAAAAACCGATTGCAGACCATACGCAGGTTGTTTTTGATACACTTGAACAACAGTTGGCGGGTGATAGCCGCAGCCTGATACTGGATGCCTGCTGCGGTGTGGGCGATAGCAGCCGGCACTTAGCGACGAATTATCCTGATCATTTGGTTATTGGTATTGATAAATCCAACCATAGGCTAAGCCGCGAGCGTGACGGCCTGCCTCCTGAGAACCTTATACTGGTACGGGCTGATCTGAACGATTTTTACCGGCTAGCACATAAGGCAGGCTGGAAGCCTGCTCGGCATTATATCCTGTATCCTAACCCTTGGCCAAAGTCGGTTCATTTAGGGCGGCGCTGGCACGGCGCGCCTGTGTTTCCATCTATTATTGGCCTTGGGGGGCACTTTGAAATGCGCTCAAACTGGAAACTGTATCTGGAAGAGTTTCAAATAGCCCTTACCGTTGCGGGGTATAATAGCACGCTTACCCTTTATAACCCTGATGGTTTGTATCTGACGCCGTTTGAGAAAAAATATCATGAGAGTGGCCAGATGCTGTGGCGTCTTGAAGCATTTCTCTCAAATTAAGGGTGTCATTTTCAAAGAATGGCTCTTTGAAAGCAATTTTGCTTGTCGTGTGCTGTAATCAATATACTTCATAGTGAATGAAAATATGTGAAATGGGGAAATGTGTTATGACAGACTTGATTAAAACGGAAACCAAGGATCGTATTCTGGTCATTACATTAAACCGGCCAGATAAAAAAAACGCTCTGACACATGCAATGTATACGGCAATCGCAGATGCTTTAGCTGCTGCACGGGAAGATGAAAATACCCGCGTTATTGTTTTTCAAGCGAACGGGGATGCCTTCACTGCCGGGAATGACTTAATCGATTTTCAAAAAGCAGGTGGTTTGGAGGGTGCACAGCCTGTATTGCGGTTTTTGAACGAATTATTGATCTCTGAAAAGCCAATTATCGCAGCCGTAAACGGTATTGCGGTTGGGGTTGGCCTTACCATGCTGTTGCACTGCGATCTGGTTTATATGGCTAAGGGTGCTGAGTTGCAGGCCCCGTTTGTCGATTTGGCACTTGTGCCGGAAGCGGCGTCATCGCTGTTGTTACCAGCAAGAATTGGGCATGTCCGTTCAGCAGAAGTCTTTATGCTAGGAAAGCGTGTATCCGCAGAGGAAGCATGCGCATGGGGCCTTGCAAATACTGTATGTGCTCCAGAAAAGCTAGAGGCAGTTGCTTATAAGGCTGCGCTGGCTTTATCGAAAAAAGCACCAAAATCTGTACAAACCGCCAAGCGCCTCATGCGCGGTGATAAAAGTGTTATCGAGGCACGCATGCAGGAAGAAAGTAGGTATTTTTCTGATCAATTGAAATCAGCGGAATTTGCGGAAGCGGTTACGGCTTTCCTGCAAAAGCGGGCTCCTGATTTTCAATAAACCAGGTAGTATTTCAATATAATATTATACCCGCCAGCTTGAAGCTGCTAGAGCTATCCTGTATGCAAAAATACAGTATTTGCTCTGGTGGATAAATGTATGACAAATGATAAAAACGCCGGGCTAGCCGCTAGACCTCATTGGATAAGCCCTGAAATGTGCCTTATTTTAATGGCTGGGGGTGCTCCTTTTGCGTATTCTATCTGGTCGGCATTATTGAATAATTTTGCCGTAGAGGCAGCGGGCTTTACCGGGCGTGAGATAGGTATCTTGCAAAGTCTGAGAGAAATTCCCGGCTTTTTATCCTTCACGGCGGTTTTTATACTGCTGGCTCTTAGAGAGCAGCATTTTGCGATCTTGTCGCTTGCTGTTTTAGGCTTGGGCGTTGCTGTAACTGGGTTTTTCCCCAGTGTTTACGGCTTGTATTTCACAACGGTTTTAATGTCGATTGGCTTTCATTATTATGAAACGGCACAGATGTCGCTTTCTTTGCAGTGGATACCGAAAGCAACGGCCCCGCGTGTCATGGGGCTGCAAATGACAGCAAAATCAATCTCATCCATTGTTGCTTATGGCTTTATCTGGTTATGTCTTGAACTTGCTGGTGTGCAATACGCATGGCTTTTTGCCATTGGCGGCGGTGTGACGGTTGGTCTTGCCGTTTTTATATGGCTTGCCTTCCCAAAATTTGAGCACGGCGAACCGCAGATACGCAAGCCTGTGCTGCGCAAGCGGTACTGGCTATATTATGCCCTTACCTTTATGGGGGGTGCGAGACGCCAGATTTTTGTGGTTTTTGCAGGCTTTCTGCTGGTTACCAAGTTTAACTTTACCGCAGCTGAAGTAAGTGCGCTTTATCTAGTCAACCACCTTGCTACCAGCTTTTTTGCACCGCTTTTAGGGCGCTGGATAATTCGCTTTGGTGAACGCAATGCTCTTGTGATTGAGTATATTGGCTTGATCGCTGTGTTCTTGGGATACGCTTATACAGAAAGTGTTGTGGTTGCATCATGCCTTTATGTGCTCGATCATGTGTTTTTTGCCTTTGCTATTGCCCAGAAAAGCTATTTACAAAAAATTGCTGATCCCCGCGATATAGCATCTACCAGTAGTGTTAGCTTTTCTATTAACCACATTGCTGCGGTTCTTATTCCGTGGCTTTTTGGGGCTTATCTGTGGACCAAGTCGCCAGCACTGGTTTTTGTTGCGGGAGCTATTATGGCGTTTATCTCTCTCCTTTTGGCGCTTTTTGTTCCGCGCCAGCCAGAACCCGGCCGCGAGGTGGCTTTTATGCATGCTGCAACACCAATGGCGGCTGAATAGACATGATCGCGAGACTAGAACAACAACATATTTTTGCAACTGAAAGCGGCTGGGGGGAGGCCGATATTCACCCCTTGCCAAGTGATGCATCCTTCAGAACATATAGCCGCTTGCAGATGGGCACAGAAAAATGCCTGTTAATGGATGCGCCGCCCGAACACGAAAATTTAAGCGCATATCTAACTGTACAGGCACACCTAGAGCGGCTTGGCCTGCGGGCACCCCGTGTTTATGCCTCGGACATAAAACGCGGTTTTGCCCTTATAGAAGACTTTGGCACAGATACCTTTACCCAGTTATTAGCCACGGGTCATGCTGCTATGCCGCTTTATATGCAGGCTGTTGATGTGTTGGTGCATTTACATGCTATGGGCGGCGGCGCTGATCTGGATGTGCCACCATATGATATGGCGGTTTACCTGCGGGAAGTGAACCTTTTTACGGAGTGGTTTATACCAGCAGTGTATGGCCGCGAGGTGACAGCCGCTGAGCAGACTCGCTGGCAAGAGGCTTGGCAGGCTGTGCTTGCCCCTTTGGCGTCAGATAGGTCTTCGCTTGTTCTGCGGGATTATCATGTTGATAATCTGATGATCATAAAAGCGGCAAAAGGTATTTCAGCCTGCGGTCTTCTGGATTTCCAAGATGCTCTGATTGGGTCTAAAGCATATGACCTGGTATCGCTGCTTGAAGATGCACGCCTTGATGTGCCGGATACGATCAGAGAGGCGGCGCTAGAGCGTTTCTTTGCAGGGTGCCCTGATATTCCGCGTAGCCCTTTTTTGCGGGATATGGATATTCTGGGGGCGCAGCGACATGCAAAAGTTGCAGGTATTTTTGTGCGGCTTAGCCGCCGTGACGGTAAGCATACATACTTAAAGCATATTCCCCGTGTGCTCCATCTTTTGAATAGGTGTCTTGCGCGTGCGGAAATGTTGCCGGTTCGCACAGTTTTGGCTGATATAGCGCCAGACTTTGCCAAGAAAACTGTATTAAAGCCTTAGGCTTTAAGGATGCTTTTATAGAGAGTATCATACTGTGTAATCATGCGATCAAGTGCGTAGTTACGGAAAGCCTTTTCCCTGTTCGCAGCGCCAATTTTTTGTGCCTCTTGCGGGTGCGCAAGCAAATGGGCAAGATTACTGGCAAGCGGCTGTGCCTCGCGGCCTGAAATATAAGCTGCATTTTCATCTGTTACCATCAGGCGTATGTCACCTACATCAGTGCTGACAACAGGCAGGCTGCAGGCCATGGCTTCAATAACGGAAAGCGGCATCTGTTCTGTATCAGATGAAAGCGCAAAAATATTGAATGCAGGGATGATTTTTTCAGGGTTTGAAATGTTGCCAGTAAAGATAACCCTGCCAGCAGAACAAACCCGCTGAGCCAGCATCTTAAGGGCGGCAACGCCTACACCATCACCTACAATAACCAGTTTGGCGGTGGGCTCGCTATCTTCCACAAGGCTAAAGGCCTCTATCAGGCGGCCTATGTTTTTCTCAGGCCTGAGGCCCGCTACAGTGCCAATAATTTTATCAGCGTCTGTTATGCCAAAGCGCGCCAACATCTCGGGGTCGGTTGCTCCGTCAAACCGTTTCAGGTCAACACCATTTGGAATAAAGGCCAGTTTATTCTTCTTGATATGCCAACTTTTGCGGGCAAGTGTTTCCAGTGTTTTTGATGGCACGATAGTTTTATTACAAAACCTGTAGGCAAAGGAACGGAGGAAACGACGGCTTGAAAGTTCAGCAGACTGCTCGTCTTCCGCAAAGCCATCTTGCACATGCACCATGGGACATACGGAGAACAAGCTGTTGGCTAAAATCCATTCAATCGCGCCCCAGTTATAGCTTATAAGCAGGTCTGGTCGCAGGTCTTTTAATATTTTACGGCAGGCCTTTACCGCTTTAAGGGTTTGCCCCTTTTTAATAACGGTTTGTGTATTGAAAAGAGGTTCGACACCGGGCAAAAGTTTTAGGGCGTCATAGCGGCCATCCATGGCGTAAACCAGATGTGTAAAGCCAGCCTCTGAGCCTTTTATATAGTCGACAAAACGCCGCTGTGTTCCACCCAGTTCAAGGGAGGAAAAAATATGCAAAATTCGTGGGCTGTTTTTGGTCACTATTTGCTGCTTTATATTTGTGTTTCTGTTTTTACAATTCTGAAATACTGGCTAGAGTAATACAAGTATCATTTACAGGAACAAACGAATAGTGCAGTTTTCTGGCTATGACCGAGTTGGCCGGTTAATGTGGGGTGTGTGTTGTGGTTCATCGGCGGTTCAGTGCAACTGTGCGAAGGTTAGGGTATGAAAACAATTAGTAATTTTTTGCGTATGGGAATGGTGGCTTTTGCTCTTTTAATAGCGGGGGCAGGAACCTCCATGCCTGTTTTTGCCTTTGATGATCAGGATGCCGCGCTTAAAGCACTCAAAAACGGTGACATTTTACCCTATGCCAAAATCAAGAAAAAAGTAGAAAAACAACTGGGGGGGCAGGTTGTGGGGTCTAACCTTCGGCGTACCAATAAGGGGTGGCAATATGACCTGCGTGTCAGGCGTGATAACGGCAAGGTTATGGTGGCCATTGTAGACGCTGCCACTGGTGCCATATTGTTAACAAGATAACAGCGATATTCGAGGGAAAAGGGTACTATTATGCGTGTTTTAATCGTTGAAGATGATGAGGCACTGGCAAGCCAGATTAAAGAAAGCTTGCTTGATGTAGGCTATGCTGTTGATGTCTCGCACGACGGTGAAGATGGCCACTTTCTTGGTGATACAGAACCTTATGACGCAGTGGTCCTTGACTTGGGCCTCCCGGTTATGGACGGGAAAAGTGTTTTAAAGCGGTGGCGTGCTGACGGCAAAAAAATGCCTGTACTGTTGCTTACTGCTCGCGATAGCTGGACCGATAAGGTAGAGGGGCTTGATGCTGGCGCAGACGACTATCTGACAAAACCTTTCATTGTTGAAGAGCTGCTTGCTCGCCTGCGCGCTCTTATCCGCCGGTCTGCGGGTCAGTCGAACCCTACGCTTGAATGTGGCCCGGTTTTGCTTGATACCCGAAACGGCAAGGTTACAGTTTCTGGTAGGTCAATAAAGCTAACAGCGCAGGAATTTAAGCTGTTATCGTACCTGATGCACCATGAAGGCAAAGTGATTTCCAGAACAGAACTAACCGAGCATATTTACGATCAGGATTTTGATAGGGATTCAAACACCATTGAAGTGTTTGTAAACCGGATACGCAAAAAAATGGGCGTTAATATCATTGGCACTGTGCGCGGCCTTGGCTATAGGCTGGAAGCGGACGAGGAAGCCTAGTGAAGCCGGGGGCTTGGCAATTTTTCAGCACGCTCACGGGGCGTTTGCTGGTGTCTGCAATTCTGTGGTCATTGGCAGCACTTGCTATTGGTGGCCTTGCCCTTTCTTTTGTGTTTCGTAGTTATGTGCTCTCGGATGTTGATCAGCGCTTATCAATGCTGATTGATACCATGGTTGGTATTAGTGAAATATCCTCTGATGGGGTTTTGCGGTTTAATCGGCCCCTTTTTGACCAGCGTTTTACCACGCCGTATTCCGGGCTTTATTGGCAAATTTCAGAAGAGGGGCAAGATGCCTTTCGCTCGCGTTCATTATGGGACTATGAGCTGGATAATGATCTTGAACATCGCTCCTTCTCTATTCACTTTATTGAGGCTGAAGGCCCAGACGGGCAGCGCCTCAGAATGGCGGAGCGTGACATTATTCTGCCTGAAGCAGACAGGCTGTTTCACTATCAGGTAGCAACAGATATGGTTGAGGTTCAATCTGCGATCGACCGGTTTAACTGGATGCTGGTTGGGGCGCTTGGCCTTATTATGCTTACCGTAACATTAGCGCTGGTTTTGCAGGTAAGCTACGGCCTTAGGCCGCTTCGAAAAATCGGGCGGAGCCTTGCTGAAATCCGGGCGGGTAAAGAAAGCCGAATTGTAGGAAGTTGGCCGCATGATCTAAAGCCGCTTGCGCAGGAAATAAATGCGCTTCTTGACCAGAACGAACAGCTCGTGGACCGCGCCAGAACCCATGTAGGCAATTTGGCGCATGCCCTTAAAACCCCCCTTTCTGTTATCCAGAACGATGTTGAAGGCAAGGGCGATGAGCGTTCCCGCCGGATTGCTGAACAATCAAAACTCATTCTCGATCACATTGACCACCATTTGAAACGCGCCCGTATTGCGGGGGGAGGCTCAGGCAAGGGGTTGCCAATAGCAGAGAGGCTGCAAAAGCTTGTTCGGGCTGTGGAAATTATGACCCGTGACAAGGGCATAACCTACGACTTGACGTGCCCCAAAAACCTTAAATTTGACGGGGAAAAACAAGACTTTGACGAAGTGCTGGGTAATCTGATTGATAATGCGGGCAAGTGGGCAAAGGCACATGTTGTGGTGAAGGCCATAAGCGTAGAAGATAACCGCCGGGCCTTTTTGGAAATCAGGGTAGAGGATGATGGGCCGGGGGTGCCTGTTGGTGAACTGGAAACGCTTTTTGAACGGGGCAGGCGGCTTGATGAGCGTGTGCCGGGCACAGGGCTTGGGCTTTCCATCGTGCGGGATATTGTCGAAATGTACGGCGGTTCAGCACATTTGGACCGGTCTGCTCTTGGTGGGCTAACGGCGATTATTCGGTTGCCCGCAAAAGTAGCCTAGGTGTTTCTTGTGGAACCAATGGCCATTGCTAGCCACCCGACCATTAAAAGCATGCCGCCGACCGGTGTTACCCAGTGAAAGCTACCCAAGCTGCCCGGTCCCATAATGGCACGTATATAAAGGCTACCGGAAAAACATAAAATCCCTGCAATAAACATGAGAGCTGCGGTTGTTGCCGTTCGTTCCTTGCCCCATTTTGCTAGTACGGCGGTGGCTACAAGGGCAAAGGTGTGATAAAAATGAAATTCATTGGCTTGCTGAAAGAAGCCAGCCTCAGCACCGGTCAGGTTAAAGCTATGGCTGCCTGATGCTGCAAGTACTGTAGCCAGAAATCCGCTAACGCCAGCAACTGCTATAATAGAGGGTGCTTTCATCCCGTTATTGTCCTGCCTTTATCATATCTGCGCATTTTTCAGCGATCATAATAGTTGATGCATTTGTATTGCCGCCTATAAGGCGCGGCATCACAGACGCATCTGCAATTCGTAGCCCTTCAATGCCAATCACTTTCAGGTTTGGGTCTACAACACTGCTTTTACTATGTGCTGGCCCCATTGAGCAAGTTCCAACGGGGTGGTAAATTGTCTCAGCCTGTGCGCGAATAGCCTCATTAACTGCGCTATCGTCATCTGGGGCTATTTCATCCCAAGGTGACTTTTCCTTCTCTATTATGGCGTTAAGGCTGTTTTGGCGCATAAGCGCACGCACCATTTTGGCACCGCGCCGCATAACATTTATGTCTTCCGGCGCAGAAAGATAGTTGGGGTCAATGCGTGCAGGGGCACGGGGGTCGCAGCTGTTAAGGCTAATCGTACCACGGCTGTGAGGCCGCAACTGGCAAATGTGAATGCCAAACCCATGTTCCTTGGGGCGCGATAAACCATGTGGTTTGTTCGCCATTGCCAGCATAATATGAAGCTGAATGTCAGGGCGTTCCAGTGCTTTGTCTGTTTTCAAAAAGCCGCCAACGGGTGTGATACAATCTGATATAACACCCGGTTTTTTCATAAACCATTTCGCGAGTTCGGTAAAAGCTTTGAGCGGTGCATTATATTTTATCACAGAAAGGGGGGCATTTAAGTGGGCATAAAGGGTTAGGTCCAGGTGGTCCTGTAGGTTTTTCCCGACACCCGGTAATTCATGAAGAACGGGTAAGCCGACGTTCTGAATATCAACGGGGTCACCAATACCTGACAATTGTAGAACCTGCGGGCTATTAACAGCGCCGCCGCATAAGATAATTTCCCTGCCGGCCTGCCAAGTTTCGGTTTGATTGTTTCTGAAAACCTCCACCCCTGTTACTTTACGGCCCTGAAGTAACATACGCTGTACGTGCGCACCTGTTATAACAGTAAGGTTTTTCCTGTTAGCTGCAGGGTGTATATAAGCTTTGGCAGCACTTTGGCGGCGGCCCTTTTTGATGGTCTGATCATACCAGCCAACACCTTCTTGGGTCGGGCCATTAAAATCATCCGTGTAGGGCAAGCCCATCTCTTTAGCGGCCTTAAGAAAAGCTATATTCAAAGGGCTTGCAGAAGTGTGCTGGCTGGTTTTTAACGGCCCATCTGAATTATGAAAGGCGTCATTTTCTCTATCGCTACCTTCAGACTTTTTAAAGTATGGCAGTAGTTCATCAAAGGACCAGCCGGTACAGCCCATCTGGGCCCATTCATCATAGTCTCGGCTATTACCGCGCACGTATAGCAGGCCGTTAATAGCAGATGATCCGCCCAGTACTTTGCCGCGCGGCCAATACAGGCTTCGGCCCTGTAGGTGTTTTTGCGGTACTGTCCAATAGCTCCAGTTAAGTTTGTTGGGGGGTACAACATTTATGATCATGCCGGGCATGGAAATGTTGAGCGAGGTATCGCGGTCCCCAGCTTCAAGCAGTAAAACACTTACCGATCTGTTTTCACTCAGGCGGGCGGCAAGTGCGCATCCTGCCGACCCTGCACCGATGATTATGTAATCATAAATCTTTGTGTTCATTTACGAAATTTCTTTTAACGTAATGGGTAGGCCATCTACGGGCTTGATCAGCGGTAAAATCTGGAACTTGGTTTCATACCCTTGTGGCAACACAATTTCATAGTTTGGTAAAAGGTGTGTCATGATAACCTTTGCCTGCATGTAAGCAAAGTGAAGGCCAAGGCACATATGGGCACCGCCGCCAAAGGGAACCCATGCAAACTTGTGGCGCTCTTTCGCGCCACCTTCTGGCGAAAACCGCATTGGGTCAAACTCTTTGGCATTTTCCCAAACAGATTCAAGGCGGTGCGTGGCAACCGTACTGATGCCAATGTTAGTGCCTGCCGGAATGCGGTGGCCCTGAAATTCTACATCACGTACCGTTTTGCGCGGCATGGCGGGCACTGGCGGGTTAATACGAAGGGCTTCTTTAAAAGCAAACTCTGTGAGTTCCAGTTTCCCCATTAGTTCGTACGGCAGCTTGCCATCATTTAGGCCTAGTTCATTGATTTCATTTCGTAATTTTTGCTGCCATTCGGGATGCCTGCCCAGTTCGTAAACAAGTGTGGTAACGGAACTGGTGACAGTGTCGTGGGCGGCCATCCACAGAAAATTCATATGGTCAATAATTTCACGGTCCGTAAAATGTTTTCCGTTTTCATCTGTGGCTTGGCAAAGCTGTGTGAAAATATCTGTACCTGCCGTTTTCCGCCGTTTTTCTATCTGATCACCAAGGTATTTGATCATGAATTTGCGGCTTTTTACACCTTTCCACATGAGGGTGCCTGGGATGGGAATACGCACAATACCCACGGCTGCGGCCACCATATTCGTGAGGGCTTCGTTCACTTTGGCGCTTTCATCTCCGGGTTCAAGCCCCAGAAAAACCGTGGTCGCCATATCAAGGGAAAGCTGTTTGATGGCAGGGTAGAATGCGAAATTTTTCTTTTTACCCCAATCGCTTATGCGCTCTGGCATGGCATCGTTCAGGCGTTCAAGATAGCCTTTCATTGGCCCGGTTTTAAAGGCAGCCCCCATAACATGGCGGTGAGCTTTGTGTTCGTCAAAGTCCATGAGCATTAAACCACGGGGGAATAGCTTGGCAAGATAGGGCGCCCAGCCCATTTCACTGGAGAAATTTTTGCCTTTGTCCATCAAGACAAATTCATTCGCATCAGGGCCTATCATATTGATACTATTATTGAAAAATACATTATTACGGTAAACTAAGCCGTATTTATCCTGCATTTCCTTGCCGTAAGCTGCAGGATCCTTTAGAAGCTTTAGCGTATTGCCAAAGAAAGGTAGGCCGCTTTCCCCCGGAATATCCATTATACTGGCGGGGCGCTGTTTTCCCACCTGTGATTCTGTGTTGGGTGAAGGCATTTCTTTGGTTCCTTCTTGAAGTAAAACAAAGGCTTAATAGCAAGCTCTTAGTTTATTGATAAAATTATCAATAGGTATCATACCCGCCTCCACCCGGTGTTTCAACCACGATTATATCACCGGGCTTAACATGGGTGCTGTCAGATGCCGCGAGCAGTGTTTTGTGTGCCATGTCTGTGCCAAATTTGTGCCAAATCTGCGCCAAATCTGTGCCATTTGTGCCATCTGTGCCAGCGGTATATAGCACAGTGGCTTTGCCAGGTTTACCGGGTTTGCCGCCCCTCAAGCCAGGTGGGCCGTCTGCCCGCTGACTGGAGAGAATGGCAACTTCCATCGGCTCTAAAAATGTTATGACCCTGCATGCCCCATTGCCGCCTTTCCATTTACCTTCGCCGCCACTCTCTAGCCGAATGGAAAACTCTTCCAGCCGCACCGGATAGCGCCACTCTAGCACCTCTGGGTCGGTTAACCGGCTGTTGGTCATATGCGACTGAATAGTATCGCAGCCATCAAAGCCCGGCCCGGCGCCCGTGCCGCCTGCGATAGTTTCATAATATTGGTACCGCTCGTTGCCAAATGTTAGATTATTCATGGTACCTTGCGAGGCGGCTACGGCACCGGCTGCCAGAAACAGTGCGTTGGTGACAGCCTGACTTGTCTCCACATTGCCTGCAACAACGGCGGCGGGGGGGCCAGGGTTGAGCATGGAGCCTTCTGGTACGATTAAATGAAGCGGTTTCATGCAACCTGCATTAAGGGGGATGTTAGCCCCGGTTAATACCCTGAAAACATAAAGAACGGCTGCTTTTGTAACAGCAAGTGGGGCGTTAAAATTATTGGCAAGGGTAGGGCTGGTGCCAGTGAAATCGACAACAGCGGTGCGTGATGTTGCATCGGGTGCTATTGTCACACGAATAACACCGCCGCAATCCATGGGGTAGGTGCAGGTCCCTTCCTTCAGTGTTTCAATAACACGGCGGACGGCTTCTTCTGCATTATCCTGCACATGGCCCATATAGGCAGTAACTGTTGCATGGCCATAATGAGCAACAAGTGCCTTAACCCCTGATGCCCCGCGCCTGTTGGCTGCAATCTGGGCTTTAAGGTCAGCAATATTCTGGTCTATATTGCGGGCGGGGTATGGCCCTGAGGCAAGCGCCGCTCTCACTTCAGGTTCAGCTAGCTGCCCCGATTTTACAAGGTGAAAGTTGGTGAAGCGAATGCCTTCTTCCGCAATGGTTTTTGAGTGGGGCGGCATGGAGCCAGGGCTGATGCCGCCAACATCTGAATGGTGCCCGCGTGATGCCACAAAAAAATCAGGTTCTTTACTGGTTTTGTTCAGAAACACTGGGGTGATAACTGTAATATCAGGTAAATGGGTGCCGCCAGCGTAGGGGTCGTTCACCATAAAGACATCGCCGTCCTGAATACTTGCACGGCGGACTTTCAGGATAGCTTTTACACTTTCGCCCATGCTGCCAAGGTGTACAGGCATGTGCGGGGCATTGGCAATAAGGTTGCCGTCTGCATCAAACACAGCACACGAAAAATCAAGCCGTTCTTTCACGTTCACAGAACGGGCCGTTTTTGCCAGAACACCGCCCATTTCTTCTGCGACTGACATAAAAAGGTTATTGAAAACCTCCAGCATTATGGGGTCGAGCGCAGTACCTGTATGCTGGTTAGGCCTGATATGTTCAATTTCAGACAGGATCAATGTATCATTTTTTGTCAGCACAGCTTGCCAGCCGGGTTCAATCATGGTGGTGCCGCCCTCTTCCAAAATAATGGCTGGGCCGATGATGGCTGTATTGGGCTTTAGGGTTGCTCTGCGATAAATAGTTGCGACATGGCTTTGAGCGCCGGAATACAGCGTACATTTGGTTTCAGCATGCTTGCTTGTACCCTGTGCTGTTAGCTTTAAGGTTGTAGCACTTGCTCTGTGCACTGCCTCTGCTTGTACAGACTGGACTATGATATCTGTATCTTTGCTGACAAAGCCAAACTGCTGGTCGTGTGCCTTTTCAAAGGCTGTTATAATTTCCTGTGTGCTACCATGGGGTACCGTAAGGGCTGTATCACTACCATCGTATTTCACCTGAACATACGGATAGGTGATAATCTGTTCTTTAGAGATCCCTTGTGCGGCAAGTTTTGCTTTGCTGCTACGGGATACGGTTTTAACAGCAGCGCCAATTGTCTTTGCCTTTTTTACAGAGCATTCGAGGGCTTGTTCCGTAATGACGCTTTGTTCGGCAATGCCCATACCAAGGGCAGATAAAACTCCGGAAAACGGTGGGATAATAACCTTGGTGATGCCAAGGGATGCTGCCACAAGGCATGCGTGCTGGCCGCCTGCACCGCCAAAAGAAAGCAGTGCATGGCCTTTTATATCGTGCCCACGTTCAACCGAAACCCTTTTGATTGCGCGCGCCATATGCTCAACTGCAACAGCAAGGAAGCCTTCCGCTATGGTTTCAAGCGCGGGGCGCGTGCCGGTTTCTGCTTCAATTTGGTCTGCAATCTCTGCAAACCCTTTTTTGGTGGCTTGCCGGTTAAGCTGCTGGTCACCCTTTGGACCAAAAACAGCCGGGAAAAGATCTGGCTGCAGTTTGCCCAGAAGTACATTACAGTCGGTTACTGTTATGGGGCCACCCCGACCATAAGATGCGGGGCCGGGGTTTGCACCCGCAGACTGTGGCCCTACCTGAAAGCGCCCGCCTTCGAAGCGGCAAATGGAACCGCCGCCTGCCGCTACAGTGTGAATATCCATCATTGGGGCGTTGAGGCGAACACCAGCTACAACACTATCCTGCACGCGCTCATAGGTGCCGCTATAATGGCTGACATCGGTTGAAGTGCCACCCATGTCAAAACCTAAAATATGTTGTATGTTAGCCCGTTCTGCGGTTTTTGCTGCACCAACAATACCGCCCGCTGGTCCAGACAGGACAGCATCTTTACCGCTGAAAGAGGTTGCTTCTACAAGGCCGCCGCTCGATTGCATAAAATAAAGCGGTGTATCGCCAATTTCACTACGGATCTGGGCCACATAGCGCATCAGAATAGGCGACAGGTAAGCGTCTGCTACCGTTGTATCACCGCGCGGGATAAATTTCATTAAAGGGCTAACGGTGTGGCTTGCTGATATCTGGGTGTAGCCAATGCTATGGGCAAGCTCTGCCAATTTAGCCTCGTGATCTGTAAAGCGGTAGCCATGCATGAGGCAGATAGCAATACTTCTTAATCCCTCCTTAAAGGCTTTAATCAGCGCATTTTTGGCGTCAGCTTCATCCAGTGGGGTAACAAGCTTCCCGTCCGCGCTTATACGCTCTGTTACTTCAACCACTTTGTCGTAAAGAGGTGCCGGGCGTTTGGGGCCAAGAGCAAAAAGGTCTGGCCGGTGTTGCTGGCCAATAAGCAGGGCATCTTTAAAACCCTTGGTAACAACAAGAAGGGTTGGTTCGCCGCGCCGTTCCAGAAGTGCATTGGTCGCAACCGTTGTGCCCATTTTGATCGCTTTTACGCGGTCAGAAGGGAACGGGGCATCTGGTGCAACGCCCAAAATTTCACGCATGGCAAAAACAGCAGCATCTCTATAGCGTTCGGGATTTTCAGACAGGTACTTGTGGCTAGTGAGAGTGCCGTTTGGGGCGCGTGCGATCACATCGGTAAAGGTACCGCCGCGATCAACCCAGAATTGCCATTTTTTACTCATGGGCAAGACCATAGCGTCTTGCCCTAAATTTCCAAATCACGTTTTTGAATACTTAGTAAAAAACAGCGTTGGTTTTGGGCTACCGTATGTAAGGCATGGCTTTTTAAAAACATATATTGGCCCTTTTGGTAAAGCGAACTGATACCAGAAAGTCTATAGTTTGTTTATGCAGCTTCATAATGGGGCAGTATCATGAGGGGTGAGAGTTTTTACCCTGACATTTCTTACATACCTTCAGGGAGTATAATAATGAAAAAAAATACACTTTTGGCTATAGTTGCGTATGCCGGATTTTTACTGGCCCCAGCAATGACAGCGCCTGTTGTGGCCGCTCCAGACGCTGACCGTGAATGGCCGACAGCATGGTTTGAAATTTTTAAAATGGCCCCAGGTAGGCATGAAGCTTTTATGCGTGAAGTTGCCAAAGGCGATGAGGTTTCAAAAGCAGGTGGTCAGCCACCAATCCAGCTTTTTATTCATCAGAACGGTGCTGACTGGGACGTGCTGATGTTTAAGCCTGTGACAGGTGTTAAGCCAACACCAGAGCAGAAAGCTGCAATGGAAGCAAAAAGCAAGGAACTGAATATGCCTAGTGGCCCGGCGTATTTTGTGAATTTCCGTAAAAATATTATCGCACACACGGATACGGAAACACTCGGTCCTGTTAGTGCAGAAGAGTGGCTTGCCCGGCTTGATAAATGGCGGAAAGAGCACCCTGGCGCAGAACAGTAGGCGCATTTATAAGAACAATGAGGGCTATAGGGGCAGCATTCTGTGCTGATATCCTGTAGCTCTCGGCTATATTTTAGGTGTAACCAGCCTGACTGAATACACGGTAGGATGCGGCTAATGGATGTTCTGCGTCTAGAGATCGTGACACATATAAACCGGCATCTTGCCTTGGCTGTTGTGTTTTTAGGGTGATGTTTTAGAAAAATTGTGTGGTGGGGAGGTATCATTACCCAAAACGGGGGAAGGGTCGCTTCCCCCGAAGGGATACAGGTACTATTTGCCTTTTGGCTTGTTAGCCACAGGCGAGGCTTTACCAGGCTTTGAACTCATTTGAGTTGTTGTCGCTGCTGATTTAATGCCAGATTTTACAGGTGCTTTAGTCGATTTATTCAAGGACATTTAATGCCCCTTTCAGAATAATGCAGCATCATTTTGCTGCGAAGTACAACCACCATCGGCTGCATGGATAAATATACATATGTTTCTGAAATTTTCAATATTGTAAAATATCTGAAAACAAAAATATTTAGCCTTGAAATTATGTTATAGAATACAGGTATTATCCGCCAAGGCCAGTGACAAGGGCATTATAGCGAGTGCGCATGTCACCCTCCATACCACTACAAAAACGGGGCTTACCAAAGTCTGTCATAAGAGCATCAAACAGGCCGCGTCTACGCCCCACCTCGAACATGAGCACAGTCGTTGAAATATCGCCGATTAGCTCCATGCGTTCATTCACTGTCTGCTGGCTTGCGATACGGGCTAATTGCTCACTGATGCTTGAATTGCCTGCCATCATGGCAACCTTAAAGCTAACGTCTGCGGCAATCTGGTTTAGTTCGCGAGCTTCTATTTTCTCGTCTTCGCAGATCAGATTAAAAGCCATCACTTGTGTTGCGTCTTCAATAAGCCGAATGATAGCGGTATCGCGGTTTTCTTTAATGTAGATCAGGTGTTCGGCGGCCAGTGTGCGGGTTAGTTGTGCACGCTTTAGCATGTGCTCAATTGATTTACGGATAGCCGGGTCATCCATGCTGGGAGAGGTCGGCGTTACTGTTTCCTTTGGCTCTTCAGCATAAACCTTACCGCTCACATAGGCAAACACGGCCAAGGCAAGGATGGTAAATATAATGATCAGCCAAAGGTTCAGGCGATTCATGGCAATACAGCTTTCATATTATTTTTAATTTGGGGTGTTTTATCAGCTTTAATGCATTTATAAAGCCCTTCTATAGACCAAACGCTATTAAAGGGTAGTAAATGCTTGAAATATTTGTAGATGCAGACGCTTGCCCGGTGAAAGATGAGGTCTTGAAAGTAGCATACCGCCATGACCTGGTGCTGCATCTTGTTTCGAACCAGTGGCTTAGGCTGCCAGTTGGCCCAAAAGTGAACAAGGTAGTTGTGGATGCAGGCTTTGATGCGGCTGACGACTGGATTGCAGAGCGTGCGGGCGAGGGTGATGTGGTTATCACCGGCGACATTTTGCTGGCCGACAGGTGCGTAAAAGCTGGTGCCACTGTTATGGGGCATGGGGGCAGGCTGTTTACAGCAGATAATATTGGTATGGCAATTGCCATGCGCGAGCTTAAATCGCAGCTTCGAGATATGGGGGAAGATCGCGGTTTTAATGCGAGCTTCACCAAGCAGGACCGTGCTACTTTTCTGGAAGCTATGGAAAGCTGGTATCAAAAAACCCGCCGTTCCAGCTCTATGCCCTGATATCGATTTTCAGGCCTTTGTTTTTGCCGGGGTCTACCGCAATATCAAGCTGAAACCGGCTTTCCGGGATGGAATTTACATCCAGTTTTACTTTACTTTCTTTGCTGGTATCAATTTTAAGGCCTTGGCCAGGCTGAATTTGAAGGGGTGTTGGTGTTGTTGCCTCGATCATGTCAAATCCTGTAAAATACAAAGGTGTTTATGCCTGAAATTTTCTTTGCCACAGCCTTTGCTGGCTGTACAGAGATGCATAAAATTTTACAAAATTTTTTTGTGTATAACTTTTTCAGGGTTAATCAGGCAGCCATGTTTGTAAAAACTTCAGGCTGTTTTCCCCCATCACTTTACGGATATCGGCCTCTGGCACACCGGCTTGTATAAGGGCTTCGGTTATGGTGCTAATATGGTCTGAGGCAAGCGCCGTGACCGCGCCGTCCCAGTCAGAGCCCAGAGCGATATGATCAGCGCCCACTAGGTCAATACCGTATTTTATTGCGCCAGCAATAGCGGTTGGAGATGTGTCGCATACTGCGGCATCCCAGTAGCCAATGGCGATCAGACCGCCTTTTTCAGCGATTGCTTTCATAAGTGTGTCGGGGTAGTTGCGGGCTGTG